>JAJPIQ010000066.1 GCA_021324685.1 Bacteroidota bacterium
AATGATATAGCGTCCTTTTTCGGACGTATTGAAAATACTTTTGCGGTAACTAAAACCGCATTCTTCGTTCCTCAGCGTTCGAAACAAACGGCGCTGCCGGTCGAAGACCTCGACGGAGACCAGCGTCTCTTTTATCTCCTCGCCATAGGCTCCCACATTTTGGACCGCGAGCGCGCCGGCCTGCCCGGGAATGCGCGAAAGGTTTTCGATCCCCCAGAGCTCGCGCTCCACCGCAAATTGTACAACACGGTCCCATACTTCGCCGGAAGCAATGCGCAACTGCGTCCGGGTCCCCAGGTCTTGTACGTCGATCCCTCGGTTCGCAATATGAATGACGAGTCCCAGAAATCCCCGATCGCTCACCAGCATGTTGCTTCCGCCGCCCAAAATCAGGACCGGCACGGTTTCTTTTTCGGCAAAGGCGAGCGCTTCCGTGAGTTCGTTCGCGTGGGCAAGCTCGACAAAAAAACGCGCGGGGCCGCCGATCTTGAACGTCGTCAGCGATTTTAAAGACCGATTTTGTTCGATATTCACGGATCTCCGGTATTCACTTCGAATTTGTTCGACCTAAAACGCCGGACGGCTTGGTTTTGTCATCCCTCGCAAAATTACCTGAAATCAGACTACGGCTCCGTTGGGACGATTTTGGATTATTCCCTTTCAGCGTAATCAGTCAAATCAGCGTAATCCCGGTTTATGATAGACGAGCAATCCATCCGCGCCCTTGCCGAAAGCCGTTTTGGGGAGCACTTCCGAAAACCGCTCTACGACGGCTATGCCTTTGCGCAGCTCCCGGCAACGGTCCGCTCGCTGCTCACCGGAAGCTCCGAGCCCGAAGGACACCCCTCCCATCGGGGCATCCCGTTCGGCCCGCGACAGGACCTTTGCGGAAAGTACGATACCGTCGTCCTCTTTTTTATCGATGCGCTGGGCTGGTGCTTTATCGACCGCTATCTCGACCGGCCGTTCTTAAAACGGATCGAACGGGAAGGACTGATCTCGAAGATCAGCTCGCAGTTCCCATCGACCACGGCCGCGCACGTCACGACGATCCACACCGGGCTCCCGATCGGGCAGAGCGGAATTTACGAATGGTATTACTACGAGCCCTCGCTCGATGCCGTGATCTCGCCGCTGCTCTTTTCATTTGCGGGCGATAAGGAACGCGACACGCTGCTCAAAGCGGGCGCCGATCCGGCCCGGCTGTTCCCGACCGATACGGTCTATTACGACCACGCGAACCACGGCGTTCGATCGTTCGTCTTTCAGGACCATCAGTACACGCACTCGCCCTACACCCAAGTGGTAACGGCCGGGGCGACGCTCGTTCCTTACCGCAGCCTCCCCGAAGCGATCGTCACGCTCGCCGAACTCATCGAGCGCCAAAAAGAGCGCAGCTACTATTTTTTGTATTACGATAAGATCGACTCCGTCTGCCACGAACACGGACCGAACGCGCGCCAGCTCGATGCCGAGATCCACACCGTGCTCTGGATGCTGGAAACCTTCCTCGTGCCGGCGCTCTCGAAACGGCACCGAAAATCGATCTTCCTCATGACGGCGGACCATGCGCACACCTCGATCGACCCGGCCACGACGGTGTACCTGAACGAATCGGTCCGCGAACTGCTGCCGCTGCTCCGGCGCACGCGGCGCGGGCACTATATCGTTCCCGCCGGTTCCTCGCGCGATATGTTCCTGCATATCGCGGAAGGCCGCGAGCAGGAAGCCTGCCAGATGCTCCGCGAGAAACTCCACGGCCGGGCCGAAGTCTATCTCACCGACGAACTGATCGAACAGGGATTTTTCGGCTCGGCGCCGCCCTCGGCCGCATTTATGGGGCGCGTCGGGGACGTCGTCGTCCTTCCCTACACCGGGGAATCGGTCTGGTGGTACGAACCGGGCCGGTTCGAACAAAAATTTTACGGCTCGCACGGCGGCCTGACCCCCGAAGAAATGGAGACGGCACTATTAGTGCAGGCGTTCTGAATGTTGTTTGTCGTCGTGACCTGTTCCGTCCCTACCATCGATTCATTGCAGGACGATCGTTCCCTTCGGCACTGTCTCTCCATTCTTTTCAACCATTACTTCATACACGCCGCGCGGAACCTGCGAAACGTCGAGCGTAAGCATGCCGCTCGAAGGAACGATTGTCATTAGTAAATTGCGGCCCATCAGATCGAGCAGGTGCAGTCGATGGCCCGGTGTCAGTCCCGCAATGTTTATCGCGGCCGTTGCGGGATTTGGAAAGATTCGTACGTCGCGCGCTTCGTCAACGATCGGCACAACGGTCGAGGTCACACGATGACCGATAACGATCGACGATTTAATTTTTTGACCGGCGACCGCAAAACTATGAAAAGCACCCACGAGCTCGCCTTCGGAATTCAGGCCGATGCCATCGTTCTGGTACCCATCGAAATTTGTGTCCGAACATATTAACGTATCGGCTTCCCAGGTAGCGCCATGGTCGGTACTCCAAAGGGCGACATTTTCCGGACCTCCCGCAACGATCGTATCGGCATTTATATTGGAAAAGTCGCTTATACCACCTGTCAAATTCGTTGTATCGTCAAAGACCATTTTCCAATGCTGCCCCCCATCCGTTGTTCTGGCAATGCACGGATCATTGATTGGAAAGGGGCCATGATAGCCGTAACCCAGGACCGTGTCCCCCGAGCCAAAGTCACAATAAAATTGGTAGTCGGTTTGTCTCGAAGGATCCGAAATGATAGGACCAAGCGTGTCAATCGTCATCCAACGATTGGACGTATAGTAGATTCTGCCGGTGACCTGTTCCGAGATACGATACCTGCCATTACCATAATCGTGGCAGTCCCAGCCGAGAAACTGATTTTCGTGAAAGGCCGCGACGGTATCCCAACTACGTCCACCATCGGTCGTCAGAAAGGCTCCGATTCCGCCTGAGGTAACAATACCCTCCAGTGGGTTGCAGAAACTAAGCCCCGTAATCTGGCCTTCGCGTGTCGGAACGCTTTCCTGCTCCCAGTTCTGGCCTCCATCGGAGGTTCGAAGAATAAGTCCGTACGGAGAGTGCCCGGAGATGCCATACGCTACCATATTCAGGGAGTCGATCATATCGATACCGGTGATGCCTTCCATCGTATCGATCGGCTTTCCGGGATCTTCGATATACCACGAGTGGCCACCGTCCGACGAACGAAGGAAAATAAGATAATCATGATATCCCCCGGCAGCGATACAACTGTTTCCAGAGCAAAGCAATGCACTACCATGATTAAGGTTCTTGGGAAGGTTTTCACTTGTTACCGTGCAAATAAACTGGGCCTGCGCAGGCCGCCCGAATGCGGCCCACGCAAGACAAACCATTATTAAACGGTTGCGCATTGGCAAATCCATTTAGTCGGCGCACGCCGAAGGAGTAACACGCCGACTACTCAGGGAAATGAGCTTTTTCATATTGGACTAAAAACATCCATCGCTTAGGAATTACTACGACGGACTCTAGGAACAAATATACGACATTTCTCCTAAACTATAAAATTCCGTTTTCGGCTTTTTTATGGCACGCGGATGGATGAAAACTCATCCATGCAGCGCGACGCACGCGAACTCAAAGGGATCGAACTCGTTCCGGAGGCCCAATGGGCGTTTTACGACGAGGTCCTCGCGGCCGCGCGCTCGACCGGCCGGCCGTTCGCGCTCGGTGGCGCAATGGCATGGGCCGCTTACTGTGGATATTACCGCAACACGAAGGACCTCGACCTCTACGTTCCCGAACGGCACAAACAGGATTTTATCGACGCCGTAACCGGGATCGGCGCGCGAGATTATTACGATACGCTTGCCTACGACCGCGGCTGGATCTATCGCTCGACGCGCGACGGCTCCATTGTGGACCTGATCTGGGCCATGGCGAATTACGTTCGGCCGCTCGACGAAGATTATTTTACCGGCACGACGATGCTCGCGCTCCGTGGGAATGTTTATCATGTCCTCCCGGCAGAAGAACTCATCCTCAACAAACTCTATATCATGAACCGCCAGCGCTGCGACTGGTTCGACATCTTCAATGTGCTCTTCGTGACGGAGGGCGCACTCGACTGGGAACGCCTGATCGCAAAACTGGGGGACGACAACATTCTGTTAGGCTCCGCGCTGCGGGTCTTTTGCTGGCTCTGCCCGGGGCGGGTCGAACGGTTCCCAATACGCCTCTGGTCCCTGCTCGAGATTCCGCGGCCGCCCTCCGACGGACCCGACGTCGTCGAGCGCCGCGTGAACTATCTCGATTCCCGGCCGTGGTTCATCCCCACGCTCAAACCCGGGGAGCGGCCCTTTGCCCAAGGCGATTAGATAACGAGAGGAATGGACCTACCGCTCGATCGTCACGCGCCGGACGTCACGGACATCGCCGTCCTCGACATGCACCATATACGTTCCCACCGGCAGGGCGCTCGCATTCCATTCGTAACTTCCCGACATCCGAAAACGCGCCACGTCGCGGCCCAGCATATCATAGATCTCGACATTGCCGGACGGAATGCCCGTCAGCGATAGCGTTGCAGTCGTCGATAGCGGATCGGGAAAAATAGAGATCTCGAAAGCAGCGCTCGGGGACCGTTGCACGCGGGCGGAATTAGGAACGAAACGATAGAGGAGCAGTGTGCTGTCCCGCCACGCCGTGAGATAGCCATGCCGCGCGTCCGGCCAGGACATCAGGACGAGGGTATCTCCAATGAACGTGGTGGAGTCCTTCGTCCACGAATGGCCATCGTCCGAAGAATAAAAAACGGAATCGGCAAACGCTTCCCGGTCGTAAACATCGGTAAAATCGAACGCTCGGCTCGAATTATTTGCAGGACCAACGGCCGCCCATAAGACATTCGGCGCGGGCGAGTTCATAAAATAGATCCTTGGGTTCCCAAGCGACGAGTCGAGCCGCCATGTTTTTCCACCGTCGGTCGTTTCGGCAAAATCGGGATCCGGCATCCATGGGCTGTCCACGCCTTCATTGAGCACGATATACGCGCGGCTGGTATCCGCATCGGCGATGCTGCGGGGAATACTCGAGATGCCATTCTTCGCGGTATCGAGATATTCCATGGACGACCAGTCCTTACCTTCATCGGTTGTCCAGGAAACACCGAGAGAGCAGCCCCAGAAATGGTCCGAGTCCGAGATCACCACATCATCGAGAAGGTCGGTAAACTCTTCGCCCGGGAATGGTAATTTTTGAAAGCTCTGTGCGAAATCGTTCGTTTTATAGATACTGAGAGTACCCAAATTTTTACTATGTTTCATTAATAAGTATCCGGACCCATTGGGGAACATTCGAAAACCGACTGGGTCCTCATCGTATGGCAATTCCGGATACGACTGAACGGACCACGATGTGCCTCCATCAGAAGAAATATAGTCACGACGAGCTTGATCCATAAAGTATAAGTGCTGGCGGTCCGGCATGGTAAAAAGATGAGGATAATCATTATTACTCTCAAACGTGGTATACCGAAGCATGAGAATATCGGTATCAACCCAATTATTAAATTCCCATGTTTTGCCCCCGTCCGTCGTGCGATAGGCACCGCTGCTCGGAACGAACGGCGGCTGCGGCGGCTCTGAATCGACCAGGAGGACGCCGCAGGCCGAATCGCAAAAAGCCATTTCTCGCGGGACCCATCCATGCGGGGCCCGGAGCGATAGTTCCCAATGCCCCGGCAGTTGGCCATACGTCAGCCGCGGCAGCGTCACAAGGGCAACGACAAGAAAAACGAGAACAATCGTTTTACTCTGCAACGACCGTCGCGCACGGCTCGGGGCGCTCATCTGGGCGAGTATCAATTATATTGTTATCGAAAAAGAAACACTCGATACGCCTTAGCAGGAATAAGACACAGCGCTCCGCTAATAGAATCCATACCTATAATAGAGTCCATACTTCCGGGAAGCCCGGCACGATTCGGTGCGTTCCAAACGGGCCGCCGTCGCGTGAACGATCTCGATTCCCGGCCGTGGTTCGTCCCCACCCTCAAACGACCCTATGAACCGGGTAGCGGTGGGAACTCACTTCGAATGTGGAAGGAAGGTATCTATTGGTCCGTTCTGTGCCCGGAAACAACGCAACTGACCGTTTGGAGCGAATATGGAGGATGACGATCTTTTTTAGGCATGAACGGGTGATACCATCGAGCTTCTGTGCTCGAAAAGGAGTATGTTTCTCCCTTGAATTTCCAAAGGCAGGCAAAAACGTTATCGAAGATAGGATCTGGCTCCCTTATCATGTTGCCACACCAGCTCGGTTGTCCAAAAATCTTTATGCAGTTCTCTTTAAGTCTGGGGTATGCCATCGTATCCGCCGGATGAAGCCCACTGACATGGACCACAAAAATATATCCAATCAACGTATCGGCCCGGTTAAAAATAACGCGGCATCCCCCATCCGTTCCAAATAAGTTCACATCAAAAAAAATAATGGAATCCGACCCGTCCGAGTCATCGGGATGGCTCGAACCGAGCGTTTTATAAACAGTTTTTCGGTCCCATCCCTATCCACAATGCCGAAGCACTCCGGACTTTCGGAAGTTCACGAATGGCCGTTTTCGGCGCTTCCGTACCGTTCTTTTTTGAGCACCCGAAAAGAACAACAAAAATCAGGAAAAAAAAGGCAGATCGCTTCACGTTATCAAAACTAACGATAAACTCTTGTCGCGTCCGGAACGGCTGTTCCAACCGCGTCCACATTTTCGCGACAACCGAATCGGTCCAGGGCGAATCATGCTCGAATTCATCAGTCAAATAAAGTAAAGAGTGAAAAAATTCACCTTTTCGAACGTGTTCGCCGCCGGCCGGTTCCGGCTGACTCAGGCTCGCTCTGAGGAAACGCCGATAACGGAACTCATCATCCGTCTTTCTTCATTCAGCTTTTCCCTATGCCGGAGACCCTCGAAGCGCAAGCGCGGAACGCGTTAACGACCGCTGAAAAACAGCGGGCGGACGTGCTGCGCGTCAATGAGATCTTTTACTCCATTCAGGGGGAGGGTTCGCGCGCCGGGGAGCCGTGCGTCTTCGTTCGCATGACGGGCTGCGGGCTCCGCTGCAGTTATTGCGACACCGAATATGCCTTTTACGAAGGCGACGATCGATCGATCGATGAGGTCGTAACGGCCGTGGAGGACTTTCGTTGCAGCCTCGTCGAGCTCACGGGCGGCGAACCGCTCGAGCAGGAAGGCGTTTACCGCCTGATCGACGAACTGCTTGCCCGAGGGTTCGACGTCATGATCGAGACGGGCGGGCACGTCGATATTTCTCGTGTGGACCGCCGCGTCCGGCGCATCGTCGATCTGAAAACGCCCTCCTCCGGCATGATGAAGCGAAACCGGTACGAAAATATCGGCGAGCTTACGGAGCACGACGAAGTGAAGTTCGTCATCGGTTCCCGCGAGGACTACGAATGGGCGCGGGCCCAGCTTTGGAAGTACGACCTTGCTGCGCGCGCGGGATGCGTATTATTTTCGTCGGTGCACGAAAGGCTTCCCATTCGCGCGCTGGCCGAGTGGGTCCTGGAAGATAAATTACCTGTGCGATTGCAAACGCAGTTACATAAGCTCATCTGGCCCGACGTGGCGCGAGGGGTCTGATGGACCGGATGCTTCCGCTTTGCTTCTTTCGACACGCTTCCACTTCGAATAAAATCGCGCATAAATTAGAACACGCGAATGCATGTTCTACACGATATGGCACAAAGCAAACCTGAACTGATCGTTTTTCCGAACCCGTATCCAAATCGGGATTATGTGATCACGCATACGAACCCGGAATTCACCTCCGTGTGCCCCGTGACCGGCCTGCCGGACTTCGGGGAGATCACCGTCGTCTTCGTTCCCGATGCGCTCTGCGTGGAGCTGAAAGCGCTGAAGTATTATTTCCTGAGCTTTCGCCAGCGGGGGATTTTTTACGAGGCGGCCATCAATGAAATGCTCGAAGATTTGGTTAGTGCACTGGAACCGCGCTGGATGGAAGTGACGGGGGAATTTTCCACGCGCGGCGGGCTCCATTCCACCGTGGTCGCAAAATACACGAACGGCGAGGACCCGCTGCCGCGCTCGAAACGCATCCGCATCAAAAAATTAGGGAAGGCCATTCAATAGTCCGCGTTACGCAGTCCGCGTTACGCAGTCCGCGTTACGCAGTCCGCGTTACGCAGTCCGCATTACGCAGTCCGCATTACGCAGTCCGCATTACGCTCCGAATTCACCATGCTCACGACGATCGCGAAAGATTTTCGCTGGGAGATGGCCCACCGGCTGCCAGCGCACGAGGGCGGCTGCCGGAACGTCCACGGCCATTCGTACCGCCTGTGGATCGAACTCACCGGCGAACCGGTGAACGGTTCCCATTCGAGTTCCGACGGAATGGTCCTCGATTATTTTACCCTGAAGAAGATCGTCGATCCGCTCGTCGCCGAGATCGATCATGCGTTCCTGTGCGACCGCTCCGACGCGCTCATCGTCGAATTCCTGGAGCGCTCCGGCCTCAAGGCGGTCTATGTCGATTTCCCGACGACGGCGGAAAACCTCGCCCGGTGGTTCTTCGAGCGCTTATCGACGGTTTTTGCGCCCATGAAACATTTAGAGTCGCTCCGCGTGCGTATCCAGGAGACGGAACGGACCTTTGCCGAAGTCTCGGGCCGATTGTAACTCATGAAATCTGTCGTTCTTCTCTCCGGCGGCATGGACTCCACGCTCACGGCGTGCATCGCCACGCAGGACTCCGAATCGGTCGCCGCGCTGCACCTGAACTACCGGCACCGCACGGAACGGCGAGAACGGCGCGCGTTTCACGATGTCTGCGCCCGCCTGGGCATCGAACGAAAATTGGAGGTCGATCTCGAGTTCCTCCGCGCGATCGGCGGTTCCAGCCTGACCGACGAACGGATCGACGTCACTCCGGCGGACCTCACGAACGCGGAGATCCCGAGCTCTTACGTTCCCTTCCGCAATGGGAATTTTCTCTCCATCGCGGCCAGTTGGGCGGAAGTGCTCGGGGCCACCGCGATCTATATCGGCGCGGTCGAAGAAGATTCCTCGGGCTATCCCGATTGCCGGCGCTCGTTCTTCGATGCCTTCGAGCGCGCGATCGATCTCGGAACGAAACCGGAAACGAATATTCGCATCGTGACGCCCGTGATCCAGATGAAAAAAAGCGAGATCGTCCGCGAATCGCTTCGGCTCGGCGCGCCCCTCGATGCGACGTGGTCCTGCTACCGGTCCGAAGCGGCCGCCTGCGGCGTGTGCGATAGCTGCGCCCTGCGCCTGCGCGGCTTTGCCCAGGCGGGAGCGGAAGACCCCATTCCGTACGCCGTTAAGCCGATCTATGTGTGACGACAGCCGATCGATGCCTGAATACGCCGGCCGACGCAGGAAACGGATGTCGGCCCGCGCGTTCGCCTGCGTCGCATGGCTCGCCGCAGGGGTCCTTGTGGAACTTCTCGCGGGACCGTCGCTACGCGCGCAGGTCGCGACGCCCCCCGTCGACACGACGGCACCGAAACTGAGGCAGATCCGGCCCGGCCTTTCGCTGCCGGACTCGCTCTACATCGCGAAGGACTCGATCAAGGGCGATATCGATACCATTGTCCGCTACACCGCGAAAGATTCCACGGTCTTCGATATTCCGATGAAGCGGATGACGCTCGTGAATAACTCCATCGTCGAATTCCAGAACCGGGAACTCGATGCGTACACGATCGTGATGGACTTTTCGAAAAACACGCTGACCTCGTATAGTTACGATGTCGATTCGGCTCTTTCGTCGTCGCTCGCGCTCCGCCGGCGCATCCTCCGGGATACGACCCGCGCCAAAACACGCGGCGCGCCAAAGCTCACCGAAGGCGGCACGGTGTACGAGGGCGAAGTGATCGTCTATAATTTCAAGACCAAGCAGGGAACGGTCCAACTCGGCACGACGGAGATCGAGAACGGATTTTACTACGGCGAAAAGATCAAGCAGGTCGCGCCCAAAACGCTCTTCGTCGAAAACGGGCGGTACACCAGTTGCGATGCGGAAGTCCCGCACTATTATTTCGAGTCGCCGAAGATGAAAGTCGTCATGGGCGACCAGATCTTCGCGGCGCCCGTCTTCCTCTATGTGGCCGACGTCCCTATTTTTGCGCTCCCCTTCGGCGTATTCCCGAACCACGGCGGCGGGCGGCACTCGGGAATCATTCCGCCCAGTTACCAGACGCAGGGCGATCGCGGCTATGGACTGACCCACCTGGGGTACTACGAAGTGTTCAACGATTATCTCGATGCGCGCGCGCAGGGCGATATCTATACGAAGGGCGGATATAACGTCGATTTCTTCGCCGAGTGGATGCAGCGCTACCTCCTCAACAGCGCGGCCTCCGTCGAATACGGCTTCGGCGAATCGCGCTTTTCGAGCGACGCGCCGTTCGACCGCAACTGGCACGTCGCAGGCCAGCTCCCGAACCTCATGCTCGGCTACGAAACGTCGCTCTCGGCAAACCTGAGTTTCCAGAACGACCGGACCCTGACAAGCGGAGGATATTTCCAAAATAATGCGACGAACATCCAGCAATACTATACCCAGCAGGTAAATTCCGACGCCAGCTTCAACACGGGATGGAGCGATCTGGGAATTAATCTTGGCGTCGATTACCACCGCGCCGAAAACCTGGTGGACGCGACCTACCAGGAACAGAGCCCCTCCATCTCATTTTCGAAGACGACGTGGATGCCGTTCCAATCGACCGATCTTGCGACCTCCAATTCGCTCGTCTCGAATCTTTTTTCCACGCTCGCCTTGGGCTACAATTTCAGCGCGAGCCATAATGTCAATAAATATACGACGACGCCCGACAGCATCACGAACGCTACGCGCTGGGCGACGAGCGAAAACTACAGCATCCTGCACTCGCCGACGATCAGCATTTCTCCCAAGCTCGGATACTTTACCATTACGCCCTCCATCGGGCTTTCCGACGCGATGTTCCTCCGGGAACAGACGCTCTCGAACGGGCGCAAAGTCTATTACCGCGATTCGACCGGAAGGATCGTCGATTCGGTCGCCGTCTTCGATACGACGACGACGCACCATTTCGCAAATCTCTACAATGCGAACTTCGGCATCTCCGCATCGACCACGCTCTATGGCATCGCGAATATCGGCGCCTTCGGCATTCAGGCGGTCCGCCATACGATCCAGCCGCGCGTCGGCTTTGTGCTCCAGCCCGACCTGTCGCTCCAAAATTATCGTTCCATTATCAACCCGCTCACCGGCGCTCCGGAGCAATACAATAGGTTTGGCGCCGAGCCGAATGGAACCATCGTTGGCCTGGGGCGCGCGGCCACGCTCACGATGGACCTCGCCAATAACTTCGAAGCGAAAGTCGAGCGCCAGGTCACGAAAGATTCCACTACGGTCGATCACGTCAAGCTTTTCAATCTCGATGCCGGGACCGGATACAACCTGGTCTCGAAGCTGCTCAGCTCGCTGACGGTCAACGCCAGCTCTTCGGTGGGAACGCTCTTTGCGCTCTCGGGCAATGCGACGTTCTCGTTCTATCCGGCAAATTATGTCGGCGGGGACTCGACCTTCGCTTCGCTCCTCAGCCTGCACGAGGGGATCGTCCGCGCGACGAACGTTTCGGCGAGCCTTACGGGGAGCTTTTCCGCGCCGACCACCATCGAAGGCGAAAACTACGACTCCGTCCGAAGGCTCTTCGGCATCACCTCGCCCGAGGACGAACGCGCGCTCTTCCTCGGCGGATTCTATCCCGGGCCGTACCTCGATATTCCGTTCCGGCCCAAGTGGAATATCTCCTACAGCTTAAGTTACACGCAAAGCTTCTCGACGACGGGCGCGCCCGTGCGCGATTTCGGGGCGACGGTAAACTTGAACCTTCCGCTTACGACCAACTGGCTCTTCAGCACCTCCGCCTCGTACGACCTGCTCAACAAACAGATCCTCATTCCCCAAATCACCGTCACCCGCGATCTCCACTGCTGGGTCATGAATTTCTCCTACCGCCCGCCGGGTTCCCAGATCTCCGGATTCAATCTCGAGATCCGCATCAAAGCCCCGCAACTCCAGGACATCAAACTCACCCGGACCGAGAATAGCTACGGGGAGTTTTAAAGAGTGCCGCAAAATGGTTTTAGACGAGCGAACTGTCGAATGTGATGGTTAGAGCTTTGAGCCTTCATGGACTAGATTGGACAAACTTCTTCTAAAAAAGGATTGAGACCGCTAATGACGCGAATGAGTATAGAAGTCCATGGATACCACAGAATCGCTGTCAAGCATAACAAATCCATCATTTAGAATAACGCTGTTTGTTTGCACAGACTGTCCCCTTAACCTTTGAACTAACGTGTCAAATAGGTTTCTGCTCGAATTGGTCCGGACTGGTAATTTCAAGCCTTCCTGAATAATCGAATCCCCCGCAAAAACAAGGTGGAATTGGTCAAAATAAAAATGCCCGGATTTAACAAGGTTCCCTTTGCTATCATGGAGATACTTCGGACTTGGTGTTTTTTCGGAAGTCCATACAAACGTTCGGTGAGGAACGGCTGGAGTTACAAAATTCGGATTAACGTTTGTATCTCCATGTGGTTCATAAAATTCAATAAATAAAACTCCAGCTAATCCTTTCACAAAAACAGGAGAGAATTCCATAAAGTGACGGCCTATGACATCCTCCCATTCGCTATCTTGTAAAGAACGAGCTCGAAGATAAGAAATTAAGTTCGAGGTCGATAACGTTGAGTTCTGCAGCGTTTCGAGATTAACTTCAGGCAGTCGGTGACTCGTGGCCGTGTTTTGGCGCGTACACTCCGTCATTCCCGTGAGTAAAATTAAGCATAACGGTATTACAACCATGCGCTTTATCTTAAAAAGATTAAGGATAATTTCCATAAAATTCCCCGAATTCCATGTAATACCAATTCTCAAGATTTGTTAATTGATTTAATAAGGTATTATAATTTAGAAGACCACTCGGATCCGAGGGAGGAGTTGGATATTTTTTACGAAACGCAAGTAAAACATCCAATTTTTCTTCCACGACTTGTCTCCATCCATCAAGTTGAGTGCCTCCAGCTAACTTAATGTTGTATACCGGATCGGGATCGTTGGTAACAAAGGACCCCAGCAAAGCCGTGATCACATCTAAAAGTTTAGTGCTCGTTAAATTAAAAAATTTAAGTAACTCTCGAGCTTCGTAATCTGGATTGCCGGGTAATGGCGTTGGATTGAGATATGTAATTTCGGGAATAGGAAACGGCGAAGGGACCGTGTCCATTCTAACTCCAGTAGCATCTGGAGAAAACATTCTTTTAATGGGAAGATTTGGCCTTCCTCCAGCCTTAATCGTTATTGTGCTCTGAGTTCGTACCGGTATCGATGTAGTTAGTCTTCCCGTAGTGTATGCCTTATGTAAAGTACTGCCTTGAGTGTTCTGAGATACTCTACTCGTAACCCCCGTACTCGGGTTACGTCCGGTAAAGGGAACAGCGGTCTTTTTTGCCGGGGCCTTATTTCCCTTACCTTTGGCATTCTTTGTGTTCCCACTTCCTTTCCAAGACGAAGGGAGCGGTGGGACTGGTCGGGGATTTAAATTCCCACCCACTTTTTTGAGCAGGTCGTTTGCGTTCTGCTGATCATTGTGCGCATTTCGTTGGGCATTATTGTATGCCGACTCTACATCGCCACATGGAAAAGAACCTCCTCCGCCCAGCGTTGCCGCCTGAAGTGAAGCGGCGTCTGCGCTGCCCTGTGCACTTAAATACGCTCCAAGTGCGCCCCAATCAATATTGCTGTTTGAGCCTCCAGTAGGATCGGAAACGTCGTTTGCGAGTTGATCGATGGCAGAAACCAATGCCGGAGGTAACGTTGCAATGCCGGTGGGATCTTCCCCCAAAAGAGAAGCAACTATCCAATCCGCCTCTCCTTCACCGGAAAGTCCAGACGGCAACGACATCACCGCATCCTTGAATGCCTGTTCGGCATCGTCATTCGATCCAAAATTACTGCTAATATTGCTGAACAGGCTTCCCATAGCTTGCTCGAACAGTACTCCCATCGCCTGTTTATTGGCATCGCCTTTATTGTATGCCGTCTTACTCAAATCCGACCCCATGGGATCCAGTGGATTAATGGGCGACGGTAGATTTGTCGATTGAACAAATGCCGCTGATCCATTACATGGATCTTGGTTTTGTGTATTGGCGATGTTGTGACCTTTATAACCGCCGAGTTCGGTCACATTGTATTGTGGGAAATCGACATACTTATTTCCGATGTAATTTGGATCGATGTTAATCGGAGGAGGGCGAACGTTGCTATCCTCATCGATGAACTCTTGTATTTGTCGCTCAGCTTCTTGCCTCGCGCTATTTAACCAGTCTTGCCAAGACTGACTGGTGGAAGATCCTGTTCCACCTGGCAGTGCATTCGGTCCAAGCCCCAAGCCCTCCAGGAGCGAAATAAGCATGCTTCTAGCAAGCTCGTCCGCAAGCTGTGCGGCTTCATTTTCTAATTCAACTCGCTCCATGGCTTTGATCAACGCATCGAGCGTTGAAGCTTCCGAGTGCAAAAGTAAATATTGCAGGTAATTAGGGTCAACGGGTGGCCCTTGATCACCGGCGTCAGGGCCAGTCATATGTCCAGGTGTTCCGCGTCCTGGGCCGCAAGTAGGAGGGCAAGGCATGATTTATATCCCTTTTTACAATACGATCCACTCCATTTCGAAGAGACTATAGTTACCACCGTTATCGATAATACGGAGACCAACATTGAACCGGCCCGTGCGGAGTAACGTCACCTGAAGGTTCCTGCCAGGCGTTCCATACGTCGCCGTCGTTGGAAAAGAAAACACGGGAATTGTTCCCGTACCAGAATTTTGGAAGTCGCCACTCGTTCCCGCATTATCACGAATGCTCAATTGAATGTCTGTCGAGGTTGCGCCTCCCGTAAAATCGAGGAAGACATTGTTGATGAATGCCGTACCAGCTTTCAGGAACATGATCTTTTGTACTGCAGGCGGGACCTGGGCCGTCGGGACGGTCATCTGATGCAGCCCATTCCATGTATTCGCTTCCTCGATCGAACCAAAATCATATGGATTATTCACCTGAACGTTCGAAAGCGTTGAAGGGCTCGGCTGGCTCACGAGCATGGGCGGTGTAATCCACGCTCCGGCATGAAGATAAGTCGAACTTCTTGCGAAACTTGCCTGATGCATCGATCCGGTATTATCCTGTAACGAAACCATTGAAATAATGGCACGGGGGTCGTCGGGTGGTGTGACAACAAGATCGCTCCACGATTGAATCATTCTCCAGTTCATACATGTATAAAGTTTAGAGTGAAAAAACTCACTTTTCTGAACCGAATGCCCCCCCCCCCCTCAGTTCCGTTCGGTTTAAGTAAATCGTTATCCTTTTTTTAAGTCAAAATTTAGGGCCGCCACGAATAAATTCGGGGCACCTATTTTCTCACTTTGGCCTATCGAATCGGATGCAGGGCAAGCTTTTAGAACTCACGGCGAACGCACTCGCGGCGCATGGCGTCACGCGCACGTCGCGGGTGCTCGCGGCGGTGAGCGGCGGGCCGGACTCGCTCGCGCTCTTTTCGGTGCTGCACCGCCTGCACGCGAAGGGAACGTTCCTGTTCCTCGCGGCCGCGCATGTGGACCATGCCCTGCGCCCGGCCTCCGCGCTCGAAGCGCGGGCGGTCGGACGGTATGCCGAAGAGTGGGGCGTACCGCTCCACACCGTGCGGCTCGATACGGGCGCGTTTGCCAAAGCCCATAAAATGGGGATCGAGGAAGCGGCGCGAACGCTCCGCTACCGGTATTTCGAGGACGTGGCGCGAGAACACCGCTTCGATTTCGTCCTTACCGCGCACACCGCGAACGACCAGGCCGAGACCCTCCTCATGCATATCGTCCGCGGCGCGGGCGTGCGCGGGATGTCCGGCATTCCGCCAGATCGTTCCCTTGGGAGCGCCGTGCTCCTGCGTCCGTGGCTCACGGTCGCGAAACCCGAGGTCCTCGCCTATCTTCGCGACATGGACCTTCATGCGTCGCACGACGAGTCGAACGAGGACCTTTCGTTCCAACGCAATCGCGTGCGGCACGTCGTGCTCCCGGCCATGGAAGCGGCGTGGCCGGACCGCTCGCCGGTCCATGCGCTCGCGTCGCTCGCGGAACGAATGCGGGAGCTTTCCGACTATCTCGCGCCCGCGCTCCAGTCCCTCCTGGAACGCGTGAAAACGGAGGGCGGTCTTTCGATCGCAGAATTACAGGCGCTCTCCGGGTTCCCATTCCATGCGGTGCTGGAAGCATGGATCGAAACAGAGTCTCCGGGTTACCGCCTCTCCTCCGAAGAAACGGAGCGGATCGAAACGTGGCTTGCCACGAAGCCTTCCGCGCTCGAACTGCGCGGCGGCCTGCGGCTCGAAAAAGATAAACAAATCCTTCGGCTGCACGTAAGATAGCTCCGCCGGCTCCATGTAATATCGTGGAAGTTATAAAGTAGAAGGTCTCCACGCCCTGTGGCAAGGAACCTCGCCGCGCGCCGCCTCCTTAACGTACTATGCCGTTTCTCGTCCGACCGTGGGTCGTCCTCGCATTCCTTGCGCTTCTGGCGTTTCCCGAACTTCGCGCCGTCGGGCAGACCGGCGCGCTCGATAAACGCCGCGACGCCACCCGGCGGCCCGATCTGGTCGCGGCCAACGGCCAGGCGATGCTGACGATCAAGAACGTCGATATCACCCATTTCCCCGACATCGGCGTCATTTTTTCGGCGGTCGATAGCCGGAACCAATTTATCCGCACGCTCAAGAAAGAGGACCTCGTCATTATGGAAAACGGGATCGAGCGGCCGATCCTTTCGCTCGACCTCGTAAGCGGCGAGAACCGGGTCCCGATCGATATTATTTTCGTGATCGACCAGACCGCCTCCATGGGCGATATGATCGGTACCGTCAAAGAGAACGTCAACCGCCTGGCCGAGCAACTGCGCGAGCACGGCTTCGATTACCGGCTGGGCCTCGTCCGCTTCAGCGATATTATCGAGTGGGTAAGCCCGAAGCTGACGGACGACGTCTCCGAGTTCGAAAAATGGGTGGCCGATATCCAGACCGTGGGCGGCGGCGACCCGAAAGAAAATGCGCTCGAAGGCCTCCACGCGATCGAACAAATGCCGATCCGCCCCATTGCGCTGCGGCTCGCCGTGCTTATTACGGACGCCCAATGCCATCAACAGGGCGAGCAGGGCGATGGCACCACCGATTTTACGATGAAGTCCATGGGCGACTGGCTCTACGACCGCGAAGTCCGCCTGCTTACGGTCACGCCGCCGCAATATCCCGAATATCATGCAATGGCCGAAGCGACGGGCGGCACGAGCTTCGACCTGGGTCAGAGCTTCGCCAGTTCCGTGGCCGACCTTGCCACGAGCATTACGAGCCTTTACTCGCTCAAGTACCTTTCGCAATCGACGCTGGCGCCGGACTCGGTCCGCATCGACCTGTTGCGCGCCGAAGACCATTCGACGCTGGCCAGCCGCAAGCTTTTGGCCATGGAGCCGGGGCGCCGTTTTGTCTTCGAGGACCTTCAATTTGGGCCGAACCAAGCCCAGCTCGTCAACGAATTCATCCCCGAGCTCGAGCGGGTCGTCCGCCTGATGCACGTCCGCCCCTCGATGCGGATCCGGATCGAAGGCCACGCCGATTCGACCGGCAGCAACGAAGCCAACCTCAAACTTTCGGAAGAACGGGCTGTGGCCGTCAAGCGTTACCTGATGGAAGAGGGTATCGTACCCGACCGGCTGGAAACGACCGGGTATGGCGCGAGCCGGCCGATCGCTCCCAATACGTCCGAGGCCGGGCGCCGCTTAAATCGCAGAATCGAGTTTTTGATCTTGTCGAAATAATTCCCATGCTCTCGCATCCGATTTCCAATCGGTTTGTGACCCCGGAAGTAATCCTGAACGCCTACTATCAGGGCCTGTTTCCTATGGCCAATGAACGGGGCGAGATCGGGTTTTACGTGTTCGAACCGCGCGGTATCGTGCCGCTCGACGGCCGTTTCCATGTCCGCCGTTCCGTGCGGCAGGTGCTGAAGAAAAAGAATTTCCAGGTCACCTTCGATACCGCCCCGCTGGAAGTATTGCGCGGCTGCGCCCGCGTCGGCGTGGTGCCGGCCTATCAACTCTGGCTCTCGGACGAACTCATGGAGCTCTACCTGCGGCTCTTCGAAATGGGGCGCATGCATACGGTCGAAGTATGGGAACCTTCCGCGAACTTCGGCGGCGAGCGCCAGCTTTTGGGCGGCCTCTATGGCATTACGTTCGGCGGGGCATTTTGCGGAGAGTCGATGTTCTCCCGGACCCCCTTTGCATCGCAGATCGCGCTCGTCCATTTGGTCGAACACCTCCGCCAGCATGGCTTTACGCTCCTGGACGCGCAGATGTCGAGCGAGCACTTGAAGCAGTTCGGCCTCTACGAATGCTCGCAGCAGGAATATCTCGACTACTTCTACGAAGCCGCCGAAGTCCCCGTCACCTTCTGAAACACCCCCTCCGATTTGGCGGGCAAATGCTATCGCGATCACACACCGGTGCGCTTTCGTTGGGAACTTAATGGCCCACAACAACGCGCCCAGCGGCAGACCCGGCGCGAATAAAATATATCCCCGCGGGAAGATTCGACACGTCAACCTTGATCGCGCCGTTCTCCGTAAGGACTGCAGCACTGACCGGCTCGCCCAGTATATTCTCCACTCGAACGCCATCGGCAAACAAACTGGCTGCACCATCGAGCATGATGAAGCCGTTAGCAGGATTCGGAAATACGATCGGTAACTGCGAATCGACGTGCCACAATGAAACGATTCCCCGTGGCTTCTCATACCAGGGCATATCCAGCCGCCATAGCCAGGAGCCGTTCGTAAAAAAGGCCTCGGACGTATCAATTTCGACGAGCCGGAATTTCTGCAGGGCGATATCATCTGCCGGCCACCCCGCAATAGAGTGCCACGTCTCGCCGGCGTCCGAAGTATAATAGTTTCCTTCGACCCAGCGGTTGCTGTCCAGCGGGATGAGGACGGACGAGCTCCCGGATGGGAACGTAACGGTGTCCCAGGAGTTGCCGGCATCGCTCGTCGTGGTGTATATTTTTGTGTGGATGAACCACCGCCGACTTCCGGCGACAAGGGAAGGTAAATATGGGACCGCATTCCAGGTCTGGCCCGAATCGCGCGTAAGGTATATTTTGCTCGTGCCTTCGCTTGCAAAGCAAGTCGCTGCATCGATTGGCAAAAAGGAATATACAGAGTCCGTAATATCCGGAAGATTTGGACTTACCGTTCGCCAACTATCGCCCGCATCGCTTGAAACGAGGATCCCACTGGCGCTGCCTGCCCAAATCGACGTTCCCACACCAAAGCGGACGAACGGCGATTGTGAACCTAAGAAACCAACGGTGCGATAGTGCTCACCGTCGCTTGTCCAGATGAGAGTGTCCTGGTGGACCAGGAAAAACCTCCCCTGGACCGCACCGGGAATACTATTTGTGTTTTGTAACCACGATGGGAATTCGATGCTGCCGCTCCAGGATGCACCCCGATCTGTGGAAATAAGAGCGACTGGACGATAGGAAGAATCCTGCCCCATTGCATAGTAGGAACCGGGGTTCAAACCGGTCGGATGAAGGTTCCCAGTGATTCTATAAGGCTGCAGGTCGAACCATGATCGTCCGGCATCGGATGTGCGGCCAAGGATCTGATTATACCCGAGCGCCAGACCGTTCACGCTGTCCGAGAAAGAAAAGGAAGATGCTCCGAAACCGGGAATCGAGCCATGCTTCCACGATTGCCCCGAGTCCGTCGAAATCTCAAAGTCATTCATCGGTTGGGTGGGTGGATAAAGCGTTGCCAGCCATCGGTCCGAAGATAGAGGAAAAATGCCATCAAAATAATTCTGAAATTTCCAGGTACGGCCGGTATCGAAACTCGTATAACAGGCGCCCAAGCCTTGCAAAGAAATCGCGGTGAGTACCGAGGGCGTATGATAAATGATTTGGTCGGCAAAGCCGAGTAAAAATTCGGCGGAGTCGGCCGCCGCCAACGTATCCCAATGTAATCCTCCGTTCGTCGTGCGAACGAGAAAGTTCTGCGCAAATATAATTCCATGAAGGGAATCGCACCATGAGGAGTTGATGTACATGCCATAGTTCGGTGAATCCCAAATGCGAACCGCCGAATCGCCGCCCGGTGCGATCGAATAAAATCCATCGTCTTTCTCGTAGATTAGGCGGCTTCCATCCGTCGCGACGGTCGCGACCGTTTGCATCCCGGGACCGGCCTGAACGGAATCGGGCAGCGCATTCTTCCACGTGTCGCCATTGTCGCGGCTATATTGCACCCGATCGGAGTCAAATAACATTCGATAGATCGGTCCGGAACGCGAAATATAGTAGGCATGCCCGGGGACAAATGCGCCAATCGAATTCCTATGCACTCTTCCGGAGTCAAGAGCCGTATATGTAGTTCCAAAATCGGTCGAGCGAATAAACCAATGTATGCCATAAATGGAGTAACCTGTATCCGTCATGACAATCGTCCCGTCCGATCGATAAATACCTTGTTGAAAGTTATTCAACAAGGGGACGAGGTTACTATCCGTCTGCGCCCAGAGGGGCACAGCCGGCATCGTTGTGATGATTAAGAATGCGATTCGCCGAATAATCATTTTCACTACCTTGCGGATCTCGATTAAGGGACCTTCCGACAATATCAAAACTTTTATTCCCAACTCTCAATAATCGAACGCCGCGCGTGTTACAGTGAATCCCCAAAAGCCGAAGGTCAAACACCGCCTGGCACCATGTAAATGGAGCCGCAGTGGATAAAGTCAGACCTTTCAATGATATGCACCCAGACCGAAACGTCATTCTCCAACATCGCGAAGGTCCCCCTGCGGAAGCTACAAAATCGCTCGGACGCAAACACTCCCCGGCGCAAAACCGAGAAACCGGAACGGGAAGCCTATTCGACAAGTTTTGCACTCCCAACCATCGATACATCGAACATCGGACTTTTGACGAACGTGCAGTTAGTATTATAAACCAGCGTTTTGAGGCCATTTGAAGCGGTTACAGGGGATGGCACCTCCCCTTCGGTGTAGCTACGAATGACCTCGTTATCTTTCGTCCAGCATGGCGGGAGACTCTTGGAGAGGTGGCCGAGTGGCTGAAGGCAACGGTTTGCTAAACCGTCATAGTAGGTAAACTGCTATCGAGGGTTCGAATCCCTCCCTCTCCGCAAAAAACCGATGGTGCCGAGGCACGGTAGGCCCTGCTGCCCTGCGGTCGTTCGCTCTCGAACGGTAAAATTGTCTCGCCATTTATTGTTCTTTTTTTTCTTTCCCTTCTTTTCTGCATCGCTCATTTCCAGATCCCCGATTTAATTCCGGATTCCAGATTAAATAGAAGTTATTCTCCTGGGACAATAGTATGTCTTAGATAATATTATGTCTTACGGCGAAGATAATATGTCTTCGTCATAAGATATATTTTCACATTGTTTACGTCCCGCAGAATTCGAATCGCCTGCGTCTTCTTCCCTTTCGGAAATAAAAAATTTTCCCTTTCGGAAATAAAAAATTCTCTCTCGGAAATAAAAAAATGTCGGTCAGCGCAGTGTGGAAATGAAACGCGATTGCATCGAAAAATAAAATTTCAGGGCGCGCTGAAATTTTTATCTTATGTTTGCAATGCTCATTGTACGTTTTAGCCCCCCCATCGGGCTTTGTTTTGTGAACGTCCTTCAAAATATTCGATTTTTTGCATTTTTGCTCGCCAGTTTTTTGGGACTGACCGCTCTGCACGCCCAAAGTTTCCGTAGCGCAGCCTTAGACAGCGATTGCTATTTCCCTGTTTTAGGAGATCCGGCAGAATTGGATACAATTTGTGGCTCGGTAGCAGGACAAGGGCTCGGACGGTTTGTCAAAAACCTTGGTCTTCTACCCGATGGCCGTTCGGGCCGGATGTTCCTGTCGAACCTGGATCCCGAATTGGGAGATCAGGGACCGTGGGATCGGGTCCCGACCGGCCCGGTCTTCGACCTTCACCATCTGGAGGCGTCCCTTCAGAAGTTCCCATCGCGCGGGACCGTTCCGAATTTCACACTCGCCCATTTCCGCAATCGGGCGTACCTCGATGTATTCGTTCCCGAGACCTGGCGTATTTATTGGGCAGACACGCTGGGGAATTACGATACCACCCGATACACCCAATTATCCTCGCATCTCAAAGGGGACCGGGAGTGGTACATGAAAATCTTTGGGTTCGGGAATTCTGAAGCGTATGTCGCCCCCATGACCGACGATACCCTGAGCGACGTCGTGGTCGCCCTTTATACGGATTGGACCGACGCATCGAAAGATACCGCCTTCCTCTTGCTGTTTCGCTCCACATCGTTGCATGGCCAGGACACGGCCTTCGAGGACACTTCCTGCGTTTTGTTCCCAACTGTGAAGAACAATCCCTATCGAAATATCTTTCAGGGCGATTTTCGAGGGAGCGGCCGGGACGACCTCGTCATTTATACGCAGGCGGTCCAGGGCTGGCCGGGAACGAACAATAATGATTTCTTTTATTTTCGGAACGACCCTCCTTTTTCGCTAACGCGCCTTGCGACGGCGATCGTATCGGATACGCTGATGGCAGCATGGCAGATCTTCGACAGCCTCTCCACCCCGTCCGTCCCCGACTTCCGCGTGGAATTTTCCATGCGAGCCTTGCCAAAGAGCATCGACGATCGTTCGCAGGACTGGATGCCCGTCTTTCCGACGATATCGCATCCGGACAACGAGATTCTTATTTTTCGGGGAGGACCCGATTTCGGAACTCACCGGCTGACCTTGGACTCCGCCGCATTTAGAATTCCCCCGCCGGGAACCTATGACAATGCAGCGTTCGGGGGGCTCGTCTGGCCGGACGGACTCGGGCTGGCCGATGCCGGCGACATGACGGGAACCGGCAATCGCGTGCTGTATGTCCCGGCCGCCGATGCCGCCGGAGATTTTTGGCAGGAGATGTTTTACGTTACCGGCGCGGCCCTCGACGATAAGATCGACATGTATCAGGGCCCCGCTCCCGGTTCCGCATTCGGCGATACCCTTACGGCGAACGGCGACCGCCGTGAAGACTGGTTAAGCGGGCGCCCCGGCATGGTGGCCCCGAATGGACGTTCTTCGGGTTCCCTGTGGCTCTATGATGGTTCGTCGAAAATTCCAGTCCATACGAAGACCGATGGAATAACAAATCCGCAAGCGGAGCAGAGCGGCCTTGCGTTTTCGCCGAATCCGGCCATCCGTTGGAGCGTGGTAACGGTGGACTGGCCCGTCGCCGAGGAGGTGCAATTCGAGATACGCAATGTATTGGGCAACCTCGTCCAGGAAGGAACGTTGCGAATGCGTGGCGGACCCGAGCAGCAGCGAATCTATTTTAACGATCTTTCCCCAGGAGTTTATTATGTAACTATTCACGGTGCGCATACGGAACGGCGAGGTACGCTCGCAATTCTGCGCTGAAGCACTATGGTGTCATCACTTATTCGATTGACGATCATGAAAAAGATCCTTTTGCATTGTCGGACATTCCTTTTGCATCATAGGACATGGTTGATGCTCCTTGTTAGTTCCCTCTTCATCCCGTTCGGTCCTGCGAGTGCCCAAACGCTTGCCGATACGGTCTTTCCGCTGGGAGGACTCCAGTTCGGGCTTTCCGAAGGAGAAATTACGACCGGCGTCCTATCGGATCCCGCCTTTTGGAACCAGGGGCTTCCCCAATTAGGACTGAATACCCTCAACGACGAAGGCAATGGCACGACCCTGTCGAATTTAAATTTGGGTATGACGGGATACCCCGGAATTAGCCTCGGGAGCTATCTGGACCAATTTTCCGACTATGAGTTCTTCCTGGTATCGAACGAAAACAGCACGGCCGCGTGGGACCTTGCGCGGGCATGGCAAGATCCGGCTTCGAAATCGGGATCGAATGGCGGTGCTGGAAATCTGGAGTGGTTCATTCCAGCCCCTCCCGCCGATCCGGTCGGAACGGCCTACCTGAATCAATCCGGTCTCGGTGGGAACTTTAGCAATGGCGGGATTAAGGGCTATCTCGATTTCGTCTATCGCATCGATATCAGTGCCGACTATCCAAATATTTCTGACCCGTCGACCGTCATTTACCAAATTCAATACACCGTCCACTACTCGGATGGGTCGGCTTCGGCGTTAACCACCGCCAACCTGACTTTCGGCGATTACACGAACTATTATACGTCCGGATATCAGGCGACGTTCGGAAACGATTACACGAGCGAGATCCTGAATATCAAAACATTCCCAAACCAGGCGAGAACGGGAGTATCCCCGACTGGAACCAATAATTATTCGGTGTTCCGCATTCCGATCGCTCTTTCTGCGGGACAGGACTCGTCGAAGACGTATATCAGCGGTGTCGATTTTAAACTTCTAAAGACGGCAGCAAGCAACGGCATCTTCGTCCGCGGCGTGCGTATCCGCTCGCAACACAGCGATTGGCTATTTCGGGGAAAATTAAATTACGATGCGCCTGCAAACTCTCAATATCCCAATGGCTATCCGGGTCTTTATACGACATTTCAGGGCGTAAAAAATATCATGGGAAATACGGGATGGAAAAACATGCTCATAGGCAAAGCCGGAAATGAGCTTGGCCCGGACGTGTGGCGCGCCTTTGCATACGTCGATTCGATGTGGCGTCGTTGGACGCGAGGGCACGGCGGCCAAAAGGACTTGAATTATGTCATCGCCGATAGTTATCAGTACTGGCGTTCGATCTATGAAGATGAGACGGCAACGACCCGGAGCCCGCTCGGCGCCACGCCGCCTCCGCTGCAATACGAAGGCGGTTCGATTGCCCCGCCCAGATGGGAAGCACAGTTGAACGGCACGCACAGTTATTCATACGATAATGATGGAACGAATACGACGTTTTACGGACATCCCGGCGATGGATCCAACCGGTGGAACTCCGGAGACCCCTGGTGGCCGTTCGTGAATGGCGATCCCTGCGGCCCCGTCTTTCCGGGCGATGCAATCCCTGCCTCCATTAAAAATCATCAGACCGGTACTTCCTTCGACTTTCAGGAAATGAACCTCCTGATTACGGGCTGGGCTTCGAATCAAAATGCGCCACGGTTCGGATCGTACGGGACCACAACCATCGGATCGAAGTCATCGAGCTGGGTCGGCATTAACCTCAATACCTATACCGGTTATACTCAATTCTTTCAGGATGAAGTAGTCTATAATGAAAGACATTTCTGGGATAACCCCCTCATCAGTAGCAGCCCTCCGGGATTTTCCGGTTATGATTCCCCCGGCGAACCGACGACCATCGAGTCCCCGTATTACATAGCGGCAAAGACGTGTTACCCGCAAAATCTTCCGAGTTCGAGCTGGTCCACATTTTATGCGTATCCCAATACGTATGGCGGGTGCGTCGATGGCGATAATTTTCTTGCGGTCGACGACGTGACTCGAGTCGGCATTTATTCCGCGATGCGGTCTGGGAACCCGACGGGCACCGATGGGCAGACCTTTGGCACGAATCTCTTTCATAGCTCAACGGGTTCGTTCAGTTCGCCGATGGTCGGGAGCACCATCACCATCGGCTCCAATACGTATACGATCACGGCCTTCGATGGGTCGACGCAATTGGAACTGGACGGGACGCCCGCCGCGGCTTCGAATCAGACCTGGACGATAAATTACCCGGCGCCCCTAAGTTTCGATCCCTCCACCCTTAACTATTTAAGCCGGCTCTACTTTAAGTTTGCACTCCAGACCCGATGGGAGATTCGGGAACAATCGTGGGATGGTCTTGCGTGGGGTGCAAAAGGGATCATGTTCAATCCGGTCGGTACCGATGAAGGCCCGAACACCGGGTTCTGTACCAGCACCCTCAAGACACAGGAACCAAATCCGAGCAACCCTTCGACGCTCATCGATTTGACCGATGGGTTCGATAACCCGGACTTCCCGCTGTATCTTTTGTTCTTAGCCCCGGTATCGTCTTTTAGCGGGGGGATTAGCTCGACGCCCGATGGAGTCACCGATGGGACCGCGAAATTTTACACCACGTATAGTTCCGTGTTCCAGAGTGGCATGGTCGGAAGTCAAATCACCATCAATGGCGTGAACTACACGATCACCGCGTATGTGAATCCCTCGACGATCCAGATCAGCGGGACTCCGGCCGCGGCGACGGGCCTGACGTGGAGCTTCCCACCGCAGTTCCTGATCCCGCCGATCTCGTCGAGCGATCCGCCATCGAGTTCTGGCATCTACCGGTTCCCGGACCATCAAGTCAAGAACAGCAATGGGTCAACGATCTACATCCCCATCCTGAGCGATTACGATATCTACAATGGCGACCCCAACAATGGAGGGACCTTACTGTATAGTAAGGGAACGCCGATCGCGACCGATGGCGATAACACGACCTATCATATGATCGATGAGTATATCACCGATATCCAGAATGGATGGACGGGGAACTCGAACCTGCAGACCTATTATGCGGGGCTCGCCAGCACGGGATGGCAACCGTCCGACGAAGGAACGGCCTATAGCGATAATTGGATCGCCTGGGACCGATCGCTCGCCTCGGTCTGGGGGGATATTTCGCATTCCCCCATCCGGTATCCGGCGAAGGATAATTTCACCTATACCATAAATTACACGGGCCTCCCGACCTATTACGGTATTACGGAAAGAGCCAAAGGCGTGAAGCGCGTCTCTCAGGACCTGGCACCCATCATGTCGGAACTGAAGAAGCTGCAATGGCGGACGACTTTTACGTACGCGAATTATATTCCTTCCTGGACGGGAAATTCCCCCGCCAACTGGGCCCAGAAATGGGCCACGGACACGGCGGAAATCCTTCTGCCCCTGACCGCAGATAGTCATGTCAATTCCTTGCTCGGAAGCTACAAGATGAACCGGTTCACGCTGGACGCGAACCATCGCTTGCAGCCGAAATCGACGGACGATGGATTAGGTCTGAAAGACAATTTGAACGAGATGCTCTATGATTTTGGAGTCTTCACCGACCCCACCGATCCCGGAGCGCTCTACGTGGTCATAACGAATAAACGGACGTGGCCCTTGATCTACGATTGGACGCATGTGGACGCGAATGGAAAACCGACCGCGATTCGCAGCGCGGACTCCACCGACCCGATGACCAATCTTCTCGGAGCGATCGATGCTCGCCGGTTAATCGTCTCCGTGAAAAATGCGAGTAATTTCCTCGATCATAGTTCCGGCTTTTATTCGGTGACCAATATGCGCACCGGATGGGAAAAAGTTCACCGGTGGGCCGCGAGCGGACTGCAGTCCGATGAAGATACGTGCCAAATCGATTTTGAACCGGGCGAAGGGACGTTGCTGAGGATCGCTCCCGCGACCGGTATCGTCCTGGGCAAGACCAATTATGCGGGGATGTCCTACAATAATGGCCATCGCGTTGCCGATGTCCATACGGTAACCATTCCTGCTCCCCCCGGCTGCCCTCCGCCCGCAAATCGCGGGATTTGCTGGGAAGAGAATGGGAAAATCATGTTTTCCCTCGTCGATCCGGCCGGCGCCGCACATCCCGATCAAAATTATCCGGTGGTCACGATTTACGATCCATCCGGTTCCGGTCCCGATGGACACAATCCGTCTATTGCCTCCAAACCGTCCCTCGGCAATGGATGGTCGGACACGATCGCAATTGTTTTTTCAACGGACAATTATGTGACGGACGTAGACGGCTCGCGATCGGTAAAATTCGCATGGAATCCGGGTCCAACGATGGGCGATTATACCAATCCATCGAAGTGGACCGTCGAGCCGGCTATCGCAACGCCCTCCTATAAAATAGGTGGAGTTCCGGATGTCACCGGAGGGTGGGACGACCTGGTTGTACCCGCGATTTCCCCGGCGATCGATGGCTTTGTCGGAGTGTATACGGAGTTTAGCGATGCTCAAACGTTCTGGATGCACGTTCGTTGGAATAATGGAACTCCTTCCTGGACGTATACTCCGCTGGCGGCACTCACCACACCGAACGCGACTCAAATCCGATTTGGGACGGTCGGCTCCAATGACGATCACGCGCCCGCCGCAGAGTTATGGCATTTTGCATGGGAAGCCGATTTCGCCGATGGGACCAGCACCATCAATTACCGCGGCATTCTGCATACGTTCCCGACTCCGTTAGTGCCGGATCAGTTCCAATATGGCTATTCTGTTGAAGCTTCGCAGGGCTATCCTGTCCAGGACCTTACCGTTATCGCTTCGACCAATGGCCAGCCGGTCGTACAAAAAGAATCCCCTGCCTGCTGGCATCGCCATCCGATGATCGTATCGACGCATCCACCGACCGTTGGTAGTTTTTCGATGCCGGCAATTACCTGGGAAACGACCGATAAAATTCAGGTCTGGGTCTCGAACGGCCAGGGATTGATCTATCCCAGTTGGGCGAAAGGTCCCACGAAGCCCGTGCTGCGTGAAGCGACCGCATACAATCTGACGCACCTTACTCCGACATGGGGCTCCTTTATTTCCGTTCAGGCATATGAGATGAATAACCTGCCTCAACCGGTCGTCCGCGTCGAGGATCATCTGTGCAGTAATTGGTATACCTTGTTCGGAAGGGAACTTTGCTTTCAGGACACCTTTAGAAGTCAGAATTATGCGTACCGAGGCCAACCGAATGCGAATAACTGGCCCTACGATTACCGCCTGCTCGATCCCGGGCAAACGCCAAGCGTCAGCTTGTCGTACGAACTCGATCCGTTCCCAGATTATGGCTCGATTTCGTATCGCGGTATAAACCCGGACGTGAATAATCTATACAACGCAAAAATCGTCGCCAATCCGTGCATTCCGGACGCTTCGGGTTGCACCCCGACGGAGGCGTATTTGAAAAAGAACCTCGTCCAGTTCCTGGACGTGAAATATGCCAACGCCGATCCCTGTAATCCACCGGGGATCTGGACCTCGATCGTTCCCATCCGAATCACTCGAACGAGCGGCGATTCCACGATCTCGCTCGACGTGCGTTGGATCGATCGCCCGGTGGGTCAATTCGATCCCATACCTACCAGCGATACCACCGCGATGTTGGTTCAGACCTCGTGGCCCCGTACCGAGGACTCGATCGCCACAACGTACTTCTCAACGTTGAATGCCCCGGAGATTGAAATCGAGCGTATTCTCGAAGCCGACACCGATCAGTTGCCGACCATCCTTCCCGATGCCTCGCATTTCATTTCGTATAAACTTGTCGTAAAGGATTCGGCAAGTGGACAGGTGACTCAAGTGCTCGATTCGGCGCTGTGGCGTGGAGGACCCTTATCGCAAGGTTCGTCCTATATCGGCACGAATCCGCTCGATACCACGATGACCGGTATGGGCTTCCATATCTACGCTCCGCTGCTTCCAACCTCGTCCGGCAGTGCCTACGTCACAGCCATCCTCACGAAGGATAGCCTGACCATGGCCGAACTCGATCAGGACCAGGAGTATGCGGACAGCCTCATCTTCCCGATCGTGACCGATACCGCCTCCGATTCCGCGGCGAATGCCGGGTATAAGAAGGCGCAGCCGGGCGGATCGATTTCGATCCCACACGATCTGGCCGTGACGGTGTATCCGAATCCGGTCAAGGGGATCGTCCAGGTCTGTGTCGAGGACCTGCCCGCACAAATTCCGGTCACGGTGGACGTCGTAAACCAATTGGGCGAACAGGTGGCCGAACTGTATCATGCAACACCCGAAGCCGAGTTGGGACTGTGCCTGCAGCTCGACTGCTCAAAACTTCCCAACGGCATTTATTATGCTGACCTTCAAACGCAGGGACAGCATCGGACCGTCAAGTTCTCGGTCGAGCACTGATCGGAACGGAATTCGTTCACGAACGTGGTCACAGATATCTGTGACCACGTTTTATTTTTAAAGCTTCGATCGGACGAGGAAAAATGAGGGTCCGCCACAGAAATCTATTTTTTCTATTAGAAACTTGCGGCGCATAGCTTTTTTTTGTATTATTGTAAAAATGGCTTTGGCCATTTTTTAAAAACTGAGAAGAGCCTTCCAGAAGCCCGCGCCGCAGCGTTTTTGTTGTCTTGCATGCGGTTCTCAAGTCAACGATGCCCCAAGCATACGTTGAGCTAGCTCACGACGCCTGCCCCGAAGACCCACTTGGTTTGTCCTGGTTAAACCGTAAGGTTTGCCATTTACTGATTACAACTTAACTACTTTTTGCCTATGAAACACCAGATTCACTACGTCTGCCGTGCTCATGCTCGCATACACACGGCGGTAGCTCTTTTTGCATTCCTTGCTATTTTCCAGGGCAGAGCCAATGCTCAAGTCGGCTCCGATGCCTTCTCGCCAAGTATCACCAGCTTCCATGGCTCGGACGGGAATACATGGGTTGTTACGGCTTACACGATTCCTGCAAGCGGTTCTACCGGCCGAACGATCGGTCTTCAACGAAAGAAAACAACCGATGGGGCCTACACAACGATCAGCTCTCCATTCTCATCGGGAGTCCCACAAATCTCCGGGACCTCCGTCGATAACATGGACGAAGCAAATATTCTCGCCGTGGGAACCGATACGCTCGTCCTGGTCGTGCGGGCATGGAAGGCCGATGGCAGCGGCGATCAATACGGCGATCGAGGATCGGCATGGGCCGATCTAAACAATACGATTTTTACGAATTGCGGAATATTCCTGGCGGTCTCGACCGACCGCGGAAGCCATTGGGGATATTGGGACGCACAAAATTCTTCCACTCTCGATGGCGGGAAGTGGAAGCAAATTGCGGTCTCCGATATTAATTCCATGACTTCCACGGACGCGAATACGGTCGAATACCCCCGGATCGCGTATCGAAAAGGTTTCGACTCGCATGGGTACATCGTGTGGAATACCAAGTCCTGGGTGAACGAAAGTTCCGTCACCTACACCAATGCCGATGGCTCTTCTCCCTCCTATAACACGGCACCGTTTTTACAATCCGACGGGACGGGAACTTCCGGTTGGTGGGTCACGAACTGTTCCGTCTCCGTGGCCGCGTTCAACGTGAACGAATCGGGAACCCAGGAAGGCTGGGTCTTTTTAAATGGCAGTAGCGCCGTGCTATCGAGCACTTTTTCCAATGTCAGTGGCGGCCTCGCCCATAATCATTTTTCGCCGGGACCGGAGTCCCCCTCCGTCGCGATTTCGCCCGACCATCAAATCTGGATTTCGTACCAGAAGATTTGCTATGCCGGTTACGACGCTTTTACCTCCGGCGTCTGGTACTTCGACCCGGACACGCCGGACGCCATGAGCTGGATGATGAATGGGCAGGAACAACCCGATGCCTTCCTGTACGTTACGGCCGGTACGTTCAGCCCCTCGAGTGGATTTTCGTTCCAGACCCCCCAGGAATTGTATCACGATGAAATTGTCGGATACTATAACCACTCACGAGGATATTTTTATTATCAGGACTATTCCTCCTGGGCACCGAATTCCGAGACTTCGAATTCAAACTGGGACGGAACCCTCGCCGAAGGGCCGTCGGTCCAGGTCGCCTGCAATCACCCAAACGGAACCTGCTCGAATTACTCGGTGGGCGTGATCGATGCATTTACGACCGGTGGGACCACCTCCGCAGGGACCAATATCGCAGACCCGCGCTCCTGGCTTCTGTTTTTCCACGCCGATCTCAGCAGCGGGGGAACCGCGCAATCGTTCGTGACCACGGCCAGGAATAACGTAGGAACGATTCCGGATTTCGGTGAAAATTTATGCCAGGGCGGCTGTACCTCCGATGCCGCTTCCCGCGTCGAACCGGACGGACGAAGTTCGGACGGCAGCCTTGGGCCGGTCTATTTCCGATTTTTTCCGACGCTGAAGTACGCCTCGGCTCCGGACGGTTTCGCCGCCTACACTGCGAACCCTTCGATCGACCCTTCTTTCTTTATTCTCACCTGGATGTCGGCCTATCAGGACAATTCCGCGCACGGATCGAATTATCTCGACTCGGTCTCCTGCCGGGTCGCCGTATCGTTCGACAATGAGTCGTTCGAGATCAGCACCGCGAATACACCGTCGATCGTTCGCCAGATCCAGGACCCGGACGACGCGACTCCCACCTATGTTTTTGCGACCCATTGGGGTTCGAAAATAGATGTCTGTGGCGATGGCGATGACTTCCGGGTGCACGTCATTTGGCATACGCCGGAAGGAAACAATGCCAAAGGCGTACTGGAGGCCTCCTCGGGATCGTGTATCCTCGTCCGACCGTACCTTACGAATTACTTACCCACCGATGCACACGGCTTTCCGGGTCCATCGACGTGGTTTGCGAACGTTAACAGCGTTACGACGCCCGTCTATAATCCCCTGGTCGCATTCACGATGGGAAGCGACCCTTCGCTCTCGGGCATTGAATATGCGAATGTGCTCACCATGGGAAGTGCTCGGCCACGTTCGCTCCAGGAACGAATGCTCCCACCTCGATTTCCACGCCGGGAATTTATAATGCCCTGTATGTGGGCACCCCGAACGTCCCGGATATTGGAGACCTGGGTTTTAGCGACCAGCGAAAGATCGCGATGACGGGAACGGTGGCGCATGCCGTCGCCTATGGCACCGGGACGAATTTTACGGGCGTCGAATACTCGACGCAAATGACGATCGGGAATCATACGACGGATTGGACCGCCCCACTCGAAATCGACATCGAACCCAATACATATGTCGAACCGCCGTGCATTGCCAGTTACGTTCGCGATCCTTCGGTATCGCAATCGGCGATTGCGGTCTGCTGGGGGTTCGAAGACGACATTATTCCTCCGAATGGGACCGGAATTAAAGTGCGCGTCAAGGAAAGCGGGAACTGCAATTGGAGCCAGGAATTTGCCATTCCGACTTCTTCCTGTGCGTGCGCTCCCTCGATCACGCCCCTGACCGTTCCGGTCTCTTCGGGATCTAAAAATACGTACTTATTAGGATGGGTCATCACCTGGGAAGATTATTTGAGTGACGTGTTGAACTCCGTCACGCTGTTGCGCGGAGGCCAGGCCACGAATCAGTTGACCCAAAATCAGAACTGGGGCGATTACTCGAATTACACCACTACCGGCACGCAGATCATCCTGACCGCACTCACTCCGAGCGGTTCCCACGAACATCTTGGGGCGACCTCCAATCAGAGCAATGGCATTACCGCCGATCACTCGAACGAGATCGTTTATACGTCCGACGGAGACATCAGCGGCTGTAAGGCGCTCAATGCGCAATATTTCACGTCGGGTGCAACGCTCGGAAATTGGTCCGGCAATACGGCCGGTAGCCAACAGGTGTTGTCGGCCTACAACATTAAAGGACAGTTCGATCGCGATCCCTCGGTCACGGTGACGAGCTTTGGCCAGAACATCGCCGCGTGGGAACACATTGGCCCCGGCCTGCTGATTCCGGATTGGCCAAGTCCAGGGATCTTTACACCGGGCTTCACTTCCAGTATCCGAATTGCGAAAACAACGGATGCCGGTGGGGATTGGTCCGTCTTACAGGACTTTATTACCCTTCCCTATGCCGGAGATCCGACGTTTCATTGGCTTACCAAACCGAGCGTCACGGCTTTTCCAACGACGACGATCAGCGGTTCGGCGAATGCCCATGGAGCGGAGTTACTCTATACCCAGGAAGATGGCTATTGTTACTGCAGCCCGGCACCTGGGTTTTCTCCATTCCCTCATGTCAACACCCTTCACGAACGTCTTTATGACTTGTCCTATCAGGGATCGTGGGGAAGCGGTACATGGACGAGCGGGGAAAAGTCTCCGTTTCCAACTTCGGGCGTGAATTCGCAGAGATCGTTCGGATTGTATACCACCGGGCCACAATATGCTCTGCTCCATGGATCGTACCAACTGGTCGATCAGGACCTTACCACTTCTTATACTCATGGACTAACGTATGCCCTTGGGAATGCCCTCAGTAGTGGTGCCGTCACCGATAAATTTACCACGCCGGTTATTGGGGCGTTCAAGGGTACCTTTGCACAACCGCTCGGGGAGGACCTCTTCCGCGTCGAAGATCGGTATATGGATTCTTCCGCGATTGAATTTCAATGGGGAGGAGTCTATGTAGACGACACCGCGATCGGAATGGCCGCTCGCGAAGTCATATTACATAATCCGGCATCGGATTCTGGCTTTGCTTCCCACGAAGCAATCCGGGATTCTATTTTCCAAACCGAATGGTTCGACTGGCCGGTGAGTGGCGAAGTAGTCTATAGCCGCTGGCTTGCTTTTGCGGTTGGACGGTTCACCGATACCACCATCGATACCAACAAATCGGATGGCGGCGGCGGTGGCGGTGATAATTCCTCAAAATGCACCGGTTCCGGGAGTGCCCAGGGAACGACGACCAAGCTCTACGTACCGGATACGACCGTCCGCGGAGATTCCTCGTTTATAAAACCGTGCGTCCAAATAAAATATACCGTAGAATTAGTCCATCAGAGCGGACAAATCGATACGATCGACCGCATGACGTATAATCCATTCGGACAGCAGTTGATCGCGCCGAAAAAAGTGCATCTCGTCAATGCAAATTATGCCGGCGATACGGTAATGCTGCGTGTTCGGGCCGATATTCCACCGTGTGTTCCGGATGCCGACTCGAATGTCGTTTTTGGACGAGAACAAATGCTGGATACGCTTCGCGGTCTCGCCGATACCACGATCGCAATCGGTCCAAGCGGTGGCGTGATGCCGCCTCCCGACACGTGCTTCATGGCACTGGGACCCTTCGCAAATCCTTCCGCAGCATCTTCGAACGATGTTTCCATTCTTGTACACCTTTGCGGAATAGGAGCACCCATTACGGTCCAGGTGTATGACATGATCGGAAATCCGGTCGGGGGGCAATCGCACGCCGTGTCGGATGGCCAGGTCTGGGACCGTATCCCGATCACTTCGCCGCCGGTCGCCGGTTCCTACTATGTCCAAATCAGCGCGCCGTTTTACGGTACGTCATTAGGGCTTACCGTGTACTGACGTCCGTGTACTGACGTCCTTGGAACCGGGGACCGCCTTTCGGCGGTCCCCGGTTCTTAGTTTCAAATTTCGTATGACAAAAGCAATCGGCTTCTTCTCCGTTCTTTTTTTAAGTCACCTGGCTTCGGCACAATGGAAGGAGATTGGGAATTTCGGTCTGCAGGACGAATACATTACGCGCGTGTATTTTCTCGACCTCCCCGGCCCGCCCAGGATCGGCTTTGTCGGAACGGGAACGAACTTGTACAAGACCAGCGATGGAGGAAGTTCCTGGCGGGCGGTGTGGGGAAAAGGAATCCATAGTTTATATTATGTGACAGACATTTTTTTTAAGGACAGCCTGACCGGATGGATCACGGTCTTTGGAGATACCGATGCCTGTTACAGGACACTCGATGGCGGCAACTCCTGGAAGGAGATCTATAGCGCCAACGACGGCGGATTTGCGGTCTATTATTCCCCATCCTCGAACCGGTTGTTCCTCAGCCTGGAAATCGGAGGGATGGTCGCTTCCAACGATTTAGGCGATACATGGGAACCCGTCACGGACACGGCGACGACCAGCGCCTTTACGTTCTGGAACGATTCGGACGGGATCGTACTCGCGATCCCGAATGCCGACTCGACCGGGAACCCGGTCTCGAATGCGGGCTTTCTGCGAACGACGAACGGGGGCCGGAACTGGGAATTTAATCGAGTAGCGTTCCATGGTCCGTCGCTGCCCGGCGAGCCCATCGCCATACCGGGTACGCACACTTGTTTTGCGGTAACGCAGGGACGAATAACCGTCTGGCGCAGCGACGATTTCGGTGCAACCTGGAGCATGATAACCGATTTCGGACCGCTTCTGGACTCCAATAATAATCAACGGACCCCGTACTGCACAGGATATATTAAAGGCGAACTCCGTCGCCTCTCGATCCAAACCGATTCTGGAATGCTTGTTTCTACCGATTCCGGCTTTACCTGGAGAAACGATCGTGGCCCAACGTATCTTACGAACTTTTCCAACGATAATTTTTATAGCCGAAATGGGATCACGGTCGCAGGCATGACCTATGGTGCGTTCGGTGGTGCGGTCGATGCCGGCGGCGGTCTTTGGGAAGAACAATGGGACCCGGCGGCCGTTCAGGGCGAAGACACCGCAGCCCGGTTGCCTTCCGCGTTCCCGAACCCGGCTTCGGATGTCATCACCATTTCGGGTCTTCCGGAAAGCGGCTGGCTCGAGATCAGGAATATCGTCGGTGAACGGGTGTTCCGGGAACCCCTGAATCCATATCGCCAGAGGGCGGGAAGCCTTGCGATCGACGTTTCCGGATATGCTCCGGGAATTTATTTTATCGAGGTGTCCGGGCACCGGGTGGGGAAATTCCTTAAGCAATAACTTCCTTTCGCGGGGCGCCGAATTCTAAAACGGCAAGGAAGCACTTTTCCTGCGATCGTCGAGCCCCGCATCTCCCCCTGCGATCCTGTCGAATGTTCCCGTTGCTTTTATTTCCCGGAATTTCGCCGCGTGGAGGAAGGACGGGTGCCACCGGTTTGCGCCGGCGCCGAGCGGGCCGGGGCAGCCCCCGAGCGGGCGGGCGGAGGAGTAGGCGGTGCGCGATATCCGGAACCATAATTATATTTTCGCGTCTCAGCGGGCATGGTACGCGCAATCGTGCGCATCGGCACTTCCTGGACCTGACGATCGTACGTTGCGGGTGTCCGGGGTTGTGCCTCCGGCGGCGCGATCGGAGCCGGTGCACTCACGTGCGGTATGGGATTCTCATGTGGTACGGGGTTCTGCTGTGGTACGGGATTTTCGTGCGGTACCGGGTTCCCGGGTGGGACCGGCGGATTTTCCCGCTGCGATGGCGGAACTTCCCGTCCATTCCCTGCATCTGGAGCACTTTGTCGTTCCCCTGCGCCGGGAGCGCGGCCGGGAACGATCGTTCGTCGCATAAAGGTCACCCGGTTCGAATTCTCGTTGAAGGCGCGCGGAACAAGTTCCCCCTCCATGGGGTGCCGGCGCCCAAACCGGTGGCGTTCCGAAAAACGGCGGTAGTGATCGTAGAGGTGCGCCGGATAGTTCCTGTGGTAATAGCCATCGCGCAGCCAGGGCCGCGAGACATGAAAATCGAGCAGGACGATAAACGCCGTATAGAGATCGAGCGCCGGGCAGAGCGCGGGAACGAATGCGCTCGAGACCCAGATCGTCCCCTCCGGATACCAGAACATGCCTTCCCACACATCGTAGTAGATCCCGCAATCGGGAAGATAATAATATCGAATGCGGCTGAGATTATCGTAGGGCGGCGCCCACGGCGGCGGAACATAATTGGTAAACACCACCACGGTGTCGCTGAGCGTATCGACAAACGGTTGCTGGGCGCGGGCCGCAAGCGAAGAACAAAGAACGAGCACGGCGAGAGCCGATCCGCGGGCGAGGTTCGATTTCATAACGGTTATTCGGCGGTCGTGGAAGACGGATCGGGCGCCAGCCCGGGTAGAAGCCACGCTTCGAGTTCACGATAAAAATCGTGCAGGGCGTTGGCCTGCGCCCGTTCGGTGACATCGAGCATTCGATGGACCTTCTTTTTCATGCGCAGGATCCGCTTGTCGATCGCGATCTCGAGCAGGTCCTGTTTCGCGGGCGGAACTTTCTGCGAGGCCCGTGCCAGGCACGTCGTCATCCGCGCGACGGACGTGACTTCGTGCGCGATGGCCTGCATGACTTCGCTCGTCGTCCCCAGCGCTGCGCCTAAGGTTTGAAGCCGGGGTTCCAGCCAGTTCATAAACCGGCGCCGTTCGCGGGAGCGGGTCCGTCGCTGTGCTACGCTTCGAGAAATTCCATAGACCCCGGCCGCAGCTCCGGCCGCCAGAAGGCCGAGGCGAATATTCTTTCCGACCGAAGTTTTTCCGTTATGCTCCAATACCGTTTCCATGATAAGTAGTGTTTGCTCGGGTATCGAAGCAAAGCGCAAACCGCCACGTTATTTAGCCATTCTAAGGCGATTGGGCGCGTGCGCGCCCAGGGACCGGTATTAATTTCTTACGACCGGTGGCAATTGTTCTTACAGCGAAAAGCAATGTAAATTTGGGTGGAATGGCCGCCCCGTGCGCTTCAGATCTCTTCCGGGACCATCTCGATCGCGCCGCAGGGGCATTCGGCCGCGCATACGCCACAGCCCTTGCAGTAATCGTAATCGATCGCGAACGGCGCCGAATGTGGGCTTCCGGCGGAGTCCGAACGCTCGATCGCCGCGGAGTCGGGAAGTTTGATCACGGCGTTATCGGGGCAGACGCCGAAGCAATTATCGCATTCGAAACAGTTCCCGCAGGAGAGGCAGCGCCGGGCTTCGAAGAGCGCATTCGTTTCGTCCAGGCCGCCGACGACCTCCTCGAACGTACTCCGGCGGCGGACATCCTCCAGCACCGGCTGGACGGTCTTGCCGGCATCGCTGTAATACCACGTATTTAAACGTTCGAAACTTGCAAGCGCCGGTTTTACCTTGGGAACGTATGGGATGCCGCGCAGGTAGGCATCGATATTCCTCGCGGCTTTTTTGCCATGGCCGATGGCGACCGTGAGGGTCCGTTCCGAAGGCACCATATCGCCGCCGGCAAAAATTCCCTTGTGGCCCGTCATCATATTCGGGCCGACCTTCACCACGCCGTCTGCGCTATGCTCCACGCCCGGGATCGAATCGAGCACGTGCGTATCGACGTTCTGGCCGAGCGCAAGGATGAGCGCATCGCCTTCGATCGTTTCGTATTCGCCGGTCCCGCGTGGGAACCCGTCCGGGCCCAGTGTCATCTTCTCGACGGTGATCGATTCGCCCGTCATGTGCGTCACCGTTCGCAGCCAGTGGAACTGCACGCCCTCTTCGAGCGCTTCGGAAACTTCGAACTCGTGCGCCGGCATTTTGTCGCGCGTCCGGCGATAGACCACGATCGCCTCCTCGCCCAACCGCCGCACCGACCGCGCAACGTCGAGCGCCGTGTTGCCGCCGCCGTACACGATCACGCGCCGGCCGATCCGGGGCATCGATTCGCCGGTTTCGAGTTCCCTCAGCACGCCGATCGCGTCCAGGATCTTCCCGGCATCGGGCGCCGGGATATCGACCCGTTTCGCAAGGTGCGCGCCGATCGCGACGAACGCCGCATCGAATCCTTCCCGCTCCAGGAGCGCCGGAATGTCCTCGACCGGTTCGTTCAGCCGGATGGTCACGCCCAGCGCGACGATCCGTGCGATCTCGGCATCGATGATCGTTCGCGGCAGCCGATAGGCCGGAATTCCGAAGCGCATCATGCCGCCGGGTGCCGCGCCGGCTTCCACGACCGTCACCTCGTGCCCCAGGAGCGTAAGATGGTACGCCGCCGAAAGGCCGCTCGGCCCCGCACCGACCACGAGAACTTTTTTACCGGATCGTTCCTCGCTCGAGGCGATGTTCCACCCGAGCGCGATCGCGCGGTCTCCTAAAAATCGCTCGACCGCATGAATATTCACGGCCGCATCGAGCGAGCCGCGGTTGCAGGACGTTTCGCAGGGATGGTAGCAGGCACGCCCCATGATCGCCGGGAATGGATTGTCCCGCACGATCGATTCCCACGCCGTCCGATAGTTCCCTTCCTCGGCATGATAGAGCCAGTCCTGCGTATTCTCTCCCGCCGGACAAGCCTGGTTACAGGGCGGCATGCGATCGACGTACACCGGCCGCTCGGTGCGCCACGAACCGGTATGGTTCGCCAGGCTGGAACCGACGTCGAGCGTCGTGGCAAACGGTTTGTTCATGCAGCTTCCTTTCGTGCATCGTTCCCGTGATCGTTCCTCAGGAGGTTATACCGCTGGATGTTCTTGTCTGCGATCGCCTGCAATGCCGCAAGGTGCGCATCGTCCCGCGTGGGCCGGAACAAATGAGCAAACCGCGATTGAATTTTGAGGTAATCCTCCACGGGGACCGCGCGCCGGATCGGGCTCGATGCGACGATCTCGCCATGCTCGGCTTCGAAGAGCGGGAAGAGGCCGCTTTCCGTCGCGAGCCGCGCGACCCGGATCGTTGCGTTGGTAACCGTTCCCCAACCGAGCGGACAGGGGACGAGGATGTGAATGTATCGCGCGCCCCGCACCTGCATCGCGTTCGTTACTTTGCGTTCGAGATCGTGGAGATCGGCCACCGAAGCCGTCGCCACATACGGAATGCCGTGGGCCATCGCAATCCTGGGAACGTCTTTTCCCGTACCGAATATATTTCCCGGAGCGGTCCCGACGGCCGGCGTCGTGGCGGTCCGGGCCGTGGGCGGCGTCGCGCTCGAACGCTGAACGCCCGTATTCATGTAACCCTGGTTGTCGTAGCAAAGATAGAGGACGTCGTCATTGCGTTCGAACATGCCGGAAAGACAGGCGAAGCCGATATCGGTCGTCCCGCCGTCGCCGCCCTGCGCGACGACACGGATGTCCGCTTTGCCCAACCGACGCAACGCCGCGGCCACACCGGAGGCGACCGAAGCCGCGTTCCCAAAGAGCGAATGGAGCCACGGGAGCGTCCAGGAGGTCTCCGGATACGGCGTGGAAAATACTTCCAGGCACCCCGTCGCGTTCACGGCGATGATCTTTCCGTTCGCCGCGCGCATGGCGGCATCGAGCGCATAGCGCGCGCCCAGTGCTTCCCCGCACCCCTGGCAGGCGCGATGGCCGCTCGTGATCGCATTGCTCCGTTCTTCGGAGGCCTGCACCGTTCGCAGGTCTTCGTCCAGCAGGCGGTTCCCGACCGTGAGCGTGCCCGTCTGGTAGAATTTTATTTTTTGTCCGGCTTCGACATTCATGGTTTCTTTGGCTTCCACGTTCATGGTTTGTCCGGCTTTTATGTGTGGGGCGTCCATGAAAGCTCCTTCGTTATGGCCTGGTTTACCGCGTCCCAGTGGAGATCGAGAAACGTCGTTTCGGGAAGTTCCCGGTCGCGGGCGCGTTCGAAGATGGACTCGAGCGAAGCCTGCGGGATCGGCCGTCCGCCAAGGCCCGCGATCACCGAATAGACCGGCGTGGAAGTGTTTGCCAGCGCGAGCGTAACGTCGGCGGCAAGCGGGCCGCCCATCCCGGCCGTCAGGCTTTTTTCGACGACGATCGCCTGGGAAGCATTTTTCAGCGCCGCCGCGACCGACGCATACGGAAACGGCCGAAAGGTCGTGAGGATGACCGCGCCGATGGCGTGGCCGTTCCGGCGCAGTTCGTCGATCGCGTCTTCGATCGTCCCATTGATCGATCCCATCGCGAGCACGATCGTTTCTGCACCCTCCGTTTTGTACGTCCGCAGGATCCCGCCCGAATTTCGCCCGAACGTGGCATTGAACTCCGCCGATAGTTCCGGAATCCGTTCGAGCGCGCGGAGCTGCTTCCGGTGCGCCAGGTAGCGGACTTCGGAGAACGATTCCGGCCCGACGAGCGCCCCCATGGTGATCGGTTCCGCGGGGTCCAGGACCTGCCGCGGCTGGAACTTCGGGAGCCACCGATCGACCGCCTCCGGCGTCGGAAGTTCCACTTCCTCGTAGGCGTGCGTGAGAATAAACCCGTCCACACAGACCATGACGGGGGTCGAGAGTTCCTCCGCCAGTCGAAACGCCTGAAGGTGCAGATCGATGGCTTCCTGGTTCGTTTCGGCAAACAGCAGGACCCACCCGGCATCGCGGAGCGCCATCGCGTCCGAATGATCGTTCCAGATATTGATCGGCGCGCCGATCGCGCGGTTCCCAAGCGTCATCACGATCGGGAGCTGCATCCCGCTCGCGTTATAGACCGCTTCGGCCATATAGAGCAAACCCTGGCTCGAGGTCGCGGTGTATGCGCGTGCGCCGGCCGCGGAGGCGCCGATCGCGACCGAGAGCGCCGCAAATTCGGACTCGACATTGATAAACTCGCAGTCCATGAGTTCGCCCGTCTTCACCATCGCGCTCAACTCTTCGACAATATGCGTCTGCGGCGTGATCGGATAGGCGCAGATGACCTGCGGCCGGCAGAGCCCAACGGCCTCCGCGATCGCGCGGGAACCTTCGATCTGCCGCGCCTTCGGGAGCGTGAGTTCGACGGGCCCCTTCGGGGGCGTGAGTTGGATGGGTGTTTTCATACCATGAGCTCCTCTCCCCGAGCGGCGATCGGTTCTCCCGCGATCGCATGCTGCACGGCAGCAAAGGCCGCCTGCGCGGCTTCGATATTTTTTTCTGCCAGCGCCTTCGGGAATTTTGTATGAATGGCCCAGGCCAGCGCCTTCAGCGTAATGATCCCGGTCATCGCGGCAAAGCCGCCCAGCATCGCAATGTTCGGGATCGGGCGGCCGATCTTTTCGCGCGCGATCTCGGTGGCCGGGATGGTCCGTACATGGCCGGTGGGAAGTTTTTCCAGGATCGCCGAAAGGCCGAGCGATTCCGGCGTTCGGCTCGAATTAACGAGCACGAATCCCTCCTTCGACAGGCCGCCGAACAGATCGAAGAGATGGATCAGGGTGGGGTCTTGCACGATGACCCCATCCGGATCCGCGATCGGTTCCCGCGTACGGATCGGCGTATTCGAGATGCGGCAAAACGCCGCGACCGGGGCGCCCATCCGTTCCGAACCGAAACTCGGGAAGGCCTGCGCGTGCAAACCTTCCGTGAATGCGGTCATGGAGAGGAGTTCTGCCGCCGTGACGACGCCCTGCCCGCCGCGACCGTGAATGCGTACCTGAAACATGCGGCAGGCATTCTCTCACTTTTCCTGCCATCGGATGGGATTCCAGGCCGGGCCGGAATTTCGCCGGTTTTCGATAACCCGCGCGGAAAAAATATTTACGCGTAAACTTTTGGCGTAAAGTATTTGAAGGACCAGAAAAAATTTTTCCGCATAAAAAAACCGGCCTGTAAGGCCGGTTTTTCTTTTGACTCGTTTTTTTACTCGTTCTCGAGATTCTTTACTCTTTCTCGATCACGAACTTACGGATGACCGTATAGCCGCCGACGTTCATGCGGACGAAGTAGACCCCCTCCGGAATATTGTCCGTCGCGACCTGCAGCGTATGATCGCCCTTCTCGAGCGGTCCGTTCCAGATCTGCGCGACCGGCCGGCCGAGCATATCGAGCACTTCGGACGTCACCGGCGCATCGATGTTCGTCGTGAAGTGCAGCGTCGCGGCACTGCCGTCCTTATGCGCCGGATTGGGAACGACCTGAATGGCGGTGATCGGCCGCAGGTTGCCCTGCATCGCTCTCGCAATCAGGTTGTCCGGACAGAGGTTCGTATCGACGCAAATCGGCGCAGCGTTACTATCGCCGCCGGCCGCGAAGGCACTCATGACGCACGCCTCGAACGCCGAATCGTTGAAGTGCGGGTCCGTTACGTGCGCGGTATCCGAAACAATATTGGAGATCGCCGCGAGTTCCTTAAGGCGGATCAGCGGAGTTCCCGAAGGCGTCCCGTTCCCGGTATATTTCAACGTCACATGCAGCCCATCGCTCTCCGGCGTCAGCGACGTCAGGCTCCAACCCGAGCCGAAGTTATAGCCGCTCGGGTTCCATAACAGATCGCCATGATAGTGAATGACAAAAGTGATCTGATTGAGGCCCAGGCCGGCCGGGATCGAATCGTACAGCGTAACATCGAACTCCTTGAGATCGGAGTCGTTCGGCGAAAGGCAGGCCGTCGATGGGGTTGTTACGCCGATCCGGGCCGAATACTTCGACCCGGTGACCATCCCTTTGATCGTGATCACGGTATCGCCCGCCGTACCATTGATCGTGTAAGAGATCGTGAGCGTCGTGGAATTGTTCCCCGATGTATTCGGATCGAACACCACGGTATCGTTGAACGGCATCGGACCTCCCGAAGACGTCGTGAGGCTGAACTGCGGCGAGCCCGAAAGCGAAACGCCGGTGATCGTTCCGGCTCCGCCGCCCGCTTGGGCGGTAAACGCAACATTTCCATTGGTGCAATTGGGTGTCGCAATGATGGAACCCGGCATCGCGAGCGTGAACGTGCCGATCGTCTGCACGCACGACTTCACCGGAATATCATACGGCACGACGATCGTGTTGCCGCCGGTATCCGTGAGCGTGATCGTTCCCGTGAGATCGCCGGAGCCTTTCGTCGGCGCGAAGTGGACGCCGAAGCTCTGGTTCGCGCCTCCGGCGATCGTGACCGGAAGCGAAGGCGATGTCACGCTCACGTCCGGCCCGCTCACCGATGCGCTCTTGATCACGTACGTGTAGCACGTGCTCGTATTCGTCACGGTGAACTGCTCGTCCAACGTCGCCGTGTCGCAGAGCGTGTCGGAGGCAAGTTGCGTAACGGTATAGCTGAGCGATGGCGGATTGACATTCGCCGTGAGCGTAATGACCGCCGGTTGCTGATCGCCGGCCGGATCGGTAAAGATAATCGTGACCGCATCGGTCACCGCGCCGGTATCCGTGCTCGGCTGTTTGCAGATCGTGACCGGAATACTGTCTCCCGCCGCGATAGCCGTGCCGACGGCCGGGCTCACGACTTTGAACGCCGCGCCATTCGTCGGACCGACGATCTGCGCGACCGAGCCCTGCGTGTGGCATGCACTATTTTTCAGCATGATCGTCTGGCACGTCGAATCGCAGTAGCGGAGCGTCCCAAAATCGATCCCGGTCGAGTCCGGTGCAATCGCGATCGCAATCGTGCTCGTCCCTTTCAGCGTGATCTGCTGCGAGGTGGACTCGGCGGAACTCCAGACCAGGGTCAGAATGCCGGTGTAAATGCTATCTCCCGAGCAGGTCGTATCGGGAATGAATCGAATCGTGATCGTTGCATTCGCGTCGATCCCAAGGGAATTCTTCGGACCCAGGCTCGTGCCGATGACCTCGAAGTGCTTATTCGAAAGCGTTATCGATTTCAACGTGTCGAGAATACACTTGCCGGTGATCTTGATCGTCCGTGTCTGGGACGTATCGCAGCAACTGACATTCCCGAAGTTAAGCGTTGCCGGGCTGTACGCCGGCTGGATCACGCTGGTGTTGCCGATATCGACGATCAACTGCACGGTCGTGTCGCCCGAGAACGTCTGGTCGCAATCGCCGCCAGTCGTTCCGAACGTATAAGGGAACGTTAAATTTTCGGTGCAATTGTCGCACGTGACCGTGACCGGAATTTTGAGCAGCGCCTGCGGCGGGAACACGATCGGGAAATGAAGCGGCGGAATGGAGCCGGCGCTATCGATATGCATCGTGTTACAGGTCCCGGCACTGATCAATTGCGGCTGCTGTAAGGTCAACGTATCGCACGTCAGGTTCTGGAAAAACGCATATTGGACCGATGACTTTAAGGAACAGCAGTCCGGGCCCGTCACTTTGAACCCAAAGGCCCGCGGCGTCTGGTCCGTCGTCGTGGCTGCTTCCACTACAATGTCCGGCGTCGTCCCGGTGGTATACGGAGGAACGCAGGTTTCCCAATTCAAAGAAACTCTTGCCTGGTGAAACACTCCCTGCGTTTTTCGAATCCCTGCGATATAGGTAACCGGAAAGTTCCAACAATCTCCCGGTTGAAGGATAATGGGATTTTGAGGACTTATTTCATTACATCCGATCATCTCTAAGAAGCACTGGTCTTGTGAAGTCTCATCGGTGCTGCAAGAGACAATTTGAATGCAGGTGCAGCTCGTGTTGCAGATTTGGAACGACGTATCCACTTCTCCGCACGCCGCCGAAGTAATCACGATCCGTCCCGGCACCAGCGGTTGAATATGCGGCGAAACGCCATTGCCCACAACGAAAATGGACGTATCGACGGGCTGACCGTTATCGACCAGGTGGAAATGAATAAAGCCGGAATCGGTATTGATACTCGTCGGCTGGAATTGGACATCGACCGAAACCGGATTTCCTTCGGGGCTCGTCCCCGAGGTGCAGAGCGTCAGTGGCAGCGGGTTCGAAATTACGCCCTTGAACGTATCGACGATCGTTGTAAACCGTGACGTGCTATCGCCCGTAAGTACGGGGTTCGAGCCGCAATTACAAGCAAAAATGTGGACGGTCGTATCCGAAATCTTGGCACAGCCGGCATTCGTGAACCGGACCGTGTCCGGCCAGATATGAAAATCGGTTGTGGCAGGCCGCGTCAGATAGTATAACTGGTTCCCGCTAAAAGTCCAGACGATGGAAGGCGAAGCATAGATACGCGTGTCTTTCGTCGGCGTCGGCGTGATGGCCCCACCCTGCAGGGGCTGCCATGTTTTTCCGTCGTCCGTCGAAACGAACATTCCGAGGTGCGATTGCGAAGAAGGCGCGAAGAGCACGCAGCCATCGCCCACCATATCTTCCGTAAGCGAATCGCCACAGGTGAAGGCATTCGGGATCGGGCCGAAGGCATAGCCATTCATATCGGACCGGAATACCGCTTCGGGACAACTATTGGCGCAGTCGTTCGGGTTGACCGAAGTAAAAAATGTGGTGGTGGTTGAAATTCCAAGCGGCTGCCAGCTCTCATAAAACATTCGACTCTGGTGCCACGTCTGCCCTTCGTCCGTCGTCTGAAGCCAGTAATTGAAAGGAGACCCCAGGCAGTTGGAACCTTCCGTCGCGAGCACACCGGATTTATCGTCGATAAAAGCGAAGCCGGTGTAATACTTGTGCGTGTCCAGAACCTGCCAGGCCTGTCCGGCATTCGAAGAGACCATAAATCCCTTATCGTCGCTGGCGACAAAGAGGAGGTTCGAGAGGTGGTTATAATAAATTCCATCGCCGCTGTCGGGCGTGCCGATATTATCGTCGAAGACCCACGTTTTTCCGGAATCGGCGGTTATGATAATTCCCGAATCGAGCGGGTTCGTATTGCTGTCGATGATCGCAAAGCCATTGAGTGCGTCCTTGAACGTGATATCGTTGACCCAACCGGTCTGGAAGGGCGGGAGCGGTCCCGGATTGGGACTCGTGATCGTACAGCGCGTCCAGGTCGTACCGCCATCGTTCGTGCGCCAGATCCCCGTATCGTCGCCCACGAAACCGACCTTCGGTGCGCCGACGGCATCCAAAAACTTTACGATATGGATCGTGCCATGAAATCCTTGCATGACACGCTGCCACGTGGCCGGGCCGCCCTGCGCGAACGCAGAACCGAAGCACGCCAGAATTAAAAAAGAAGTGAAGATGGAAGGACCGAAGACGTTGCGTAGTAGTTTTTTCATAGAGGGACCAGCTTAGCGAGGCTGGGTTGAAAAAAGTGAAAACAATTGCCCTTTTGAAACCGGCTTCGCACCATAGGAGTGCACTCTTGTCCGAGCACCGCACCCCTGTGCAACACACCGCAGATGTTCATGGCATCCGCGATGCGCAAATGGCGAAAGGAGTCGAAAAAGCAACACGAAAACCGATGAGATAAATTTCACCGGTGCAAATATACGGAACAGGGAGCGAAAAACCGGCATTTTCGCATTCGAGAGGCTTCAATCGCTGAGCCGGATTCTTTAGAAAGAAAAAATGGCAAAATGTAATCGCCCGGTTTTTAGCCTGCTCTTTGTAGTTTGTTTATTTTCCTATGCACAAAATGCCGCGGGCCAAAGGTTGAGGTCGGCGAAAATGATCACGGTGGACTCCAATCGCACTCTGTTTCTTCACCGGGCGGCCATCATCGCTGATGTCAGGATCTTGGATACCAGTCAATTCCTTACAAAGGATGCGTCATTCCCGAAGCTTGTGGTTGTAACCGCCATCATACTCGATGGGATGAAGGGAAAATATGTTCCCAGATGTCCTTCGGTTCGCAAAGCATACGCCAAAGAGTACCCGGATGATTATTACCGTACTTCTGCAGACACCATTTTAGCTCTGCCGGGAACAACGTTTCAGTTCGAGTATCGCCCTCACTGGTTTCGCGGAATTGTAACCGATGTCATGATGGGTCCTCAACTAACGTATTCGAGTGGCGATTGGATTAAAAAAGATTCCGAGTACGTCGTGTTTTTGGATTTTGTCGGAGTTACATCCGATGGGACGAACCTATACTACGCCTTACAGCCAGAATGGGGCTCCTTCGGTTCGGTGGACGGTTTGTATCCAGTCCGTGACGGTCTTGTGTACGATCCGAACGACGATTTCGGTCTCGGAGCTTTTAAAGGCCTTGCACTTCCCGAGTGGAAATCAAGGCTACGAGCAAGGATACAAAAGAAAATCGTAGTTAATAAATAGTCAAAATCTTTAAAAATGGAAGCATGAAAAAATCAAGCATAATTAAATACATGGCATTTGTTGTAGTGCTCGTTTCCTTTGTGGGTAATTCACGCGGCCAATCGACTTATAGTGGCGCGCTGCAATATTATATCGATCAACTAAAGTCAGTACCAACAGCCTCTAGTGGCGAACCGAGCGACATACAATTGGCTTATTTGCGGCTCGATAAATTATTGCGAATGAAGGAACGGTCCCAAACAGAATCATTCCTTGATTCTCTATCGTATGGCGACACATTGAAATTTTTTGCAAAAATGCTCTATCGCATTGTTGACGATAATCCCATAATGTATATGTTATGGAGTGCTTCGGCGAGTAGGTTTGCGTACAAAACACAGCCGGACTTGGTCCGCGGTGTCCTTCAAACCAACGTAACAGAGAATTTCCGTGATTGGGCACAAACAGGTCAGCTCTTACAGTGCGATATTATTGCCGATGTAAAGATTTCCGACACGGTAATTAACGAAAATCTTGTTCCGGAGATGGCCGTCGTGTTTTCGACGATCATGGACCCAATAAAAGGCAAAAAAATCCCTTCCTGTCCGCCCATCGTTAAATCGGAACCTGGAAGGCGGTTTAAATCAATAACGTACTATGCAGACGTGGACACTGCGGCACAGGGACAATGTCTTGCTTTCGAATATTGTCCCGAATGGTCCCGCACTGCTGTCCAGATCGGCGACGATGTACGGCCGTTCCAAAACCCTTTAACGGACGGTTCCGGATGGTGGATTAAGCCGGACAGCGAATATATCGTCTTCTTGTACCTACGACGAGTTGATGATGACAGTTCGACACAATATTTTACCGTCTATCCGCTTTCCGGATCTTTTGGAACCCAGGGTGCAATGTACCGCGTACAAAATGGACACGTTGTCGATCCGAACGATGATTTCAATCTTGGTGGTCGAGACCTACCGGTCGAGGAATGGAAAGCTCGGCTGCGAGCAAGGATTAAGGCTCTTTTGGATTTTAAAAAATAACTGTTTTTCAAAAAGTAATATAAAGAGAATAAAGAAACGTTACATCTAGGATTGAGAATGTTTACAAACGAAAGGCAGACCCAGCAATTTTAGCTGTCCTGTCACTTATAATAGATAGAACTATTTTATTGCACGAGAACCGGATTGCATGGTTTTTTCGATTGCACGATCGAAAAAAAGAAGACCAGGATGAATGCCTAATGCCTTCGCAATTTGAGATAAACTAGAAACGGTCAAATTACGAGAACCGCGTTCTACATCACCAATGTAACCACGCTGAAGGCCAGAGATTTGCGCTAAATCACCCTGAGAATAGCCGCGCATTTCACGCAACGTCTTTACGTTTTTACCGATTGTTTTAAGCAACTCCATTCGGTAATAATGCACCCACACGATAAAGGTACATTTTACGGTCACCTTAAAGTGACCGCTTTTTGTGCTCGCCTCGAAAAACGGTAGTATATTTATACTAATTGTCTCGTCCGGCGAGTCCTTAATGGCCCATGTCGGTTACTTAAAAGAAAGAAAAAAATGATAAGAGCATACCCTATTCGGCATCTCGGTATTTTGATGCCCCTTTTTGCTTTCACAAGCACCGCGATCGCACAGCGATCACCTTTGACGTATTCCGGCGCCATGGAATACAGCCTTCCATTGCTAAAAGCGATGCCACCAATAAGCGATAGCCAACCGTCTGATATAGCAAACGCTTATTTGTGGGCAGATCAGCTCATGCGGACTACGTCTTCCGCCGATATTGAAACGTGGTTGAAAAACCTCATTAATATAGATACGATGAAGTTTCTCGCTAAAATGGAATATAAGGTCCGGGATGATAATCCATTGACACTTTACCAATGGGAAAGCAGTGGTTGGCCAGAATGGGGCCACGCTGATTATCCTTGGCACTATAAAGCCGATCCAGGGGTAGAGGTCGATAGACTTACAAACACATGCGGCTATCTTATGGCCGATACCGGCCGAAACGGATATCTTATTGCTTGCGATATCATCGCGGACATCCGAGTCAGCGATACATCTATTACGAATGTTTCCAATAATCCAATCGCTCCGCATGAAGTTTTTATCAAATCGACCGTGCTTGATCCTATTAAAGGAAAACAAATTCCCGAATGCCTCGGCTATGGCATGAGAGCACGTCAAGGAAAAATAACGGCGCAAACCACGTATGCCACACCTTGGATTACACACGCTGTTCCTGACGATACGGGTTCCTGCCTCGAATTCGAATATTCGCCCGAATGGTCGAGAACAAAAGCTGGAGATCAAGTTCCCTACGCGAATCCGTTTAAGGATTCGTCAGGATGGTGGGTAAAGCCAAGCGGCGAATATATTGTCTTTCTTTATTTCGGGGGAATTGGCAGCGATACATCTAACGCATATTTTAGTGTTTGGCCCTATTGGGGGGTGTTCGGTACGCAGGGAGGTATTTATCGGGTTCTGGATGGAATTGTACAGGACCCGAACGATGATTTTGGTCTTGGAGCAGCTGCAGGTCTCCCTGTGAATCAGTGGAAGGCCCGCCTGCGAGCAAGAATATATAATATCCTCAATCCATAAAAGAGTAGATAACAATGAAAAGAAAATTTTTCCTTCTTGCGGTTATCTTCTTTTTTGGAACCGCAATTCAGGCGCAAGTTCATTGCCCAATGCCCTGCGAATCCGAAAGCTTCCCGTACCTTTTTTGTACATTAACGGGAACTCAAATAATTCAGTGTTCAACAAATCCCAACAGCATGCCTGGCCTTGTTCCGGCGAAGTCAAAAATACCGGGATGCGTAACTGTGGAACCGCTTGACCCGAGCGATTGGTATCAACCAACAGAGGGAGTCCCGGAGGCCCCTACTCCTCCAGACAAAGAAACAATCTTTGAATTTTATAGCAACACTTCTGTTTGGCCTCCGCCCTGGAGTCGTCCTTATAGCGGGGATGAAGGCGATTGGGGAAACGACGAAAGTGCGTACGAGGCAGGTTTAGCGCAGTGGAATTTAGACAGTGTTAATTTCTTTTCGGGATTAGACGATGAGTTAATCGATACCACGGGTTTCGATCCTACTGACTCCATTGTCGCCGAAAGGTATTATACAGCCGCATATTATTCGCTGTTCAACGAATATAATACCGAGGAGTCGCAATATCTGTCTGATTCCACCGCTCATGCGGAAGGAACAGATGTAAACTACCATCAGGTCTGGGATCATGCCGAAGCACAAGACGATGCGCAAAAAGGATTGAATGCTTGGCTAGCAATATGTAATTTACAAGGCGACCCGAATTGTTGCATCGTCATAAAACCAGACGACTATAGTTCCAATTGGCAGGGTCAATACGATCCAACTCAAGGTGCAACGTCGTTCCCGCTTGCAAAAGAGTTTGGCAACCCGCTATGTCCGGACGATAATCAATGCCCCGACACGAACTATCGGTACATTATTTTTAATGCAACAAATAAATTTTTATATCAAAATAATCAAAATCGGCGAAATCCCAATCCAGCGTACATTTTACATGAAGTTCCTACGGAAGATTTTTTTACTGGATTAGATGCGCCGTCAGATGTTTATCCGAGCGACAATGATTTCAGCTTTCGCGATGTAGCTGCACATGAAATTGGACATTGGTTAGGCATGCAGCATCCTGACACTTCAGTCAACGGTGCTAAGTGTGTTAATAACTATAACAATTGCAAAGATAGTATTCCCGGATATAGGATGCTTATGGGTGACTACCTACCGCATGCCACGTCCGCGCAAGGGTTGTCGTATGACGATAAATGCATGTTCTCAAAGTTGTATTGCCCGAGCAGTTTACCATCAGGCGTTAAAGAATCAGATCAACCAGAGCCGCCACCGCCCGAAGTGTATCCTAATCCTACGAGCGGTGGGATGACGCTTACGTTTACGGTCTCGGAACGAAATATCGTTCGAGTATCAATCTATGACATGCTCGGCAATCCGATTCGAGAAATTGTCAACGATATTTTTGAACCGAGCTCCCAATCTATTTCGCTTGGTACGGAATCCCTGCCAACCGGTAATTACGTCTGCCGCGTGCGAGTAGGAGATCGGGTGAGTTATTTGAACGTCGAGGTTAGGAAATAATTGCGATGAGGCGTAACGCCGCTATTTAAACGTTCCTCCTTCGATCTTTCATAAGCGAGGCCGCCAAAATAGTGGTCTCTCTTATGAAAGCACGCGTTGCTCGGCCGTTTTGCCGATGAAGGCGCGGACCTGTTCGCGGAGGCCTTCGCGGTCGAGTCCGCACTCGGCAAGCAGGCCGGCGGGCGAACCGTGCTCGATAAACCGGTCCGGAAGACCCAAATGCAGGACATGCTTTAGCTTGTCCTCGGACTTCCGGGTCGCAAGGTATTCGGAAACGGCGCTGCCAAAGCCTCCGGCCACGACATTCTCTTCGACCGTGATCATATGTTTGAAGCGGACGGCGAGCGCATCGATCAGGTTCGTATCGAGCGGCTTCACATATCGCGCGTTCGCGACGGCGATCGATATTCCTTCCCGCTGCAGGTCTTCCGCGGCTTTCATCGCTTCATAGAGCACCGGCCCGACGCCGAGGACCACGGCATCTTCGCCGTCGCGCAGCATTTCGCCCTGTTGGATGGGGAGCGCGGTAAAACCTTTGTCGGCCAGCGGCACGCCGATCCCCGCGCCGCGCGGATAGCGGATCGCCACAGGACCACGGGGCAAAGAAGAAAGAGGAGAGAGGAACGATGAGTCCTTTATTGCCTCCCTTTTCGTCTTTAAGCTTCCATCTGTTAATTCTTCATCTTTTGGAGCCGGGGCTCTAGCTTCATCTCTTGCACAGGTCGCGGTAAAGAGCATATCCCGCAGTTCCTGCTCGTCCTTCGGGACCATGATCGTGAGGTTCGGGATGAGCCGAAGGTACGAAAGGTCGAAGGCGCCATGGTGCGTCGGGCCGTCGGCGCCGACCAAGCCCGCGCGGTCCATCGCGAAGACGACGGGGAGCTTTTGCAGGGCGACATCGTGGATGATCTGGTCGAAAGCGCGCTGGAGGAACGTCGAGTAGATCGCGCAGACGGGAATCATTCCTTCCGTCGCCATTCCGGCGGCGAACGTGACGGCATGCTGTTCCGCAATGCCGACATCGAAGAACTTCTCGGGAATTTCTTTTTGCAGGATATGGAGCCCGGTGCCGTCCGGCATGGCGGCCGTGATCCCGACGACCTTCGGGTTCGTCCGGCAGAGTTCCACCATCGCCTGCCCGAAGACCTTCGTGTACTCCGGTGGCTGCGGCGCCAGGACCGGTTTCGAGACCGCGATCCCCGTCACTTTATCGAACGCGCCGCTCGCCGCATGGTATTTCTGCGCGTGCGATTCGGCGGGCGCGTAACCGTGCCCTTTTTCGGTGATCACGTGCAGCAGGAGCGGACCCGACTGCTGCTTTAAAAACGCGAACATCTCCGCGAGCTTCGTCACATTGTGCCCGCTCACGGGGCCGAAATACTTGAAGCCGAGCGCTTCGAACATCATGCCCGGCGTCATGGCCGCTTTCATCGCATCGACGAGTTTCGCTCCCGCCGAACGGAGCAGCTCGTGCCCGCCCAGTTTTTCCCAGACCTGGTCTTTAAATTTCCGGATCGCCGGGTTCGTGATAAAGGAATTAAAATGCTCGTGCAGCGCCCAGACGTTCGGCGCGATCGACATATTGTTGTCGTTGAGGACGACGAGGAGGTCCTTCTTGAGCATGCCGCAATTGTTCAGCGCCTCGTAGGCGATGCCGCCAGTCATGGAACCATCCCCGATCACGGCGACGACGTGGTAGTCCGCCCCCGGTTCCCCGCTCGCCTTCGCATAATCGCGCGCGGTCGCGATGCCGAGCGCGGCGCTGATGGAGGTCGAGGCATGGCCCGCGCCGAAAACATCGTACTCGCTTTCGTTCCTGCTGAGGAACGGGGCGAGGCCGTCCTTCTGGCGAATGGTGTTGAGCCGCGATTTCCTTCCCGTCAGGATCTTGTGCGGATAGGCCTGGTGCCCCACGTCCCAGATCACTTTGTCCCTCGGCGTATCGAAGGCGTAATGGAGCGCGACGGTGAGTTCGACGACGCCCAGGCCCGCGCCGAAATGTCCGCCCGTCTGGGCGATGGTATCGATCAGGAATTCGCGGACGTCCGCCGAAATGGCCTCCAGGTCGCTCGGGGCGTAGGTACGGAGGTCTTCCGGGGTCTCGATATTCTTAAGGTACGGATAGGCGTCGAAATCTGGCTGCATGGCAAGGAATTTGGCCGGATGGCAGGAAAATCAAAGCATGGGAAGCCTGGAAACGTTCACGAAACCGGATGTGAAACTCCCCAAGATGCACACTATAATTTTCCGACGATGATACCCGCCGCCAGGGAAAGAATAACGACGAGGGCGTCGTCGTACCACGCCGAGCCATGGCCGGTTTCGCTGCGGGTCTCGTCCTCGCGCCAATAGAACGTATCGTGCGCGAGGTAGGGAACGGCGACCGCCTGTTTCCGGGTGGCAAGGCCGAGCGCGACCGAAAACCGGTCCTGAAGATAACAGACCGAAAGCGTGTCGGGAGCAGACGCCGCGGTATCGCTCCGAAGCAGCGTATCGAGGCACGCTTCGCGATAGAGCGTGTCGTGAAGGACGACCGTCCGTGCGCGATTCGGAGCCGAGCGAACGTGGAGCGGCGGCATGGGAACGGTTACCAGCGTCCGCACGGTGTCCGGCCGGACGCGGACGATCTCCCGTTCGCGGACCTCGTCCTGGGAACTGCTTTGCGAGTGCGGCGCCAGGAGGAACCCAAGGAGGAACGCGATCGCGAGCAGGATGGCCGCGTCCTGCCATTTGATATTCTTAATATTCTGCGGATCGATATTCATGGGCGCCCTCCGTTTGGATAACGTCGCCCGCCGTTTGGAAATCGGAGATCGTTTCGAAAGATCGCGTCGTAGGCGCGCCACGCGATCGTGACCCGATAGACGTAGCGCGCGTTGGCGAACATACCGCGCCGCTTTTTTGCCGAGCCCTGGTTATACGCGCTGATGGCGGCCAGCGTATCGCCGTGGTAGCGGGCGAGGAGCCGGGCGAGCAATTTCGCGCCGTGCTCGATGGCATTCGAAGGGATATACAGTTCCGCGAGGAACGGCGCGAGAAATCCCTGCTCGCGCGCGGTCTCGCCCATGACCTGCATCAGGCCATAGGAGCGCGCCCGGTCCAGGAATTCAGTGTAGGCATTCGCGCCGCGCGCATGCCTACGCGCATAGCGCGCGGCCAGGCGGCGAATCTTTCGGTTCCGAAGGTATTTCGGTTCCGCGCGCGTCGCCCAGGGATCGAACCGCGATTCCTCCTGGATCACCGCCGCGATGAGCGCCGGCGGCAGGGCATAGCGCGCCGCCGCGCGCTCGATCTCGGCGCGATACGGGATGAGGACGGTCGAACGGGCCGCCGCCGAGTCCAGCGCAAGCGCTCGATCGACCGACTGCTCGACCAGCGGTGGGGAACTAAGATGGAGCCATAAAAAAAGTAGGAACATAGGAGTGGATATAGGAGATAGGTTATGTATTGACGAGCGCGTCCGCGAGCGTCGCGGCGAGCCGGAACGAAAGGAGCAGCATGCCGTGGCGTTCCTTCGCCTCGATGAGCGAGAGCGTTGCATCGACGAAGCCGCCTTGTCCGTAGCGGACGAATTTCGCTTCGTGCAGCGCGGCCAGTTTGTAGTTGATGAGGAAGGTGACGACGCTCGCTTCGAGCGGGAGCGGAATCGGCGCGCATTGGACGCGAAGGATGAGCCCGGCGTCGTCGGCGGAGCCTCCGGGGACCGGCAGCCACGCGTTCGCGCAGCAGAGCGGCGTGATCGAAGCCGGTTCGCTCGCGATCGTTACTTGCTGCACGGGCAGCGCACCGAGGGGGACCGCCGGGAACGCGCTCGTAAGGTCGGGAACGTTCGTCCACGGGGCGCCCGTCGAAGCGCGATAATGAAGATACAGGTAGGTCATTGGTACATCGAGTTGGCGTTAAAAAAAGAATGTTAAAATAGAGTGAAATCGTACGCGGCATGGACGGCGAACGCGGAGCGCGTAGCCATTTTGTTGAGGACGGCCGGCTCGATCGACTGAAGCCGAATGCCATCGATCCGCGCCTGGTCGCCCGTCCCGACGACGGGCGGAACGTACCCGGCCGCAAAGAAGCCTTCGATGAGGCCGACGAACTCCGAATGCGTCCCGCGCATCGGGAGCGTGGAAAGTTCCGGATGCGAAAAAAGGACGCGGACCGTGAAGGACTGTTCGCCGTGCACGGCAAAGCCGAGGCTGTCGAACGCGGTGTACTTCGCTTCGCCGGGAAGGACCTCGAATCCGGGATAATCGCTCGGGCTGAGCGCGCCGCCCTGCACGCTGACGAGCGATTTCCATCCCGTGAACGCGGCGAGCTGCGACTCGAACGTCGTATAGAATAATAGTTCTCGTGTCATATTCCGTAGGGTTCACGTGGGAGATGGAAGTCCTAGACCGGATAGCGCTTATACGCGCGGAGGATTTCCTGATGGCGGGGACTGAGGTCGAGGAACCGTTCCCGGTCGATCGAGGAGCCGTCGTTCGTCGAAGCGGTGAGGAGCCCGAGCGATCCGGCCCCCTGATTGCTCGATTGGTAGAGCACGGCGGCCATTTCGGTAATGACCTGCGCCACGATTTCCGGGCAGACGAGGGTCGAGGGCTGCCGGTACGCGATCGTATGCTCCGCGCCGCGCTGGAAGCCGCCTACGGTGGTTTGCAGTAGGTATCCTTTTGCGCGAATGAGGAGATTGGCGGTGGGCATGGTGGTAACCGTTCCCGAACGGTCGGTGTAGGTCCACGAAAGGAGCGATCCCACGGGATTGTTCGGCGCGTAGAACGCGCGGTCATCGCCCCAGAAGACGTCCGTCTTCGTGGCGAGCGGCGTATAATCGCGGTCGAGCCAGGTATAGACCGCCTCCGTGGCGGCATTGAGGCACGTCTGGAAAAATCCCGTGAGCGTTGGGTCGGTCGACGTATCTTTCAGGTACGTCTGAAAGTCCGCCAGCGCCACGGGCGAAATATAGGTTGGCATAGGCTAAAATATTTGATTGGGGTTTAGGCGAAATAAGCAGATTGGGCTGAAATAAGGAGATTGGGTTACAGGATAGGGCTTAATCGGCAAAAAACGGGGAATGCCAGATCGCAAAGAAAGGCGCTCGCGATCGTTTTTACGGCCCAGTTTTTGATGCTGGAGATCGTTAATGGAAGAACCTTTAGGGCCCGAAGGCGTCGCCCTTACGGCGGCCGTCTCGGCGCCTGCGATCTCGCCGGAAGTATTTTGGGCTGAAATTTCTCCGTGCGAGCACCTTTTGCAATTGTATGAGGACGACCGCGCGTTTCTGGAGCCGCTCTGTGCGTTTGTGGCCGGCGGCATTCAGTGCCAGGAGGCGATCGTCGTCATCGCGACGGCCCCGCACCTCGTCTCGCTCGAACTTCAGCTTGGCGACTTAGGGCTCGATGTGGAGGCCGCCAGGAACCGGAACCAATTCACCACGATCGAAGCCGAGGCCATGCTCCGCAGGTTCATGGTCAATGGCTGGCCCGACGAGGAGCTGTTCCGCACGTCGATCACCGCCGTGATCGATCACGCCAAACGGGATTTTCCGCGCGTCCGGGCCTTCGGAGAAATGGTCGCGCTGCTCTGGGCGCAGGGACGGACCGCGGCCACCGTCCGGCTCGAACATTTGTGGCACGAGCTCCATCGGCAGGAATCCTTCACGCTGTTCTGCTCGTATCCGAAAGTCGGCTTCACGAGCTCGCCCCAGGAGTCGCTCGAAGAAATTTATCGGCACCACTCGAAGCTATTACACTATACGCTTACCGACACCCTGATCTCTTAAACAGAGGTGCGCGATACGGCGTTGCCTCTGAAGGACATTACTATCATAAATCATTACCTCTGAAGGATATTCCATGAAAGTGTTAGAAGATACGCGCGCAAAGCTCCAGCGCGAGTTACCCCATTGCAAGACGCAGCATGACCTGGAACAACTGCTGAACGAAGCACGGACGATGCTCATCGACAGCCATGCGCCCCACGGGCAAAAGCAGCTCATGTGGGAACAAATAAAAGAGAACCTCAGCAATTATCTCCGCCGCCCGGACCTGATCAACGATGCCCACTCCATCATCGACCGCATCCTGAAGAATACCTATTCTCCGTTCGAGGTGACGTAAGCGGCGGCAGAATCTACCGTTCGTCGCGGGCACCGCACTACCCCGCCCCTCCCGCACCGGCGGGGAGGGGGAAGTATTTAAATGCAAGTTTACGAGCGAGTTTACGACGCGCTCGTGCTCAGCACGGCGAGGTATCCGGGCTGGCCGATGCCGAAGGCGATGCGTTCGGTCATCCGCAGGAGCTGGAGATCGTTCGTGAAGGCATTCACGGTGTCGGACGTGGCGTCGTAGGAAATACGAAGTTCCATCCCGCCGCGCGTCCCGAGCCAGGCGCCCGCGCTCTGCAGGTTCCCAAACGCCACGAACGGCGTGCTCGGATGCGCGCTCGCATCGTAGCCGTTGATCATCACGCCGTTGGGCAGCGACACGACCGGGAACCCGCGAAAGGTCAGGCCCGTCGCACTGAGCCCGTTGGCGTTCGTGAGCGCCGGCGCGTCCGAATGGGTAATATCCCAGAGATACCGGTTGTTGGAATCTTTTTTCCGGGCCAGGTCGGAGAGCGTGTTCATTTCCATGAACAGGCATGCCCCGCGCTGCTGTGCCGGACCGATCGACTGCACGAGTGTGATGAGGTCGTCCAGCGTGATGTCCGGGAAGTGAACTTTTCCGGAGGTCGAGGAGCCGCCCAGGTACGTCAGCGCGGTCCCCGAGGCCTGCAGGATCCCCGTGAAGGGCGTGCCCGTGCCGCTAAAGACCTGCATGTCCTCCTGCTGCGAAAAGACCTCGGCAAAGATGCGGAGGATCGTCGTATAGACGTCGATGTTCGCGTCCAGCAGCAGTTCGTTCGAAACGGGATAGATCGCGGCGAGCTTTTGCGCCGTGAGGACAAGGCGCCCGAAGGTCCCTTTGCTCGCCGGGATCACCGCATTTTCGCTCACCCAGGAGACCGTCGGGGTTCCCGTGAGCGTCGAGACGTTCAGCACGTTCGAGTTCATCTGGATCTGCGCGCAGTACTTCCGTGCAAAGCCGTATTGATTGAGGAGGAAGAGGACGTCCGCATAGAACTCGGGCGGGACGAGATAGCCGCCGGCGGAATTCGTTCCCTCGACCTGCGGCGAGAGCACGCGCACGTATTCGGGTTCGTACGTCTGCAGGATCTCGCGGAGCGTGCCGTGGTCGTTCGTCGCAACGGCATGGAAAAAGCGGAAGGTCTTGAGGATCTTCTCGCGGTCGTGCGCGCCGCGGAGCGGGACATTCGCGTTCCGAGCGCGGGGCGGTTCGGGACCGGCCGCGCGGTAGCCGGGTTCGCCGGCGTTCTCGTGAAGCGCCGAAAGCGCGGAGCGGTCCGGGATCGATTTGATCTTGCGGTCGAGCGCTTTGTCGATGATCGTGTTCATTTCTTCGCGCGAGGCGGTGAGGGTGTTGTCTTCTGTGTTAATGTGCATAGGGTTACGTGGATGGTTAATCGTGGATAAGAAGGGTGGGACGGTATTCAGGATAGCAGCCAATCGGCTGCTTCTTCCAATGCGAGGAAGGGGTCGGGCGAGGACGCCCGACCGACGCTGTCCACCGCTTCCGGGTTCATCGGCAGCTCGACTTTGGAGCATTCGATGAGTTCCCATCGGGTGAACGTGAAGCCGCCGGCATCGTTGGCTTCGTATTCGAGGGGGCGAAAGCCGATCGAGTTGGCGGGAAGGATTCCGGCGACGTCGAGACGGTAGATCTGTTCGGCGAGCGGCGAAAGGAGGGCGTCGGCATATTCGACCCGCGCATAGAGCGCATTCCCGGACGTCTGGAGTTCCAGCACCCGGCCAATCGTATTGACAAGGGAACCCGACGCGCCGTGCTGCCAGAGGAACTGCGGATTTTTGAGGAAGTTCGCCGCGTCCATGCCG
>JAJPIQ010000068.1 GCA_021324685.1 Bacteroidota bacterium
ACGTCTGGAGTTCCAGCACCCGGCCAATCGTATTGACAAGGGAACCCGACGCGCCGTGCTGCCAGAGGAACTGCGGATTTTTGAGGAAGTTCGCCGCGTCCATGCCGCCCAGGACCAGAATATCGCCTGCGCGATCGACGTCGCCCGTCGCCATCTTCAGCCAGCGCTGGCGTACTTCTCCTCCTATGGCGGGTGCCGCTGCGGCCGTTGCCTCGGGACCGCCGAGGGTCGTGAATGGGGAGGGATCGATAAGTTGTTTATGCAGGATCGGTTGCATGAGGTGTTGATGGAGTGGAATGTGTTGATGGATTGGAATCGGAGGAAGATGCCCAGGATGGAACGACCGCGAGCTGAGTTCCCCGGCCTCCGGGAAGCGGCCCCAGCCCCATGAGCGCGCGCTGCTCGTCGATCGTCATCGCTTGTTTTAGTTCTGCGACGCGGGCCATGAAGATCTCTTCGGATTCGGGAATGAGCGATTCGTGCTCGATCACAATTTCGACAGGAATTCGAGTCGCAGCCGGCTGGGCGCGTGGTGCAGTGCTTCCAGCCTGCAGAGCCGGCTCTTGCCCTTGCTGCCCCTCGAACTCGCTCGCAAGCGACCGGGTGAGCGCCTGCGCGTGCCGGGCGAGCGCATGCTCGACGACGTCCCGAAGAAAGACCATATAGCTCGTTTCGGCATTCGCCAGGTTCACCTTCTCGGTATCGCCGAAGGCCACGGCGGGAACCCGGAAGGCCTCGCGGATCGCGTCCCGCAGTTCGACTTTCGACCGTCCGAAATCGAGTTCCTTTCCCGGTGTGCCGAGGAGCTGGACCTCGCCGCCATCGGGAAGGATCCCGATCCGTCCGGCATTCACCGGCGTGCTGTATTTCGTTTCCCATGCGTTACGCAGCCGCTCCATTTCGTCCTGCGTCATGAGCGAACCGGGCGGCCAGCGGAGGATCGCCCGCGGCGTGGCGTCGTTATCGAAAAAGCGGGACTGGAACATCCGCACCGCCGTCTCGGCTTTGGCGGTATCGAGGAGGTCCGAAATAATTCCATGGCCGAAAAACGGCGAGACCCGAAGGTCGGGACGCCGAATATGGATCACGTCCGTGGCGGGAACGATCACGTTCGAAGGCAGGAAGCGGTAACGTTCGGGCAGGCCGTCCGCGCCGCGATCGACGAGGAACGAAAACACGCTCGCGGGCCAGAGTTCGACGACCTGCCCCGTGCCATCGCGCACTTTGAGCCAGATCGCGTTCCCCGTCGCATCGAGCCATTGGCTCGATAGTTCCAATAGGTCGCTGAGGTCGAAGATCGGGTTCGGATGCCGCAGCAGCCGCTCGAGCGGATGGTCGAAGGGAAGCGCGGCCCGCGAGGCGGAGATCTGGTTCGAGATGCCGGAACGACCGCCCCGCGCGGGGGCCGCAGCGCCCTGCGAGAGGACATAGGCATGGAACACGCCGCGGCCGATGGCCTCGCTGCGAGCGTGCATGCAGGCCGAGACGGTCTCGCGGATATACCGCAGGTTTTCGAGGACGTTCTCGCGTCCGAAGTTACCCGAAGGCCAGACCATCGGCATTCCGCCGGGCGGCCACGGGAGTAGTCCGCCCGCGCTCGCCGCGATCTCCTCCGCCGGGCCGCGCGCCGCGCCGGGCACACGCTCGCGTTTTAGTTGCAGGGAAAATTTTCCAAGTTTGAGGTTCATAGATTTAATGGGTCATTGTAGTCGTATTTTTGCACGATGTTCGTTCGCCGATACCGTACGGAACTTCTCATCGCCGTGGCCGCGCTTGCCATCGCGGCCGGCCTGCTGCCCCTTCGCTTTCGGTTCCCATTCGACGATACGTTCATCACGTTCCGCTATGCGCAAAACCTTGCACACGGCTTCGGTATCGTATGGAATCCGGGCGGCGCGCATACGGAAGGTTATACAAATTTTCTTTTTATGCTGCTGCTGGTCCCCGTTGCAGCAATGGGATGGGACCTGGTCTCGCCCGCGCAATGGATCGGCGTGATCTCGGTCGCAATCTCCGCGATCGCGCTCTACCGCATGGTAGCACATGCTTTAGTTTCTGCCCCCGGCTCGGAGCGATCTGCTGAAAGAATCCCGCACACGTTAAGCACCCGCTCCACTCCTCCCTGGGCTCTTCTCGCGGCGACCCTCTTCCTTTTCGATCCCTACACGTGGTCGAACGCCTTTTCGGGCATGGAGACCAGCTTTTTCGTGATGTGGGTCCTGCTGGTATTCCTCGCGATTTCGGAGGAGCGCACCTCGCTTGCCTTCGCGCTCTCGACGCTTGCGGCGCTCACGCGGCCCGAAGGCGCGCTGCTCGGAATTATTATTCTCGCCGTTACCGGCGACCGGCGCCGCGCCATCCGGCCGCTCCTCCTCTATTTCGTGCTCCCGCTCGCGCTCTATGCCGGATGGAAGTCGTGGTATTTCGGCTCGCCGCTGCCGAACTCCTTTTACGTCAAGGTCGCGCACCGCGCGCGGACGGGCCCGCTCCCCGGCTTTGGGAACCTGCTCCATTTTTATCTGGGACTCTGGCCGCTCGCGCTCTCCGCCGTGCTATCGTTTCGCCCTGCGGTGCTATCCTTCCGCGATTGGAAAAGCGCGCGCGCGGTCGGCGCTGCGGTGCTCTGGTCGATCGGGCTCACCGCGTTCTATCTCATGAGCCAACTCCTGATGGACTCCTACCTGCGCTTTACGATGTCACTGGAAGCTGCGGTCCTCCTTTTTGCGGCGGTCGGGATCGGAACGAAATGGCCGCGCGTACGCCGCTCGGCATGCGTCCTATCTATCGTCGCACTCACCGTTGCCTTTTGCGGGTATTCGCTCTACGTGCGCGGCGCCTGGGGGGATTTCACACGGGACACGACCTATGAGGACCGGTACCGCGCGCTTGCCGCCCAATTCCGTTCCATCCCCGGTCACGAGCAGATCACACTCGCCTGGGCCGATGCCGGGATCCTTCCCTACTATTCCGGCCTCCGCAACATCGATCTCGCCGGACTGAATTCGAACGCCATCGCCCACGCGCGCGCGCCGGGGGAAGTTATTTCGTACGTGCTTTCCGAGCGGCCGGACCTCGTTTTCATTCCGATCGACCTTACGACGGGCCAGCCCTACGGGCAGGGGCATGGCCTCATCGGCGCGTCCTACGCCGCGCTCCGCTCGCAGGCATTCGCGGCTGGCTACCGCCCCATCGCGGTGATTCCCCAGTCCGTCTATAATATCGAAGCGCTCGCCGATACGGCCTCGTCCCATTACTCCGATATCGTCCGCGCGCTTGGCCGGCCGTAAGTATGGTATTCGATCCCGTATTATGGTATGAATTTCTTTCGCTTCTCGATCTCCCGCAATTTGAGCCCGTAGCGCGCCAGCGCGGTCGCGTCGGCAAAATCGGTCGAGCGGCCGAGGCGGCGTTTGGTGATGTTCTTGGCTTCCATCTTGTACCGATGGTTCCCTTCGTGTCGATCGAGCCGCACGGCCGCGATCTCCCGATGGAACCGGTCGGAATCGAGCAGTCGGATCGTTCCTTCCAGCAGTTCCTCCTTCAGCAAAAAGTACATTTCGGCCCGCGTGTTCGCTATTTCTTTTCCCGGAAACAACCCACGTTCGCTGGCCCCAAACTGGACGGGAAAGTGCGGGATCCCGTCCTTCTTTAATTTATCGCATACGCCGCCGCCCAGGCCCGTATCGTCGACCGCGATCACGAGTTCGATGCCCTGCTGGCAGCATTCCTCATATTCGTTCCGGATCCGCTCTGCCGCCTCCATCAGGTTTTCATCGTACGTCGAAACGAAGAGCCGTTGCAGGTCCGGACCGTCGGGATAGATTTCGAAGGAGGCATAGACCGTGGCATCGCCGCCCACGCCGCGCCCGATATCGACCCCAAGCGCGCGAACGCGCGGCGCGCCCTCGGGGACCGGCGGCAGGTCGCCCCAGCGTTCCCGCGGAATACCCTTTCGCGACCAGACGCGGGCCTTGATCAGGTCCAGCGGGATGAACCCTTCGTGCTCGAGGTCCGCCCATTCGCCGAGGATGCGCGCGTCCACCATCGGGGACCGGCGGTACCACCGGTCGAGCCATTTGATATAGAGCCCGCGGGTCGCATCGAGCAGGTTCTGCGTAAGTTCCGTCGTCCACGATTTGAGCCGGTCCACGATCCACGTGCGCGAGACCGCGCCCGGTATTTCCTCCGAATCGTTCTCGACGTTCGGATGGTCGAAGGCCGAAATATGGATGACGGTCCAGTCCCCGCTTTGTTCGGCTTCGAACGGATACGAATCGCGGTCGATGGGATTGCAGATGAGGACGATCTGCGCATGCTCGCCCGTGAGGTTCCCGGTGAGCGCGGTCATGATCTCCCGCGTCACGCCGGTGGCCTCATCGACGGCGACGAGGATGCGCGGCGCATGAAAGCCCATCGCGTTCTCCGGAATGTTCGGCGAAATGCCGATCATAAAATGTTTTTCGGTGACTTCGATCTTCGTCTCGAACATCGTGACCTCCCGGCCGTCGTAGAGCTTTGCGGCCCGGGCCTGGCGCCGTATCTCGCCCCAAAGGTTCCAGCGTACCTGGTTCCAGGAGGACGCCGTCGTAAGGACGATCGAGTCGGGATACGTCATGAAATACCAGTTGCAGATCGCGGCGAGCGCGGTCGTTTTGCCGGCGCCATTGCACGACCGGACCAGGATCTTTCGCGAGCCGGGCGTGCCGTCTTCGGGCGCGAACGCATCGAAAATTTCCCTGATCTTTGGCCATACCGTTATCCCGAGCGTTTTTTCCGCAAATTCGTGAAGGGAAGGAAGGTTTGCTGGCTGTGTAGCTGTCTGTTGTGTTTGGGACCTGGGCATAGGGACATCGTAGGTGCTTCAACACGCTATTTAAGGATAAGGCGTTATCCTTAAATAGTGTGGAACGAAAGCGAAATAAGTAAAGGATGCTTAAATAACGGGGACGAAAGTCGGGCGGGACGCACCGACCTACGCGAAGGTGGGTGCGCCGATTACGGCGCGTAGGTCGGTGCCTCCGGCCCGACCATCCCCATTTCCTCGGGGCCGACTCTTCCCACCCAATACAACCAGGTATAATCCCACGGTGAATTCACGAGGCCGGATTTCACCGGGTTCCAAATAAGGTATTGCAATTTCTCATCGTAGTCCTCGCCGTTTCTGATCAGATGATCGAAATTCTCGTCCTGCCACACGACCCCTCCTTCGATCTTATGTGCGGTAAAACTTTTTATGCTATGGAATATCTCGCGTAAGGAATAATACCCTCCGGAACTCTTTTCGAGCGGCCTCAGAATCATGTGAAAATGATCCGGCATGACAACCACTGCATCCAACGCATATTTTTTCGTATCCATAAATCGAATCGCCAACAAGACAATGTCGCGATCGGGTGGCGACAGTTCGCGGCGAAATTTCGTGACGGAGGTCGTGAAATAATAGGAGTCGACAAGCTCGATGTGCGGAAGATGTCTTCTCGATGCGACGAATCCGTGGACAGGGTGAATCCATTCCGATGGTTTGTCCCTTGCCATGGTGCAAAAATACGAAATGGAAGTCCGCGTAGGTCGGTGCGTCCCGCCCGAACATTCCATCCGGCCGGGGTGTCGGGCGGGACGCGCCGACCTACGCGAAGGTGAGCGAACGGACTTCGAGGCCGGGGGTGCGGACTTTGAAACGATGCGAGGTCCCCGTACTCGTAACTATCTTCCGTCCAATAAAAATAACTGCTGGAATCGCGATAGTCGATATTGGACGTTCTTTGGCGGAAGAATTGCATTCGTTACCGGCTATATTGCCGCCCGGCGTTTTTGCGGTTTCCGCAGGATGAGCGATCATCCAACGCCTGTTTCCGTCGAGAACCGCGTCCGGGAAACAGGCAGGGGCGGCTTTTTTATTGTCTCGCCCGCCCGAAACCCCAAAAGGCATCACTTCCCGAAAGTATCACATCGCGAAAGTATCGCATCCCGACGATGAAGCAAAATTAAGTGTCTCACCCGCACGGAGCGGAGCGGATGGGATGTTTTTCTTTCGTACGTCATCATAGATTCGTACATC
>JAJPIQ010000054.1 GCA_021324685.1 Bacteroidota bacterium
GTGGCTGAAACCGGGGTGGCTTCGGACACCCGCTCTTTCCCTCGATAGGCGTACCAGACGACGAGATAGAGAACGCCGGTGATCCCGATCGTAAAAAAATTGAGCAGGATGAACAGCACTCGCAAATAGGCCGGCTCGATCTCGATCGCGCTCGAAATCCCGGCGAAGATGCCCGCAATGGATTTGCGCGAGGAGCGTTCGGGAACGAATCGATCGCGCGGTTCCTGCGTCAGTACGACGGTGGACGGTCCCCTCCTGGGAATGATGAAGAAGAGCGCCAGCGTACAATAAAAAACGATCGAAGCAATGCGGCTGAGCGATGTATCGATCCATGTGACGAAGGGGTGCATCAGATAGAACGCGCTACCCTCGGCCCGTGGAAGTTCGAGGACGGCCGCGAAAACGAGCAGGACGATCGCGACGAGGTTCGGCGAAATCGCCGGCCGACGCCGGATGAGGCGCGAAAGAAGAATGTTCCCAAACGTTTCGAACCGCTCGGATGGAGGTTTATCGGTGTCCGCCGTATATTGCAGCCTCGCGGCAACGCGCTCTTCGTCCGGGATCGAAATAGCGAGCAGGAGGTACAGCAGGGCCACCAGCGGCGATGCAAAAAAACCGGTAATAAAGAGCCATCGAACGACGGAGACCGGAACGCCATAATATTCCGCAAGTCCGAGTGCGACGCCGGAGATCATGCGGCCGGATACAGGCCTGAGGAGGATCAGCACGTTGGGTCGATACGAATAAATTCGCGTTCGGTTATGATAAGGTCCAGCGGTTCGTCGTGTGGTCGTAGGGGAATATGCTCGGCTTCCTGCACGGCGAATGCAAGACCAATGCGTTCCACCGAATCCGGAAGTTCGCGGAGGAATGCATCGTAAAATCCTTTTCCATATCCAAGCCGTGTGCCGCGCCGGTCGAACGCCACCAGCGGGACGATCACGGCATTGAGCGATTCCAGCGACGCGGGCGTGCGATCGACCGGCTCTTCCAGCCCGAAACGCCCTTTCGCAAGATTATCCAGGCCCTGAATTTCGGTATGGACCAGGACCTCAGCTCCTTGTTCCACAACGGGAACGACGACGCGCCAGCGATGTACTTCGAGCGCCGCCGTAATAAACGCGCGCGTTTCGACCTCCGAACGGAAACTGATGTAACAGTGAATGAAGGTGGCCCCGCGTTCAGCAAGATGGCGTTCGAGCCGCTGGATGATTTCCATGCTCGATGCATGCCGCAGCTCCGCCGGTAGTTCTTCGCGAAGCGCGATCTGCGAGCGGCGCAGCGCCTCGCGGATTTCGAGCAGGTCCTCCTCTATTCGTTGCATACTATGGTCCCGCCGCGGTAAAAACGCGAAGGATATTACTTAACGAATTTTGAGCACCTGAAGTGCTTCCGGAATTCCTCGGGAAGGGGCGAGACGAATCGTGAACATTCCCGACCCGCTCGCGAGCAGCGGGAGCGAAAATCGGTTCATCCCCTTTTCGATCAAAAACGATCCGCTCGATTGGACACCGCCGAGTGTATTCGAAACCGAATATTCGACGACATCGCGATCACTTCCTTCTATGAGCAGTTGGGCGTCATCGTTTATAGCGGGATTGCTCAGAACGCGGGCGCCCAGGATGATCGGCTTCGAAGAAAGCGCCTCGCGTAATTGTGCCGATCCACATGCCACGGCATTGTTAACATTCATAGAGTCAGAAACCCACTCGATGCAGCCCGCGCGTTCCGGCGATTCGACCGAAACATGGACCCACGCCGAATCTGATGTCGAAAGATATTTATCGACGCTCAACACGAGCAGTGAACTATCGCTGCTCGCCGGACCGCCACTCGGAGAAACAATCGTGACCGTATATCCTCCGGTTTCCGGTACGATAGAGACGATCGAATCGCCCGCAAGACCGGGTGCAAGCGAGATCGATGCCGGATCGACCGTTGCGAAGTCCGTATTGCTGACCGTAATGTGGGCCACGATCGTGTCGAGCTCGAATGCCTGGACCGGCGCGCTCGTCATAATTTTAAACGTGCCTCGAGCGGAGTCCTGCTCGACCGAAACGACATTCGCCGATACGCTCGCCGGAAAGGAATGTAAAAACACGGTATCCACGATCATGCTCTGACGGCCCCCCAGCACCGCAAGCAGCAGGGTATCGCTGCTCGCCCGGTCGGGATCGAAATGAACGATATACGATCGCGCACGTCCGGAACGAATGGTGTCAGGGAACGAACGATCGGCCAGGAGAGCGATATTGGAATCGGTGAACTGCAGACCGGTGACGAGAACATCGGGGCCGCCTGTATTCGAGACCAGGATGGTATCGCTCGAAAGTGCGTTCGGCATAGCACACGAAAACTCGATATTTTGCGCCGTCCCGACCGAAAGCGGCACCGGGATCACCGATACCGTAAGCTGGTCCTGACGGTAATTCGGCGAAGCTGACTGCGAGACCACATTCAACGTGGAGACATGGGAGGTCGTAAGGCCGGGATTCGCGCGAATGGTGATGGGCATTGTGGCTCCTGCCCGAATGACGAACGGCAATGGTTGTGGACCTACGATCGTGAAGTCATCGTCCGACGGATCGAGGCTGAGGTCCTCGACGACAAGATCGAGGCTCGAAGAATCGACGAGCAAGATCGTCGTGTCTCGCACTTCGCCGGCGTACATCGTTCCAAAGTCGACAGGAATGGGAGCCACGCCAAATAATCCGAGGGCCACATTCCCCAGCAGGTCGCACGAGGGGGTGTTCAGCGTCGCGCCGATGGCAAGGAGCTGGGCGTCTTTGGCTCCCAGCAATTGGAGGCCACGGAACGAAACATCGACCGCGATCGAATCGCCCGGCGCCAGGCGGAACGGAGTGGCGACACCGCTCACCGTCTGGGCTTCGAACGACGTATCGCTCGCGACCATTTCCAGTCCGGCGACGATGGCCGTATCGGGCCCGTTCGAATAGAGTTCCACCGTGGTATCGAGCATCCCGCCGGGAGCAAGCGTCCCAAAGTCGATCGAAGAAAGCGACCACGACAGGTTCGTCCCCTCCCCACCCATGCCGGTCACGGGGATGGTGACCGTTCCATCGCTGGTCTCTACGATAAGTTCCGAGGAACGAATCCCAATCGATTTCGGACTGAATTGCAGGATGATCTGGGTATGGATCGGCGCACTGGCCGAGACCACGAGTGGAGTGCTCGGCGCCAGGATACTGAAATCCCCGGCATCGGGAGCGCCGAAACTGAATTGGTCGATCTCGATATCGACGTTCGAGGTATCCCAGACGTTCAGGACGAGGTCTTTCGAAGCCCCCGGCACGACCATGCCGAAGTCGAGGCTCGTCGAATCGAAGGCAAGCCGAACGTTCCCCCGCGCGCTCGGCACACCGAGGGCGCTCAGGGCACACACAACCGATAACAACAGGAACGTCCGTTTATTCATAAAAGACTACCCTACATAGACACCGGAAGGGGTCAGAACGTCACACAAAATTGTCGTATCGGTCAAATCTTTTCGGCCTGCTGGTGTTATTAGCTAACATGAAAATTCCTGTTCTGTGCCTTGTGATCGCGGCAGTATGCATAGGTCTTTCGCTCGACTCCTGCACCAAAACCGTCGTCGAGACGAAAATCGTTACCGATACTCTTCGAGATACGACGCAGGGAATGGCGCTCGTTCGGTTCGTTTCGCTCTTTCCGGACACGATTGCGGGCCCATTGTATTTGTCGGCCACTCCGGACCGCAATTCCTCACTCTTTACAACGGTGAGTACGTCGTGCGGAAACCAGTATATTCCGATCCGGCCCGATACCTCGCTTAAATGCTACGTGACGAACTCCAGTAATACCGGATTTCTCGATTCGGTAACGATCCCGCCGTTGGGACAGACGCTGAACACGTATGCCCTCTTTTTTAACAGCGGGCTGCGATATCGAAGAACGATCGACTCCGCGAAGTTAACGCCGCCGCCGCCCGGATATGCCTACGTTCGCCTGATCAATGGGAATCAAAGCATTGGCGACTCGCAACTCGATACCAGCGCAACCATTGAAGGCTCGCTGTTTATCAGTCCGGTCGGTTTCAGCGAAGCAAGCGCTTATGTGCTGGTGAAGGCCGGAAGACCCTACACGGTGATCCTTCGCGAACAGGATAATTCCGAAGTCCTTAACACCACGCCCCAGACCTTTACGGACGGTGCATATTACACCGCCCAGGCAACCGGGTATCTCGATTCGAACGGCATGACACATTTTCATCTCGCGATCAACGAAGAATAAAATCGCGATCAACGAAAAATAAAACTCTGTAAGGTTCCACCATCGGTATCTCTCGATTCATAGCGACCCGGTACCTCCTTTCAAGCCGAAGCGAACGCGAGACAGCGGACCACGGCTCGGAGCGGCGATTTATTTCCGGAATCATGATGATCGCGGCCGGCGGCATCATGCTGGGAACCGCTGCGCTCGTCATCACGCTGGCCATTCTGAGCGGATTCGAAAAGACGCTGACGGGAAACGTGCTCGGCTTTACGTCGAATGTCGAAATCTCCTCCTATGGCAACCACCCGCTCCCCGATTTTCCGGGCACCAGCCGGTACCTGTTGCGCAAAGTTCCTGAGATCGTTCAAATGACTCCGTTCGTCGAGCGGGAGGCCATCCTTCGTTCGCCGCGCGGGGTCGCAGGCGTTGTGATCCGCGGGATCCCGCCGAAGGACGCGTCCGTCCTGGCCATGAAAAAGATCGTGAGCGGGCATTCGCTCGCTTCCGCCACACTCGACTCGATCGACCCAATCGTTCTCAGCAGCGGTTTAGCGAAACAACTTTCCACGACGCCCGGAAAGATCATTGCGGCCATCCGTTTTAATGAGCGGCTCCGCTCGCGGGAAGATATCCTCGCAAACCTGCACCGCTTTCGGGTCGTGGGAACCTATGCCACGGGGATGTCGCAGTACGACGATATGCTCGCCTACACCACGCTCCCGGCCGCGCAGGCCTTCAATGGGTTTAGTCTCACTCAGGTAAGTGGATATGATATTCGAACTCCCACACTGGAATCCTCCACCCCTGTTGCGGCGAAGATCAATCGCATCCTGCGATATCCATACGTCGCAAGGAGTGTCTATGAAGTATATCCGACGATCTTTGCCTGGATCGACCTGCAAAAAAAGCCGATACCCATTATCCTTGGGCTGATCGTCCTTGTGGCGGCCTTTAACATCGTTTCGACCCTGCTGCTGATGGTCATCGAGAAAACACGATCGATCGGGATCTTAAAGTCGCTCGGGGCGAGCCGGGGTGGGATCGCGCGAATCTTTATTACGCAGGGCATGACGATCGCGGTGGTGGGAACGCTCTTAGGCGACCTCCTCGGCTTTATTCTCTGCACACTGGAATCCCAATTCCATTTCTTTAAGCTGCGTTCGGACATTTATTTCATGACCTCGGTCCCGGTTTCGATCGAATGGCAGCATTATGTGATCGTTTCGGGGATCGCACTGGTACTGGCGCTCAGCGCAACGCTGATCCCCGCTCGGATTGCCGCGAAAATGCAGCCGTTGCATGCGCTTAGTTTTGCATGAGGCCGATCGCCGTCGCCGTAGGACTGCTCCTCGAGCATGGCTGTGTACTGATGGGCGAGCGGCGCGCAGAAAAGATCTATCCGCTCCATTGGGAATTTCCTGGCGGCAAGTTAGAGCCCGGTGAAACGCGCGCACAAGCTCTTCGGCGGGAACTGAAGGAAGAACTGGGCATCGAGATCCTGCAGGCCGAGGAATGGTTCTCAGAAACGGCCACCTATTCGAACGGCGTCACCTACGATATTGCCTATTTTCTCGTGCGATCGTGGGACGGCGCACTCGAGAACCGGGAGTTCGAACGCGTGCGATGGGTCTCACAACAGGAACTTCCCACGCTCCTGCACTTGTCCGGCAACAAACGCATTCTCGATCGTTTGCTCAGCGAAGGAATTCCTCAATGATCCACGCCGCGACACAAAAACGGTTTGCGCGGGTCGTTGCGCTCCTACTCGAATGGCATCGGAAGAACCGGCGGAGCTTTATCTGGCGAGGTCTAAAGCGAACTCCTTACGTCGTGCTCGTAAGCGAGTTCATGCTCCAGCAAACCGGGACGACGCAGGTCGAGAACCATCTTCCGAAATTCTTAAAAACATTTCCGACCGTTAAACGGCTTGCCGAAGCGCCCCGGGGCGAGGTCATCGCGGCCTGGCAGGGACTTGGCTATAATCGTCGCGCCATTCATCTTCATCGCGCCGCTCAGGCCATCGCCCATCGAGGGAGGTTCCCAAAGACCGCCCAGGATTTACAGGCGTTGCCGGGGATCGGGCGTTATACCGCGAGTGCCGTGCTGGCCTTTGCGCACAATGCGGATACGGCGGTCGTCGATGTCAATATCGAACGGGTACTCTCGCGTATATGGAAACGAATGCCGGACGTTTCTGCAACGCTTCCGATCCGCGCGATCTACGATCTCGATGCCGCGATCCTTCCCGCCGGCCGTTCGAGCATGTGGCATGAAGCACTGATGGACCTTGGCGCGACCATCTGCACAAAGAAAGCCCCGATCTGTGGGGAGTGCCCGGTATCGAAGCATTGCGCGTCCGCGCATCGAATGGCGCGTCCGCCACGAGAACCTACCCGTTCCGAAAGACGATATTTTGGAGAGCCGCGCCGCATCTGGCGCGGAAGAGTGCTCCGTGTCATCGCGCAAAACCGCTCCCAGACTAAAAACCGCTCCCAGACTAAAAACCGCTCCCAGACCAAAAACCGCTCTCAGACAAAGATCGAAATTGCAAACGAACTTCAAAATCAATTTGGAAAAGGCGGCGCTGAATTCAGGGACTTTCTGGACGCGATATTGAGATTATTACTCGAGGAGGGATTCATCGAGTCCGGGAAAGGAGGTTTTTCCCTTGCCGAGCAATAAATTACCGGAACCGTGGCATTCGGTCCATGAGGAACGAAAAGTGGCTATTCGCGAACGGCTTGGCGATTTCGCCGACGTTCCACCTTCGGACTATTTTTATGAACTGGCGTTCTGCATTCTCACTCCGCAGTCCAGTGCCGCGAATGCGGACGCGACCGTCCAGGAACTCATTCGGGACCGATTTTTCGAATTAGGATTCGATCCGACCGCCTATCTGCGCGATCCACGCCACTATATTCGGTTTCATAATACGAAGTCGAAACGGCTCCTGAGGATCCGTGAACATTTTTCGGAGCTGGTCCCTGTATTAACGAATAACGAGTTGGCATCGGCAGAAAAACGTGAATTCGTACTTCAGGCGGTCCAGGGCCTGGGAATGAAAGAAGCCTCACATTTTCTGCGCAATATCGGCGTCCGCGGCCTCGCCATTCTGGACCGGCATATTCTAAAACACCTCGTACGGCTTCGTGTTATTCGCGCGGTCCCCACAAGCCTAACCAAACATCGGTATCTGGAGATCGAACGAAAATGGAAGAAATTCGCGAACGCCATCGGCATTTCGATCGATGAACTCGACCTGCTCTTCTGGAGCATGGAGACGGGCGAGATCCGAAAGTAAGTTACCGGGTGAAGGGGGTCACTCGATTGCTGAAATCGGGCCGGTAATAGTCCTGGCTCTCGAACTCCTGCGCCCAGCCCGATTCGAACCCGAATTCATCGAGTAGTTCGAGAACTTTATCGTACTCCCGTTCGCGAACGCGGCGGTTGAGTAGCTGCAGCGATTCGAATTTGTCGGCTTGTTCGTTTGTGACCTTATTCGTCGGGTAGTACTGGGACATTACCGAAAGCGTGACGCGGTTCGAAAGATGGTTTGCAATGAATTCGAGCGTTTCCCGGCTGCCGGCCAGATCGTTGGGCAGTACAAGGTGCCGAACGATCAGTCCGCGCTTCACGAGGCCGTCCTCACCGATCGTGAGTCCATCGCCCATTTGCCGATACATTTCGAGCAGCGCGGCGCGCGAATGACGAACGTATTCCTTAACGCCGGAATACCGATATCCCATTTCGTCTTCGGCATATTTGATGTCGGGCAGGTAAACATCGACGATCCCCTCGAGCAATTTCAGGACCTCGACCGAATCGTAGGCATTGGTGTTATAAATGATAGGAACGTGCAGCCCGCGTTTACACGCCTCGAAAATGGCTTCGACCATTTGTGGAACGAAATGCGTGGGAGAAACGAAGCCCAGCGCATGGCAGCCGTGCACGTCCTGTAATTCGAGCATCATTTCGACCAGCCGTGAGATCGTTACTTCATTTTTTCGTTCTTCTTTCCACCGCTGGCTGATCTCATAGTTCTGGCAATAGCTGCATTTCAGGTTACAGTTCCCAAAGAAAATATTCCCCACGCCATTCGTACCGACGAGCGCCGGCTCCTCGCCAAAATGGGGACAATAGGAGGATACGATCGGCAGCCGGGCAGAATAACACCGCGAGATCTCCCCTTCGAGGCGATTGACCTGGCAATCGAGCGGGCAAATATCGCACGAAGCGAGCATTCGATGGAGCGTTTCCACCCTCCGCGCAAGCTCCCCGGAATGAAAAAGATCGAGATATCGAGGCAATTCCATAGTTCGGGACTTATAGGGCGGGAATAAATGAGAATGTTCCTCACGTTTTCATTGCGTTCATTCACGAATTTCTACGGTCATTGATCGATATTTACTCATTGTCACGGACATGCAATACTGGCTTCTAAAATCCGACGCAGAATCTTACTCGTTTGACGATTTAAAGCGCGATAAAACGACGGCCTGGACCGGCGTGCGCAATTACACCGCGCGTAATTTCATGCGGGACCAGATGAAGCCCGGCGATCTCGCATTCTTTTATCACTCGAACATGGGCGGCAGTTCGACCGGCGCTCGACCCGGCATTGTGGGAATCTGCGAGATTGCCAGTGCACCGATTCCCGATGAGACGGCGCTCGATCCGAAGGACAGCCATTACGACCCGAAATCCACTCCGGCGAATCCCATCTGGATGTGTGTGGAAGTAAAATACAGGAAGCACCTGAAGAAACCCATTTCGATCGACGAACTTCGCCAGACGAAAGGCCTTGAAAAAATGGTCATTCTTCAAAAAGGCTCCCGTCTTTCGATCACGCCCGTGACCGAACAAGAGTGGAAGACCATTCAGAGCCTGGACTCGTGAAGGATTTTGAGTGATAAGAAATCTATCTCAATTCACTCAACGACGTTAACACCTTCTGCATGTCCTCCGGCAGCGGGACGGACCACTCCATTAGTTCCCCCGTCCGCGGATGGCGCAGCCGCAGGGTCCTGGCGTGAAGCGCCTGGCGTGGAAACTCATCGAGGAGATGCTCGATCTTCGATTTCCATTGCGGAATGTCCTGCCGCATGACGTTCATCGTGCGTCCGCCATAGGTCGCATCGCCAAAGACGGGATGTCCGACATGCTGCATGTGCACACGGATCTGGTGCGTGCGGCCGGTCTCGAGGCGTAATTCGACGAGCGAAAATCCGGAATGCTCTTCCAGGACCGCATAGTCCGTGATCGCGATCTTACCTCCGCCGCCATCTTTTTCCTTCAGGTAGAGCGGCGCTTCATTGATCACGGCAAATCGTTTTCGATCCCGAGGATGGCGTCCGATGAGCGTTTCGATCCGGCCCGCGCGGTCCTTGAATCGGCCCCAGACGATCGCCTGGTACATACGCTGGGCCGAATGATGGAAGAATTGCCTGGCAAGATTTCGGTGCGCTTCTTCGGTCTTCGCGACGACGAGCAGGCCGGAAGTATCTTTATCGAGCCGGTGAACGATGCCGGGACGCTCCGAATCGGAATCCCGCAACGGGAACTGTTTAATATGGTGCAGCAGCGCGTTGACCAGCGTCCCGGTGCGCGAGCCATGCGCCGGATGGACGACCATGCCGGGGGGTTTATTGATCACAAGCAGCGATTCATCCTCGAAGACAATATCGAGCGGAATGTCCTCCGCTTCGGCACGGACCGGCGGCGGGCGCGGGATCGTGATCTGGAACAGATCGCCGCCATGGATTTTGTACGAAGGACGGTCGAGGGGTTTTCCGTTTAAGAGGACCGCGCCGGCTGCAATCGCGTGCTGGACCCTGGAGCGAGAACTGTTCGCGATCATTCGGGCAAGATACTGATCGGCGCGTTCCGGCCGCTCCCCTCGCGCGACCTGGATTTCAAGAATTCGTTCCGACCGTACCTCGCGCTCCTCTCCGGAAGATTCCGGCGGCGTCATGAAGGTAATGCGATATGCTCTTCGGAGGCTTCGGCACTCTCGATCGCGCCCGGCTCCGCTGGCTGCACCTGTTTATGCCGCATGAGGAGGATCACGAGCAGCGCAACGCCGATCGTCACACACGAATCCGCCACATTGAAGACGGGAAACATATTGCGGTGAATGCCGAAATCGATAAAATCGACCACCCTGCCGTAGAAGAGCGGCTGTTCGTGGAACAGGACCCCGTAAAACACGCGGTCTATGAGGTTCCCGACCGCCCCTCCCAGAATGAGGGCGAGCGCAATGCGCTCGCCAATGCTCAGGCGATAGAGATTCCGCTTGAGGTAAACGAGAATAGCGACGGAGGCGACGATCGAAAAAAGAGCGAAGACGACTTTAAATCCCGGGATATTAATTCCAAACGCGATCCCGGGATTTTCGATATAGGTAATGCGAAAAACATCGTCGATCAACGGCAGCGAATGCCCATAAGGAATTCCATCGAAGGGCAGCCAATGCCACGGCGAACCCTTGACCATCATCTTCGTGGTCTGATCGAAGAGAACGACGATTACGGTAATCCAGAGAACGGCCATGAAAAAGTGCTTACGTCCAGAGCGCAAACATGCGGAAGAACTTTGTATCGAGCGTAAAAATTCTGAATAGGACCGAACGGGACCTGAGTGTAATTGCACATCAGGCGTTCGGGCATCTCAGTGCTTTCAATCGAGATTCATCGGCTGTTCTTCGACGTCATGGAAACCGCCGCCGTTACTGACCTTACGGACCTGCGTGCGGTTCTTGCAGTCGACATGTTTTTGTGTGATCGGCACTGCCTGTAAGCGCTGTTTTTCGATCAGGCCTCCGCAGACAACGCAGATGCCGTAGGTCCCGCGATCGATTCGCTCGAGTGCTTCTTCGAGCTTTTTCAAATAATCGCTGGTGCGCTGGGCATGGAGGAACGTCTTTTCGCGCTCGATCGCGTCCGTTCCCTGTTCGGCCGTATGGAGGGAATAGGTCTGGTTATCGGCTTCGAATTCGCCGGAGGTATCGAGGATATTCTGGCTGAGAATATCGAATTCTTCTCGCGCTTCGAGCTGCTGTTCGGTGAGCAGCTTTCGAAACATTTCGAGGTCCTTCCGGCCATAGCGTTCTTTGGCCGAAGCAAGAATTTCGGCATCGTCCGCTCGGAGCCGCATGGCAGGCGCCGATTTCGTGGCGGGTTGTACAATTCCCCCGCCGGGCGCAACTTCTTTGGTAGTACCGTTCGAGTTGGTTGGCATCGTAAAATTTTTCGAGATCTTCTTAGATGAAGTGGGTGTGTTCGTTGGAGTCTTTTCTTTTCCGCGAGTCGCAGTCCGGATCGCAACCGCCGACGCTGCTGCAATGACGGCCCCGGAAGCGCCTATGGCAATCTTCGAACCAACGCTCGGCTTTTTTGCCGCGGACGTCGATTTTTTCAAGGGAGGTTTTGCACTTGCTTTCACCGTGGCAGACGTTCCAGCCCTTGCGGCAGCGACCTTCTTTGCCGCTTTTTGTCCGACTTTCGATTTTGGCTGCGGACGTGCCGATGAACTGCCTTTGCTGGCCGGCTTCGAAGCCTTTGCAGGGCGTTTTGGGCTATTTTTCGAAGAGGATTTTCCTTTTTTTATTTTCGCCATAGATACTATGTGACTTCCGGTTTAGACATTTCCACCCCAATAGCTGGCAGAAGGAAATTTTTAGAAACGGATGAGTCAAAACAACCCCATGACGGAAAGAATCCGAAAAATTAGCCCATTCTCAGAAGCTGGATCGTCACGTCCTGTTCGAGGATTTCAACCTTCGAAGCCGGTAGATCGTGTTCGATTTTACCGTCCGAGAGGATCTCGGTCGCTAACGTCTCTTCGCGAATGAGGTTTCGGTGAACGTCGATCGCATCGAGCACATCGCGCGAGGCCGATTGAACGAAAATGCGAATCCGATCGGTCACATCGAACCCAGAATCTTTTCGGAGGTTCTGGACGCGGTTGACGAACTCGCGGGCCATACCTTCGCTTTTAAGTTCCGGTGTTATGGCCGTGTCGAGCGCGACCGTCATCCGGCCTTCGCTCGAAACAAGCCATCCTTCGACGTCCTCGGCAAAGATTTCGAGATCGCCTCGTTCGAGCCGAACGTCCTCACCCTCGGCCTCGATATGAAGCGAGCCCGTAGACTGATACTCGCGAATTTCCGCCTGCGAAAGCTTTTGTACTCTCGAAGCGACAGTTTTCATCGCCTTACCAAGTCTTGCGCCAAGTGCTTTGAAGTTCGCCTTCGCTTTCAACTTAATGACGTCCGAGTCACCGGATTCGACATATTCGACTCGCTTGACATTCACTTCCTCTCGGATCACCTCTTCGACTTTTCTCAGTTCTGCGATCTCATGTCGATTTGCGACCGGAATGAGGATCCGCGACAGTGGCTGTCGGACCCGAATGCGAGCGCGCTCTCGCATCTGCCGTACAAGCGAGGAAGCGATCTGTGCGGCCTCCATGCGCTGCTCCAGGGCTTCGTCGATCAGCGATTCGTCCGCGTCTGGATAAGCATCGAGATGGATCGACTCGAAGGGCCCTCCGAGCGCGCCATAGAGCCAGTCCGAAAAGAAGGGCGCGATGGGTGCCATGAGCTTCGAGACCGTCAGCAGGCATTCGTAGAGTGTTGCGTAGGCGGCCTGTTTATCGGAAACCGAAGCGCCATTCGTGCTCTTTTCGGATTTCCAAAATCTTCTGCGATTGCGCCGGATATACCAGTTCGAAAGTTCTTCGATAATAAATTCCTGAATAGCACGTGCCGGGCGTGTGAGTTCGTACGACTCCAAATCTGCCCGGCATTGCCGGACCAGGGAATTTAATTTACTGAGAATCCACCGGTCGATCTCCGTGTGTCCCGCGCGGTGGTCCCCGGCGTCCCCGTGATGGACATACCTATCGATATTCGCATACAGCGCAAAAAAGCCATAGGTATTCGTAAGCGTGCCAAAGAGCTTTCGTTCGAGCTCGGCAAGGTCGTCCTCGTTGAAGGCGCGTGGCTTCCAGGGGACCGCCGCAGACAGCAAATACCAGCGCGTGGCATCGGCGCCAAACTGCGTCATGACGTCAAAGGGATTGACGACATTGCCGCGAGACTTCGACATTTTCTGCCCGTGTTTATCGAGCAGCATATCGTTGACGATCACGTTCTTGAACGAACGCTGGCCAAAGAGAAACGTATTGATCGCGTGCAGCGTGTAAAACCAACCGCGCGTCTGATCGATCCCTTCGTTGATATAGTCGGCCGGATAGCTCTGCTCGAATACGTCCTTGTTCTCAAACGGATAATGCCGTTGCGCGAACGGCATGGAACCCGAATCGAACCAGACGTCGATGACTTCCGGCGTGCGTTTCATCGTGCCGCCACAGGAGCACGTAAACGTGATCTCATCGACCTGCGGTTTGTGGGGATCGAACTGATCGTGTACCTGGTGCGCGCTCTTGAATTCGCTGAAGCCGCCCACACATTTTTGTTGTTCGCAGGATTCGCAGATCCAGATCGGCAGCGGAGTTCCCCAGAACCGCTCGCGGGAGAGTCCCCAGTCTTTTAACTCCTCGAGCCAGTTCCCAAAGCGTCCGTTCCGAATTTCGGGCGGCTGCCAGTTGATCTTTTGGTTTTCGTCGATCAGCGCCTGCTTGTATTCCGTGACACGGATATACCAGGAATCCCGTGCGTAATAAAGAAGCGGTGAATCGCAGCGCCAGCAGAAGGGATAGGTGTGCTCGATCGTCTCCCGGCGATACAGCAGCCCTTTCTGCTTCAACTCGGTCATAATGTCCGGGTCGGCATCTTTGAAAAATGTTCCCTTGTAGGGGGAATCGAGATTGATCTCGCCATTGCCCGCAACGGTGAGGATCACGGGCAATCCTTCCCGCCGGGCGACGCGATAATCGTCCTCGCCAAAGGCCGGGGCCTGATGAACGATGCCGGTGCCGTCCTCGGTGGAGACATACGAATCCGCGACGATCCGCCAGGCATGTTCCAAAGCCGCCTTATCGAATTTTGGCGAAGCGGCCGTTCGTAAATAATCGAACAGCGGTTCGTAACGCTCGCCTTCGAGTTCCCGGCCCTTTTTCCGGCCGACGATCTCGACCTCTCCTTCGAGCTTATTCAGCAACGCTTCGGCGAGCACCAGCCGCTCGCTTTTATCCTTTCGCGTATTGACGACCGTTACATAATCGACATCGGGATGGACCGCAAGTGCGATATTCGCCAGCAGCGTCCAGGGCGTGGTCGTCCAGGCGAGGAAGTATTCTTCCTGTGGAACATTCCTGCGTTTAAATTTTACAAATACACTCGGGTCTTTCGCCGTATCGTAGCCGAGCGAGACTTCGTGCGACGAAAGCGCCGTCTCGCAGCGCGGGCAGTACGGCTGGATCTTGAAGCCTTTGTAGATCAGGCCTTTGTCGTGGAACTGTTTGAGCGCCCACCAGACGGATTCGACGTAATCGTTCGTACAGGTGATGTAGGGATCGTCCATGTTGACCCAATATCCCATCCGTTCCGTAAGCTCTCGCCATCCGAGGTCCCGGCCGATATTGCTATAAACAAGTTCCCGGCATTTCTCATTGAACTTGGCCACGCCATATTCTTCGATCTCTCGCTTATGCTTGAACCCGAGTTCTTTTTCGATCGCGATCTCGACGGGCAGGCCGTGCGTATCCCATCCGGCCTTTCGCTCGACCCGAAAACCGCACATCGTTTTATAGCGGCAAATCGCATCTTTGATCGTGCGCGAAAAGACATGGTGAATGCCCGGAGTACCGTTTACCGTCGGCGGACCTTCATAAAAAGAAAAGGTGCGCTCCCCCGCCCGCTCATCGACGGAGCGGCGAAAAATATGTTTTTGCTTCCACGATTCGAGCACGAGATGTTCGCGCTCGTCCGGAGAAACAGAGGTTCGAAGTTCTGGATACATTACATTCTGATCGGTCGAATCGGCCCGAGGAGACCGATCTTGTTTAGCCGACATGCTTCTCGGCCTCGACAAGGCTTATGAATTGTTTTACGGTCGCCGGGTGCACTTTGATATGTTTTCGGCGTTCGGCAAAGAACGCCGGAATCCCCTCCAAGAATCCGGTGAGGCAGGCACGCAGGGTATGCGTCCGCCACGCGCGCTTCAACATCCACAAGCTTAAGTGCACCACGTACTTCCCCCAACCATAGGGGAATGGCAAAATCAGTCCGGCGAATTGTCCAACGCTTTTTGCGTCCAGGTGTACCCGGTGCGCGGTCGGAACGTCGATCGTGGCCGAACCATAATGACGGACCGCGACGGCCGGCGAGTACCAGCATTCCCATCCGGTCTCGAGCAGCCGCCAGGCGATTGGGAACTCATCCCAGCTGTAAAAAAACGAATTGACGAAATATTCTCCGTCCGCAAAGCGGGCTTCCTCCATCGCCGTTCGGCGGAAGCAAACCGCACAACTTGCGAATTGGGCCGACCGAAATTCGCGGCCCCGAGCGCGCTCCGGATTTGCCTGGTACATCCACAGGTTCAGCGTTTTTGGGTCGTTCGCATTGACGACCGTAAACCCGATCGCCCCGGCCCCGGGATGCTTCTCAAATTCCGCGGCAACTTTTTTCAGGTCGTCGCTCCGCTGGAAGGTCGCATCGTCATCGATGATAAAGCAGAGCGCCCCGCTGGCGTTTTGCAGCAGAAGGTTGCGGCCGAGGCAGGACCCGAGATTCGTTCCATTGTACCGCGCCGTCACGCGGGGATCGGCAGCCGAAAGCTGTTCGAGATAATCGACCGTCCCATCGCTGGAACCGTTATCGCCGATCAGGACCTCGAGATCGGCATAATCCTGGAGCAGGATCGAATCGACGCACTCCCGGAGATACGCGGCGCGGTTTCGCGTAATAATAATAATGCTAATGCGCGGATCTGGCATTGGCAATCAGGGGGCGAGAATAAAAGGGGCGATCAATAATTCGAGATCGACGAGTTGACATCGATGCCGCTCGTCGATGCCGCCGCGGAGTCCTGCTCGACGGAACGAATGAAGGAGCTAAACCCCTCCATGGCGGCGCGCATTCGCATGATCATCGACTGATATTCGGTGCGGGCGCGCAATATCTCGTTCTCGATCCGGTTTTGTTCGCTTCGGGCGTCGTTCAGGAGTTTTGTCCGCTCGATCTGGCTGTCGCGCAGAATAAGTTCCGATTCCCGCTTTGCCTGGTCCTGCATCGTTACCGCGGTCTGCTGCGCGGCCGCCAGGGTCCGTTCGATCGTTTGCTCGAGCGACGTATAATGCTCGAGTCGTTCGAGCGCGGTTTTCAATCGATCTTCTAACTCTTTTTTCTCGATTGTCATGGTTCCCATTTCGGTCGAGACCCGGTCCAGAAATGCCTGGACCTCTTCGGGATCTGCCCCGCGCATTTTCTGGGTGAACTCTTTCTTTTTGATTTCCAGCGGACTAAGTGGCATAGCGATTTGGTATAGGGTAACGGCCAGAAGTACCGGTCGTTGTCATGAACACTGGCTTCTTCTCTCACTCGTTACGGAAGAGGGCACTTCCAATTCGAACGATCGTCGCACCTTCTTCGATAGCGATTTCAAAATCGTTCGACATGCCCATTGACAACTCCTTAAAGCTCTTTCGCTCGGGGTGGCGTTCCCGAATTTTGTCGCGAAGTTCTCGCAGCATTCGAAACTGCGGACGCGTCCGCTCCGGATCTTCTTCGAAGGAGGCCATTCCCATGAGGCCGGTGACGGTCACGTTCGGGGATGTTTCCGAAATTTGGAGGGCCAATGCTTCTGCTTCGTCCGGGGCTATTCCCTGCTTTTGCGCTTCACGACTAATGTTCACTTCTATCAGAACATTGATCGGTCGGCTACCCGCACGTTTCGATAGTTCCCTCGCCGTCTCCATGGAATCGATCGAGTGTACCGATTCAATAAAGGGGGCGATGTACTTCGCTTTGTTCGTTTGGAGATGCCCGATAAAATGCCAGCGAATATCGCTCGGCAGGGCATCCTTCTTCTTTAATAGTTCTTGCACGCGGTTCTCGGCGAAATCGCAAACGCCGGAATCGTACAATTCCTTAATGGCTTCAATCGACTGCGTTTTGGTCACCGGCAAAAGCAAAACATTCGAGTCCCGGTGAGCTTCGAGACAAAGCTTCCGAATCCGATCCAAAATGTGTTCATAATTCTGAATTACTCGCACGAAGCCCACAATAACACGCTGTCACATTGGAACGTTGAAGGTGCGACAAGAACACTGCTATTCTTCAGACTGACCATTCGTTAGGCTGAAGGCGACATATTTCGAATGAATCCTGACGTGTTCCGACTCGTAAACACTAAATCCTGAACCTTTCAAACTTCAACCTATGACTTCTCGATTCATCCTTTCCACGGTTGTGGGCTCGTTCCTGCTTTCGATCTGGGGGTGCGCGGCGTCGAAGAGCGACCTTCCGGTCGTGAATTCAGTCGATATTCACAAGTACCTTGGCCCGTGGTACGAGATCATGCGGCTCCCCAATAGCTTCGAATCGGGACTTACGTGTGTCATGGCGGAATACTCGCTCAAGCCCAATGGCGATATTCAGGTGACAAACTCCGGGCACAAGATCGGTGAAACTGCGACGGTGAAGACGGCAACCGGCACGGCCTGGATCCCCGATCCCGCAGAACCGGCTAAACTAAAAGTTCGATTCTTCTGGCCGTTCTCTGGTAACTATTGGGTCCTCGCGCTCGACTCGGACTACCGCTATGCGATGGTCGGCGATCCGTCCCGCGAATATCTATGGATACTCAGCCGAGAAAAAACGCTTCCGGCGGAGACCCTGCATGCACTGTTGTCACAGGCAAAAGCCCAGGGCTTTGACACTGCACGTCTTGTCCAGACGGGACAGGACTGTTCGTAAATCCTTTATCCTTTCGCGAGGGCCTCGGCGCCGCCCACGATCTCGAGGATTTCCTTCGTGATCGCGGCCTGCCGCGCTTTGTTGAACGAAAGCTGGAGCGCGCCGACAAGGTCTTTCGCATTTCGCGTGGCCGAGTCCATCGCCGTCATGCGAGCGCCTTGTTCTGCGGCATTCGACTCCAGCATCGCGCGCCACAGCATGGTCTCCAGGTGGCGCGGAACAAGGACGTTCAGGATCGAAACCGGGTCCGGCTCGTAGATATAATCGCGTTCCGGAATTTTTCCTTCCACAAAACCCGAAGGATCGAGCACCGGCAGTAACCGTTCTGCAACAGGCTTTTGAGAAACGACGGACCGAAACTCATTGTAAATGATCTCGATGCGGTCGGCCTCCGCGCGATTATAGAGGTTCGTTAAAAAAAGCGTGATCGACCGGGCGGTATCGAACTCGAGCTTCGAGAAAATTCCCGGGTATTTCCCGGCGACCGTGTAGCCGCGCTTCGTAAAATAATCGGTCGCACGTCGTCCCAGGGTCACGATCGACAGCCGACCGGAAGCTTTATGCTGGGCGAACTCATCGCGAATTCGCGATTCGGCGAATTTCAGCAAGTTCGAATTGAACGCTCCGGCAAGGCCGCGATCGCTCGTGACGACCGCAAGAATAACCCGCTCGTTCTGGTCCTGCGGGCGGCCAAAAAGCAGCGGTGAACGGGCATTCTCGAGCGCAGCCGATTGCAGCAAATCCTTCAGCAGCCCTTCGAGCGCACGTGCATACGGTCGTGCGGCATTGATCGAGTCCTGCGCGCGGCGAAGCTTTGCCGCCGCGACCATCTTCATCGCCTGCGTGATCTTTGCCGTCGACCGCACACCGACGATGCGGCGGCGGATTTCTCTTAATGTAGCCATTTTTTTCTAACTTGCTCGAAGCCTTATGTATCCCTTACTGGAAGCCTTGAATGAAGGCCAACATGTCTTCCGGCAGATCGGTAGGAACCCCTTCCGTCGGTTCGCCCGCCACGTTTGAATAGATCTCCCGAAACTCGCCATGGCCCTCGAAGGTGCCGGTCGCAGATATTTGCGAATGCACGAACAGAAATATCGCGGTCCGGTATCCTTTCACACGGTCCTGATCGACCCATAAGGTATATCGGCGTTGCGAACCCATCGAGGTCGAGTTTGCGGCCTCGATTCGATCGGGTTGGCCATACAACAGGAGCACCCGTCCCATGTCGGTCGCGACCCCCATTCGGCGAGGCGTTCCATAACGTTCATTCGCTAGTTCTATGCGCCGCATGTATTCCTGCCTCGCCTCGTTCATTGGCGAGCCCGTGATATTCCGTTTTGCCCAAAAGCGGTTCAGCCATACCTCGATGTCATGCTCGGACTCCGTCCGATCGAGGTCTTCCAATTCCTGCGACGTTGCAATATAACGAAGCGCAGCCCGCAGGGAATCTTTCGGCGTGGGCGCGGCCGCGTCCTCCCGTAACAGGTCGATAAAAAATCCAAGTTCGATCCCTGCCCAGGCCTCGAAGCGCTCGCTTCCGAATGGAATTCTTCGAAGTTCGGTAGAAAACCGGTATTCCATGGGCGCCGAACGCCCGGCCAGCGCCAGTCGAATACCCGTTGAAAAAGAATTACTGTCCGCACCGTTATCGACAAGCAATAGTTCCGCATCGCCATAGACGCCGGACGAGAGGTCCTCGGATTCGCGGATCGGAAATCGAAATCCAACGGCAATGGCTTTTGTCGAAGGATCGGAAAAGCCCCAGTGAAAGCCTGCGGTAAAATCGAGGCTCTGGTTTCGAGCGAAAAAGTCGGCATTTGCCGTGGGCTGCAGCGATGCTGAAGTTCCCAACGCGTAATATCCAATTCCACCCGTAAGCGCCACATCGATCGTTCGGCCGAACGGCAGTGAAGCCGGAGGCACATGGAGCGCCGGAAACGTTACCTTATTCGTGGAATCCACTTTTACTGAGTCGACTCTTGTCGAGCCGACTCTTGTCGAGTCGGCCTTTTGCGCCCTGGCCGTTTCCGCTCGGAGGGCAATCATTTGACAAAGAACAAATACGAAGAACGAGGCTCGGCGATATGGCATTGGTAAGGCGAAGATCAATTACCTGACCAGAACACCTGAACCTTCAAAACGGCGCACTCCGAAGCTATGCTTTGAAGTTCGCCGCAAAATCGCCAATGACTTTCTTAAGCTGTTCGACGATCTCCGGCGTCAGTTCCTTCTTGTCCGCGATCGCCGCAAGTAGATCGGCATTGCGCAGACGCATCGACTCCAGGAGTCCCAATTCGAATGGGCGCACCTGTTCGACCGGAATGGCATCGAGATAACCGTTCGTTCCGACAAAAATAGAAATAACTTCCTCCTCGACCGGCATCGGCTGGTACTGCCCCTGCTTCAGGAGTTCGACGAGGCGTTGGCCGCGGCGAAGAAGCTGTTGCGTCGATTTATCCAAATCGCTTCCGAATTTTGCAAACGCTTCGAGTTCCCGATACTGCGCCAGATCAAGTCGGAGGGTTCCCGCGACCTTTTTCATGGCTTTGATCTGGGCATTTCCGCCGACGCGTGAAACGGATATACCGACGTTGATCGCCGGTCGAACGCCGGCATTGAAGAGGTTCGGCTCGAGATAGATCTGGCCGTCCGTGATGGAAATAACATTCGTCGGAATATACGCCGAAACGTCGCCGGCCTGCGTCTCGATCACCGGCAATGCCGTGAGCGATCCGCCGCCTAACTCCTTATTGAGCTTCGAAGCGCGCTCCAAAAGGCGGGAGTGAAGATAAAATACATCGCCGGGATATGCCTCGCGTCCCGGTGGTCGGCGAAGCAGCAGCGAAACTTCGCGGTACGCCGCCGCCTGTTTCGAAAGATCGTCATAGACCACGAGCGCATGACGACCCGAGTCGCGGAAATGCTCGCCCAGGGTTGCTCCGGCATACGGCGCAATAAACTGAAGCGGGGCCGGGTTGGAAGCCGTTGCCGCAATGATCGTCGTAAAGCCCATCGCGCCCTGCTCTTCGAGCTTCGTTTTTACTGCCGCGACCGTCGAAGCCTTTTGGCCAATGGCGACATAAATACAATAGACGGGATTGATTCCGCGCGCCGCGGCCTCCGGAGTGTGTGTATAACGCTGGTTGATGATCGTATCGATAGCGACCGCGGTCTTACCCGTCTGGCGATCGCCGATAATGAGCTCGCGCTGGCCGCGGCCGATCGGGATCATGCCGTCGATAGCCTTGATGCCGGTCTGGAGCGGCTCTTTCACGGGCTGCCGCTGCATGACGCCTAACGCTTTACGCTCGATCGGGAGGAACTTATCGGTCTTGATCTCCGGACCGCCATCGATCGGAATTCCGAGCGGATTGATGACGCGGCCAAGCATCGCATCGGTCACCGGCATCGAAGCAATACGGCCCGTACGCCGAACGGTATCGCCTTCCTTGACGAGCGTTTCATCGCCAAAGAGAACGGCGCCGACGTTATCTTCTTCCAGGTTCAGCGCCATTCCATAGACGCCATTCGGGAATTCGAGCAGTTCGCTCGCCATGACTTTTTCGAGTCCATAGACGCGCGCAACGCCGTCGCCGACCATAAGGACGGTCCCGACTTCATACAGATCGACTTCCTTTTCGAATCCCGAAAGCTGCTGCCGCAAAATGGCGCTTACTTCATCCGGACGTACTGCTGACATAGTGCAAATGTTAAGGTTTGAATCTCAATGATGAAAAGCCGCAGCCCTGCATCATTTTTTTTCGTTTAATTTTTTACGCGACGGTTGTGAACTTTTTTTCTTCGCCGGTTCGAGGGCCAGAAAGCGGTACCTGATACTGCGCTTTGGATCGCCGCGATCGAGCGCGATAAGCTCCGTGGTGACCACAAACGTTCCATTTTCCGCCGGCGGAATGCCGCGAAACACCATTTTCACGATCCCGACCCCGGGCACGAAGTATTTCGACATTTCGCCGAACCCGGCAGGCGTTCGGACCACCAGCGATCGTTCGAAACTCCCATACGGCACCGAAACCGGTTCGGCCGTCGCGATCACCGTCGTTCGAATGGTATCGGAACTTACGTCCTTCCACCAGGCCCCGGTCTTCAGCGGGTTCACGAGCAGAACGTGATTCAGATCGCTCGTGATCGAATGATTGAAAACGGTCATGACGACCGAATCGTCCACATAATACTCGACCGGCCGAAGTTTTATGCTATCGCCCGAATGATACGGCATCGAGGACTCGCACTCGAGCACCGGCAGCCCCTGGATGGTACGGTTCGAATCGGACACGATCTTCTCGTAGCTATACGTCGTGTCCGATCGAAGGACTTTGTTCGTGTCATCGAGCACCTGCGAGATGGTCCGGAGCGTCCACTGGGCCCCGACATTCGGCGGAAAAAAATAAAATCCGACGGAATTCGAATCGAGATTACACGTCGGACGAAACGTCTCCTGAGGGACAAGGCTCAGCCGCATTTCCGGCTTTTTCTTTTTTTGAGGCTTTGCGGTCTGCGCCTGAGTCAAAGTCGGAACCATCGCAGCCATTGCGACGAATAGGAAAACCGTCGATCTCCGATTTCCAATGAACAAGTCGCTTAATTTAAAATGGGCGTTCCGCCCTCTAAGAATTGCTCGCGAAGTAATTCGAGCTGATGACGCAGGCTTGCATCGACCATGGCATCGCCCATACGTGCGACAAACCCTCCGCGAAGGCTCGGATCGATGGTAAACTCGGCATGGATCCGCTTGCCGGTCATCCGTTCGAGTTTGGCTTCCAGTTCCATTCGCTCTTTTTCGGTCAGCGGCGAGGCGCTTTGAATTTTGGCGCGAAGGATATTTCGTTTTGCGTCGAGCATGGCAAGGAACTCTTCCGCCGTTGCAAATAAATATTCGGAACGGCCTTTCTCGATGAGCAGCGCGATGAACTTCATCGTCAGATCGCTCGAACGTTTCGCAAATACTTCCGAAAGGATGTTCCGCTTTTGGTCCGGTGCAATAATGGGACTCGTGAGCACCAACCGCAATTCGCGGGAACCGCGGAGCGTCTGCTCGATATCGCGAAAATCCTCGGCAATTTTATCGAGGAGTTTCATCTCTTCGGCGAGACCCATCAACGCATGTGCATACCGAACGGCGACTCTGGGGTTCATATTATACTCCGGCGACCGGCGTTAATTCCGAGATCATCTTGCTCACGACCTTCCGGTGGCGCTCTTCGTTCATGTTCTCATCGAGTAATTTCGAAGTCGCCTGGATCGCGAGGTCCGATACTTCTTCTCGAAGCTGAACGAGCGCGCGCTGCGTATCGCGTTCGATCTCCGCGCGCGCCTGGCGAAGCAAATGCTCGGCTTCGGCTTTCGCTTTTTCGACGAGGTCGCGCCGCATCTGCTCGGCATATTGCCGGCCTTCGCGGAGCGCCTTCTGGACTTCTTCTTCCGCCCTGGCGCGCTCTTCCCTGTTTTGCGCCATCAGCCGCTCTGAATCGGCACGCACCTGTTCCGCGCGCGAAAGAGAATCGGCAATCGCCTGCTCCCGCGCTTTGAGCGACGCAATAAGCGGCTTCCATGCTACTTTTGCCAGAATGACAAGCAGCAGCACGAAAATGATAAAGGTCCAAATGATCAGACCTGGATTAATGGATAGCATGACGGGATTACGCTGATTACGCTGATTTCGCCGATGATGTTGATTACCCCGATCGATAAATCGGCATAATGCGATGAGCCATCTTAATTGCCCATCCTAAAATCAGCGAAATCCAGTTTTACTTCGTTGCTAAAATAATGCAGATAACGAGCGCGAAGAGCGCGATACCTTCGATGAGCGCCGCACCGATGATCATCGTCGTGCGAAGACCGCCGGCCATTTCCGGCTGACGCGCCTGCGATTCGATCGCCGAAGCGACGAGCTTGCCGATGCCCTGTCCTGCGCCAAGCACGGCAATGCCCGCTCCGATACCCGCGCCCAAAAATGCCATTCCTACTTCTGCTGGATTCATGTCTCTGTTTTCTTTTTTGAGTTATGAGTTACGTTTGAAATCTAAAAACTTTTTTCGTCCTGCTGCCGTACCGTCTCCGCCGATTTGCCATTCCACGCCGTCTCGCCTTACCATCCATGTCCGGTGGCGGCAAGATGATCGCCATCGGGGACGTGGGGCAGGTCGTTATCGTGCACATGTTCGTCGTGCGCCGAGTGGACCATCATGCCGATAAAGAGTGCGGAAAGGATCGTAAAAATGTAGGCTTGCAGTGTCGCAACAAAAATCTCGAGGAGATAGACGAAGATCGCAAACGGAACCGTCACAAACGCGCCGACGATAATCGAGTGGAACAACAGCGCAAGACAGATGAGCGAGACAATGATGATATGGCCCGCGGTCATATTCGCAAAAAGACGGATGCAGAGCGCGAACGGCTTCGTGAAGATCCCCATGAACTCGATGGGAACCATGATCAGGAGCAGGAACGCCTTCATGAAAACCGAAAGGTCCATTTCGTGAAGGCCGGCCGTGAGGTGGAGCAGGAACGTCTTAATTCCCATCGTCCAGATCCCGACCACTTGTGTGATGAGGAACGTGCTGACCGCGAGGGCCGCCGTGATCTCGATAGAACTGGTCGGCGTATGCGCCCAGGGCAGCAGTCCCGTCAGGTTCGCAAATAAAATAAAGAAAAAGATCGTCAGGAAGAATGGCAGCAGACGCGAACCGAATGGCTCTGCCACGTTCGGAGCGACGACATCGTCGCGGACAAAGACGATGAGTACTTCGAAGAGATTTCGAATTCCGGATGGGATCAGCGTCTTCTTTGCCTTCGATGCCGCGATCGTAGCAAAAATGGCAAGCAGGAGGCCCGCAAATCCGAGGAAGAAAAGATTCGACGTGACCGACAGGTCGAGGCCAATAGGCTTGTGATCGAGCCGGACCACGGAGCCTTTTTCTGCAAGGGGCGAAGTTTCGATCGTGTGCTCAGGATCGAATTTCGGATCGGTATTCGTCGAATAGATCCCCGACTCCTTTAGCGATTCCGCACTTGCATAATAATGGAACGAACCATGGTCGACAAAAATGTATGGCAATGGAATTTCGCCAAACGGCATGACGTCGACCACATGATGATTGCCGAGCGTCTTAAATCCCTCGCTGAAGAAATTTGTCTTTGCTTCTGGTGCAGCCGCTACGGGCGCAGTGGGTGCAGCCGCTTGCGAAGCGGTGCCGGTAGCTTGAGCCAATGTGGTATCTGCTGCCATTACTGTCCGAGCAATTTCCCTTTATTGTGGACGTATGCGATCTCGATCGCGAGATACGAAAAATAGGTGATCAGCAGGCCCATGATAACGCCGCCCGCGTTCATCTTCAAGATCAGGTAGCCAACGCAAAACGCGATCAGCAGATTGAACATTCGAAGCATAATGCTCATCACCGCGACCGTCATAAACAGCATCGTCGGCTGCTCGAAGGCCCATTCCGTTACCAGAAAGCTTACAAAACTCGTTGCGACCGGGACGGCCATTCCAAAGTAGTAGGCCTTCATAAAAGCGCCCGTCGCGAAAAAATACATGGCGATCGAACTTGCGAAGAGTAATCCCCCGGTCAGGAGGAAAAACGACCGGATAAAATAGCGGCTCGCCTCCTGGGAAAGAAGGAGATCGGCAACATTTTTAGGGGCGAGATCGGCGACGTTTCTGGCGGCGACGGATTTAGAGGAAACGGGTGGCAAAGCTACCGCGCTCACTGCGCGATGTTCAACTCTGGAGACGTTGTTCGAAGTCAAATTTCGTAGCCCGTTCGAAAAAATTCTGGACAGGATCGTTATTTCCCGGCCTGATACGAAAAATTTACCTTTTTGTTACTTTTGAGCAATAATTCATTCCGGAAACTTTCGATACTGTCACTCCCGAGAACTTCCAATTCTGTCATTTCCCAGGACTTCCCCGCTTGTCTCCAGTCTTCTTTACTCAAAAATTCGTTTGCCCACTGAACGTCCGATTTTCACAAGTCTGGCCTCTGCTGCCGTGTCTCTGATTTCTTCGAAATCAAGGCTCTTCCGAAAGCGGTCCTCCCTGCGGGCGGCGCGCTCCAAATGCTTTTTATTTCGGTTTCGTTTCAGAATTTTTTTGAAGACGAAGGACGGTCACAATAAAGTATGTAAGGCTCGAAATAGCGCCAAAAGTCGAAAGAATAGCAGTCCATAACGGCGTTGTCTTAAAGTGATGGTCGAGCCAGTATCCCGCGCCGACAAAAATCAGGATCGTAAGGACTAATTGAATACCGAGCGTAAGGTAGGGCCCAGTTTCCTGAAGCGCCTTTTGCTGCTCGGCCATCTCTCGCTGTGCGCGCGTTTTTAGATCTTCAGGGGTCATGGGCTTTTAAGGGGCGGCCGATCACAGAACTGCCGTGAGTTCTTTATGTGGGTTATACGAATGGTCGTATCATATGCGAAACACTGAGGCAATCTTTTTCCATCGTCTTTTTTAATACTTTTTCACGTCCTCACCACTACCGGGACATGCACTTGTACCGGTTCCAGGCCGCCTTTGCGGAAGGCATGGACGCGGTCTGGGGAGTGGAGTTCGAGTCCCGATTTCACGCGCGGTTCGAATTCTTCCCGGAATCGTTCCAATGTGAAGGCCACCGGCCAGGCCGCCGCTTCACCCAGGGCACAGATCGTCCGTCCTTCGATATTGCGCGCAATATCATGGAGCAAGTCGATATCGCCTTCGCGGGCCAAGCCTTGTTCGAACCGGCGGAGCATCTTGAGCATCCATCCGGTTCCCTCCCGGCACGGGGTACATTGGCCGCAGGACTCGTGCCAGTAGAATTTTGTGATGCGCGTTAGAATTTTTACGATATCGGTGTCCTCGTCCATCACCATAATGCCACCGGTCCCGATCGCGGAACCGACTTCGACGAGGTGGTTGGCGTCCATGAGTACGCCTTCGAGTTTATCTCCACGCAGGGGCGGCATCGAGGAACCGCCGGGGATCACCATTTTGATCTTCTTGCCGCCGGGAACTCCGCCCGCGTGCTTGTTAATAATATCGAGCAGGGGAAGGCCCGTCGGGAGTTCGTACACCCCGGGTTTATTGACGTGACCGCTCACGCCGAACAAAAGCGTTCCCGGCTGCTTCGGATCGCCGATCTTCGAATAGGCTTCGGCGCCCATCTTCATGATCACCGGGACGTTCGCCACGGTCTCGATATTATTGATCGTCGTCGGCATTTTCCAGAGGCCCTGATTGGCCGGGAACGGCGGCTTGAATCGCGGATAGCCGCGCTTGCCTTCGAGCGAGTCCATCATTGCGGTTTCCTCGCCCACGATATAGGCTCCCGCGCCTTTGTGCACGGTAAGATCGACCGCGTATTCGACCCCGTCGCCGCTCGGCTTGAAGGTCTGCTTCATCTTTTCACCGATGAAGCCCTTGGCGTACGCATCGGCGACCGCCTGCTCGACCATCCTGACCCAATGCGCATACTCGCCACGGATGTAGATGTACGCATGATCGATCTGCATGGCATAGCATCCGATGAGGATACCCTCGATCATCTGGTGCGGATTGAATTCGAAAATCTGTCGGTCTTTAAAAGACCCCGGTTCGGACTCATCGCCATTGATCAGAAAATATTTTTTCTTATCGGTTGCGGTCCGGTCGCGTTGCAGCGTTTTGGGCATGAAGCTCCATTTCATTCCCGTCGGGAAGGCCGCGCCGCCGCGTCCGCGCAGTCCGGATTTTTTTACTTCGTCGATGACGGCCGCCGGCGACATCGAATACGCTTTGCGCATGGCCTCGCCATAGCCGCCGTTCTTGACGTAGGTGTCGATATTCCGCAGATTGGCAATATCGGGCAGGATCAGTTTCGGATAGTCAGGCATGAAAAAATCTCTCGCAAATAATCTATCGCAAAAATTTATCGGTTCGACGCTTCACTCAGCTCCGGCATTTGCTGGACGAACTTCGGTGTGGGAATTTCGCCTTTGGCCAGGATCGTATCGATCACTTCGTTGGCCTCTGTGGGCGATGTTTTTTCGAAGAAGGTCTCATTGACCGCCATCATCGGTGCGCCGCCGCAGGCCCCCATGCACTCGACCTCCTCGATCGAGAACGTGCCGTCTGGCGTGCGTTCGAGGTTCGCCACGCCGAGCCGCGCTTTCATTGCATCCAGGATTTTTTCGCCGCCGCAGAGCATGCAGCTCACGTTCGTACAGACCTGAACATGGAACTTCCCCATCGGCTTTTCGAAGAACATCGTATAAAAACTGACGACGCCTTCGACGTGGCTTTTCGGGACCTGGCAGATCGCTGCGGCCTCTTCCATTGCATCGGAATCGATCCAGCCGCGCTTATCCTGAATGCGCCAAAGGACGGGCAGGAGTGTCGCCGCGGGTTCGGGATACCGTTTTTGAAGTTCGCTGATTTCCTGAAGCTCTGTGTCGGAAAAAATTGGCATAATATCTAAACAGGAGTTTTCGTGGAGTGGCTCCCCTGTCCACCCCGTTGTTTGCGGGATATCAATTCGCGTAATTTTATAGAGCGATCTACGAAGGTCTTGACTTCAGGGCCGGACCCTATCGAAGCTTATATTATTAAGAAGGATCCTCCAGATCTCAAGGTTAGACCGGCCGCCGGTGAACACTACGAAAAGTGTATCGTTTTTCGAAACAGAAAGTGTATCCGTCAACCGGTACTCCTCCCAGTTAGTGTCGCCGCAATGTACGCGTACAATGTTCCCAATCGTATTACCATTTCGTTCAAGAAATGAATTTCCAAATCCTCGCCGAGACAACTTAGCCCAAAACGTTAGCACGTAAATACCACTTTTCAAATTCGTGAACGAGTGAACCAGTGTTGACGTCGTCGCCCATCCCGGAATAAGACAGATCGACCATCTCGCGATGGAGCCGGGAGGAGCGTCGACAAAATACTGTGGGGCCGAATCGGATTTTGAAGCTGCGGTATACTTCCATGAATCTAACCATGGACTTCCGCTACTATCGAAAATAAAACCGCGGATAATACTCGAATCTACTATAGGACTGGCATTCGAATTTACTGTTAACGGATTGGCATAATTCACCACCATCAAAAAAGAAGCTGTACCAAAAAAAATAAATTTCATTGGATACTCCATTTTCTGAAGTGTACCCCTTCGGTTCCGTAGAATTAAAAAGTAAAGCGATATTGTGAAGGCCTACTTCCCCCGCATTAAATCATAAACTCAGTATTGAATTATAACTGCGTTCCACTAAACGCTTCAGGCATCCATTCCTTTGCTCCGAATTTTAGCAAATAGGAATGTAGTTTTTGACCGTCTATCAAGGAGAACTTTCGTCTCAATTTCGATTCTGAAGTATAGATCCCCTGCGGAGTGATATCCAGAAGGGATGCCGCCTCATTGCTATCGCATTCCATTAAAATCAATGCACATAGCTTAATTTCACGCAACGTTAAATTGGGGTGGTTCGAGCTAAGTAGGGTAAAGAAATTGGGGTACATTAGCATAACCTTCGATTTAAAATCAATCCAAGATTCAAGATCATTGAGGGAGCGCATGGCAAAACCGAGCTATATAAATAGACGAACAAAACGTACCTAAAAGACTAACAAAACTTTCCAATGCATTAAATTCGAAAAACTCATAGAATGTTCCGTGACGGTTTGGAAGATTTCGAAAGATTTAAACAGGAAAAAAGAGAATTAATCGATTGACAAGATAGACTCTAAAAAACTATTTTTGCATCGAATTTGAGACGCAAAAAATGATTTTAGGTCGTCTCACTTTCTTCACTTTTACTTTCAAAAAAATGAAAACTCGAACCGTCGTACGTCGAACCCTATTTCCGGCAGCGTTATGCGGATATGCAATCCTGAGCTGCGTAGTTACTGCACGAGTTTACGCCCAAGCAAACACGAATCCCTGGCCAGCAACCGGGAAAGTCGGTATTGGCACAAATATTCCCACCGCCCAGGGTCCCGATGATCTTCTTCACATCAGAGGAGTAGATTGGACACCCGTTCCCGATCCCGCTTACAACCATCCCGCGTTGCGAATTTCTCTTACGCCTTATACATCGTCCGCACCCGACCCGTACGGTGCTGCATATCATTTCGGTCAGCTGGCAATGGAGAATAACGAAACCTATTATTCGTCGATCGCACAAAAGTTCGACATGATTCTTCGAGCCGACCTGTCAGCTCACGATCTTATTCTTAGCACGGGGTATAATGGTTTTGACGCATCGAACGGGCTGTTCGATCTTACACCGGGAGCGATACGATTCACCACGACCCCTCAGGGGCCGCCCCTGCCCGGAGGTCCGGATTTCGAACGGATGACCATCATGGGGAACGGAAACGTTGGGATTTCCACCTCGAACCCGAGCGAACGATTAGACGTCAACGGTAATATTCGTTTGGAAGGAGATGACGGCGGCGGGCGTCCGGGACGGTCCATTTTTACGAGCAGTCCGACTCAAAAGTTGAATCTTTATTCGAACGGCTGGTATTCGAACAGCCGGGACTGGATCGAAATGTTCGGAGGGTTCGACCCATCCCGCCTCGGCGAGCTTTCCCTTAGTGGAACATATGTGACCATGTTCAGCGGTAACGATGGGACTGGCAATTGGGGTAGCGGAATGGAAATCGCTCTCAAGATCGCGTCGAACCATAATGTCGGAATTGGGACCAACTATTCGACGGGCGATGAAAGCTATAGCCCGTCGACGCGATTAGAAGTCAATGGCGGTTTGGCCGTTGGGACCAACCTGGGAACCACCGGTTTTGAAGAGTTCCGAGTTATTCCGGCGTCGAGCACTACGACCGACGATGGAAAAGTTGTCGTCGGAGGATGGGCTCATTCCGGAACGCTACCCACGCCCACCACGACCCAGGGAATTAAGCTTCTGGTCAATGGTACCGAAGTTGCCTATGAGTACTACGCCAATACGACATGGTCGGACGATGTGTTTTTACCTGGGTACCGTCTTGTACCGCTGGATAGCGTAAAAGAAATGATCCATGAGGTGGGGCACCTTCCCGGAGTTCCCTCGGACGCGGAAGTAAAAAGTCATGGTGTAGCTCTGGCGAGCACCGAATCTATTCTATTGCGCAAAATTGAAGAATTGACTCTTTATATCATTCAATTAAAGGAACAGGATGCCGCTTTGGAAACCAGGGTTAGCCAACTCGAATCGAAATAGTTACGATACTAAACCACAGAGGCGATCATGAAGAATTTCCTTTTTACCGCATTCGTGCTTTTACTGCTCGCGAATCAGGAGGCCATGGGGCAGTGGCAGCATCCGTGGACGATGGCGTATCGTAAGTCCGTTGCGATCGGTAGTCCATCGCGAAAGAGCGATAGCTCGAGACATGTGACTGCACTACCCTCTGCAACAAGAGGTAAAGGTGCTCAAATTTTGTCGATTACAAATACCACGGACGTATTGCTCCAGAATTCGACGACAAATACGATGTCCGAGAATTCTGTAGCAATACAGCCCTCGGATCTAGCAAAAGATCTGAATTCCAATAATTCGATTCCGGGCGCAACGACAGAAGGTGCAAATGACGATGAGTCCACAGACGGTGGCATGAGCTGGACCGTGAAGGATAATGGAACGGGGGAAGACAATGGTGGAGACCCGTCCGTCGCCATTGATAATGACGGAAAATATTTTGTCGATTTCATCGATGATAATAATGGACAAAGTATCGCGGTCTCTACCGATGCTGGCTCCACGTGGACGACACACGTTATTGCAACAACGAGCGTGCTATTGGATAAGCCAGACCTTACCGTTGATAATAGCACGAACAGTTCATACAATACGAGACTGTATTGCGGATGGACCGATTTCGGATCCTCTCAACAGCCAATCGAAGTCTCATTTTCTACCGATCATGGTTCAAACTGGAGTACTCCGACCAACATAAGTTCAGCTTTGAGTTCAAGTTTTTCACTTCATCAGGGCGTAAGTCTTAGGACTGGCCCCAATGGAGAGGTTTATGCTGCCTGGGCGCTATACCCGACGGGCGGCAGCCTGACAGAAGCCGGAATCGGTTTCTCGAAATCCACTGATGGTGGCTCTACCTGGTCCGATGCAACCAAGATTTTCAGCATCAACGGTGATAGGGTAGCCGGGCTTCAGCATAAAACAATGCGAATGAATAGCTTTCCTTCCATGGGCGTCAACAGACAAAATGGAGATATTTATATTGTCTGGACCGAATTCCTCGCGGCTACATCGGAAACCGATGTCATGTTTCGAAAGTCGACAGACGGAGGGTCAACCTGGTCGAATGCCGTACGAGTCAATAACGATAATACTCATAATGACGAATGGTTTCCCTGGATCGCATGCGATCCAATATCGGGGGCCATCGCGGTCGTATTCTACGATTCCCGCAATTTTACGGGGAATGATCGCGCAGAAACGTTTGTGGCGGTTTCTTTCGACGAAGGTGCAACGTGGGGAGATCAAAACGTTGTCAGCGACGGTAATTGGAGTGGAGATGCGACGACCAATCCGATATTTGCCGGTGGCTACGCCGGGGATTATATCGGTATCGATGTGAACTTTTGTCGAGCGATTCCAATATGGACCGAAGTCTTGGATGCCCCGAATACAGACGAACTTCATACGAAGTCGTCTGAATTCGATGTCGATTGCCCGACCGATTTGAATTTGTGCAATGCAGACATCTTCGATAAGGCCATGTATAGTGTTTCTCAAACGCTCAGTGTCGCCGGCAGCGGTTGTACGTATACGGTAGAGCACAATGCCCACGCCATCATGACGGCGGGCGGCGGAACTGCTGGACTGATTAAATTGGAAAATGGGTTCCATGCTGTGAGCGGATCAAAGTTCCATGCTTACATTGTCAGTGACTGCAGTCAATTTTGTGAGATGGCATCAGAGTTTTCCTCACACAATATTGCCAAACAGAATCCGCCCACGATTACACCTTCTGCAACTATTTTCATTCAAAATCAGAAGGCAAAAATTGTAAACTCTATGAATTTCCCCAATCCTTTTAAAAACTCTACAGAAATCGAGTACTATCTTCCAACGAATACGCCGGTAAAACTGGTCATCTATGATATCATGGGAAATGAGGTTCGCGTCTTAACAGATGAGAATCAGTCGAGCGGCAATCACTCGATCATATTTGATGCCAGCTCTCTTCCGAGTGGAACTTATTTTTACCGACTCCAAACGGCAGAAGGAGTTGTCTCGCAGAGTATGCAGCTGATGAAGTAATTTTTTAGATATCTTGAACGGTGCGTTCCCTTTCCGGGAACGCACCTGGTTTATCGAGTGACAACGGCTTTTTCTACCGAACAGCCCCCATTCTCGTCACGCAGTTCGATCCAATAATGGCCACTGCAAAAATCCCCCAGCGGAATCGGAATGTCGTGAAGGCCGGGACCGAGCATGGCAGACTGTTGAGTACATAACACTCCCAGATCATCTAAAAGATCGAACGTGAGATTTTCACTCTTCGTCGCGAACACGTAGCAGTGCAACTCATTCATACTCGGATTCAGGACAACACGTTGGACCATAAATTCCTTCACACTCGCCATGGAGCGAGAGGCCGGATCGACCGGCAATTCCGAAAACGCCGTCCCGAAAATCGTATCTCCCGTTATCGGATCGATTTCAGCCAGCGGAGCACGGTCGGCTTCGGAAGTCGCATCGTACGTAATCTTCCAATCGTGCCCCAATGAAATCGAATCGTTTTTAAGGCCGATGAGAATTCTTGAAGGATCGCGTGGCGATATTTTCACCCAAACGTCAGACGTATCGAACGCCGTACCGTCTTCCGACACCGTAAAATATTGCACCGATCGCAGCAGTGAAACCGGAACCGACTTTCCGCTCCTGGTCCAACCGATGGAAAAACAATAGCTCCCCTTGATATTTTCATCGCCGATAGAATCGAGCATTGCGATCGTATCTGGCAAGAGCGGCGGATACAGGCCGGAATCGATCCCATATTGCCTGGAAAGAATGGCGGCGGCAAACATCCGACCCACTGCCCACATCGTGGGCGAACTATAGTGAAGGCCATCTTCCACACTGCGGCCTAAAGCGGTGCCCACCATCGTAGAAGGAGAAAGCCTGCGCTCTGCCTCTCGAACTGCCGGCCAGCCTGCGATGGCCGCGCCGTCCATTCCACCTATTTGTAAATGAAAAATTGGGAAGGAATCTGAAAGGTCGGTATGGAAGCCGCTCATTAAACTAGCAAACGCGATACGATACGTATCCGGATCTGCAAGGTACATTCCATCGGACTCCCCTTGGATCCAACACAAGGCTTCGAGTTCACCCCCGGCGTGAAAAAACCTTCGTACGGCGTTTCCATACACTGAGCTATCTTGCGGGACGATCGGATTTCTGATCCATTGACCACCGATTGAGTTCTTTATTGTTAGCGCGCTGGAGGACTCTGCCGCATTGACAATACCGATCGGCAACGAATCCCCCAGGGATCGATACAACTGGTTCGCCATGACGATCCACGGACCTCCTCCAAAGCGGCCCGTCGGTTCGTGGGCCGGTTGCCAGGTGGTATCGGTCTTCAGCATGCGGATATCGCCATCGGGGGTAACGACCATGTCATACGTAAATCCTTCCGCATTGGACTGACCGGCGATGCCGATAACATGACCGGGGGTCAGCCCAGGAATAGTTCCCCCTGTGTCCCCTGGCGATACTCCTGTTCTCCAGTACAACGCATAGTCGCGCAGCGATTTGGGGACCGTTATCAGAGTATCGACGACTCCGTTCGATATTGCGACCGGGACCCACCCGACGAGTGGGCTCGTGGTGTCAATATCGGAACTCAGCTTAATGCTGAAATTTTGGTACCCCGAGATCGTCAGGTGCAAGCGCAGATCGGCATGGCCGCCCTGGACCTGCAAAATTCCTCGTGGCAGTGGCGAAGTAAAAACGACCTGCGCGCAGGCCACGCGAGGGACCATAAACGCGAGCAGTATTAATAATTGCTTCACACTAATTCGACAATACTCGCTCGCAATTGCTCCGCCTGCGAACGATAGCTCGCCTGCTTTTCCCGCTCTTTCTCGATCACATTCTGCGGCGCACGGCTGACAAAGCTTTCGTTCGCAAGTTTGGCGGCGACCTGATCGATCTGTGCAAGCACACGGTCCAATTCCTTTTGCAGGCGTTCGCGTTCCCTGGAGAGCTCTACTTCGGAACGCTTTTCAATCTTCACGAAAATGTGGGTCCGTACACGAATCTCGCTGGCATATTCGCGAGAAGAATAGTCCGCCGTATTCGCTTCGAGCCGAAGGGAAGAAGCATTCCCAAGACGTTCCAATATGGGTCGGGACGATTCCAGGAGGTTCAAAATTCGCTCGGAACGATCGCGCGCCTGAATCACGATCTCCGCTTCTTTCGAAGGCGCAAGCTTTAACGTGGAACGGACAAGCCGGATCGCCTCGACCGTATCCTGAAGCACCGCAAATTCTTCTTCCGCTATATCGTCGATCTTGCCTTCGTCCGGCGTAATATAATCGTCTCTTCCGATAAGAACGTCCTCGGGCTCGCCGGTGAGGGCATGCCATAGTTCCTCGGTCACGAACGGCATGATCGGGTGCAGCATCCGGAGGATTCCTTCGAGGATTTCGACGGCCAGCGGTGTCGAGGCAGGCTGGACTTTCACGATCTCGAGATACCAATCGCAGTAATCTCGCCAGATAAAATCATAGAGCGTTTTGGTGACGTCATTGATCTCATAGCGCGCAAAGGCATCGCGAATATCGCGGGCGCAGCGATTAGCGCGGGACAAAATCCATTTATCTGCCAGCGTCGCATTGTGAGTGGCGAGTGTAGAGTGGCGAGTGAACGAGCGATCCTCCGCCGCGCCTTCTTGCCTTTTGTTCGCCACTCGCCGTACGCCACTCGCCACTAATTCGCGCTCGCCGCTCGCCATTAATTCGGTATCTTCTCTCTCGAACTCGGTTTTCGGATGGGTCGTCTTATACTCATCCCGTTTCATCAGGACGAAGCGAGTGGCGTTCCATAGCTTATTCGCAAAATTGCGGCCGAATTCGCACGATTCTTCCCCGAAGCGAATATCCTGCCCGAGAGGAGCGAGATAAAGGATCGTGAAGCGGAGCGCATCCGTGCCATATTTCGCCATCAGGTCGATCGGATCGGGGGAATTGCCGAGCGATTTCGACATCTTCCTTCCCTGCAGATCGCGAATGATATTGTGAAAATATACTTCTCGAAACGGAATACGATCTTTTAGCTCCACACGCGGCGAACCGTCCTTGAGGGGGATGGACGGCATGAATTCGATCCCGGCCATGATCATGCGCGCCACCCAGAAGAAAATGATCTCGAATCCGGTGACCAGCAGCGAGGTCGGATAAAATTCCACCAGGTCGGCATTCCACTCCGGCCAACCGAACGTCGCAAACGGCCACAGCCACGACGAAAACCAGGTATCGAGCACATCCGGATCTTGCTCCAGCGGACCGTTGTAGCCAGCTGCGCTCGCTTTTTCCCGTGCCTCCGTTTCGTTTCGAGCGACGAAGTACTCGCCGGTCTCGGCATACCATGCAGGAATCCGGTGCCCCCACCACAACTGGCGCGAAATACACCAGTCGCGGATATTGGTCATCCAATGCCGATAGGTATTGATCCACCGCTCCGGATAAAACTTGATTGTTCCATCTTCCACGACCTGCAGGGCCGGCTCCGCCAGTGGTTTCATCGTCACGAACCACTGATCGGAAAGGAACGGCTCGACCATTTCTCCGCCACGCTCCGAATATCCGACCGAATGCGTATACTTCTCGATCTTCTCGACAAGCCCGAGCAACTGCATCTCTTCGACGACTCGTTTGCGCGCATCGAATCGTTCCAGCCCTTCGAAGCGCCCGCCGTTTTCGTTGATGACGGCCCGTGTATCCATCACATTGATCTGCGGAAGATGATGGCGCAGGCCAATTTCGAAATCGTTCGGATCGTGAGCGGGTGTGATCTTTACGCACCCGGTCCCGAATTCTTTATCGACATAGTCGTCCGCAATAATGGGAATTTCCCGATCCATCAAAGGCAATATGAGTGTGCGCCCAACGAGATGTCGGTATCGGTCATCGTTCGGATTCACGGCGACAGCCACATCCCCCAGCATCGTCTCCGGCCGCGTGGTGGCAATGGTCAGATATTCCGGTGTGCTCCCTCTCGAGCCAACGATCGGGTATTTGAAGTAATAAAGATTTCCTTCGGTCTCCTTGTGGATCACTTCTTCGTCCGACAATGCCGATTGGGCGAGCGGCGACCAATTGATAATTCGCTTGCCGCGATAGATCAATCCTTTTTCATGCAACCGTACGAAGCACTCGATGACCGCTTCGTAGTATTTCGGGTCCATGGTGAACCGCGTTCGGCGCCAGTCGCACGAACATCCGAGCGCGCGCATTTGCTGGATAATAATTCCACCGTATTTTTCTTTCCATTCCCAGACGCGTTCCAGGAATTTTTCGCGTCCGAGATCGTGCCGCGTCAGTCCTTCTGCGCGCATTTCGCGCTCGATCTTGGTTTGTGTCGCAATGCCGGCATGATCGGTCCCCGGCATCCACAGTGCTTCGTGCCCGAGCATGCGGTGATAACGGGTATAAACGTCCTGGATCGTAAAGGTGAAAGCATGGCCGACATGCAAAATACCGGTCACATTCGGCGGGGGGATCGCAATGACGAACGGAGGCTTATCGAGCGCGCGGCGACCGGTTGCGTCCTGCGCATTCTCTTCCGGACGGTTGGCGTCGAACAAATGATCCTTTTCCCAGGTATCGTACCACCGTTTTTCAACAGCGGCCGGCGCGTACGCTTTGGCTAATGGCTCTGGCATATTCAATTGAAAAGAGAAGAACGCAGCCGGATTTCGCCGCGTGCCTTAGAGCTCATTTCCGCTGTCGGTTCGACCCGTTTGAGAGACTTTCACCACATGCCGCAATCGTTTTTTTGCTGTTTGATGCCGGGCGTCCCTGGCCCGCAAGGCAATAAAGAACGGAGTGTTATCGATAAAGCGATCGATCGGCTTCAAGAGAATTAAAAGTAAAAGCGAGAGCAGACTTACGGCGATCGCAGTCACGACGAAACCGGAGCCGGCCGTAATTCCAAGTCCTGCCGTGAGAAAAATGGTGGAAGCCGTCGTGATACCGGCGACCTTATTGCCGCGCCGCAGGATCACTCCTGCACCGAGGAATCCAATGCCTGTCACGATCTGAGCCGAAATACGGTCGGGCGAACCGTTGTACATCGATGCCGTTTCGATGGAAACGATCGTGATAATGCAGCAGCTGATCGCTACGACGATACAGGTGCGGAGTCCGGCCGATTTCCCGTATATTTGGTTCTCAATCCCGATGATGCCTCCGGAGGCTATCGCAGCGATGAGGCGCGGACCATAATGTGCAAGCAACCCGAGGAAATCCTGAAGACGTTCGTTGGTATTCGGTTCGAAGGGCATCGTAATTAAGAATGAATGAGACTCGAAAGCATGGCTTCGAATTTTTTATTCCAAATCGTTTGGCTAAAGTGATCGACCATGCGCTCGCGTGCAGAAGTTCCCATTGTATGCTGCAGCGCGGAACTCGAAGCGATCGCATCCATACGGTCCGCGATCGTATCTGGATCGTCCGGAACAAAGAATCCATCAATTCCGTCCTCCAGGAATGTTTCGGGCCCACCACAGCGCGTGGAAATGACCGGTAGCCCGCAGGCCATCGCCTCCATGGCGGCAATACCTAATCCCTCCTGCGTGCTCGTCACCAATAAGACCGTCGATGAACGATACAATTCGATCAGGTCGGGCTCCGAGATCTCCGAAATATGCTCGATCGCAAAGTTCCAGCGCCGGGAGGTTGCGAACTCCGAAGAAACGATCGTCGCTGTAACATTAAGGGCCGGCTTCCGACTTGCCAGTGCCTCACAGGCCTCTAAAAACAAGTTCACTCTTTTTCGTGGGTCATTCGCACGGCCGACGAATAAGAACCGCGTGCGATCTTCACGGCGAAGGGTCGGACTGAACGTTGCTGTATCTATGGGATAAGGCCAAACTTCGACTTCTTTTTTAGCGATTTGGGAGACATGCTTCTTCGCGTCCTCACTCACCGCGAGAATCCGTTCGGCCCGATGGAGAACGCGTGACTCCATCTCCATGACCGTTGGCAACGCCCTCCGTTCAAGCCAGCTCGAAAGTCCATGCGATCGGTCGAGACGTTCTTTGCGGTCTTCCGAAACCGTCGAAGAAACCCATGCCGCAAATTCCTTTTCAGTCTCCACCAGGGGAAATCCGGTATGAGCGGAACCCGTGACAAGAATAAACGCATCGAATGGTTCGAACGCACGACGCCACAGGGCATTCGAGCGAAGTCGATTCGGTTCCCACTCGGGGAACCATGCGCCGAGCGCGCGAGCGGGCATCCGTTCGAACGACAAGATCTTTTTCCGGACCCAGAGATTGAGCTCTCCCCTCCATAAGTTCATGGAAGAGACATGGAGTTCCGGGTGTGCTGCGAAGCGGCCATAATATAACAGTTCCGGGCTCAGGCCGCATGCCTCCGCGCGCTGGAACATATATGCGGCGAGCCGCAAAACGCCCCCTCTCTGGCTGGGGTCCTGGGTTACGATCGCGAGACGCTTGTTCTGAGCGAGTGCCACGAAGCTCTAACCTAAAGAAAAAAGAAATCTCTCCCCGGCTACTTCGACTCACAGGGCATGCGCTTTGCACAAGCATCCGATCTATGACTCCCGTGCGAACGCTTACGGAACGGCGAAAAGCAAATCTTCTCGAGCAGGGCATCGGAAAAAACAGCTTGCACGCAAGCGGTCCCAAACCCTCGGGGCCGGTCTTTGCTGGATTTACGAAAGGAGGTGCGCCAGTCCAGAACAATGCTTTAGGAACTTCTTTAATTCTCGCCGGGACTGCGACGGCTCTTCTGGCCCTAACACAAAAATCAGCACCGAGAAAAACTGGCATGCTTTCGCTCGGCGCGAGCGCCGCGATCTACGGCCTTCGTCGTTTTCTTATAAAGCACGACGGTATGACGATCCGCGAAACCGGCCTAGAAAATCCGAATGCGACGATCCAGCATCTCCAGGGAATGAAATTCGAATTCGAAGTCGTGGTTCGTCGTCCCGCTCGTGAATTATTTTCGTTTTGGCGCCGCACCGCAAACCTTGCACGGATCTTTCAAAGAGTAGAATACGTGCGTTCGATCACGGCGTTTCGTGCTTTGCTCTTTCTTCGGCCTTCACTTACGAAAAGAATAATCTGCGAGATCGAAATTTACCGGGAGCGCCCGGACGAACTCATCTCCTGGCGCACATCGAACTCCGCATCGCCACGGGTTGCAGCATCCGTCGAATTTCATACTCTGGGCCGATCGAAAACAAGAGTCGTTTTTATGATTACCGTTGCTCCGATATCACTTGCCGTCGCATTGCGCTTGCTCGGATTTCCTTCCTATATGGAGCATGAACTGCATCTGTTCCGAACGCGAGCGGAGCGCGGCCAATATCTTCATACACAGGCCGGAAAAATGTCGATCGCATAGCAGAAAATGCTTTCCAGATTCCATTTTATGTCTTATTTTATTCCATTTTGCACTCGGCTCAGGCATAATGCTTGCAAGAGACGCGGCGTAGCGCAATTGTAACGTAAGCGCTCATCCATGCGGAGCGTAAAGCGAACGTGACTGCAGCAATGACGAATTTTCTACTATCCATCATTTCTTAGGTTCAACACAACAACGACTATGGCACAAAATCAACAAAATAACGGATCTTCTCAAAACAGTAACCGCTCGATCAATCCGAACCAGAATTCTTCCAAGTCCGGATCGCAGCAAAACACTTCGAAGAGCGGCAACCAAAGCTCGAACCAGAGCGGAAATCCGGGTTCCAGCCGTACACAGGGCGGTTCTCAATCGAATGTGAATAATCCGCGGCAGGGATCGTCACAATCGAACAGCAACCGCTAAACTCGGCTTATCTCATCATCGAAGGAACAGAAGATGGCACAAACGAGTAAACGCGGATTCGCTTCCATGGACGGCGAAAAACAACGGATTATCGCCTCGAAAGGCGGAAAAGCCGCACACGCCAAGGGGACGGCCCATGAATGGAGTTCGGACGAAGCCCGGGCTGCCGGCAGAAAAGGCGGCGAAAGCCGCGGGAGCCGAAATAGAGCCTATGCCTTGCCCACGGCCTACACGATGGCCGAAAGCGGCAATCCTGTGCTCGATCAGGCGCTCGCATCGAATTTCCTGACCAACGCGGGAAGTTCACTCCGCAATACCGGCAATTATCCGTTGAATTCGGCAACACCAAATTTACCGGTTGCGAATCTTCCGACGACGAACGTCTATCGTACCGCAGGGATCGATCCTAACACGCTGGGGCATAACGCAGAGACCAAACAGGCCTCGTCGCAATCTGTGTAACAGCAATGACGAAGAATCCTCCAGATCCCGAAAAGCGGCAAGAAGATCGCCGTACACCCAAACGAAACGATTCCCCAAAGGGCCGGCCATCCGGGCCGGTCCTTCGAGGAGTCCGTTCGCTTTCGACTCCGCCGGGGGAACCATATAATGACATTGGGCTCCGACGCAAAAAATAAAAGTCTGCTTCCGGGCAGACTTTTTTTTGCGTCTTTTTTTACGTTTATTTATTTCTCATTTTTTAATTTTCGATCCTCTCTTCACGGCGTGTCCTTTGCTCCTTTCGCGCACGTTATAAAATTTCAAAAAGGCAAGAGAAAAACTCTGCCATTCCATCATCGTTTTTTCGTAGGAGTCATTCATGCCAAAACTCAATACTTTGCAGGACATCTATATCGAAGAGTTGCGCGACCTTTATAACATGGAAACGCAGCTTACAAAAGCATTGCCGCGCATTTCGAAAGCCGTATCGAATTCCGAACTACGCCAGGCAATGGAAAATCATCTTCAGGAAACCGAGAATCAGGTCGATCGGCTCGAACAGGTCTTCGAGATGGCTGGCCAGAAGGTCCGTGGTAAAAAATGCACGGCCATGGAAGGAATTCTTGAAGAGGCCCGCGAGCTGATTTCGATGGACATCAACGACAATGCACTCGATGCCGCAATTATCGGCGCAGCGCAAAAGGTCGAGCATTACGAGATCGCCAGTTATGGCACCGTACGCACCTGGGCGCGCCAGCTCGGTTTTAACGACCAGGCCGACCTGCTCGAAGAGACCCTTGAAGAAGAAAAAGCCGCCAACGAGAAGCTGAATCAGATCGCGATGGAGATCGTGAACGAGGAAGCCGAACAAGGGGAGTCCAACTTCGAGATGGCGTCCGATGGCTTCGACAGCCACCGCTCACGTAACGGCCGCAGCAAGAAATAATGCTCCGTGTTAGTTCTGAGTCCTACGTTGATGTAAACTTAGGACTCAGAACTGCAATTGGAACTATAGTATTACCTCTCGGAGTCGTCCTAGGCTCCTTTGGGCATTTCGAGCGGTCGATCGCGGTGTGTCAGTATCCAATCTCCGTTTTCGGCCAGAGCTTCCCTGCCGAGTTCAGCCACAAAATTCTGCGCCTCTTTCAATTTCCCTTTTTCAATCAGTTTTTCGAGGTGCATTTTTGCCCGATGATAAAATCCACTCATGCGGTCATATTGCTTGGTGTGCTCCGCGAGAGCGTTCTTTTGTAAATACGAATGGATCAGTGCCGCACTGACGGGCAGCATCGCAATGCAAAGGACGAGATAAAGATTTTGCTGTGGTAAAAAAAGTTGAATTCCCGCCAAAAGCAATGTGGTCCCAAAAAGGAATGTGATAAAGCGTTCGTTGCGATGAAGTTGCTCTTCGTCCCGGTGTGCGGCACGGCCGAAATAGGTCGCCTGGTCATCGACCCAATATTTTTGCACCAGTTTCAACCGTCCTAAAATTCCTTCCTCGGTGGTCCATATCTCGTTCGTTTCCGGCTCCGGACAAGTTTCGGTCATGCAGCTCCGGACCGCATGTCGGATCCAGTCTAGCTCGCTTTTTTGCTTGCGCATGTAATAATCGGCGGCGGAATCGGAAAGTCCGGCCAGTTTCCAGAAAAACTGGACTCTCAAGCCTTCGGCAAGTGCTCGATAATCGAGATATTTCGTCTGGTACCCTCGCCGGTTCGCCCACGCATACGAAGCCCCAGCGAGCAAAAACATGCTGAGATATAACGCGATCATGACCGGCTGCACGATCGGTCCGGAATACAACTCATAAAACAACGCCGCGAAAAAGACAAACCAGAGTAATACTTTTGCGGTCGCGAAAGTACGCTTTTGAAACCGTTGCGAAAGCACGTCCGCAATCGCATAAAAGTCGAGCGCTTCCTTCAGCGAAGCTGGCATTGACGAATGAACTGCTTTCGGAAATACATATTCCCTGCTTTTTTCGAAGTGCCCGCTCAGCTCAGCCGCATATTTTACGGCGTCCTCGTTAAAGCCTTCCATGCGCTTATAAATATCGCGATACGCCTGCTCGGCTTCGGGCATCGATTCGAAACCCTCGGGATACATTCGAATAATTTCGAACGGATTATCAGGCCGTTCCGCCGATTCACGGGGCGTTACGATCTGAAAGACCGGCCCGCTGTCCGGAGCGTCGAGCTCGCTGTGCGGCGGGGCATATGGCTCGGGGACTCCTTCCAGTTTATACCGCACAATTTGCGATGTTCCTCCGATTTTATCGAGCGGAATGCCGTCCCACATTGCAATCAGAATGGAGCAATGGGAGGCGATGTATGCGCCGGCTCGAGCGTACTGCCGCTCACGAGGTGTCGCGTGTTCTAAAATATCGTCAAATGTATTTTCAAGCTCCGGCTGCTCGAGCGGGACCTCGAACCAGTGCTCCGATTTTCCGAGCAACTCCCGGAATTCGACGGTCGAAGCCTCATCGAAATCCATTTCATAGAGCTCGCGGGGCATCGGAAGAACGCTGATCAGTCGCATTCCAGCGTCCAGAGCGGCCCAGGCGCAGAGACGATCGGCACCGTCCGCGAGGGCAGAAAGAAGAATAAAAGAGGTCGAAGGATAGAGCTTTTTCAAGGCTTCGAACTCCTCGCGAAGCACGCGCTCCAAATGCGGCACATCGTCCGGGACCAGGTCCCGATGCCCGGCAATGCCCAGAATGATGGGAAGCGGACCGACGTGGCGCTGCTTTTTGCCCGTGTGCGCAGCGCCGAGTTCCCGTTCGATAAACTCCTCGACTACGCTTTCGCTCGTCGATGCTATAATTCGATTGCCTGCAACGGACGCCGATATGGTCTCTGTTCTTTCCAAAAGAATTGCTTTTTGTTTGCGCGCTTGCTGAAGTTCATGACCCATAATGATCAAGCCGTTTCCAGCACTTCTTCACAGCCTGTTTATGAACGACCCGATAAGAGCTTTTTTAAAGTGATGTGGCGGAATGGAATTGCAAAGAGCATTTTAAAAACACTTCAAAAAATTCTGAAACGTAATGATTCCCCAGCCCATTTTGCTTGAATAAAGTTACTTTTGCCAGCCCACCAGGCCATCAACCCTTGCAAAAATAATGAATTCAGAAGAGGGATGGACATAACTCAATACTTTTTCCCTGCGTATCGATCGAACTCTTTCCAAACGCAGAATCGATGAAATTTATAGTTTCCAAAAAAATTATCGCTTTCCCAAAAAGTTTATCGCTTCCTCACCAGCGACCCAGCCGGTCGAATACGCGGCCTGGAGATTGTACCCGCCGATCTCTCCCGCAACGTCCAGCATTTCGCCGGCAAAGAACAGTCCCGGATGAATACGAGACATCATCGTCTTAGGATCGACCTCCGAAAGTTCCACTCCGCCGGAGGTTACCTCGCCGCGCTCGATCGGGACCTCTGCCACCGGACCGAATGAGAACCGGGCAAGGGTCGTCGCTAATCGAATTCGTTCTTCGCGCCGAAGGGCATTCCATCGGCGGTCGCCGGGGACCTCGGCCTGGGCGATCACGATAGGAACGAACCGGTTGGGCAGAACTTCCTCGAGCCATGTTGAAACTTGTTGCTGAGGCCGCGTTCGCGCTTCCGCTACAAGGCGCTCGCCAAGAATATCTTCGGGTTGCCCTAACAGGTTTACTTCCACAGAAATCGAACCTGTTTCCATCTGGATCGCCGCACGATTACTGATCCCGAGCACGGCCGGCCCCGAGAGTCCGCGATGGGTGATGAGCATATCGCCGTGTTCCGATGCTACAGCTTTGCCCTCTTTTATAATAAAGATCTCGGCATTCCTGAGCGCAATTCCTACCAGCGACTCGTGCGGGGTTTGACGCAAGTAGATCGGCGCGAGTGCCGCGCGAACGGGAACGATCGTGTGGCCGAGCGCCTGTGCATAGCGAATGCCATCTCCCGTCGTGCCGGTCTTCGAATAGCTCATGCCACCGGTGGCGAGGATAAGAGCACGAGCGAGCAACTGTTTTCCTCGCACGGTAAGCTTCCAGCCGTCCGGAGTCCGTTCTATTGCTTCGACCGGGGATGCGGTGTGAAGCATCACGGACTCCGCTTCGAGTTCCTGTTCGAAGGCGGTGAGGACATCGCCGGCTCTCGCGGAGTCTGGAAAGACACGCCCATTCTCGCGAGCATGGACCGTCACATTACGGCGCGCCAGGAGCGCGATCACGTCCTCATTAGTATAGCGGTATAGTGCCGAACGCAAAAAATGCTGTTCTTTCTTCGGTCGGAACCCTTCCTTCAGCAATTCCGCGACAGGGCCCGCATGCGTAATATTGCATTTGCCTCCGCCGGAGATCAGGATCTTGATTCCGATCCGAGGATTTCGTTCGAAAAGATGAACCTCGATGGGCGCCGCTCCGAGTTCTGCGATCTTTCGGCGGGCCGCAAGCGCGGCAAAAATCCCTCCCGCACCGCCGCCCACAATGCAAATCGAATCGCTCATGGCGCGTCAGAAGCCGAGCCGGCCTCAAACAGTTCGAGCCTTCGTGCATTGCATCGAATCATTGCGCACATTTTCATAATACGCGATCGATATACCATATTAAAAGAGACGATTTTTTTATTGCTTATATTTGCAGTGTGTATTCAAGGAACTTGTGTTGACAAAATGAAATACGTTCTCCTTTTTTCGATCGGGTCTTTAACCATCTTCAGTACGTTTTTGGCGGGTTGTATGTCAGCCGTTGCTACTTCCGAGGGCAATTGCGGGGTGAACCAGGAAGTGAAGGCTTCCAAAACGCTGACGATTAATAACGACGAAATTTTGTTACAGACCGGCGCGGTCGCGAGTGGCACATCGTCGTGTCCGGCAAGTTTTCACCTGTTCTGGAACTGGGCAAATTCGAACCGGGCCTTTCAGGATAGTACGATGCCACCGCTTGTGGACCTTCCACATTCGTTTCATGTCAATTCGGATAACTTAAGTTACCCCGGCGACACTCCCGCACCCACCCGCACGAAGAATGGATATTATTCCTGGTCTATCGAATTCGAAGATCATAACAATAGCGATACTGCCGCATCGAATTTTTATATCAAAACCTATTTGGGATCGAACGCTGCCGCCGATTCTGTCTCTGTGTCCGCGCGTGTGGACTACTATAATTTTAATAAATAGAACATCATAGCTATTTCCGAGTCTGTTTCCCGAATTTGCTTACAATGCCTTGCATAAGATCACACTCCGATGCCGGACGTCCGGCCATTGCTGAAATTGGGCAAACGTAAAACCGCGCTTTTCGTAGTATGCAATAAGGTCGCGCGCGTGTTCGGCAGTATCTAATGCAAGCATGGAGGCCCCGCCCTGTTTTGCGCGTTGTTCCACCAATTCGATCAATTTCGTCCCGATACCGGTGCGCTGCCGGTCGGGCCGCACGGCAAACTGCCCGAACCACCACGCCGTTCGGTATTGTGCGCATCGATGATCGGGAACCGCTTTGTAGAGCGAGATCGTAGCGATCATCCGATCGCCTTCCAGCCCGAGATAGGTGAGATACGCGCGGCGGATTCGTTCCTGCGTATGGGCTTCGGTCTGCGTGGCCGCAAAAAAGTGGACGCCGCGCTCGATCATGGGCGAGTACGCGGCATGCAAAAGGTCCGTCAACTCTGGAATCGAATCCTCCGAAAGAAGTTCCCTGATCAGAATATCGCTCATGGCCGGGAAAGAACAGATCGCAGGAGCATTCGTGCAAAAACGATTACCACCGATGCTGGACGGTATAGGTGACGGTCTGCTCGCTTCGAGCTTTGACGGGAACATGAAAGACGATCTGGGAAGCGTTCTTCGTATCGTAGCCCATTGAATGCTGCGTGATCTCCCACCCGGAACCCAAATCTTCAATGGCATCGATCGTCACGTCTTCGTCCTTGTGGTTTTTCAGTGTAATGCGAACGGTCTCCTCGCTGGCGCGGTCCCCCAGGCTCCGGGAGGACACGACTTCCCGGTCTCCGACAAGATCGAATGCATTGCCGACGTGGAGCGTGATCTTTTCGTCGCGCGGAGTGTGTTCGATCCGGTCCTCTCCGACGAATTCCAGCGCGCCGTCCTTATCGCGCTTCATAACTCGGACCACTCCCATGGGCAGCGGGATCCCCAGATGGTTCGCCTCCGAATTTTCGAAGCCAATCGTCACCGCAACCTCCTTGCCGCCTCCGCCTTCGTAGGTATAATGTTTTTCAGCGCCGACGCCATTGGCGGTCAGGAGCGAAATCTGTTTTACTTCGTCGTTATTCAGGTTCGTCTGCCGGCCCAAATCGTAGACGTGATATTCGAACATCCCGTGTTCCTCGAACTGCGGCTTTGCGACTTCCGCCCGGAGCGTACCACCCCCAAAGAACTGCGGCTGCACTTCGGTCACACGGTGGAGGGCGCCGGCAATGAGTTTCAGGTTTGCGTCCGGGAACGAAGCGCCGCTATTGTTTTCAATACTCACCCATCCGGAGAGTTCGAGCGTTTTTTCATCGTTCGAAAGCGCAGCGATATATTCAGCATGCCAGGTCATGCCGCCCGTCTGGTAGAGGATTTCAAGCGGTTCGTCATTCAAGTTCCGCGAAGCATCGAACTGCCAGACGAGGGTCGGTTTCGTGATAAGCCCGCCCGAGAGTTCGGGAACGCTCATGGTGTAACGCGAAAGGTTGGGCAGCATTACAATGCCCGTCGGCGTCGAGAGCGTAAGTTTATTCCCTTCGACCGCCAGCAGCGTACCCTCGATCTTCGTTCCCTTGTCGTCGATGACCGCGATCGTCTTATCGATATATTTCGAGAGTAGCTTTTCCTGACTGACAAGATCGTACTCGTAGTTTTGTTCGAGCACGTCGAGGTCCTTCGGATGGTCGAGGTCGGTGATCTTTACCGTCGTCGGGTCGATCCGGGTCGGAACGTCTTCCAGCCGCACTGTGCTCTTGCCTTCGTGCACGGTAAATCGGCGAACTTCGCGGACAACGCCGAGATCGTTATTGTAGATCGTGATGGCGACCGATGTTCGCTCGCCATCTTTTTTATCATTCGGTGGAACGGGATCCTTTTGTTGAGCATGAACGGCTGAGCTGAAAAGCGCAGCAATAGCGATCAGGACTCCAGGAATAATAGCGGAGAGACTTAAACGACAGGTCTTCATAAAGATGAGTGAGCAGTATAAAGCTGAGTAAGCGATGTTTTTCTTTCGGGACGGATGAGCGCCTCAAATGTTTCTTTGCTCCTCTGCCCGCACCGAAAAGTCGGATTCAACCGAAAGGCCGATTCATCCGAAGGCCTATTCATAATGGTATGCTTCTTGTGACAACCGTATTCATTATGCTTTGGACAATCATTGCGATTCTTTTAGTACTTTGGGTGCTCGGTATTGCGACACACATTGCCGGCGGGTTGATTCATCTGCTGCTCGTGCTTGCCGTGATCCTGGTGCTCGTTCGACTCATCACAGGCCGCCGGCCGATCGTATAAATATGCGCATTGCGCTATCACATTTTGTGATAGCGTTCTGTCGTGATAGCGTTCTGCGGTAGGCTTCTTACATCTATTACCAAAAGCGTATGCTTTGGGCTATTTTAGTATTACTCATCATCGCGTGGCTGCTTGGCTACACGGTCTGGAATATCGGGGTCATCATTCATGTCCTCTTTATTCTTGCGATCATCGCGGTGCTGGTCCGTATCATCCAGGGCCGGCGGCCGATATGACGAGTGTGGGCTAAAGCGCCTGCTTCCGTTGGTCGAAGCAGGCGCTTCAACCCACACCTCACCTCTATTCTGAAATTCCACTATGTGGCCTTACCGTCCCGGTATTTGGCCTTACTCCTGCTATTCAGCGCTTCATTATCGATACTTTTTGGCCTCCCTATCGTTGTTATATCGCTCTTTTTGACTTCATTATCACTCTGTTTTTAGGTCAAAAATTTTTCCCTGTCTTGATTTTACGTCCCTCTGTTGCTATATTTGTAGCGCCACAAGCATCAAAACGGCCACTTCCGGAACCCGGGAGCTCTATTTTCTTTGCGAATTGGCCATAAAATACGGGAAGATTCTTGCACTTTTTGGAGTTAAGTGGTGCTCCTGCGGCTTTGGCGGGGGGCCTCTCGCGCCTTCCCAGCGTTCACGTGGCCGATGGAACGACTGCTTATCCTGCTTTTGAATTGAAATCGACGACACGTTTCTCCGGGCTCGGCTGCGCCTCGGCGGCACTTTGCCGGACCTCTGTTTCCTGCGAAATCAGGGCACAAAATATTACCCTTTCTTCGCCGTTACCTTTTCGGACCTCGCGGTTCATCGAATCAGAGAGGCGTATCTATTTATTTTTTTAAGGTTTTGTAATGTCACGAGGTCCAGTAAACGGTAACCCTTCGAGTCTTCACCCCACAAGCGGAAGCCATGTGGCTCCGCGGGCCGCGCGCAAGCCGCGCGTGCTCTTTCTTTCGTACCGATTCCCCTACCCCCTTATCGGTGGCGATCGCATCAAGGCGTACTACCTTATTCGGCATCTTTCGCGTGTGGCAGAGGTCGACCTGATCTCGCTGGACGAAGCCCGCACGGCAACGCCACAGACCATTCCGGAACTCGAAGCCTTCGCAAATGTCCATTTACTTCCCTTCGATAAACGCCGCGCCGCCCTTCGCGTGGCCGGTTCGATCGTGACAGAACGCCCGATCGAATTCGCCTATTACGACGATGCCGGAATGCAGCAGGCGGTCGATCGTGCGCTCGCCTCGAAGGACTACGACCTCATCGTCTGCTTTTTTTTAAGGACGGCAAAGTTCGTCCGGACGCATACGGAAACGCCAAAGCTCCTGGTCGCCGAGGATGCGCGTGTCATCCTGGAAGAGCGCGCGAGCGAACGGTTTACGATTTTCAAAAGCCCGGGCGATCACGTTCAATACGCCATTCGAAAGATCGACGCCGCACGGCTGAAAGACTACGAGCCGCGCGCTATGGGCGAAGGCTTCGACAAGATTACATTCGTCTCGAAAGTGGACGAACGCCGCATCCGCGCCGCCGATCCCGACCTTCCGACCGCGATCCTTTCGAACGGCGTGGCGCTCGACGAGTTCGAGTTCTATGGCGGCGAGCGGGAAGACAAACTGATCTTCTTCGGGCATCTGGGAACGTACCACAACATTCAGATGGCGCGTCGGCTGCTCAAAAATATTTATCCAAAGATCCGGGAAGTTTCTCCGCGGACACGCCTCGTCGTCGCCGGGAAATCGCCGGGAAAACAACTTCGGCGCCTCATCGAGCGGACGCCGGGTGCGGAACTGCATGCCGATGTCAAAAATATCATTCCCTTCCTTCATAGCGCGAAAGTCCTGGTGCACGCGCAGACCGTCGGTGCCGGCATCCAGAATAAATTGCTGGAAGCAATGGCCGTCGGGACGCCGATCGTAACGACGCCCGTCGGCGCCAGCGGGATCGAAGGCATGGAAGACAACGTCCATGCCCTCATCCGCACGAGCGATCAGGAAATTATAGAAGCGACGCTTTCTCTGCTCAAGAACGATGAGAAGGCACTGCGCCTCGCACGTAATGCACGAGAACTCGTCGAACAGCAATATACCTGGGAGCATGTGTTCCAAACGTTCGATCGAATTATCGAAGAATGCGTGCCGGGATTCTTCGGACCTTCGCAAGAATCCAGCCGATTGCACCCCGAACCGCTCCGTACCGTAAAGAGCTAATGCCGAACTTCGAGCGAAATACGTCGGAATCGATCACTCCCTCCCGCGTGGCGGCGGGCGGTGTTCCGATCGGCGCTTCCGGCTTCAACCATCGGCGGACGGCCAGCGCGGCATTCCTCAACTTCCTTCAGTTCGTTACGGACCTCGTGCTGCTCAACGTGACCTATCACGTGATGCTGCTCGTCCGCTTTGGCGCGTTCTTCGCCCAAAGCCCCGAACGCCTGCGCGGCGCACCCTGGTCGATCTATGCCGAGCTGGAAATCTTTATGAACGTCTTCTGGGCGGCGCTGGCGGTCATGATGCGTGTGTACCGACGCCCTGCGTCCGCGCATGAAACGAACGGTTATTCCACGCTCGAAGAAATTCGTTCCGTTGGCCGCGCCGGGATCCTGCTCTCGGGAAGTTTATTGCTCGTGATTGTTGCACAAGGCGGTTACGATTTTTATTCGCGGCTCTTTCTCGCCTATTTGCTGCCCGCGATCCCGCTCGTCCTCATTGGCATGCGCATCGTTTCGCAATCGGCACGCGCGACCGTACGGCAGCAAAAATCGCCGAGAAAAAATATTCTTGTGATCGGCGCCGGAAGTTTTGGGGAGCGATTTTATGAGACCGTCCGCCGCGAACCGGCCTATGGCTATCGCGTGCTCGGCTTTTTAGATGACGATCGAACGGCCAGCGGCGTGCCGTCGATGGTACTCGGAACTCTTCGCGATCTGGACCGCGTCGCGAGCCGTGAGACCGTCGATGAAGTCGTCATCGCGCTGCCGGATGCCCCCGACGAGACGATTGCGAAGCTCGTCACCGAATGCGAAAACCGCTGCATTCGGGTCGCATTGCTTCCTACACCGGACGACCTTGCCTATGGTCCGCTTGCGTCGCGCACGATCGAACGCGTCGGCGAATTTTCGCTCGTGCGCATGCGCGAAGCGCCGCTCGACGTATGGTCCAACCGTGTGATCAAACGGGCGTTCGACATCGCATTCAGCCTGGTCGTGCTGCTCCTCATTTTCCCGGTCGTCCTGGCCATAAGCGCGATCTTTATCAAATTAAGTTCTCGCGGGCCGATCTTTTTCAAACAAGCCCGCACCGGTGAGGACGGTCGGACCTTCACCTGCTTTAAGTTCCGTACGATGCGCGAGGACGCCTTTGCCGCCCATACGGTGCAAGCATCCCGCAACGATCCCCGCCTGACGGCCTTCGGCCGCCTGCTGCGACGCACGAGCATGGACGAACTGCCACAGTTTTGGAATGTACTAAAAGGCGAGATGTCCGTCGTCGGTCCGCGGCCGCACATGCTTAAGCACACCGAAGATTACCGCAAGATCATCGCCCAATATATGGTGCGGCATTTTGTAAAACCGGGGCTCACCGGCTGGGCGCAGGTAAACGGCTGGCGTGGCGGGACCCGAACTCCGGAAGCGATGCAGCGCCGCATCGAGCACGATCTTTATTACATCGAGAACTGGTCCTTTCTGTTCGATCTCACGATCGTTGCCCGCACCGTCCTCTGCGTATTACGTGGCGATAAGAACGCGTATTGAAACGCGGGGCCAAGAACGCGTATCGAAAAATCGGAATTAAGATTGAAGGCTTAAGAGTTATGATGAACTCTTAAACGTTATCTTTTTTCTTGGAAACCTATTCTGTTGGTATTGTGGGCGCGACCGGCGCCGTCGGCACGGAAATGCTTCGCGTGCTCGAAACGCGCGCTTTCCCGGTTCGGGAACTTCATCTTTTTGCCAGCGATCGCTCCGCCGGGAAACAACTGTCTTTCTGCGGGCGTACGATCGCGCTCGAACGCCTCACGCGAGAGTCGTTTCAAGGACTTGACCTTGCGCTCTTCAGTGCCGGCAGCGAGATCAGCAAACAGTGGCGCTCCGCCGCCGAAGAGGCTGGCTGCATAATCATCGATAACTCGAGTGCATTTCGAATGGAATCCGGCGTTCCGCTTGTCATTCCAGAAATCAACGCCACCGACCTTCGCTCGCACCACGGTGTCATCGCCGTTCCGAACTGCTCGACGATCATAATGCTCATGGCGGTCGCACCGCTCATGACATTCGGGAAAATCAAGCGTATCGTTGTCTCGACGTATCAGGCGGTGAGCGGCGCCGGAGCGAAAGCCATGCAGGAACTCGAACGACAGGTCCATGACTACCTGCTCGGCCGGCCGTCTGAAGGTTCCGTATTTCCCCACCCCATTGCCTTCAATCTCTTTTGCCATAATTCCGCCGTGAATGAAGCCGGGTATAATGGTGAAGAATGGAAAATGATCCAGGAGACGAAAAAGATTTTGCACGACGAACGTATGCAGGTGACCGCCACGTGCGTCCGCGTTCCTGTTTTTCGCGCACACTCCGAGAGCATTAACATCGAGTTCGAAGGAGCGCGGCCCTCGCTCGATGCGGCGCGCACCGCCCTTGGTGAGTTCCCAGGCGTTCGCGTAATGGACGACCGCAACGGTAATCATTTCCCGATGCCGAACGAGGCCAGCGGCATCTTCGACGTGCTCGTCGGCCACCTTCGGCATGATGTCAGCAATCCTCATGCGATCGATCTCTTCGCGAGCGGAGACCAGCTCTTAAAAGGTGCCGCGCTCGATGCGGTCCAGATCGCCGAAAGCCTGATTGCACAGGGTCTGCTGCAGGCAAAATACGAAACAGCGCTCTCGTCTTAACGTCCACGATACGGACCGTGGCACCCGTCCGGCCCTTGCCGAATTTCAATCCCAATGCCGGAACCTGCACTTCCCATACTACGTCCGCAAGCCGAAAAATTCCAGAGGCTTTCGGTACGGAATGACCGTCGCAATTTCCGGCTCGGCATCACGAATGGAGTGCTCTATGGCTTGGGAACGTATTTCGTTTCGCACTCGACCGTCATTCCCAGCTTTTTTTCGCATCTCACCCACTCGAGCGCCCTGATCGGCTTCGTTTCGCAGTTCGAGACGATCGGCTGGTATTTACCCCAGTTCGTGGCGGCCTCGTTCGTCGTTCACCTGCCGAAAAAGTTACCGTTGTACCGGGTCGGCTGGTGGATTCGGGGGTTCGCCTTGTTCGCGCTGGCCGGAGTTACGCTCATGCAGCCCTCTGCGGGACTGCTCCTTGCTTTCAGCATTTTCTTTTATGCGCTCTTTGCCGGCGGGGCGGGATTGAGCGGAGTGGTTTTTCTCGAGTTGGTAGCAAAAACGATCCCGGAGCGGCGGCGCGGTCGATTCTTCGGCCTGCGGCTTTCGCTCGCTTCGCTCCTTTCCATCACGGTGGGCGCGGCGACGATCTCGATCTTTTTAAAAGGATCTCCTTTCCCCAAAAATTTTGGGATCGTGTTTCTCGTCGGCGCTGCGATCGTAACGATTGGGCTCGGTTTTATGGCCGCGATGCGGGAACCACGATCCAAAAGCGTTCCCGATGAGCGGACGCTGCGCGAGCACATGCGCGAAGGATGGAGCATCTATCGAACAGACCCCCGTTTTGCCAAATATCTGCATACCCGCCTGGTCCTCGGCACGTGGACGATCGGAGTCCCGTTCCTGGTCCTGTTCGCCCACCGGAAGCTCGGATTCCAGACCAGCGATCTTGGGATCTTCATCGCCGCCGATTGCACGGGCATCCTCCTTGGGAATTTTCTTTGGGAATACCTGACCGACCGGAAGAGCGCCAAAGCCTGTCTCGAAACGGCGACGTTGTTTGCGGTCCTGCTTCCGTTTGTTGTCCTCTTGTACGTCTTCTTTCCGCTGCCACGGCTCGGATATGCGATCGTGTTCGCGCTTGCGGCCGCCGTCGATGCCGGAACGACGATCGGTGGAATGACCTACCTGATCGAACTTAGCCCCACGCACGATCGCGCGACCTATATCGGCCTTTTCAACTCCATGATGGCGCTCCCGTGCTTTCTCGCGGCGGTCGCGGGCGCATTGCTCGACCTGGCCGGATTCGGTCTGCTTTACGCGATCCTTTTTGCGCTCGCAATCGTCGCCCTGATGATGATGCGCCGCCTGGAACGGGTACCGGCGGCGGCCCCTACGCGGTAACGTTTTTTGTACTCCGGCTGTTTTCGGTCTTCAGCATGGAAGCTCTCGTCACGACGCTCCGGGTCCTCCTGCCCGCCGTCTATGCGGGCCTCACGCTGTATTTTGCCCGGACGTTTTTTCGCACCGTCAGCCAAACCGAACGATTGAAGTATGCCGTCCCGGCGGCCTACCTCGTGCTGGCGCTCCACGCGGTCTATATCGGGACCTACACGGCAGTTTACCATCACGACCTGGTCGCGACGGTCTATGAGCTTTTTTCCCTGTTAGCGTTTACGCTCTTTGCGGTGTACGTCTTTGCCGAGCTGCGTACATCGCGGGAAACGTCGGGAACCGGTTTCTTCGTAACGGCCGTCTCCTTTCTGCTGCAGCTCGTTTCCTCGATAACGATTTCCGGCGAGACGATCGTCGAAACGCGGACGATCCTCCGGGACCCGATCTTCAATCTTCACGTGACGACCTCGATCTTCGGTTATGCCGCGCTCATGCTCGCGGCGATCTATGGCAGCCTCTATCTTCTACTCTATCGCGCCATTCGTAGGAACGAATTTGGCGCGATCTTCGAACATATTCCGAGCCTCGAACGATTGGAGCGATACGGACTTCGGGCAACGGCCTTTGGATTCATCTTCCTTACGTTTTCGATCGCACTGGGAGCCGTGCTCTATACCCGCATTCCGCTCGGCGTAAGCACGGCACAGTTCCTGACCGACCCCAAGGTGTTGATGACCCTCCTCGTCTGGCTTCTCTTCGGCGTGACGCTGCTCGTCCGCAAGGTCGTTCACCTGGAAGGCCGCCGGCTCGTCCTTTTCTGGATGTCCGGCTTTGCACTCACGATCCTTTCGATGACGATTGTGAATTGGATCGGCACTTCGTTCCATAGTTTTCTTTGACCTTCCCTCCACGACTCGATGCCGCACTCCCTGATTGCCGTTAGCATTTCCCACCAGCGTGCGCCGGTGGAAGTACGCGAGCAACTGGAACTTTCAGAAGCCGAACGGACGGCGGTGCTGGGGGAACTTCGCGAACTGGGTGCCGAAGCGCTCGTACTTTCGACCTGCAATCGGACCGAAATCTATGCCGGACTGAACGAATCGGATTCGCTCGAAAGCGACCGTCTGGTCCATGCCGTACTCGATCGGAAACGTGTTTCGCGCGAGACCTTCGCACCCTATTTCGAGCACTACACGGCGTCGAGTGCCATCCGGCAACTCTTTCGCGTGACGGCCGGGATCGATTCGCAGATCCTGGGCGATCAGCAAATTTTTGCGCAGGTCAAGGAAGCGTTTCGGAAAAGCCAGGAAACGGAAGCCTCCGGAGCGTTCCTGGGCAAGCTCGCGCAGGCAGCGTTTCGCGTTGGGAAACGGGTCATTTCCGAAACGTCGCTCTTCGAAGGTGCGGCAACGGTGTCCTATGCCGCGGTGGAATTCGCTCGAAAAATTTACGATGACCTTCGATTTCGGCATGTGCTCGTGATCGGGGCCGGCGAAACCGGAGAACTCACCGCGAAGCATTTTGCCGAACGCCATGCCGGACGCATCACGGTCGCCAACCGCAGTCCGGAACGCGCGCGGGAACTTGCGGATCGCGTCCGCTTGCAGGCACCGGAGATCCCGATCGAAACGATCTCGCTCGCCGCGCTCGATGACGTGCTTCCGCTCGCCGATATTATCGTTTCGGCGACCTCCGCGCCGGATTACGTCCTCACCGAACCGGCCTTGAAAGCGGCGATGGCAAAGCGGACGTCATCTTCCCCTCTTGTGATGATCGATATCGCCGTTCCGCGAGACATCGATCCGGCCGTCGGTTCGCTTTCGAACGTATTCCTGAAGGACATCGACGATCTTCGCACGATCGTGGACCGCAACACCGAACGCCGGCGCTTAGAAGTTCCCAAGGCCGAAGCCATCATCGAAGAAGAGATCGAACGCTTCCTCTCCGGCATTGCCCGGCTCGAAGCGGGACCGACCATCAAAGAATTGCGCGACCGGTTCGAGGCCGTTCGCAAAGAAGAGCTCGACCGAAATCGGCACAAACTCGATGAACGCTCGTTCGCGCTCGTCGAAGAAATGTCGCGCCGTATGATGAACCGGCTGCTGCACCAACCGACCGTATCACTCAAGGAAGTGAACGGTGCGGACCGTGACCCGGACGCGCTTTCGCGAATCGCACTCGCCCGCGAACTCTTCGGGCTCGATAAGGACGAACACTAAATTTAGCTGTGACGAAACAACGACTGATTATCGGTTCCCGTGGAAGCGACCTCGCCCTCTGGCAGGCGCATCACGTTGAAGCCCTGCTGAAACAACAGTTCCCGTCGCTCGAAGTAACGATCGAGATCATTCATACGACGGGCGATAAAAACCTGGCCGACTCCCTTTCGGAGATCGGCGGCAAGGGGGTCTTTACGAAAGAGATCGAGCAGGCCCTGCTCGACCGGACGATCGATATTGCCGTCCACAGCCTCAAAGACCTTCCGACGGTCCTTCCCGATGGCCTCCGGCTCGGCGCGGTTCCCATGCGTGCGAGTGTGCAGGATGTTTTTTTATCGAGGGATAAGAATACCACCTTGCTGGACCTTCCGGACGGCGCTTCGGTCGCGACCGGCAGCCTGCGCCGAAAAGCTCAGTTGCTCGCAAAGCGGCCCGACTTTCGAATTGTCGATATTCGCGGCAATGTGCCGACGCGGATTCGAAAGCTGATGGAATCGAACTGGGACGGCATGGTGCTTGCGAAGGCGGGCCTGGAGCGGCTCGACCTAATGGAGCATGTTGTACACGAAATTTCGATGGAATGGGTCCTTCCGGCCGTAGGGCAAGGCGCGCTCGGCATCGAATGCCGATCGGACGACCGGGACACACTCACTTTGCTCGAAGGACTGGAACACCCCTTCACGCGCGCGGCCGTTACGGCCGAACGCGCACTGCTGGCCTCATTAGGCGGAGGATGTCAGGTGCCGATCGGGGCCTACGGAAAAATTATCGGAGGGACATTGGAGCTTTCCGCGTGCGTTGCTGCGCTGGACGGGACGTCGATCGTCCGTGGCGTTCATACCGGGACGCCGAAAGAGCCGGAACGGATCGGGAATGAACTTGCGCAAACGCTGATCGCTATGGGCGGGAAGGAATTACTCGAAGATGGATCTCGGGATGCTTCCGGTTTTTGGACAGCTTCGGATGCGCTCGGGTCCGACCCCAATCCGGAGGCCTAATGCCGAACGTGCTGCTCACGCGCCCTCGGATTCGTTCTTCGGAGCAGGACGAACTCCATCGGCTGCTCACATCGGTCCGCATTACGGTCCATGAGCTGCCGATGATCTCGTTCGAGTTTCCGAAGGACCTCCGCGCGGTCGATCGTGCGCTTACCGGCGCGGCGGAAGGCGCGTTCTCGAGCATCATTCTTTCCAGCCCTACCTCCGTCCATTTTTTTGCGGAACGCGCGAACGAACTCGGAATTTTAGAAGCGATCCGGCTCCACGCGCGCTTTGGCGCCGTGGGAATGGCAACGGCAAAGGAACTTTCACGCTTCTCGATCGAAGCCGGGCTACCCGTGCCGCTCCATGGCGGCGCGCATGAACTCGCCGCATCCTTCCAGACAAGTGCGCTCGAAGGCAAAGCGGTGCTCCTGCTGCAATCGCAGATCGGGCTCGACGTACTCGAACACGCGCTCACGGAAATGGGAGCGCATCCGGTACGTGTTACGCTTTATCATACGGAAGGGCCCACGCTCGGCGATGCGGCGCGCCTGCTGACCATGCTGGAGTCTGGCCCGCGGCCCGATGTGATCGCATTTTTTTCGCCATCGGCCGTCCAATATTTTGTTCGGACCCTTGCGGAAATGGCGAGTGGAATGTTACGTGAACTTCCGGCGCTGGCAACCATCGGGGAAACAACGGCCAAAGCAGTCGAGGAAGCACTGCACCGCCGGCCCGAGATCGTCGCGCGAAAGTCCGACCAGGCCAGTTTGGCAGAGGACATTATACGTTATCTACAATTGTGAGTGAATTAAAAAAATCGGTTGAATTAAAAAACGATCTTCTCGTCCGAGCGGCACGTATGGAACCGGTCGAGCGGGCGCCCGTCTGGTTCATGCGGCAGGCCGGACGCTACCTGCCGGAGTACCGCGCGATACGAGCGAAACATTCGTTCCTCGAAATGGTCCGGACGCCGGAACTCGCCGCCGAGGTGACCATTCAACCGGTCGATCTCGTCGGAGTCGATGCGGCGATCATTTTTTCGGATATTCTCGTCGTTCCGGAAGCGATGGGCATGGAACTGACGATCGAAGAGGGCCGCGGTCCCCGCTTTTCGGACCCCGTTCGGCTCTATAAACAGATCAAGGCGCTCACCGATGCGAACATTGTCCAAAAGCTTTCTTATGTCACCGAGGCAATAAAGGTCACAAAAGAAAAACTGAATGGCCGCGTCCCGCTCATCGGATTTTCCGGCGCGCCATGGACCCTCTTTGCCTATATGGTCGAGGGCGAAGGCTCGAAGGATTTCCATCATGCCAAGCAGATGCTCTTTACCCGTTCGGAAGATGCACACCTTTTGCTTCGCAAACTCACCGACGCCGTTGCGCAATACCTGATCGCCCAGATCGAAGCCGGAGCGGATATCGTCCAGATCTTCGATACGTGGGCCGGCATCCTTACACCGCACGATTTTCACGAGTTTTCGCTCGAATATATCGGCGAGATCATTCGGATCGTGAAGAACGAAACGCACCACGATGCCCCGATCGTCGTCTTTTGCAAAGGCGCGAACCATTCGCTTTCGGAGATCGCTGCGACCGGCTGCGATGTGATCGGGCTCGACTGGACCGTCGATCTTTCCGAAGCGAAGGCGCTCCTGGGCAATAGCATCGCACTCCAAGGGAACTTAGACCCGGCCGTGCTGTACGCGACGGAGGCGGTCATCGCAGAAAAAGTAGATGCGATCGCGCGGAGTATGGGCGGCCCTCGCGGTCATATCTTCAATCTCGGGCACGGCATTACGCCGGACGTCGATCCGGAAAACGCGCGCGCGTTCGTGCGCGCCGCAAAACAGGCCTATCGGAAAGAGACGGCCCACGCATGAGCATGGTCGAAGTTCAATACTCCCTTCGAACGCGCGCCGAAGAACTTTTTCGAGCGGTGCAAAATGAAATTTGCTCGACGCTCGAAATTCTGGACGGCGCCGAAACATTCTTTCAGGAGACCTGGCACCGCCCGGGCGGCGGCGGAGGGCGCACGCGCATCCTGACCGATGGCGCCGTCTTCGAAAAAGCGGGCGTGAACTTTTCCGCCGTCCATGGCGAAGCGCCCGAATCGACGGCGGATAAACACGTCTCCTTTTTTGCGACCGGTATTTCGCTGGTGCTCCATCCGCGCTCGCCAAAAATTCCGACCGTCCATGCGAACTTCCGCTATTTCGAGCAATCGGACCGCGAAGCGTGGTTCGGCGGCGGCGCCGACCTTACGCCCTATTATCTCGACGAAGAAGATGCGTTCCATTTCCACCGGACGCTCAAGATCGCCTGCGATAAGCACGACCTGACCTATTATCCCCGATTTAAAAAATGGTGCGACGAGTATTTTTATATCAAGCACCGGGAAGAGACGCGCGGCATCGGCGGGATCTTTTTCGACCATCTTTCCGGTACCACCGCGCGGGAGCGGGAACAGTTATTCGCCTTCGTGCAGGACGCCGCCCATGCGTTCCTTCCGGCCTACGTTCCCATCGTTGAAAAACACCGGAACGAACCCTTCACCGAAGAGGAAAAACGCTGGCAGCTCCTCCGCCGCGGGCGTTACGTGGAGTTCAACCTGATCTACGACCGTGGCACCCGCTTCGGCCTCGAAACCAACGGCCGCATCGAGAGCATCCTCATGAGCCTGCCCGCCGTCGCCCGCTGGGAGTACGACGTCCACCCCGCCCCCGGCTCGCCCGAAGCCGATCTCGAAGCCGTCCTACGCGAACCAAGAGAATGGGCGGTGTAAGACGGAATATCCCCAACTTATCGAGCGCGTAAAAAAGGTTTTGTATATGATTATTTAATGGTTACATCATACGCAAATTGGGCAATTGCAACTAAGGGCAGCGAAAGACCACAATATAGACCCAAATAGGTCTTTGGTATTATCCCACTTAGTAAAAGTGCGGAACTCAGAATTAAGATACCAAGCCCCGCACCGGCCAAGGAATAACCGAGGGAACCCTCTCTTAAATCTAATAACTCAGAAGAAAAATAAATTGCGCGCGCGTAGAGGTTATTTAAAAGCGCATGCCAAAGTTCAACGCGAGTGACTTTTCTCCATTCACAGACGGTATCAGATACATTCCCTGGTCCGAGTTGTGATCTTTTGGACGCGGATGCAAAAAGATATTGTACCACAACGAGGTGATTGCTGCGGGAACCACGCCAAGCGCGAGATACTCCGGCCAATAAAACTTATTCAGATTCAAAACATGAGTGAACCCGTATGATGCACCGTATACAGCGATGGAAGTCACCTGAGATAGGAAACCAATCCAGACAGTATTCCAAGCGTTGGCGTCACACCCCGACGTCCAATTTGCTATAGGGGCCAAAGACAGCATGTATAACAGGAGCGTTGGTGCGATTAGAGCAGCAGAGGCATTTTGCTGTGGAAGAGTATCGTCGAAAATAACTCGGGAACTTTCATATTCGAGGACGCCTACAACTAGAGATGAAGTTGCAATCTCAAGCGGAATCGAAGGTTGGCAATTGCAGGCAGTATCGGACGCTCGTTTTACGGAATCAGACGATGGCGAAGCTGCAAAAGCGATCGAATGAAAAACAGTGAACGACCCCAGCAGGAGGAAGATCAAGGCCGTCGCTCGCAGTGCCATTCGAGAATGCATCGAACTTCAATTTACGACGCAAGGCTTTCGGTTAAATGAAATCATCTGTTTGCCGGACTTCAGCACCCAGCCTTGCAATAGTGTCGCGTGCCGGGAAGCGCTGCTTCCCGGCCATGGAAGCAGCGCTTCCATGCACACAAAAACAATTAGATTGGTTATGCAGGAAAGGATCATCGGTTTTAACTCCTCCCAAAAGCGACCCTGATGCAATCAACATATTGCACAATTCAAAGAGTGAGTATGCTCAATAACTTTTGATGGTGCATTGCAACCCTGATCATTTCATCTTCGCCTTCGCGTATACAATACGGCGGGGTGTAGATGGTGGAATTAACCTTTTATTTTAATTCGTGCGTTGATAACCATCACGAGCCGCTCCTGGAAAAACATGCGTAACGGCGAGATAAAATCCTCGTTTCATCGGAACCGCCCTGAGGCAGCCTGAGTTTTGACCCGCCGAGAACAGTGCCGGGAGAGTGCCGAGAAAAGGTCTTAAGATTAAGATACGCACTTAGCACAATTACACCAGGCACTGAGCAGTATTAACAAAGCGCTGAGCGCTTAATACTTAGCACCGACAACCAGCGGGAGTGGCGAAATTGGCAGACGCACTACTTTGAGGTGGTAGCGCCGCGAGGCATGGGGGTTCAAGTCCCCCCTCCCGCACAGACACCAGGTAACGACAAGAATGAAGTACGAATTATCGGATAATTCGTACTTCTTTTTTTTTCTGCTATCGGATGTTCGGAGTTATCGGGTTTGCCGCTATCTGGTCTTTGGAATAGATAGTGTTTTCCATTCGGCCGCTTTTCGGTGCTTGCCGATATAGACGATCTGTCCCGTATGATACGCAAAATGGCCGAGTGCCCGGAGCAGCGCTTCCATGACCGTATGGGACTCTCCCCGGATAAATACTTCCCGCCCTAAATCGCCTTCATCGAGCGGCCGTACGGCGGCAAAAACGCATTCCCAGCCTTCGCTCCACATTCGTTTCAGGTCCGGCAGCCGAAGTTCGTGTTCGATGAATTCCTCGTCCCGGTCCCGCGTCGGTTTTTCGCCATCGGTGGTGAGGAAATCGGTGAACCGGGAGAGCATATTCCCGTGAAGGTGCTGTACGATAATGGCGATGGAATTCGATTCCGGATCGGGGACCCAATGGACGTCCTCGTCGGA
>JAJPIQ010000032.1 GCA_021324685.1 Bacteroidota bacterium
CTTATTATTCTCTGCCAGCCATTGGGTTGAATGGCCTCTATAACGAAAGTTATCGCCTGGCACAACAGCCCGGAGCCGTTACCGGGAATTGGATCAGGCTGGACACAAACCGGTATACGGTGGACGAATATACCGGAGTCCTGGTCCTCAATCAGGAGCCGGACGATAATCTTGCAATGGCAGTAAGCTATCAGACCTATAGAAATGGCGCCGTGGCAAGTCAATACGGGGAAGGAACATCGAGCGATACGATCGTCTTAAAGCTGCTGAAGCCAATGGCGACGTTCAAGAACCCGAGTTCTCCGGAATGGAAGAATATCGTTAAAAGCACCTATTATATTGGCGGAATAAACTTCGATGCTGCGACTTTTTCGACTCGCATTATCGTCACCGCGCCCGGCGGCCACCAGCACGAATATCTTCCCACCGCCAAAGGGGGCGAACCGCTGAAAACGATCTCCATCATGGGACTCGACCGGTATAATAATACCTCTCCCTCTTCGAAATCGCCGGACGGCCTCATCGATTTTGGTTCACAATTTACCAACGGCGATTTTATCGTCGATCCAAAGACGGGAACCCTTATTTTTCCGTATCTCGAACCGTTCGGAAGCGTGATCGCGAATTTCAATAAGCAGCAACAAAAGAAAGACCCCACCTACAAGCCGGACTCGAGTTTTTATCTCCCTGAAATTTATACGACCGAACAGGAGACGCTCCGCCTTACCGAGACCAGTCTTACTTCGATCAATGTCAAGTTCACGGGCGGGGTTTCTGCGACGCTGAACCTGGGGGCGTTCAATCTGGTCGAGGGGAGCGTACGCGTCACGATCGGCGCGACCCAACTGGTGGAAGGGACCGATTTCCGCGTCGATTATAATTCGGGAACGGTGACCATCCTGAATACGGACCTGCTGAATACCGGGCAGATCAACGTCGAGTACGACGTCCACGATATTTTCACGAACGCGACAAAAAATATTCTCGCGATGCGCGCCGAAGTCCCGCTCTTCGACGACGAAGGCAATAACAAAGGCGCCATTGGAACGACGTTTATGAATTATTCGATGTCGCTTCCAACACTCAAGACGCGGCAGGGCGAAGAGCCGCTCTCGAACTGGGTGATCGGCATGGACGGCGGTTATAAATTCGATGCCCCGTTCCTGACGGACGCGTTGAACGCCCTTCCCATCTTCAACCTGAAAGACAAGTCGGAGCTCGATGCGAAGATCGACGCTGCTATTTCGCTCCCAAACCCGAATACTGAAAAATCGCCGATGGCGGTCGATAATGGCGCTTCGATCGCTTATTTAGACGATTTCGAAGGCGGGCTGAACGAGTTCCCACTGTACCTGAACTATGGCCGCTGGGTCCCGGCGTCGCAGCCGGCCGATAGCGTTTTCCTTGCGACCGTCCCTTCGGGTACCGCGCCCGACAGCGAATACTGGAACAATCCGATCAACCAGTTGAAAGGAAAAACGCGGTGGGGTCCGCCCACGGCGGTGAACGGCGGGCAATTGGTTCCGCAGACGAACATCACGAACCAGCAGACCGCGCAGGCCGGACAACCGGCGACGACGATGAATTACCTGTTCGACCCGACGAAGCCGGGTATTTACAATCCGACGCCGAACGCGGCGGCCCTCGGTTCCCCGCAGATCTGGGGCGGGATGATGCAGTATGCGCCGGGCCTCAATGTCGCCGCCACCAATACGGACGCGATCCAGCTCTGGGTCAAGATCGACGACCTGGATGCCTCGGACGTACCGAACGCGAAATTGAAACTCGACATCGGGCAAATCTCGGAAGATATTATTCCCGACAAGCGGCTCGAGAACGAGGACCGGAACGCCAACGGTCGTTACGATCCCGGGGAGGACGTCGGGCTCGATGGCCTGACCGATGCCCAGGAACAACAAATGTGGCCCGGCGCCTGGAATAAGGACGACCCGAGCAACGACAACTATACCGGCACGTTCAATGGCTCGGTAACCGTTCCCAGCGACCAGCCGTGGGATAATCCCGACGGGACCAGCGAAAACGGACAGGAGGGGAACGAAAACGATGCCTTTTCCGGACTCAAGCCCGATAACGAGGACTTGAACAGCAACGGCGCGGTCGATCTCACGAACGGATACTACGAGTACGAAATCCCGCTCAGCGCCGATCCCGCGAGGAACCCGTTCATCATCGGCCATGGCAACCAGGACCCCACCTGGTTCCAGATGCGCATTCCGCTCGCCGATTATAAGCGGATCGTCGGCACGCAGGACAGCACTTTCAGCAACATCAATTATTATCGGATCTGGACGAACGGCTATTCTCATCCGGTCCAGGTGGAGCTCTTTGCCGTGATGCTGGTCGGCAGCCAGTGGACCCGCGGGACCGTCGGCCTCAATTCGCTCAATCCGATTTCGGATACGTCCCTGAAGATCGATTATGTCGACCTCTATAATAACAGCGGGTTCCCAACGTTTTATTATCCTCCGCCCGGTGCGCAGACCACGCTCCAGCCTTCGGCGACGACCTATATTCCGGGCGACGAGCAGTCGCTCAGGATGCACCTGGTCTGTATCAATGATACGGGCCGCCGCGAAGCGCAACGCCTGTTTCCATCCCCGAACGACCTTTTCAATTACCAGTCGATGGCGATCTGGGTCCATGGCGACAGTGCAACGATCCCGAATAATGCTCCGCTCAATACCGTGGCGGATACGAACGGCCGGGTCTGGGTCTATTGGCGGTTCGGTTCCGACCAATACGATTACTACGAATACCGCCGGCCCCTTATCGGGGGATGGCAGAACCTGCACGTCGATTTTAACGAACTGACCAATTTAAAAGTAAAACGAAAGGCGGACTCGAGCGAGATCACCGAGCAAGACCCCAGCGTCCCCTTTGCGTATTACACCGTGGTCGGCAGCCCGACGCTCACCGACGCGCCGTATTTCGTGCTCGGGGTCCAGAACATGACGCACCAGAGCTGCCTGACGACCGACGTCTGGTGGGACGAACTGCGGCTCCTGCAAGCGAACGACCAGGCGGGGCTCGCATGGAACGGTTCCACGGAACTGAAATTGGCCGAGTTCGGCAAGATCGATGCCGGCATCGTCGATGAGAGTGCCGATTTTCACCGGGTCGATGAGCGGTTCAATACCACGCGCTCGACGAACTTCAACTGGAACGTCACCGGCGTTTTCGGCATGGAAAAGATCCTTCCAAAATGGATGGAGGACAAACAATCGAAACTTCCGCTGACGGTCTCGCATGCAGAGTCCATCATTACGCCGAAATATATTGTCAATACCGACGAGAATCTCGCCAATGCGATTACGACGATCCAAAATGCCTCCGGCTATACGGCGACCGAAAAACAAAATCTGATCGACTCGCTCACGACGAACAACCAGACGCTGCAGGTCAAGAACTCGATCGGGCTGAGCGACATCGCGCTCCGGTTCCCAGGTTCCTTCTTCCTCCTTCCGGCGTTCGTCAACCGGCTCGATTTCGGATTCGGTTATGGCGAAGCGTACCTGCGCTCGCCGCAGTACCAATACGATTATACGTGGTCGTGGACGGCTTCCGCGCGGTATTCGTTGCCGCCGTTACCGGGGCTCGGCATTATGCCGCTCACGTGGTGGGGGACCACGACGCCCATCATCGGGCCGTACTCGCAGTGGAAGATCAATCTGTTGCCGAGCAATGTCTCCTTCGCCGTCGCCGCGACGCGCGGGCGGGACCATTCGCTGACGCAGCTTTCCACGCTCACGCTGCCGCCGGAAGGAACCCATCAGGATACACTGAACGTGCTTCAAAGCCGGGTGCCGCTCGTAAACCGCGTCTTCACGGCGACGCGCGGCATGCAGATCAACTGGAAGCCGTTCGAGGGCGGCCTGCTTTCGCCGGCGTTCGATTATTCGCTCGATGTTTCGAGCAATCTCGTGCCGCTCGAGACCTATACCGTTTTCAACAAGCCGACGAGCTACGATGCGAACGGAGACCCGATCTATAATTATGACAGCGTCTATTACTACCAGCGGAGCCTGCACGATATCGAGAGCGATATTTTTCTCAAGAACGGCGCGCTCGTACGGCCGGGGATCGATTTTAACGAGAGCCAGAAGGTCCATATGGGGACTTCTCCGCGCCTGCCCGGACTTTTTGGGGTTGAAAAGTTGGTGCGCCCGGTCTTCGATTACCGGGTCGAATATAAATGGCTGAACGCGCAAACGGGGCTTCAGAACGCGAAGCAGTCGGCCTGGAACAATACGATCACGACCGGACTGGAATTCAACCTTCGGGACCTGGGAATTTTATTGTTCGGAAAGCCTTTGGGCGAAGAACCGCCCCAGCGCGGCCGCGGGCGGGAACGCGAGCGCGGCGAACTCGGCGTAACGCCGGAAGAACTTCCGAACCGCGGTGGGGAAGAGCGGGAATCGCCGCCCTCGCCGCCGAACGAAGAGCCGCGTAACCAGGTCGAGCGCGGCGAGCACATGCGTCCGCAGGCGCGGCCTAATCCGCTCGGTCGCTCGCAATATATTACCGATACGCTACATACGCCGGGTGTAAAGAACGTTCCGACCCCGATCGACACGAACAAGGTCCACAGCCGTGGCGTGGGAACCCAGGGAGAAATCGACCGCGAATATACGATCGATACGACGCTGACGCCGGAAGCGCCGCCCGTCCTTGCGCCGCAGCCGCCCGAGGTGGTCGAGGAAGTTCCTGAAACGCCGCCCATCACATTCAAGCAGGTATTGCAGAATGTGATCCAGAAGCCGCTTTTCGATTGGAACGGGACGCGGCTCAACTTTACGCAGACGAATTCGAGCCTGAACAATGCGCTTGCGGGCGATGGACCGGGCATCACGAATTTCCTCGCGCGCGGATTTTTTGCGCCGGAGGACGACCAGAATGGCCCTTCGCGAGCGTACCAACTCGGCCTTATTACCGATCCGGCCGGCCGGCTGCTCTTCCATTGGAATAATGCGTTCCCATGGCTTACCTTTTCTGTACGGCATGGGCTGCGAGCACCGGACCCGTATGGTGGAAACGTGGACGTCACCGATGCTTTCAACGAAACGAATAACTTCGAGCTTACGACGAGCCGGCCGCTCTGGAGCGGGGCCTCGATCAACCTGAACTGGAAAGTCTCGTTCGGTTACGCCGAGCAGGACGCGCTCCGGATCGACCAATATGGTTACCCCAATCTACTCTATACCGTGAAGTCGGGCGACATCTCACGGACCTTCTTTTCGATCCCGCCACTGCCTTTTATCGGCTCCAGTATTTTGCAGAGCGGCATCCTGCGCGTCGGCCAGAAGTACGATGAGATGGTCATCAATGCAGAGCGGGGAATGGGGATCGCCAATCCGACGGCCGATACCGCTCGGTTCGTGCTGCCGACACAGCTCCACAACCAGATCGAGCAGAACGCCTTCATGCAGGGCTTCGAAACGCTGCCTTTCTTTACGAGCTGGCTGCGCGAATACCTGCCACGGCTCAATTATTCGTTTAGCTGGACCGGCATGGAAAAATTCCCACTCTTTAGTTTTGCCGATCACGTCGGGTTCCGCAGTGCGTATACGGGGACGTACCGGCGTTCGTTCAACCAGAACCCGGGCGATACGCTCGACCTTACGACCCTGCAGACGATCGTCTATGGCTTTCGGCCGCTCATCGCGCTCGATATGTCCTGGGACAAATTATGGAACGGTCGCCTGACCTCGAGCGTGAACTACGATTCCCAGACCGAGTGGGCCGCCGATTATGCTTCGACCCGTATTACAAAGCGGCTTTCCACGACCGTCGGAGTGACCGCTAACTATTCCCGTCAGGGACTGGTAATTCCGTTCCTGAAACTGAATCTCAAGAACGAATTCGGGGCGAGCTTTACGCTCAGCGAGACGATCTCCGAGGACAGTTACTATAACTTCTGGACCATCAGCACCGATAATCCCGGTGGCATTAGCAACGGTGGCCTGACGAAGACGACGATCGAGCCGCGCGTGACCTACAACGTGAGCCAGCAGCTTACGATGGAGGCGTTCTATCACTACGAGCGGACAACTCCCGCGGCCAGCGGACTCATCAGTCCACCGACACGGCTCATCGAAGCTGGATTCGATATTAAACTAAAGATTCAGTAATGGTCTGAATTTGTTTTTGGATTACAGACCAGGCATTGTAATCCTGAAATCGGAATTCTTCTTTCTCTGCTACTCGTTTCAAATGATCTTCCGATAGGGGTGCTGCTCGTCATTCGAGCGGCTGAGAGATACCCTTCGTAGCAGCACCGTGCTACACGGACCCGATCTGGATAATGCCAGCGTGGGGAAAGCGGAAATGACTCCTTCCAAAGCTCATCGTAATTTTTCTACTTCGACCGGTCGCTCTCTGAGCGACCCTCCGCCGATTGCCCTTGCCATTGGCGGTTCCGATCCCACGGGTGGCGCCGGTATTCAGGCCGATCTTAAGACGTTCAGTCAACTCGGCGTTCATGGGCTGAGTGTTGTCACAGCGGTCACGGTCCAGAATACGCGCGGCGTTCTTTCGACCAATCCCGTCCATGCGGACATCGTCGAAGCTCAACTTGCCGCCCTCGGAGAGGACGTAACGATCGATGCTATTAAGATCGGAATGCTTACGTCGGCAAAGGTCGTGCGGATCGTCTCGGACTTTGTGCGCGCTCAGCAGGTTCCCACGGTGCTCGATCCGGTCTTAGCATCGTCGAACGGCGTTCCTTTTTTGGACGGTGCCGCAAAGGAGGCGCTTGTACGAGAGTTGTGTCCCTGGGCGTCGATCGTCACTCCTAATCTTTTCGAAGCGTCGGTATGGACCAACATGGAGATTGCTTCGGAACAGGATATGCAGAACGCGGCCCTTCGGCTCATCGAAGCGGGAGCGAAAAATGTGCTCGTCAAAGGCGGACACGGCGACGGTGAAGAATCGCGGGATCTTTTTATGGGCGAACGCGAGACCGAATGGCTTTCCGCGCCGCGTAGCACGAAACGCGTTCATGGCACCGGCTGCGTGCTGGCTTCTGCCATCGCCGCATCGCTCGCACAGGGAGATCCCATGCTTACCGCCGTGCGCCGCGCCAAAAGTTTTACTACTCGAATGATCGAGCGCGCCGTGGCCCTGGGGGCCGGGCAGGAAATTTTTCAATTCATGTCGCAGGAGACTGTCGTTTAATCTTACGGACACTATCGTTTAAATTATGGAAGAAACCGCACTCAAACCATTTCCGAATAGCCGAAGAGTTTACGAGCAGGGCACACTGTATGCCGGTCTTCGCGTCCCGTTTCGCGAGATCGTTCTTTCGCGAACAAAAGTCAGGGATGGTTATGAAGAGAATGCTCCCGTCCGTTCCTACGATACGACGGGTCCGGCGGGCGAGCATGGCGTCCGGGAAGACGGTTCCCTGACGATGCACGATATTCGTTCCGGCCTTCCGGCGTTGAAACGCGAATGGATCGCGAACCGGCACGACGTCGAGTCCTATGAAGGCCGGCGGACCCGGCCCGAAGACAATGGCTATCTGAACGAAGAGCAACTCCTGCGCGCGTACGAAAAGAAGCAGGGGCGCTTCGAGACCTACCCGGGAACTCGAAGGGCGCCAGTGCGCGCCAGGTCCGGCCAGGCGGCCACGCAAATGGCGTATGCGAAGCGCGGGATCGTAACGCCGGAAATGGAGTTCGTCGCGATTCGAGAATCGGGTATGGCCGGCGGGGCGTCGGGGACCCGAGACACGGCTTCGAGGAACAGCCTGCAATTTCAGCATCGCGGCACTGCGTTCGGGGCGGCGCTTCCAAAGATCATTACCCCCGAATTCGTGCGCGAGGAAGTGGCTCGCGGTCGCGCGATCATTCCATCGAATATCAACCACCCGGAGTGCGAGCCGATGGCGATCGGAAGGAACTTCCTCGTGAAGATCAACGCGAATATCGGGAATTCCGCGATCGCCAGCTCCATCGATGAAGAAGTGGAAAAAATGTTGTGGGCGATCCGCTGGGGAGCGGACACCGTGATGGACCTCTCCACGGGCAAGAACATTCACGAAACGCGCGAGTGGATCATTCGAAACGCTCCGGTGCCCATCGGAACGGTTCCGATTTACCAGGCGCTCGAAAAAGTGGACGGCCGCGCGGAAGAACTCACGTGGGAAATATTTCGCGATACGCTCATCGAGCAGGCCGAGCAGGGAGTCGATTATTTCACGATCCATGCCGGGGTGCGGCTGCCGTTCGTACCCATGACGGCAAACCGGATGACGGGGATCGTTTCCCGCGGCGGCAGTATCGTGGCGAAGTGGTGCCTGGCACATCATACCGAGAGCTTCCTGTACACGCATTTTCGCGAGATCTGCGAGATCCTGCGCGCGTACGATGTTTCGTTCTCGCTGGGGGACGGGCTGCGGCCCGGTTCGATCGCCGATGCGAACGACGAAGCGCAGCTCGCGGAACTTCGCACGCTCGGCGAACTGACCAAGATCGCCTGGGAACTCGATTGCCAGGTCATGATCGAAGGTCCCGGCCATGTGCCGATGCAGCTCATTAAAGAGAACATGGAGCTCGAGCTGCGCGATTGTTATGAAGCGCCGTTCTATACGCTCGGTCCGCTTACGACGGACATTGCACCGGGATACGACCACATTACCAGCGCGATCGGTGCCGCCATGATCGGATGGTTCGGGTGCGCCATGCTCTGTTACGTTACCCCCAAAGAGCATTTAGGCTTGCCGGACAAGAACGATGTGCGCGAAGGCGTTATCGCCTATAAGATCGCAGCGCATGCGGCCGATCTTGCGAAGGGACATCCCGGCGCGCAACTCCGTGACAACGCACTCTCGAAAGCGCGCTTCGAATTCCGCTGGGAAGACCAGTTCAATCTCTCGCTCGATCCGGAACGCGCGCGCGAGTACCACGACGAAACGCTCCCGCAGGAAGGCGCAAAGACGGCGCATTTCTGTTCCATGTGCGGACCCCATTTTTGTTCCATGAAGATCACCGAGGACGTCCGCAAGTATGCCGCAGAGCATGGCATGAAGGAAGAGGACGCAATTGCGATCGGCATGGAACAAAAAAGCGTAGAATTTACGAAGGGTGGTAATGAAGTCTATTCGATCGAAATGTAACGTTCCAGGGAATGATTGAAACGAAACCTCATCTGATCATCGGTGGCGGCATCATGGGTCTTTCGATCGGCTGCCGGATGCTGCGCGAAGGTCTCTCTCCGGTTGAAATATTCGAAGCGGGGGAGATCGGGCGTTCCAGTGCCGCATGGGTGGCGGCGGGAATGCTTTCGCCGCGCGCCGAAGCGGGGTTCGAGGACATGGATATTTACGAAGAGGGCCTTCGCAGCCTTGAACGCTACCCGTCGTTTTTGGCGGCGCTGCAAGAGGAGGTCGGCGAGATCGTTCCCGAGATCGACCGTTGCGGAGCGCTCCTGTGCGCAACGAACCGCGACCAGGCGCGGGAACTCGATCGGCAATTCGAGTTCCGAATGCGAATGGGGATCCCGGTGCAAAAACTCTCCGGGGAGGAAGCGCGGGACCGCGAGCCGCTGCTGGCGACGAAGGTCATCGCTGCGCTCTGGCTGGAAGCCGATGCACAGATCAACAATCGAACGTTGCTGCATGCGCTCCGTGAAGCGTTTGTGAAACGCGGCGGGACCGTTCGCGAGCATACGCCGGTATCCGAAATTATCGTTAAGGATGGCGAAGCCATCGGAGTCCGCACGGGCGACGAAGAACGGCCCTGCGAAACGATCACGGTGGCCGCGGGCGCATGGTCTTCGAGGATCGGCGGAGGCTCGCGAAGCGTGGCGGTCCGTCCGGTAAAAGGGCAAATGATCGGGCTTCGAATGACGCCGCAGTCGCGCCTGCGGCAACCGGTCCGAACGCCGAACGTTTATTTAGTTCCGAAGGACGATGGCCGGCTGCTGGTCGGTGCCACGGCCGAAGAAGTGGGGTTCGATGCACGCGTGATCGCGGGAAACGTCATGGAGCTCCTGCACCATGCCTGGGAACTCGTGCCCGCGATCTATGACCTCGAGGTGGAAGAAGTGCTCGCAGGGTTCCGCCCGGCTACCCGGGACCATCGTGCGGTCATGGGCCGCTCGAACGTTCACAATCTTTTTTACTGCACGGGCCATTGGCGCCATGGAATTCTGATGGCGCCGATGGCGGCCGATACGGTTGTGAACGCTATGCTGGAGGCTAAAACGGAGCTTGCGGAGCCATGCTAAACCTTATTATTTCTGGCGAACGAAAAGATATCGCGGCACAGAGCGCGGAGGATTTGCTTGCGGCACTTTCGCTGCCTGCCGACGGGCGGGGGATCGCGATCGCGATTAACGATGCCGTGGTCCCGAGATCGAAATGGCCTGAACAGAAACTTGCGGACGGCGATCGGATCGAAATTGTGCGCGCCGTCCAGGGAGGATAATGCGTATGAAGGATGATTTGCAGATCGGCGACCGTCATTTCACGTCGCGTCTTATTTTGGGAACCGCGCGGTACCCGAATCCGGAAACGATGCTGGAGTGTATTGCGGCCAGTGGGACCGAAATGGTTACTGTTGCCGTACGCCGGTATAATTTACAAGACCGGTCCGCGGAAAGCATCCTGGGCCTGCTCCGAAGCGGAGCGTTCCATCTGTTGCCGAATACCGCCGGCTGCTACACGGCCAAAGAGGCTGTGCTGACGGCCGAGCTGGCCCGCGAAGCGCTCGAAACGAATTGGATCAAGCTCGAAGTCATTGGCGATGACGAAACGCTGATGCCGGACGTGACGGAACTTCTGAAAGCTGCTTCACAACTGATCGCCCTCGGCTTTACCGTCCTGCCCTATACGAGTGACGATCCCGTGACCGCGCGCAAGCTGGCCGATATGGGCTGCGCGGCGGTGATGCCGCTCGGTGCGCCGATCGGGTCCGGCGGTGGCATCCGGAATCCGGCGAATCTTTCGATCATTCGGGAGCTCATTTCCGTTCCCATGATCGTCGATGCCGGTATTGGGACGGCCTCTCATGCCGCGCTCGCGATGGAACTCGGCGCCGACGCCATTTTACTCAATACCGCGATCTCCGGTGCCGAGCATCCGGCGCACATGGCCCGCGCGATGAAACTCGCCGTCGAAGCCGGCCGTCTTGCACGGATGGCCGGACGTATTCCAGAACGATTAATGGCCGAACGATCGAGCCCCATCCTGGGGATGATCCATGCTTGACTTTAAATTATATGCGATCGCGGAACGCGCGCTCCTTTCCGATATCGGAACGTTTGCCGAACAGGCGACGAGGCACGGGCTGCGGGCGTTACGCCTGAGGGACATCGAGCCGCTGCACAGCGAGGATGAAATGGCGAGCGTTCCCACTCCCAACGTCCGGAATCTTTTTGTTACCTGGCAGAAGGAAGGCGACGGGATGAAGATGGTTCCATCGCGCGTTCGGGGCGTTCACCTCCCGGAGCGCATGATCGAAAAAGCGCAAACCATAAAAAGCTCCTTTCCGAATATGCTCGTTGGGGCAAGCGTGCATTCCGTCGATAGGGCGGAGCGCGCAGCGGAACACGGGGCCGATTTCCTGACTTTTGGACCCGTGTTCGAAACGCCCTCGAAGCGTGCCCTGGGATTTGGGCCGCAGGGATTAGACATGCTGAAGGCCGTGGTGAATGCCGTGAACGTTCCAGTCCTCGCGATCGGTGGCATCACGCCCGCCGGCGCGCGAGCCTGTCTCGAGCACGGAGCCTGGGGCGTCGCGGTGGTGCGCGACCTGGTGCTGGCTCCTGACCTCGCGGAGCGGCTGGCGGAGTACAAAGCGATATTGGGAACTCTATGAAACGGCTGACCGGCTTGCATGTCATCGTGGGCGGCGAAGATCTCGCCCGCACGCTCGAACTTGCACGCATCGCGCAAGAGAGCGGTGCGGCCGTCGTTCAATTCCGAAATAAGACCGCACCGAGGGACGTACTGCTCGATACCGCTATTGCGCTTCGAAAACTATTGCGCCATACGACATTCATCGTCAACGATCATGTCGATATTGCGCAGGAAGTCTGTGCGGATGGGGTCCATCTCGGGCAGGACGATCTGCCGATCTCGAAAGCGCGTGCACGGATGGGACCGAATGCGATCATCGGCGGTTCGACATCGAACGTTGAACAAGCCGTGCGTGCCGAGTCCGATGGTGCTGATTACGTTGGCTTTGGGCACCTGTTCGCGACGCGATCGAAAATAAAGACAACCCCGCCAAAGACCATGGAAGAATTGCGATCGATTGTTCAGTCTGTTTCGATCCCCGTGATTGCCATCGGAGGAATCACGGAGTATAATATGAAGGACGTCCTCGTCGAGGGATTAGGGGGCATTGCCCTGATCCGTGCCATTGCGGAATCGCAAACGCCTCGGGAAACGATTCGGAATTTTGTGGAACGCCTTAAAGACCACGATGCCATTTACGCCTGAAGAACTGGAACGATATTCTCGCCAAACGCGGCTTCCGGAGTTTGGCGTGGAGGGCCAGGAGCGGCTTCGCTCTGCCCGCGTTCTTATCGTCGGCGCCGGAGGTCTGGGTGCGCCGGCGTCGCTCTATCTGGCCGCAATGGGCGTGGGAACGATCGGCATCATCGACGATGACCGTGTCGCGCCATCGAACCTTCCCAGGCAAATTCTTTTCCGAGACAAGGACATATCGCGCCCCAAAGCGGAAGTTGCGAAAGAACGCTTATCGGAAGTCTCGCCCAATACTGCCATCGTAACTTTTAACGAACGGCTAACGCCCCCAAACGCGCTCGAACGCCTTCGAGGTTTCGATCTTGTTTTGGACGGGACCGATAATTTTTCTACCCGCTACCTTATCAACGATGCCTGCCTGGTGCTCGGCGTTCCACTCCTATCCGCCTCGATCTTAAAATTCGAAGGGCAACTGGCGGTATTGTGCACGAAGTCCGGTCCTTGTTATCGGTGCCTATTCCCGGAGATGCCCGAACCTGGAACGGTACCATCGTGTGCCGAGGCGGGAGTGATCGGGGCCCTGGCGGGGGTCATGGGAACGATGATGGCCATGGAAGCCGTAAAAATCGTTACGAAGGTCGGGGTGCCGCTTTCCGGCATGCTGATATACGATGCCTTATCCGGGAACTTCCGGAGGATGGCACTCGAACGAGACCCACAATGCGCGGGATGTGCTGTGCCGTTCGGGGAACGGAAACTTCGGGAGTCTTACGATGCCGCGCCGTGCGGGGCCAATGAACTCGAGATTTCCTGGCAGGAATGGCAGCGGCGCTCGCTTCCCCTCGTCGATGTGCGCGAAGCGTGGGAATTCTCGGAGCGCCCCTCTCCGGGTGTATTAATACCGCTCGGCTCGCTGTTCGAGCGAATGCAGGAACTGCCACGGGAACCGTTCGGTGTGGTCTGCGCTTCCGGCAGCCGCAGCCTCACCGCGGCAGCGCTGCTCAAAAGTAAGGGATTCGCTGCCGTAAGTATACGCGGAGGAATTCGTTCCAAACCCTGATGCCAACGTTATTTTTAACCGGTGCGACCGGTGCCGTGGGTGCCGCCATTCGCAGACATTATCTGTCCAATGGCTGGAGTGTTGCAGGATTTTCCCATTCCGACGATGGTTTTTCGCAGGAGGGATACCGGTTCTGGTCCATGAACGCAAGCGATGAGGCGGCGGTCGAGCAAACTTTTTCCATTGCGTCGCGCGAACTCGGCGCTCCGCGGGCGCTCATCGCGACCGTCGGCGGCGTTCGTTCCTGGAAAACGGTGGAGGAGACACCGCTCGAAGATTTTCGTGCGCTCTTCGAGCTTAATCTTGTGACTTTTTTCCTGACGGCAAAGCATGCCTTTCGATTGATGCAGGAAGAGGGAACGGTTGTTTCCATTGGCGCCCGGCCTCCCGATGCAAAAACCAGTGGGTACGCCGCGTCCAAGGCCGGTGTCATCGCGCTGACGCAGGTCTTGGCGGAAGAGGGGAAGTCGCGGCGCATCAATGCGAATTGTATCGTTCCCACGATCATTCGTACGAAGGCAAACGAGGAGTGGGGCGATCCCGCGGACTTCGAAAAATGGACAAAACCGGAAGATATCGCCGCGCTCTGTTTTTTTCTTAGCAGTGAAGCCGGCAAAGCGGTGAACGGTGCGGTGATCCGCATGCCGAATCGCCTTTGACGATTTTATGTTTAGCTGTATATGACGTTAAAAGACCGAATCAACGAAGACCTGAAGAACGCAATGAAGTCGGGCGACAAAGTGCGCACCGAGACCATTCGGAGCTTGCGCGCCGCGATCATTGAATTCGAAAAAAGCGGTGCCGGCCGTGAAATGACGGCCGACGAGGAGATCAAGGCGCTTACCAGCGCGGCAAAAAAACGGCGTGAAGCGATCGAACTTTACGATAAGAACAATCGCCCGGAACTCGCCGAAAAAGAGCGTTCGGAACTCGCGATCATTCAGGATTACCTGCCGAAACAGCTTTCGCGGGAAGAGATTATCGCTCGTATTCGCGAAATCATTCGCGAGACCGGCGCCGCCGGGCCGCAGGACGCGAATAAGGTGATGCCGGTCGCGATGAAGGAAATGAAAGGCCAGGCGGAAGGCAGGGTCGTGCAGGAAGTCGTCAAAGAAGCGCTCGCCGGATCGTGACGCTGGATATTATTCTGCTCGTCCTTCTCGCCGTTGCGACCTATAGCGGTTGGCGGTCGGGCGCTGTTGCGATGGTCATTTCGGTTCTGGTGCTCGTTGTTGCTGTTATTCTTGCCTCCGCCCTCGCAGCAAGAGTCGGCGCACTCGTCCATATCGGTTCCCCGTGGGCGTGGCCGATCGTTGGCTTTGTTTTTACATTCCTTGTTCTTGTGATCCTGGGCAGTTGGCTGCGGCGATTTTTTCGGCCAAAGCACGGGCTCCTGAGGAGCATGGACGGATTGTTCGGTGCGGTCCTGGGTTTTGCGCGTGGCGCGATCGTCCTCGCCTTGTTGGCAGCGCTTTTCGATCTCATTCATCTTCCTCCGGAACGCATGACACAGGGTTCCCATATTTATCCGGTCCTCCTCAAAATTTCAACGATGCTCATCGCGGTGCTCCGTCCGTATATTACGGCTCCGGGCGCGCAGAGCGGCCTGCCGGTATAACTCCTTCCTCCGCTGCATGGCACACGGGTCCGATCTTTCGATGGAGGCGCAGACAATGGCCGAGGAGACCCATGCGTACGATCTTCGGATGGCCCATGGATTCCTGGAATCCATTTCGGAACCGTTTCGGCATGCCGCAAGGGAACTGGGCTTTGACTCGATCTTTCTTTCCCATGCGCGGCATGCGGCGACCACCGTGGGCAGGGAAGCCCTCGTACGGGAACTTCAACCTGATTCCGACCTCCTGGCGGTCGACCGCTCGCTCCGGGAGATAAGGGAACTTCGATCGTTCCATATTGCCGGCGAATCTCCTAATTTCGCAGGCCTCAGCGATATTGCTTCGACCTTGCACAAGCTCGAAATCGCGGGGAGCTCGCTCTATGCCGAAGAAGGTGCCCGTGTGCTTTCGACGCTCAAGGCGATGCGCGGCCTCAGGGAATTCTTTTCCCGCAGGGCAAAAGAAATGCCGGTCTTGTGGAAGACAGCCGTTCAGCTCTTCGAGGACCGGCTGCTCGAAATGCACTTCGACCAGGTCTTCGAGGCAGACGGATCGATCAAGGACACGGCGAGTCCGGAACTTCGACGCATACGCCGGGAAATTCTCTCGACGGGCGAAATACTTCGCGCTCGCCTGGGTGCCGTCCTGAGGCGGCTCTCCGGTGAGGAATTCGTTCGAGAAGAGATCGTGACACAACGCGAGGGGCGATACGTCATCCCGGTGAAAGTCGAGCATAAACGCCGCGTGCCGGGCTTCATTCATTCCGTCTCGCAGACCGGCCAAACGGTCTTTATCGAGCCGAGCGAAACCCTGGAACTCAATAATGAACTTCGATCGCTGGAATTTGCGGAACAGCGGGAGATCGACCGCATCCTTCGGGACCTTGCGGATCTGGTTCGCGAGTCCATTCCGAAGCTGCAGCTTTCCCTTGGGTCCGCGGCGCATCTGGACGCCGTCCATGCAAAAACGCGCTACGCGCTCGATATCGACGCGAGCGATGCGACGCTCGAAGCGCATGCAGATCCTACGGAGCGGATATTAGAACTAAAAGATGCCCGGCATCCGCTGCTCCTGGAAAAATTAGGGCGTGAACGAACGGTCCCACTCTCGATCCAGATGGATCACGAGCACCGCACGCTGGTCCTTACCGGCCCGAACGCAGGAGGGAAAACCGTATTGCTCAAAACGATCGGTCTCCTGGCGCTCATGGCCCACGCCGGAATTCCGGTCCCGGCTTCGCATGGCGCCCGCATTCCGAAGATGGACGGGATTTACGTCGAGATCGGCGACGCACAGTCCATTGCCGATGACCTGAGCACGTTCAGTTCCCACGTGACCGCGATCGCCGCGATCCTGAGCGAGGTAACGAATGAGAGCCTCGTATTATTGGACGAATTGGGTGGCGGGACCGCCCCGGAAGAGGGGGGTGCGCTGGCAGAAAGTATCCTCGAATATGTCACGCGAATCCATGCCCTGACGATCGCCACGACGCATTACGGACGCCTTGCGGCCTATGCGGAAGCCTCTGCCGGCGTTGCAAATGGTTCCATGGAATTCGACCGTACGTCGCTTTCGCCGACGTTCCGATTTCGAATGGGGATTCCGGGCAGTTCGCATGCGTTCGATATCGCCGAACGGTTTGGCCTTAAAAAATCCATTGTGACGAGAGCGCGAGTGTTGCGAGGCGAAGAAGGCGCCCGCATCGAGGATTTAGTCGCCTCTCTCTCCGCGCTGGAACGAGATGCCAAAGATCGAAAACGCGAGGCCGAGCGAGAACTTGGCAGCGCGCGCGCGGCACGGATCCTTTCGGAGCAGCAACGCGACGAAGCCGAGTCTATCCGTCGAACGGCGAAACAGCGGGCCTCGGAAGAAGCAGAAGCGATCCTGAAACGCGCCAATCAATTTATCGAGCGCGCGGTACGCGAAGCGAAAGAAACGGTGACGTCTTCTGCAAAGCCCGCGGACGGCCACGAAACACTTCGCTCGGTCCGTGCGCGTCAGGAGCAGGAACGAAAAAAAATCCTGGAACATCTGTCGGCCCCCGAACCGACGGCCCCGGCACCGAGAAAACAGGAAGAAATCATGGTCGGCGCGACCGTTCGCCTGACAAGCAATCCCTCTCAGGTCGGCACGGTCCTTTCGATGAAGGGGAACGATGTCGAAATCGCCGTCGGCTCGCTCCGAATGCGCACAAAACGCGATCAGCTCGAAACGGTGACCCGAGCGGAAGCAATAGAACGGACGCCGCGAAATGAAATTTCCGAGACGACGAAATATCTCGCGGAAGCTGCGGAGCCTCGGATCGACCTTCGAGGGGAGTATGGCGACGATGCCGTAATCAAAGTCGATCGTTTCCTGGCGGATGCTTCTGCCCATGGACTGGACCGTGTCGAAATCATTCACGGCCACGGGACCGGCGCTCTCAGCCGCCGTATTTCGATGCACCTCAAAGGCCATCCCATTGTTTCAACCTATCGCTTCGGCGAACCGAGTGAAGGCGGCGCCGGAGTAACGATCGTGGAATTAAAATAACGTGAAGCTGCAAACGATTTTTATTGCTAACCGGGGCGAGATCGCTCGGCGTGTGATCCGTTCCGCAAAAGAGTGCGGCTATGCTACGTCCGTAGCGTATTCTCCGCACGATCGCACCGCGCTTTTTGTCCGAGAAAGCGACCGCTCCTGCCGGCTTGCCGGGAATTCGCCGAAAGATTCGTATCTCGATATCGAGCAGGTCCTGCGTGCCGCAAAAGAAGCACGGGCCGATGCGGTTCATCCGGGATACGGATTCCTGAGCGAGAATGCCGCTTTTAGCGAAGCGGTAACGAAAGCGGGAATGAAATTTATCGGTCCGAGCCCGGAAGCGATCGATCTCCTCGGCGATAAAACGAAAGCGCGCTCGCTCGCGCGAAAACTCGGCATTCCGACGCCCGACGGAACGGTCTCGGAGATAACATCGAGCGCCGAAGCGATCGAGCAGGCCCGCGCGATCGGCTATCCGGTATTGCTCAAAGCGGCCGCCGGAGGCGGCGGGAAAGGAATGCGAATGGTCGAGCGTGAAGAAGATCTCTTGCAGAGCCTGGAACGCGCGCGTGGTGAGGCGAACAGCGCGTTCGGCGACGATCGCGTCTATCTTGAAAAGTATATTCTCAAGCCGCGCCACATCGAGTTCCAGGTATTGGCCGATCGTCATGGGAACGCGATTCATTTGGGAGAGCGCGAATGTTCGATCCAGCGACGGCATCAGAAACTCCTGGAAGAGTCCCCCTCGTCCGTTCTCACGCCTGAGTTACGCCGTGAAATGGGTGAGGCGGCGATCGAGCTGGTGAAGCAGGCGCGGTATGAAGGGGCCGGGACGGTCGAATTTTTAGTGGGCCAGGACCTTCGCTATTATTTTCTCGAAGTCAATACGCGCTTACAAGTGGAGCACCCGGTAACGGAATTCGTGACGGGGCTCGATCTGGTCCGCGAACAATTTCGTATTGCGGAAGGCGAGCGCGTAAGTCCGAACCCGGGCCCGCGGGGTCATGCGATCGAGGCCCGCATCCAGGCGGAAGACGTTTGGAACGATTTCCTTCCGAGTCTTGGAACGATCGCGTTCGTACGCCATCCTGCCGGTGCGTTCGTCCGTAACGATAGTGCCCTGTTTGCCGGGCTGGAAGTATCCGGTTACTACGATTCGCTCCTTTCAAAACTGATCGTATGGGATACCGACCGATCACACGCCATCGGGCGGATGGAACGCGCCCTGAGCGAGATGCGCATAGCAGGTGTTTCGACGACGATGCCGTTTGCGGCCTTCGTTATGCGAAACTCGGCGTTTCGGGCCGGAGCCTTATCGACGGCCTTTATCGAGGAAGAATTTGGAACGGAAACCCGAGAAAAAGAATATAATAATTATCGAACTCGCTCGATCACTGCGTTTGCTGCCGCACAAGGTTGGATCGAGAAGCGGCGCAGGAATGCGAGGTTTGTTGCATGATTAATCAATGTTATGGCTGTCCGTCAATGCCCTGTCTGTTTGTCCAAATCCACACTTTCGCCATCGCACCGCCGAGACTCCAATGAAGGGTTTCTTGCGGTCGTGATGCCGCTCATTCGGCCATTCCGATGTTCTGCCTGTAACTGGCGCGGCATGATGGGCCGCTTTCCGCTCGCGCGGCACAATACGGCGAACATGGCGTTCAATGCCTTGGTATTCATCGCTTTCGTTGTTGGAGCGCTCATTGTTTTGCGCACGGCCCTGCACCCCGCTTCCTGAGGACGAATGTGACGGATTTCTTGTTTACCCCGGAAATCCATGCAGCCAATCATCTCGACCTTTTCGCAAGCAGAACAGATCGCCATCGAACTCGGACTTTTAAAAGAGGAGTTCGAAACAATCGTTACCATTCTCGACGGCCGTTTACCCACCTACACGGAACTTGGAATTTTTTCGGTGATGTGGAGTGAGCACTGTTCCTACAAGAATAGTATCTCCATCATTAAAACGCTTCCGCGAAAAGGAGGCCGGCTGTTGGTCGAGGCCGGTGAGGAAAATGCCGGACTGGTTGATATTGGCGAAGGACTTGCCGTCGCATTCAAGATCGAATCGCACAACCATCCTTCGGCAGTCGAGCCATACCAGGGTGCGGCGACGGGGGTGGGCGGCATTCTCCGCGATATTTTTACCATGGGCGCGCGGCCCATTGCAGCCCTGAATTCTCTGCGCTTTGGACCGCTGGACGGCCAGACCGAAGAGGCCAGTTCCGAGCGGACCAAATATTTAGTTCGGGGAGTTGTGCACGGCATTGGCGATTATGGGAACTCGTTTGGAGTACCGACGGTCGCGGGCGAAGTTTATTTCGATCCCTGCTACCAGGGAAATCCTCTGGTGAATGCCATGGCCGTCGGCATCGTCGAGCATGGCAACACGGTGAGTGCGACGGCGAGCGGGGTCGGGAATGTCGTCATGATCGTCGGTTCCCGGACGGGCCGCGATGGTATTCATGGTGCGAGTTTGCTGGCCAGCGCCGTCTTTAGCGAAGCCGCGGAATCGCTGCGTCCCACCGTCCAGGTCGGAGATCCATTCGCAGAAAAGCTTTTACTCGAGGCGACGTTGGAAGCGATCGCAGCGGGACTCGTCGTCGGAATGCAGGACATGGGTGCGGCGGGTATTAGCTGTTCGACCGCAGAGATGAGCGCCAAAGCGGGAACGGGAATGAAAATCGATCTCGATCGCGTACCGCTGCGCGAAGTGGGGATGTCGGCCTTCGAGATCATGCTCTCGGAATCCCAGGAACGAATGCTGGTCGTGGTGAGACCGGAAGATGTCGGAGGGATTCAGGCGATTTTCCAAAAGTGGGACTTGCAGGCGGAGATTGTGGGTGAGGTGACGAATACGGGCCGGGTCGTGATCGATTACGAAGGCGAGCGCGTCGCCGATATACCGGCAAAAGCGCTGGCGCTGGGGGGCGATATGACGCCCGTGTATCGACGTGAATCCCACGAACCGAAATATTTGAAAGAGGTCCGGTCGTACGATGTTTCGAATCTTTCGGATGTGGAGGATTCGGGTGCGATGCTGCGAACGCTGCTGGCTTCTCCGAATATTGCTTCCAAGCGATGGGTCTTCGAACAGTACGATTCGATGGTCCGAACGAATTCCCTTTATTTGACGGGCAGCGATGCCGCCGTGGTTCGTATCAAAGGGACCACGAAGGGACTCGCGATGAAAACGGACTGTAATTCGCGCTATGTTTATCTCGATCCTTACCGTGGAGGGACGATCGCCGTTGCGGAAGCGGCACGAAACATCGCGTGTACCGGAGCAACACCGATCGGGGTGACCAACTGCCTTAATTTCGGAAATCCATACGACCCGGAAGTTTATTATCAGTTCCGTGAAGCGGTGCGCGGCATGGGCGATGCATGTAACGCCTTCGAAACCCCGGTGACCGGCGGGAACGTGAGTTTTTACAACGAAAGCCCCAGCGGAGCGATCTATCCGACGCCGACCATCGGCATGATCGGTCTCATCGAGGATGTTACGCGGGTCGTTTCCAGCGAGTTCAAAGCGGAAGGCGATGCGATCGTTCTCCTTACGGCTGCAGACCCATCGAACGCCACCGATGGACTGGGCGGCAGCGAATATCTCTATCGGCGTACGGGAACGGTTACCGGCACGGCTCCGGCCTGCGATCTCGCAAAGCAAGCGGAACTCGTTCGTGCGCTTATCGAGCTTGCCGATAAACGGTTGCTCCATTCGGCGCACGATGTGAGCGAAGGGGGCATAGCGGTTGCGCTTGCAGAATGCTGCTTCGGCCAGAGCACGGAAAACCCATTGGGTGCGAATGTAACGTTTTCTTCTCCCGAGCGCCGAGATGGGACTCTGTTCGCCGAACGGCAGGGAATTGCGGTCCTCTCTTGCGAAGAAAAAAATGTGGCAGAGATTGTCGCCATAGCCCGGAAGCACGGTCTTCAGGCAGATCGAATTGGAACGGTTGAAGGCCGACGTCTCAGGATTGGCGAATGGATCGATGAGGCGGTAGAGGAGCTTTATGAGATCTATTCGACTGCGCTACCTTCGGCGTTAGGCGAAGGTGTCCCGGTCGCGTAAGGCCGCAAAGGGTCCGCCGGGAATATATTCCCGTTCCCGAGCGGTTGAGTAGAGGTAATGTTTACCACACTCCGGGCCAAGGTCTTTGCCGGTTTTCTGCTTATCCTGCTGCTGCTGGCGGGACTGGGCGGCTATGCGATCTATTCGCTGGCCTCGCTCGCGGACGCGACGAGCGGCGCTCTCGAGCGCAATGCCGTGCAAAGCCTCGCCAATGCGAGCATGTATGAAAGCCTGGTCCGGATCGACGAGGCACAACTTCGAATGCTCTCCGGCGATACGGTGGATGCCGGCCCTGTCCTTGTCGAAGAGCCGGCACACTTTTATTTTGCGCTGCAAAATGCCTGGCATGCCAGCGTACCGCAGGACTCCTCTTCGACCTTGCTCAACGATATCGAGAACCGTTGGGATGATTACCATTCCCATCTCGATTTTTTTTATGGCCTGGCCCTGCATCGACCGCTAACCGCCCGCAAATTTTATGAAGATACGCTCGAGCATGAGATCGATACGCTCCGCGCCCGGAACCTCGCACTCCAGGAAGTGAACTTCAATGCATTCCAGAATGCCAAACGGCTTGCAAAAACGCGGGCGAAGGATTCCGCGGTCGGCGTTATGCTCGTAGCCGGCTTCGCGCTCGTCTTAGGTTTTATGGGAAGTTATGTTATCGCCCGGCGCACCATCCGACCGCTTCGGGAACTTACCGATAGCGTGAAAGAGCTGCGCGCCGGCCACCTGGGAACGCATATTCCTATTCATGGGGCAGACGAAATCGCCGATCTTGGGTTCGAATTTAACCGGCTCTCGGAACGACTGCAGGAATTCGAAGCGATGAACGTGAGCGAGATCGTCCGCGAAAAGCAAAAATCGGAAGCGATCATCGAATCGATCGACGATCCGCTGCTACTTTTCGATTCCGGCGGCCATTTGCTGTTGCTCAACAAAGCTGCGGAAGAATTAACGGGAACACTTCATACGAATGTGCTCGGTCTTCCCCTCGGACAAATCTTTCGAGATCCAAAAGTCAAACGGGACATCGAACGGGCGCTGGAACAGGCCGCGCGCTCCATCCGAACGCCGGCGAATACGATCGAAGAAATGATGGCGACCGCCCCGCCGATCGTTTCCATCGTGGTACAAGGCCGAATGCGCCATTATCGCATTCGTGTTGCACGGATTCTTTCTGCGGAAGCACGAACGGGCGGGAAAGAGCCGGTGGCCGGCGTGCTCGTCCTGTTCACCGACATCACACATTTCAAAGAATTGGATCAGATGAAGTCGGACTTCATTGCCAAAGTATCGCACGAGTTCCGTACGCCGCTCACTTCCATGACGATGTCGCTCGATATTCTCGGCGATGAGCTGGTCGGTTCGCTCAACCGCGATCAGCACGACGTGATCGAGACTTCCAAATCCGATGCGCGGCGCCTGTCGAAGCTGATCCGCGATCTTCTTACGCTTTCGCGTTTGGAAAGCACGTCCGAAACGAAAGGGGTCGAGGAGGAAACGGATGTTTCTGCGGCGGTCCAGGACGTGATCCGTTCCATGCGCCCGATGTACCAGGAGCGCGGCCTTGCGCTCGAGATCGAAGCGATGGACGAGGGACATTACACCATTTCGCAGGAACATTTTACCAGCGTGCTTTCGAACCTCCTTTCGAACGCTCTGAAATACACGCCGCGCGGTGGCACCGTGACGGTCGGCATGGAGTGGAACGAACATCGGCGGGAACTCTCGGTGCGCGTTCGCGATACGGGCATTGGGATCGCGCCCCAGGACCAGGAACGAATTTTTGAAAAATTCGTCCAGATCAAGCACCGCGATTCCGCGACGCCGGGCTCCGTCGGGCTGGGGCTTGCGATCGTCCGGGAAATTGCTGCACGATACAACGGTCGCGTCGAACTCCAGTCGGAGGTCGGAACAGGGAGTACGTTCACGGTCCGGTTTCATCTCGAGCCGGTTACGCACAAGGAGACGGTAGGATGAAAGGGAACCTCCTGATTGTCGATGACGAGCCGCATATCCTGAAGACGATGTCGATCGGGTTGCGGGCGCTCGGGTTCGACGTGGCTGCGTTTGAAGATGCGGAAGCGGCCCTCCGAGAGATCGATAAGGACTGGCTTGGCAGCGTGCATTACGATGTCGCGTTTGTCGATCTCATGATGTTCCCGATGAACGGGATTACGCTCCTGCAGGAACTTCATCGTCGCATGCCGGACCTGACCGTCGTGATCATCACGGCTCATGCAACGGTCGATTCGGCGGTGACCGCTATGAAACTCGGAGCGTACGACTATCTTCAAAAGCCGTTCGAACTAAGAGAGCTTACGGAGTTTGTCGAGCGGGTGATGAAGTCCCACACGCTGCAAAGGTCGAGCGCGCAGAATCACGACATCCTGACGACGAATCCGACGTATCTTGGGATCCTCCGAATGGCGGAGCGTATTGCGGCTTCGCAGCTTTCGGTACTCATCGAAGGCGAAACCGGTACCGGCAAAGAATTGCTCGCCGACTTTATTCACACGCATAGCGAACGGGCCCAGCAACCGATCGTCAAGCTGAATTGTGCTGCGCTATCGGCAGAACTGATCGAATCGGAACTCTTCGGTCATGCCAAAGGTGCGTTTACGGGTGCCGTGAAAGATCGCACAGGCCGGGTGGAATCGGCGAATGGCGGAACGCTTTTTTTAGACGAGATCGGCGAGATGCCTCCGGCGATGCAGGCAAAATTACTTCGGTTTTTACAGAGCGGCGAATTCCAACGAGTCGGAGAGAATGAAACCCGTTATGCCGACGTGCGGATCGTGGCAGCGACAAACCGTAATCTCGAAGAAGCGATCGAACGCTCCGAATTTCGCGAAGATCTTTTTTATCGATTGAGCGGGGTCCGGCTTCTGATTCCTCCCCTTCGTTTTAGAAAAGAAGATATTGTGCCGCTGGCCGAACGGTTCGTTCGGGCGGCTGAATCTCGAAGCGAGCTTTCGGAGCCTGTAAAATCGGCATTATTGGAATATGACTGGCGGGGCAACGTTCGAGAGCTCGAAAACACGATGCTCCGAGCGGCCGTACTTGCCGGCAATCGGCAATCGATCGAATTGCAGGACTTACCGAATCATATCGGGAAAACAAACCCTGCCCAGCCATTCGAAGCAACGGTGGTTAGCAATGGGAGTATGCCGCTGCGCTCGCTGGAAGAAGTCGAACGCGATTACATTGCACTCGTGATCAGCAAGAGCCCCAGTCTCGAAGAAGCGGCGCGCGTCCTCCGGATCGATAGCGCAACGCTCTGGCGCAAGAGAAAGAAGTATTCGCTATAGCGTTGGATTTTTAGGAACCTCGGCCCTTGCTTACACGTTTTTCGGCTCCCTATGCGAACGCATAGGCTATTCCTGAGTAGCTCAGTTGGTTAGAGCATCTGACTGTTAAGCCTTGGGATTGATTTTTACCCTCCCTCTCACGCGTCCCGGGCGCTGTTTTTGCTCCGCTTTCGACAGGCCACGTCACTACGCTTCACTCGTTATCCCGTCGGTATGTTACGCAGTATGTTACGTTTTGGAACTTTAAATTAGGTAATAAAAACGCCCAGTGGGAGCGACCCACTGGACGTATCGTTAAAGCTATACGCGACACGCACCTAAACGACAAACGGCGCGCCACGCAAGCTTACTATTCCCATCGTAGAGCGACTACGTGGGAACACTTTGCAAGGGATATAAAAGATAACTACCTTGAAGCTGGTGACACAGCGAAGGCTTGTTCGTTTAGGTAATACGCACAACCAAGGGGCTCGCAATTTAGATTCGCGGCTCAGAACAGAGTTTAACCCATATCTCGATTCCCGCCTAAATCATCGCCCTCATCACTTAGGAGTTTGCACGTCGTAACTTGGGTTCGCGCCGTGACCATTTTTATACCAGCCTGATCCGAGTCTTTGTCCGACTGTTCCTAAAAATCCGCCCGTCAAGGAGCTCATCCCCTGTTGTGCCAGCGAGTCGAAGAAGGATGGCTTCTGTTGCTCTTTTACATCGTTCAGATACTTATTGTAATCGAACGTGTTGAGCTGCCCTATTTCGCCGAACGCCGTCTCATGCGTAGCTTGGTCGGTCTCCGCGCCTTTTAAGTTCGCGTCGATCATATTGCTCTCGGCCTGTCCGCGACTCTTATTGTAAAAGGCGCTTTGAACGGCAGCGTTACCCACAAAGTCGGGATCGTTTTGAAACACTCGTTCTTGCTCGCGCGCATTCTCTTCGATGTCGGCGGCGGCGTGTGTCGCCATATCGGCGCCCAGATGCGATCGCGAGTCTTCTACCGCCTGGTCCGCCATAGCGCCTTCAAACGGGTTCGTGTACGTAGGAGTGGTGTTGCTGCTTCCGCCGCCAAATGTGCCGAGAAGGCCCCCAATAACAGCGCCTCCTGCGGCGCCCCAAGGACCGAGCGCGGCTCCCATCGATGCACCGCTGATCGCGCCGCCTGCAAAATCGCCAAAATCTGCCATAGTTTAAAAAGACGAAAGCGCTACTCGCCGCCATGAGGCAGGAGCAACGCATACATAATAGTAGGAGGAGTCGTAGGCTTCGTCGCCGGCATTACCGGGCGATGAGCTGCTGATTGGTGCGCCCGCCCAGTCTTTACGTGCCGATAGATTGCTGCGAGCCCCGGACGGGGACATAGCGCCCGTTCCGCCATTCGCGATCGCTACAGTTCCGGTAACGTTTGACGCCGTACCCGTGGTGTTCTGGTTCAGCGTTGGGACGTCGGAAGCGACGATGGCGGATAGCGTAGTATGCGTGCCATCGCTGCGAAGATAGGTTCCGGCCGACTGTGCGCCAGCGAGGACGTCGATCGCGGCTTGTTGGGTGATCTGACCCGTGCCGCCTTTTGCGATCGGAAGCGTGCCGGTGACGTAAGACTGTGTAAGATCGACGGCTTGCTGCGAGAGCCAGACCGAAGAGTGCGGTTGTGTGAACGTTTTACTCGTATAGACCGCACCGGCAACCGTGACGCTGGAAAAGATAACGGCCTCCAGCACATACCCGACCGCATCGGTCAAGGATGTGATGTCCGGCCCTTCGATAAGCTCGGCATACGCGAGTGGCGTCGCGTCGAGAAGCTGCCCCGTCGCGCGGATATTATCCCACTGCGAGCTCACGCTCGTCGTAATGAGCGGGAAGGAATTATCCGACTGCGCGGCAGTAATATAACGAATACCCTGGACCATTACCAGCTAAAGAGCGGGGCGAATGCCGAGACCCCGGCAGTCCCCGTCATAATATGATTGACGCTCGTGTAATAAGATCCCGCGTAGAGCCAAATATCGATTCGGTCGAGATCGATCGACAGCGCCGGAGCGACGCATGATCCGCGAAAGTCGGCATACCCGAAGATTCCGAATGCAGATCGCTTCATATCCGGAGGCGCCTGAAGGCGAACGGTATCGCGGTACGAAAAGACGACTGGCTCGAGGACGACTGGCCGGTCTACGACACGCTCCGACATAACCAATACACGCTCGACGGTATCATGGACTATCCGCGTTACCGTGTCATGGACCGTAACGACTACTCTGCGAGGTTTTGCTGGGATATATAGCTGGGTCGTCCCATCGGGTTTCACTACCGCCACCTTTCGCTGGGCGTGAGCTGGAAGCGCGAGGCACAAAAGAATAAGAGACCAAAGTAAGTAGCGCACTGCGCGCCTCCTCTAATTTCGACCGTTGAACTGTTCCATTAGCGAGAGCACTTCTCTCGGATAGCTGGCTGGGAACCTGGGGCCGTTGTAGCGCCCGATCGCATGATAGAGGTCGTAACGTTTAAACAACGGAGCGTAGAATTTCCCGAAGTATGCGAAGGCGTCGGAGTCAGGGATGTCGCTGAGGAAGGGAGTTGTACACCCTAACGCGCGAACGTTGACGCCTAAAATTTGGAACCGCGTATGGCTCGAACCCTCCTGGAATACCTCCGTGAGGAATGAAGGTATGCCGTGATGTTTTCTACTGAAGGCCGTGCTCCGCGCACGGACCAGTCGCGCCATCTTCGACTGCCCGACCGTATAATTCCCTTCTGTTCGGATAGCCTGCGGCTCGTGCTTACTTTCCTTCCATGACTCCGCCCGACAAAGATTCGCCGGCAGCCCATACTTCGCTTCCGTTGCTTTCGCCAACGAGTCGAGTTCCGGCGTCCACCGCTCTGCTTCAATCGTCGAGTCCAGGGGCGAAAGTCGATAGCTAACCTGAGGGCCAATGGGAGCGTGGTTCGGGAACGGAAAGATGAGAAGATATATAAAAATGAGAAAATTCAGCATTACAGCTCGACTGCGGAAATAGTTACGTTCTTGACGTTAGCGGAGGATGCACCACCCGCAGGCATTGCAACCGCCATATCCAGCCAATAGGCAATACCGATCGTTAGACCGGTTACTAAGTTTGTGCAGCAGAAGGGCGCCGTCATGATCGACGCATTGTTTTGTTGAGTCATTTGCACGGATAAGCTTGCGGTCCCCGTCAGCGATGCACCATTCGAAGGAGCCGTGCTAGTGCCATAATAAAGCATTGTCTTTGCGACGGAACCATTCGAAACAGAGCCGAACGTGAGATACCCAGTCGCGATGAGTAAAAGTGTTCCCGATTTTGCCGGCGTAATGGACCCGGCAATACCCATCATCAGACCAGTCGTGTTGGTAGTACCTGTGGGAGATGCCGACGTTACTTGCGCGCTCGCGGGCGTTACCCAAGTAGGAAGACCGCTTGCTACGCTCAAAGTTTGTCCCGTTGAACCCACGGCAAGCCTTGTCGGCGCGGGCGTAGAGTTCTCGATAATAATATCGCCGGCAGTCGTCATCGGATTTGACATCCCACTTCCACCACTGCCACCAGCCGTTTGCCACATACTACCATCGTAATACTTCAGCACGTTTGACGTCGTGTCGAAATAGATTTGTCCTGTTCCTGGCGTCGAGGGAGCGCTCGCAAGATTTTGGACCACTCCATTTCTGATCTCGTTCTTTAGGAGATCGACCGGCGATCCAAAGGTACGCGGTTGAAGACTCATATTATCCTAAAACAATGACGGTGAACTGCCCGCTCGTGGGCGTAATGCCGTTGGTATTAATTGTAATCTGCGACGTGCTTGTGTGTTGCACGTCGAACTCGACTTGCTGATAAGGAGATGCCGTATAGTAAATCTGGACGATTACCGCCTGTGTGCCAAGACTATGGGTAATTGTAAAGCTTGTGGAACTTCCGTCGCCGAAGGTTGTCGTATATATGTACGGAACTTTCGTATGGTCGACCTTGACGCCAGACCCTGTGACAGCAATACCAGTATCCGCAACGACGCTGAATACCGTGCTTGCAAGCTGAAGGCCGTTGCCAGCACTGTAGGAGGTTGGTGCGGCAATCTGAGTGAACGTGATCGCCGTCGTACCGACTGTCGGAGCCGACGTGTTGCCGTTAAGCCAGATTGTATTCTTATTCGTTGTCCCGTCCGGACCGACCGGAACGAATCCGCCCTGAAATTCTCCCGACGTGTCCATATCGACGTGTCGGGTAAGAATGTATGGGTGAGTTCCATCGCCAGCCTGCGTAACGGTGTAAAGACCGTTATTTGCGCCAGTGGCCTCATTTTTTACAAGAACGACATCATTGGTGACGACAGTATATCCGTCGATTGTAAGCGCTCCATTCGAATTTGCAGTGAGCGTTGCGCCAACCCCCGAGGTGCCGTTCGTATATGTGTTTGCGGGTAGTGCGGTCGTTGTCGCGACCATTGCAGTGGGCTTTTGAGTCAAGCCCTGCACGCTCGAATCAACGTAGCCTTTCGTTGCCGCATCTGTCGAAGACACCGGTGTCGCGAGGTTCGTCAGTTTATGACTATTCATCGAGACATCCGCAGCCGGCGCCGAGAAGCTATCGAGCGTGTAACCTTTTACGGTCGTCGCAAGATCCGAGATTGTGCTCGAAGTTTGCGAACCGGTATGGTTCGCACGATTCAGTAAAAACGATTTATCCGCGAAGTACGCCCACGCACCATTTTGGTACGTGCCGTACTGATGAAGCGTGGTGTCGTAATAACACTGACCTTCCACCGGCGACGAGGGGGCCGATGAAAGGTTCTGCATTACTGAATTTCTGACCTCGTTTTTCTGGAGGTCGATGTGCGTGCCAAAGAGTCGGGGCTGAAGGGACATTATTTAATTCAAGAACGCCTGCCCGGCAAGGGCGGCTGTAAAATAAATCGTGATGTTGTTCGAGTCGAGGTAGTGGACATCCGCCTCGACTTCTCGCCCGAGCGAATCGATAACCGTTACGCTCGGGTAATAGCCTAAGTTATGCGCGATATTCCAGATAGTGGATGCAGTTCCCTGAGTATAATCAAAATTTCCACGCGCTGGCCCTATCGGCCCTTGTACGCCTTGAGGACCTGGCGGTCCCTGCTGGGACGCATAACGCACGGTCGTAACCGGCGCTACCTTGGACTCTACCTTAAAGACCGGTGTGTCGAGGACGATGACTGTCGTCTTCGTGACCGTCGTATTTACATCCGGCATAGCTTAGGGCGTATATCCGGGCATCGGCTCGATGACGCCTTCGAAGACTGGCAGTGAATCGGTGCTCGAGTCCAGGAAAAAATCGTAGTTTAGCGTCGCCGAGCCGAGCGTCGTCTCCGTCTGAGTCTTCGTTAAGCTTAGTTCCACAACGCCGCCGGTCGTATCGATCACATTGACGGTCGGCGTGACGACGATTGCGCCGGTATTCTGATCGACGAACGAACACCGGACGGTGTACCCGGTGAGGTCGAACGGCGCGCCGGCTTGCGTAAACTCTAAATGCCAAAGCCACCCGCCGTTGCGTTTAATTTTGTGGTTGAGGACCTCTGGCTCGCGTAAATACAGTGTCTCGGCCATCGACTACGAAATAAGAGGAAGGAGGATTGTCTGTGTAGGTGTCGTCGCGAGTGGGAGTTACCGCCTCCTGCGCTTCGATGCGGGCCAGCCGGGCTTCGTGGCTCGTGGTGATCCGTGTGAGCGCCGCGATTTGGGAACCCTGCCCGAAGCTGGAATCGCGCAGGCATCGCACGTCGGCCTTCACGCTTCGAATGTCTTCCGGTACTGCGCGGAGGCTGTCGAAGTCGACGAGGAGCGTCTTGACATTATCCTTCGTCTCGGTATAGTCGATAACGCCCTTGACGATCTTCGTAGTCAGCGAGATAAAGATTCCGAGACATAAGCTGATGATGGAAATAACGATCTGAGCCGATACTTTTTTCTTATCTTCAGACATGGGCTAATAGATATGAAAGCCGAGACCCGCTCGACCGGATAGACCATAAAGAAGGGAAAGTTCAGGGCTCACTAAAATCGACACGCCTCCGATCCGAAGGGAGCCGTCGAGCGTGAGCGTAATGTCTCGCGCGCCGCCGACCGCTTCATACAGCACGTCTCCGTCGAGGGACAGGACGTCTTCCTTGCGTTCGACGACGTCCTCGCGCACGTCCACGGTCGTATCGTGAACGGTCACGTAGACGGGAGCGTGGCGGACCTGAAATGCGAGGATCATTTTGTCGCGAGGAACGACGTATCCCTCCACCGTGTCGCAGCCCGAATTATCAGCACGACACAGCGCCGTATCGATTGCGAAGGGCTCGCAAGAGGAAGTGTCCGCAAATTCGCGGGTTCCCACGGCGGTCGGTGAGAGAACGGAAGTGGGGAGGGATACGCGCTCGCGAGAGGTGAGACGCCGGCCGGTGAGAATGGCGGCCGTGATTGGAGGCGGGAGGACCGCCTCGACGCGATCGCGAACCGTGGAGGTGGAGTCGCGATTCGTGGAAAGCACCGCGCCGGTAGGACGTGGTCCATTCGGGCATCGATGCGTAAACCAACCGATGAGGAAGGCTAACGCGATGGCTGCTAAGACGTACGGGAGTCTTAGGGACATATTTTGAAAGAAGGGCTATGCACAACCGGGCCGGGGAGACCTAATTGTGCCGTTACGAGGTGCTTGGGGGAAAAGGGAACGCCCCTCGCGGGAGACGGAGAGGCGTATAATAATACAACGAAAAAACGCCAAAAAAGTTCGACTTAGGGGGTCGGGACGAGGACTCGCGTTGCTCCGCGGGATGGCACGCCAGCCGCGAGCCGTTGGAACCTATCGCGATACTCTTTTAGCATTTTCGGATCGGTGTTTTCGTCGCTAAGCCGGCGTATCTTATCGCGAAGAGTGGGAAGCAGAACTTCTCGTTCCGCGGGGGACGCGGCTTCGAACACCCGGAGCGCCTGGTCCGGGGAGTCGGATTTGAAGTCGTGCGTAAAGCCTGACTCCTTCGACTCCTTTGTAATCGTCTTCCAGTCGCTGGGCGTGATCTTGCCTTCCTTAATGTAGCGATCTCGAAGCGCCGCTGCCTGCCCCGCCTCTCCGTTGCGAAGAAGTCGAAGGAGTTCCGACTTATGCGAAGAGTGCTCGGCGGTCTCCTGGGTGCGCCCACCCTCGGTATAACGGGCCTGCGTGTAACGCTGCTGGACGGCTTCCGCGTCGGTCTGGTAGAGCTCTCGACGCGCGGGCTTGATTCCGATAAAAGCTCCCGCCGTAACGGCGAGCTTGTTATGCGTCCCTTCCTCCAGCTCGTTTCTGATAGCGGTCGCCGTGAAGGGAATGAAGTCGCTCGCAACGTAGAGTCCGCGATCCACCCATTGACGCCAGAACGGATCGTCGGGGTTAACAACGTTGTCGCCATAGTGCCCTTTATTCGTAAGCAGTGTGGCAACGGTACTGAAGACCGGAGCGAGCTTCCCGATGATCGTACCTTTCGGGTCTTTGTATGTGGAATACAAATCCGTAAAGTAGTCCTTAATCGAAAGGCGCCGCTCGTCGCCGAGATCGTCGACGTCACCCGACGAAGGGAGGATAAGGTCCTTCACGTCCTTCGGCGCGTGGTGCGCGAGGAGCCCGGTGATAAGTGCTGCGGTGAACGCATGCGTCATCGTCAGCGCCAGCATATAGGCCGTCCGCTGAGTGAGTTCGGGGTTGTTTCCCTCCCAGAGGTTATGAGCGGTACGCGCCGCGTCGACGAGCGAGCCCGTAAAGGCGCGAGCGGTTCCAAAGTTCCAGCCGGTCGCAAGGAATGTCTGAAGGAGCTTATCCTTTACCGCCCGATCCCAGAACAGATTCGAATAGATGACCTGTCCAAAAATGTTGTCGACGTGATCGACGGCCTTCGCCGTCATTTTCTTTATGTCGGCCTCGCTGGTTACCGGATGATCGGCGTCCGCCAAATCGTCTAAGACGAGCTGTTTTACGGCCGCCGCCTTCATAGCGGGAACCCAGTAGTCCATAATCGGCGCAGCCGCCTGCTCGAGCGCGGCCATCAAGCCTTTCGCCGCGACTCCGGGCTTCAGTAGCTCTCCTTTCCCCAGAGCCTTCGCCGTAGCCCCCAGGGTATTCGCGAGACCGGGAGCATTGTTGCCGATCGCCTCGCGGAACTTCTGGCGCATCCGGGAATCGTAGTACGGGTCCTTACCACCCTGAAAGCCGCCTAAGACGGCGCGGTTCACGACGGTGTCGAGATACTCACCCTCGGAGCCCGGCGCAGCATACGCTTTTAGGAATTGCTGTCCTTCGCGGAACTTCTTTTTCAGGTTAAAACTGTCCTTCAACGCCTGCGCGGACTCATCGAAGCGACCTTTAAATCCCAGCACCATCGCGCGACCAAGGTCATTAATAACGCTGTTGTAAGCCGTCTCGAATCCGTGGAAGGCCGAGAGGGAGAGCTTCGCCATACTCGCGGTATTATTGTAAGCCCGCAGGGCGTCGAAAGCGATGCTTTTGCCGGCAAGCCCAGGCGAGAGATAGTTCTTTAAAACCTGGTACTCGCCGTCTCGAATCGCGTACCACCCGCGAACGATTCGCGTCGGATCGCGGGCATCCTGTGTATGAAACCCGATTTCGACGCCTGGTTTAATATACCGAAACGCATTCAACTCCGGGACCGACTGAAGGACCTTGTCGAACTTGTCGGCTAAGTGCGGCGCGACTTCGTTGAGGAGATCGGGTGCCATAACGTAGGCATGCGCCAGGTTCGCCATCTGCTCTTCCGGCGACTGAAGGTAGGCGAGGTATTTATCGCTCGCGTGGCCGCCCGTGCTCTTGACGCGCTGTAACGCAAGCTCCTCCGCCTCGTGTCGTAGAAGAGGATCGCCCCCTACTACTTTATTGTAGAGGTCGAATTTATTATCCATCACGTGGCCGACCTCGTGAACTTTTACGCCGTCGCCAGAACCGAAGAGCGTTTTAATCACCGAGCTCATGCGATTGCCGCGCTCGCCCAACGTCCGGACGTATCCACCCACGACGCCGGTTCGCGCGCCGGTCTTCTTTAAGTTCACTTCGCGCCCCATCTGAATGTCGGGCTCGAGCGTTTTCGTGAAGGCGTCAAGCTGGTCGTGAAGGTTCTGGTCGATCGCCTCCGTTACAGTGTGCTGTACGCGACCATAGACAGTGAAATTCGGATCGGATTTATCCAGCGTGTATCCTTCCGGCACGGTGACGCCCTGCCGATTCGGAATAAAGACACGGGTTCCCGCGCGGTCTGCGAGGGAGTTAGAAATCTCTTCGCCCGCGATAAATCGATTGATGGAGGCGAGCTTCGTGCGGACCATATCGGCGGGGTTCCAGGAGGCCGGTTCGAGACCAGCTTTCAGTCCCTCGTACATATCGGCATAGTAGCGCTGCTTCATAAAAGACTTATCGCCTTTTAACAATCGCTGCATTCGAGCCGGGTCCGAGTAATACGCCTTCGCCTTAACCGGGTCCTTCCAGACGTGCGGGAAATAGTTCTCGTAAAACGTTTTGAGCGCCTCCGGGCTTACGGCATGGAGACGATCGCGAGCGGCTGTAAAAAGGTTGTCGAAAAGCGTACGTGCCTGCTGGAGTTTTGGGTCTGCGTGCGGTAGCCCGTAGTCCGCGTCGTACATAAATTCCGCAGCCTGCGACCGCGTCATGTTCGACATGTATTGATGCGCGTCTTTAATCGCCTCGTCCGTAATCTTCGCCTGCTGCATCCGTCTTCCTTCGGCCGCTCGAATGTCGAGCGCCGTCGTTTGCGCGCCTTCGGACATCGTTTGCGGCGCGAGCTTACGCTGCCACCAATCGATCGCGCGACCGACAACGGACTTATCTAACGCGTCTTTCGCGAAGGCTTTCCTTTCGCTGGGATTCATTTCCCGAATGTCCTTCAGCCCCGGCCCTGGCTGCGGGCCGTACTTAGCGTCGTCGAACTCGGAGAAATCCGGACGCTCCGCCGGTGCGGTCTTCGGCAGCGCTTTGTAAATTGGCTGCTCGGGTGCAGTGGGGGGCGCGCTGCGGTCAGCAAAAACGCGAGTAGGGGACTCCGTCTGTGGGGCCGTTACTTCTTCCGGAGCACCCGCGTCGGGTGCCGACGCTTGGAACGTTTCGCGTGGTCCTCCGCTATTGCTATCGCCTGGCGGAGCGCCGCTTCCTTGTTCGGCGGTTTCGACGTCCCGATCATTCCCGTCTGTTCGTACGACGTCATTATCTCCTTGATGTTCTTGGACTTCGTCTCGGGGTCCGATCCCGGAAGTATTGGCATTATCGTCAGTGGGTTGTGTAGTGGAGGTTCCGCGACGCGCCTCGACGCCCGCGATAATATCCGCGGGCGTTTGCTCGATGTATCCTTCCGGACGCGCGACGTGTTTTTGATGAATAAAATATCCGTCGTTTTTGGCGAAGGCATAAGGATCGATCGCGCGAGCCTCCGAGAGGGAACCCAAGTCTCGCGCAATAACGCCATTGGTGACGCTGCCTTTATTTGGCCCGTTTTCTATGGAATGGGAAACGAGCGGTTCGTCCGTGACGTAGCGGCCGGGTGAATAGGGCTCATGTGGACTCGCGGTCTGCGGCTCGGTCTGTACCTGATCCGGAGACACGTCTTCGCCCCCCGATTCGACGGCACCGACAGACTCACTTAAATCCCGCGGGAGACTTAGCGCTTCGAATGGGAGCAGGCTTGCCGCGCCCACGAGGCGGTCTTCGTCGCTTGCGGTGTGGCCCTCCACTGCGGCACCCGTCTGAGTCGAAACATCGCCCAGGGCTATTGCCGCGCCGACACGGCCGAGTTTCGACATGAGCGGTAAGTTGCTCGCTACGGGAACTCGCGCCGCCGCGGCGGCCTCCGCGATACTCTGCCCGACTTCGCCCCCAGCCTCGCTAACGGGTCCGAATGCGTCGCCCGTGATCTTCGCGATCGCCACGTGGGCGAGCGACTTTACAAGGTTGCCGGGCGTTGCCTCTTTTTCCCCCGAGGCATAATCCGTTGCCTCGCCAAGCGCTTCAGCGCCCGCCATTGAAGTTCCCATACTAAGCCCGAGCGCATTGCCGGTCTCTACGGCGGCAACCGTCTTCATCGATCCTGCGCCGATGTCGGCCAACGTATTCAGCACGCGACTCGAGGACTGGAGCTTCGGGCCGAGGTCTTTAAATTCACCGTACGCCCGATCGAATGTCTCGTTCGGAACGCCGGCTTTCGACGCAGCCTCGCCCACCTCCATAAATGGTTCCGCGATCTCATGCCCCATCCGCAATGCCGCAAGTTGGACATCCGCCGGCAGGCCGAGTACGCGCGTCGCGCCGAGCTCTTTTAATCGCTCTTCGTCCTCGCTGATCCCGGGTTGGGGAATCCGAAGCTCGCTTTCGGCCTGCGCGGGCGGGGTGACTGGCGTAATGCCGTATTGCTGCTGATCCGCGAGTAACTGATCGCGGAGTCCGAACTGCTTCTGATAGTCCGCTTCGGCTTGCTGCGCTTCGATTGCTTGGTTCGCGCGCGCGAGCGCACCAGCCTGCGACTGCTCCGCGAGGCCGGACTGAACCTGGGCGGCATACCCAAGGTCGGGAGGGGCTACTGGAGGTGTGGCTGGAGTAGTGGTCGCATCCTGCTGACCTGGAAACGGGGCTGGGGTCGATGGGAACCCAACGGGAGCCGTTGCGCCGCCATCCTGCGGTGGCGCATCCTGCTCCACCGAGTCGCTAACTCCCGAGGGGGCGGCCTTCCCGAATCGCTTGAGGACTTCGGCCGCGTATTCGTTCGGGGACTCGCCAACGACCTTCCCGTTGTGCATCGCTGGAGCGTCTAAGTGTCCGCCATTACGGCCGATGTGGTCGAGTGCGGTCTGGCGCAGGGCCTCGTTCAAATCTCCATCGGACTCTTCCAAATGCTGCGAAAGACGGTCTTTCGTACGCGCGAGCATAAGCTGGTCCTGAAGCGCCGGGTTAGAGAGGAATTCTGCCGGCGTGACCTCTCTGCCGAAATACTTAATACTATCGTCGCGAAGGGTTCCCGGCATAAACTGATACCGCCCCATTGCTCCGATCGGATTGACCGTCGTGTACGTCGACGGGTCGTCGTTGTCGCGGTGTTCCCATTCGCCGATCGCCGTGCTCAATTTCAGCGCGACTTCATCGAGCGTCGACGCGGGCGGAGGGGCCGTCTTCTGCCCGGCATCCGGCTTCGGCGCGGGCGTATTCGTTCCGTCCGGGCTGGGCGCGGCAGTAGGATCGCCGCCACCGTCCGCAAGGGAGGTGCGCGAAAACATATCGGTAAGCTGCGCGGTGATCTCGCTGATCGGGGTCTGAAGCATTAAGGATAAAGCGGATGGAACATGGACGGCGCTGGGATATTATAAGCGGAATCGTAACTGGTCGTGACGAATCCGGAACTCCAACTGGTCGCGCTGGTATCGGAGTCGGTGAGATACAGATAGGCTACGCTACCGGAGCCGACAAACGCGGCCGCCGTAGGCGAAACGGGGTGCGCGACGTGAAGCGAATTTCGGAAGAAGACGGCCGCGCCTCCGGGGTACGACGGGTTCGTAAGGAGCGGATCGGTGGGCGCCTCCGCTACTTCTTTCGCGTGCGTGATACAGCCATCGAACATCACGATCCCGAATTGGCGGCCAGTGAAGCTACCGCCTCCGTCAAGATAATCGTGCCCGTACACCGTCGCATACGGATTGTTCCCGAGCGGGCCATATTGCGCTCCGCCACGATGCGCGACCATCCAGCCCTCGCATAAGAGCTGTCCGTAAATATAGCAGTCGTCGAGGATGACCCCGTTATCGAGTTGCCCGGTTCCCGTGCTACCGGCGCTCGTGGAGCGAAAGACGCCGTCGCTCGAAGTCATCGTCAGGAGGTACGGTCCGCCCCCCGGCCGCGCAGAAGCGCGGATCGCCCAACCCGTACCGTCGACGGGCGTATCGGGGTAACTATATCCGGACTGCGTTACTTCCTTAACGAGGTTGACGTAGAACCGGCATCCGCGGAAGAAGGAATACCAAAGCTGGTCGTTACCAAGCTCCATCCAACACGGCGCGACATTGAGCGTCAGGGACGGATTCGTCGTCTGCACGAACACACAGTCCTCGGCATAGAGGCGGCGTTGAGAGTAAAGCCCGAGTTGCGCCCCTTCGAACCGACACTGATAAAAGCTCGGGGCCTTCATTAGCGGATCGGTTGCGAGGCTCGACACCGCCGCCATAAAGAGCGAAGGGTTGTCGTTCGGCGATTGGAACGTAATTCCTTCGACGCGGACGTCCGTGACGGAAGCTCCAATCGTGGAGTTCCCAAGGATAACCGGCTGGCCCCATCCGATGAGGTCCACCCAGTCCGACGTGAATGTCAACGTTTCATCCCACGGCGTTCCACCGCCAAGGATGATGAGAGGGCACCGGTATCCATCCGCGGCACCGATCGCCGCGGCTTTAGCATATCCATCGGCAATCGTCGTAGCGGACGTTCCGTTGTTGTACCCTGGGGCGAGCGGAGTGTCGTCGCCGACGTTGTGGTCTTTTCCTACGATGACGTAATGAGCCCATTTATGAAAGCGATCCGGCGGCGTCGGAGGAAGACGTTGGGCGGGCGAAACGATCGTTGCTGCGGGCGCGCTTGGAGCCGCCTTTGGGGTGGGTTCTGCGGCGGCCTGAGCGGCATCGTCTTCTAATCGTCGTTTAAACTCGTCGTCAACATTCCGGTCCTGGCCCGGTTCGCTGACGCCGTAGTTTCTTTTTCGCTGGAGCGAATAATCGAAATTCGCGCCACGATGGCGAGGGTCACCCATGCTTTAGAGCGGATGGTGGTGTTTGAGGGCAACGTCGACGTCGATCGACTGGAGGGATATGCTGTGCGTGCCCCCGCTCGGCGTCGAGCTAATGCGAACATAAGGCGCGATACTCATACCCTCGGCCGCCGTCGTGGGAACGATGTGAACGAGCGTGTTCGGGCGGCCGGGTGTTGCGATCGTAACCGGCCAGATTGTCGCGCTATCGATGATATGACCTCGGACGGCATCGTAGGAACCGTCCGTTTTCGCCATGCCGGTGATGAATGTCAGCGCGGCATTGGCGCTCGCCTTCACATAAAGTGTTCTGAGGAGCTTCGGCGACTGAGGGAGGGTGAGCGCGAACGGCATTTCTGCAATGGCCGACCCGGTCCATGTTGCGGGATAATCGCAGTTGATAGTCGCGATCTGTGTCGCCGTTGTATCCGCATAGCTCGCATACAGCGTTCCATCCCCATGCGACGCGAAGAAGACCTGATCGGATCGGAACTTAGAAGGGTCGAGCCGGTTACTCGTGTTGTTTACGAGCGCAAACGACGGCGAGAGGTCGAACTGATAGTTCTCTACCCCGAGCACTTCGCCCGAGAGATAATGTCGCCGGACCTCGCCGGTAAGGAACTTATAGATGTAAAGTGACTGTGGGAGCCCGCACGAGACCCAGTTGACGCCATCGTTCGCAGGCGTGACGTTGGTATTCCCCTGAAGCGCCTTCCACGTTACGCCGCCGCTCGATACGAGGTTCCCAGCGACATACGCGGTCGTACTGCTCCACGGCGCCACGCCGGAAGCCGACGCCCAGAGATCGACGCTGGATGGGAAATACAGCCAAAGCTCGTACCGGTGCGCCAGCATCCCGAGCGAAGCGCGTTTCGCATTCGCATGCCGCCCCAAGCCGGGAATGTATTCATCAAGGTATTTTCGAACGGCCGTCTGTATTTGCGCCGGAAATGGAACGACGCCGGAACCTTCGGCAAAATAAAGGCCGCTGGCGGAGAGGAAGAAGACGACCTTATTCCACTTCTGAATTGCTGTCCGGCTAATCGCTCCGATCTGCCGGGTCTCCTCTTCGACGCGTGGCTTACTGGCCTGAAGGATCGTAAGCGTCGCGGAGTCTGTCGTAAAGACCCACAGCTCTCCCAGGATAACTTCCATACCCGTAATCGGAGCGAACGGGTGCGCCCTCTCGACCTGAAGCGGAGGCCACTCGGTCGGAGCGTTCGGAAGCGAATAAATGTACTGCGGCGGCTCGTAGTAATTTTTTACCGTCTTCGTCGGCCGCGGAGTAATGCCGCTCGGGTCCGAGTACGCCGGAACGCTGTCGGACGAAACGGCGATCACCGGGTCCGTAACGGGATAGTCTCCGAGCTTAAAATACTTCCTCACGCCACCCGAGTAGCGGCTGACATAGAGCCGGAGCGTCACAATGTCCGGCGTCATGCCGCGTGGAAGCACGAAAAACATCCAGTCGGCTTCGTCGGAGTCGTGAGCGATCGCGGCGTTATTGAGCGTAATATCCGAAAGATCGGATTGATTACCCTGCCCATCGACATACGCGAAGTGGAACGAAATGGTATTGAGTCCGTCGCCCGGTCCGGTGGAGGGAGCGAAATCGGTGCTTGGCGTTAGGTGACTGCTTGGGCTGATACCATTATAGACTTTGCCGTCTAAGTACATTGCAGAGACCGCTGGGCCAGGCGTATCAACCCAGTACGTCGTCTTGGTGTTGCCCAGGACGAGTTTCGTTTGATAATCGCGAACGCGCTGCGCGGAGAATTGACCGACCTCGTACCCATCGTATTGATCGGGGGTGTTGCCAAAATCAATTCCCGTATCCGGAATGTCGTCCGTAAAGACCTGCCCCTGCTTGAGGGAACCGATGTAGCCGTAAGTATGCGGCTCGAAGAGTGGATCGTCAGTGACGTTCTTACTATCGTCCGGCTCGCTGTGTGCGGTACGAAAGATGAGGATTTCTTCCGTCGTGCTCCAGTCGATCGGGAACGTAGTCGCATCGAACATCGTGAGCGGCGCGCCCTTGAACTCGCTCGCGGGGCACATCAGTTTGTACGGCGTAACGTCGCCCGGGAACTTCATAACGGCGGGGTCGCCCCACCCCAGATAACGCGCCGTTGCATAGTATGGCGTTTGCGTGGCAAGCGGCGCGGACGAGGTACTCAGGCTTCGGAACTTCGCCTGAAGATCGAAGAAGTCGTCTTTCGACGGGAAGAGCGTTTGACCGGTCGTGCCCGTATGGACCGTCGTGAATGTGCCGTCGCCATTGCCGATCTGCCAAATTCCAGGCCCAGAGTTATCCGGGTCCCAGGAAGAGAGATCGGAGAGGTCGAACCAGATTTGCGGGTTCGTGTTCGGGTTCGCGATCTGGTCCGGGAATGTTAATACGCCCGAGACAAGCCGACCCGCGATCGGAGGAATATACATCCGGTCCTCAACCCACAAGTCCGCCGAGGGCTTGGAGTTCCGATATACGGTATTGCCTTTCGCATCGACGCTCGTGCGGACCGCGACGAAGCGGTATCCCCACGCGCGGCTCTTCGTGTGGTTGTAGAAGTGCGCGCTTGCCGCATCTTCGGGGACGGCGGGGTCGCCGGCGCCTTTCACCCAGGGCGTCTGCGGCACAATAGAACTATATTCCGGACCGGTCGCGAGGAAGTAGGGCGCGTCGATTGGAACTTTTAAAACTTGGGGATCGCCCGTGATCGGGTCGGGGATGGAGCTGAATACGTGGAGCTGCCCACCGCTCGCTCCGTGAGAATCGTAGAGGTGATCGTCGTTATTAAAGACGAGCAGATCGCCCGTTGTCTTTCCAACGAAAGAGACGGTCAATGGGACCGGCGTAAGGTCCTTGCCAAGCGTCGTGACATTCCACGTCGTTCCGCTCGTGATCGGCGTCAGAACGGACGTGGGCTCGAGACTGTACGTCGCAACGTCATAGACGCTGACAATGAGCGACGTATTGAGCTGGCACACGCCGACCGTCGGCGGCGTAGGTGGCGTCGTCGTCGTGTCTCCCGCGGTAATCGTAGAACTGAGCGTCGCAGTCCAGGAGGTTTCGGCGGCTTTGTCGACGATCGAAAGCGCGACTGCACCCGTGGCGCCATCCCACCACAGCAGGACGTTGTATCGCAGGGTCTTCATCGCGCCCGACGTCACATACTCCACGACGTACTCGCACGTCGCGACGGGAACGCTTCCAGCAGGCATCGGGACGAACCCCGACTCCGGATTCCACGCCCGCGTAATATCGTACTCTTTGATGCCGGTGCGGAGCGTAAGCTCTCCCTCCGACTCAATGCGAAAATTTCGAAGGTCCGTAAACCGGCCCTTCGAAATTGTGGAGGTGTTCGAGTCTAAGTCAAGGCCAGCAAGGGACGGGATCGATTCCCTGTGATATTCCTGGCCGACCTTGAGGGTTCTTGGGTCGAGCGGTGTCGCCATTAAAACAAGCCAGCTAAATTCGGGGGCGGGAGCGTCATCTGTGTGTAGTCGGTCTGGTCGGTCTTCGCGGCGGAAATCGCAGCCTGGAACTGGGACATCGCGAGATCGTATTCATCCCGATGAACTTTGAGGCCACCCGGCGAGCCCGCGAAAATTTGAGCTTTCACGTACTCCTTAATCCCATGCGTCGCGGCGGTGAAGCAGTCTTCCGGACCGCACGACTGCATTTTGTTCGTCGGATCGGCGCCGTACCCAGCCCACTCGTCTTTGTCCGTCGGGCTGTACGGATTTAAATACGGCGCATAGTTAATCGTCAAGTAGCCCGTCGAGAGATCGAAGGGATAGACGAGTAGCTCTTTCCGCGGCGTAACTGCGACGAAGATTTTACCTTGAAGGTAATCGTTCGACGGTGGAATAGGATCGTTTATAGAGGTGCGATTGCTCGCGGCAACACGGTGCAGGTCCTGATACGCCCGCACGAAGACGGTCACGAAATCCGGAGTGTCGGTTGTAAGCGACCAGGTGACTTCGTTGAACTGGCGGAAGCCCGCAGGGAGGTCATAGATGCCGTTCGTATTGTTCGCGACCAACCCGATTGTCGCCGTCCTCCAGCACGCAGAGGTTTCCTGCTGAAGGATGAACTGGGCGGTCGACATCCATTGCATCGCAATGACACTGTTCAACCACGCCACCGGCACAACCTCTTTCGTTTCTGTTCGCGCCTGCATATAAATTTCAAACCACGTCATTTTGGAACGTTAGGAAGTGGTGGGAATTTCTGCGCCGTAGAGCCGGAGAGGCGTGTTGGCGTCTCGGATCGCATTAATCGCGTCGCTTAACGTCTGGAGACCTTTCGAGACATCGCTCGGGTTATCGACGAGGAGGTTGTGGCGGAGGCGCGCTAACCGGACCGCTTCCAAAATAACCGGCTGCTCGAAGGTCCACGGAATAATTGCGAAGTGTCCGTTCCCGGGGTCCGTGATTTCCGTCGTTTCGTCGTCGATGAATTGAAACGTCCAGATGTAGTGAAGCGTAACGCTCATCACCGACTGCGGCCGGAGTTTGAGCACGGTCGTGTCGATGCGGCACACCGGATTCGCGGCCGTGCCGCCCTGGAACGGATTGTTGGCGACGTTAATGTATTCGCGATGCCCAAGAATGCGCGCAGCTCCCTCTTTCGCACCGCTTACTTCGACCAGGAGGCCCTTGTAGAAGTCGGTGGGAAGATCGAAAGTCCCTTCGTTGGTCGTCTGCGAAGCCTGGGCGATGGTAACCGACTTCGTGTAAAAAGTCTGGTCGGCTCGAAGTGCGATCGGGTAATAAAATTGCAGCGCCTTATTCACCAACTGCTTTGCGGTCGGCTGGTCGAGGCTAACCGCGGTGGCCGTGTGCTTACAGCGAATAAGCACCTGGTAGATCATGTTGTCGAGAGTCATGGGAGCTTTTTAGACGGAGCCGGACGACTCGGTGCGAGAATTCAGCATTTGGTTATCAAAGAGGCCCTCGTAGAATGCCTTGTTCTGCGTAAGGACCTCCGCGGCCTGCTGCTGCGTGAGGAGGTAAGCTTTCTCTTCGGGAAGAAGCTGCTCTAAGGTGTATTCAGCGGCAAGTTGATGGATCGCGCTCTCCGACTGATACGGCATCGTGTCGTACGTCGCGTCGGGAATTGTCGAGCCGAACATCTTCGGCTGACGCGGGTAGTAGCCCAGCGTAATCGTCAGGCCCGAGGGCAGCGTGTTAACTTTCTGGTTCTCGAAGAAAATCGAAGGCGACGTGTTGGACGCGAGACAATAGGGATTCGTCTTTCGCGTACCGATTTCTTCCGTGTCGATGTACGAGAGAGGATACTCCACCCCATTGTTGACGTACACTGCGTCGTTGGCGTAGGCCGTGAAGTCGGACGGGAGCGACGCTCCGTCGGCGATAGAAATGTACTTTCTAAAATCCGATTCGTTAGCGATGACGTAGGTCCTCCAGACGTAGTCGCGAGCGTACTCTACGTTCGCGTCAATCAGGGCGTCGTCGTATTGAATGTCCTGCGCGAAGGCCATGAGGAGGGTCTTAACTTTCGCGCGACGCTGACCCTTGTTATAAAGGCTTTGAGCTGGCATAGGGCAAGGGAATTAAAGTCGACCGCCGGGGATGAAGTCTTCTGTCATGAGCGCTTTATGCACCCAGTCGACTCGGATTTCGTCGTAACCTGCGGGCGGCAGGATGGGGAGATCGGCCTGAAAATTTGCAAGTGTGGGCTCCGTCAGAAGCGTAAGGCCGATGGCGTTCCCCGAGAAGACAACGGTTCCCGAAACGAAGGAATAGAACGCGGCGTCGTCGGAGGTTACGTCCGCCATTTGATAATACATGGCGGGATCGACGGGGACGGCCGGGACCCAGAGACTGTCGCCTACGTTCCTTTGAATCGCCGCGCCGAGAACTTTGACGGTGTTGCTTGGTAGTACGGCTCCATTGCTATACGTAGCGACAGTGATAGCCGTACTGCCAATAGCTTCAAGTTCCTCGGGAGGAATCTCGCGTAAGAGCTGACAACTGATTTCATAAAGGAGGAGCTCGACGTCAGCCGGGTCCCAGTACGGATTGAACTCTTCGTTCTCCGACGGCGTGCTGAACAGTTCGGCTTCGCGCTCGCGCTGCGCGATCGAGTCTTTGAGGTCCGCCCAAGTTACTTGCGGCATTTAGGTGAACGAGAGAAGTTTGCGCTGGAACTCTTTATTGAAATAATTCCACCGGTCGACCGCGTCCCGATCTTCCTGCGCCACAAGCTCGCGGCAGGCGAGCGTTTTAACCAAGTGATAAAAACCATCCGGGAACGGCGTGAGCGTCGCGCCAGAGTTCCCGATCGCCGGCGGGAGGGACCAGTAGACCATCGTGTCGGCCGACCCGTACGCCAGCCCCCCTTTGACGTAAATGAAGTTCGGGCCGAAGCTACCGCCGCGTGTGCGAAAGGCATCGCCGATGCCGACTGGAACTTTAGGAACGAACTGATACGGGGAATTCTTATATCCGCAGAGGCAGTACCAATAGTCCGAGGGGACGGCCGTGCCGGCGCCGAGCGAGGCGGTGACGGCAGCCGTTTTGAGTAGGCGTGCTACAATAACGTCCGGCGTATGTGGCGCGTGGATCATCGCGCGGCACAGATCAGCCTGCGCGACGGTCAGCGCTCGTGCGATGCTGGCGTCCGTATAGAAACGGGCGGAGGTGGAGGCCCCCCGCCCGGCATCGTTCAGCAAATATCGCGCGCGGGAAATTAAGTCCGTATCGAGCACGGCGCGGAATTATTCTTGCGGGAGGTTGACTTCCGGCATGGCGATCGCGCTCACGCCATCTACCGCGTTAACAGCAAGGAGTGGATTCTCGGAGAGAACTTTTTTACGGGCCTCGATCTCCGTTCGAGCCGCTCGATCGCGACCCAGGCGAGCCAGGTCCCTTGAATCCTCATTCGTCACTTCGAGCAGGTCGAAGAAGAGGCCGTAGGAGGGGTCGACGATCAGCGCACGGACGATGTCTTCCGACTTGAAGCCATCGCGTACCGCCTGATTCACGTCGGTCCGACACGGGAGCTTAAAGACATAAATCTTCTCCTCGTGCCCGAACATATTGTCTTTCGTGAGGACCGGCTTCGAGAGCGCCACCTGAATACTTCCGCAGTCCGGCGAAGTGGTCTCATCCGTGATAGTGCGACCCGAAGGGGCCTGGAACGATTCGCGCTTGACGGTGCTGATCGGAACAATGAGCGCCCGCCGAAACGGAAGGTCGTCGTCCTGATCGAACTGCGGAGAGGCGAGGGCCGCGGCCTGTTCGCGCGCCGCTTTGGTGACGCGTTTATTGCCGGCTAATTTGCTTGGCATAGGGTAACTTTTTAGTGTGGGGATTAAAAAAGAGGGTGGGCCTCCAGGGACGGAGGCCCAGCACCCTCAGAGCGAAGACCTTAGTTGGGGTTCTTCAGGATCGCGTGCGAGGTCGCAAAGCGAGCTTCGACGCCATAGCGCGAGCTGAGCGCGATCGAGTGACCGGCCTGACGCGGGAGCGAGGTGTCTTTCACCTCCATGAAGTTCGGACCGAACTGGCGGAGCCAGATGAACTTCGGATCGACGACCAGGATGCCGTGCTTATACGGCGCGACCTCCCAGAACTCCTTCTCGAGCATTACGAGAATCTTGAAGTTCCCGAAGAGCGTGTACTGGGCGATGTCAATGCCGTAGGCTTGACGGCCCATCTGAAGCACGCGGACCTTGTCCTTTACGAACTGGTTCAAGTCGAGCGCGGCATCCGGACCGAACAAGCCGATCTTCGTGGAGCTACCCGAATACTTGTTGTTCCAGACGGCCGTGCGAAGGAACGTGTCGAACTTCGACTCCGTAAGGGAACCCGAGAACGTTTGCACGTTGCCAGGATCGACGGTGTTGATGACGCCACGCGTACCGCGCAGAGTACCAGTAAAGGACCCGTTGACGCTGGCCTGGGTATATCCAGTCGCAACGAAGTATTGTCCGAAGAGGACGTTGCGCTCCATATCGCAGCGGAACTGCGTGATGGCCGCCTCTTTGTCCATCTGGAACTTATTGCCGTAGTACGTCGGCGAGTACATCATTTCCTCGGTGATGTCGACCGAATAGGACGTCGAGGTAATGCTGTTGCTCTTGAAGGTCGGGCGCGTACCGCGGGCATCCGGGTAGTAGCCGCCTTCCACGAGGATGTTCCCACAGGAGACGAGAGTGTAAGGACCCGTGACCGCAGCGATATTGCTTCCCGTCGGGAAAAGCATGAGCGTCACCGTGGACGTGGTGCTCGTGCGGCTTACGACTGCGTGCGTGACAAAATACTGTCCGCTGGTAGCCTCGAAGAATGCGTCGCCAACGACGACGGTGGGCGAAGAGACGATGACGTTCTCCGTCGGATTGCCTCCGACGATCGAAGCGGTCACGACGTTCGTGCCGTAGTCATACTGTTGTTCCTGCCACTCGAAGGTCGTTTGGCTGGTTGGCTTCAGCCGGCCTTTGGTCTGGGACAGGAACGAGGTTAAAGGGGAGGACTCACGATCGTAAGTCGTGACGTCTCGGGCAACTTCACGAATGAGGTCGTTGCCACCGAGAGAAAACGTGCCAACCGTCGACACGCTGGGCGTGCCAATAAAATTAGCCATAGGTGGTAGCTGGGACTAAGAGAGTTGAATGGCCGGCGCGGGAGGATGCGCCCGCCAAAGGAACTATTGTGCGGAAGCAAGGAGCTCTCCGATCGCGCCGAAGACACCGTCGTCTTCGTGGACGGCTTCCGAGGGGACGGCGTTCGTCGCCACGGGGCCAGCGCTGATCGGAGGGTTAGGTGCCACGTCCAACTTAGATTGTGCGAGCGTGGGAATTTCCGGAGCCGCTTTCTTTGCCGTAAATGCGCTCAAGTCTGCCTTGAGGACGATGAGCGACATATCGTTTTCAGAAATCGGATTTTTCGAGAGCCACTCGCGATCGGTGACGTTGACTTTTAAGCCAAGCGCCGAAGCCGTGAGCGCCGCGCCCAACTCCTTCTGTTGCTCGGGGGTGAGCGTAGAGGGATCGAACTTACGCTCGGCAAGAAGATACGTATGAGCGTTTTTAAGAAGCGCCTCGTTCTTTTGCAGCGTGGCCGTCGCCGAAGCGCTGGCTTCGTTGCGTTTACGAGCCTCTTCCTCTTCGGCCGCACGTTGCTTTGCAGCTTCTTCTTCGCGTTTCGCGCGATCTGCTTCGATCGCGTCCTGGGCCCCTTTCGCGCTGACGTGGTAGAGGTGTTTCCCATACCATACGTCGTACTCGGGGGTGCCTGGGGTGAGGTCGTCGGGCTGGTCTTGTAGATAGTATTCTACGGAGCCCGGTTGTGGCTTGGAGGGGGTGGCCGGTGTCACAGGGGCCGGGTTCACACCCAGCGCGGCCTGCGCCGCTTGCAGCGCCTTCTGAGGATCGTTCGTGCGGTTGAGCGTAACCAAATACGCGCTCGCACCCGGGTCCTTGTCGGCAAGATCGAGCCAGCCTTTCGCCTGCGCGATCGTCTGCTTGTCGGCAGCGACTTTCTCCTTCTCTTTATTTAGTTCACCTACCCGCTCGTCGTACTTCGCTTTGAGTAGCGTTCCGCCGATGACCTGATGCCACGGGGCGGTCGAGCCGTCGGGAAGTTTTACGAGCTGGTGCGGATCGATCGAGAGGGCCTGAGCCGCCGTCTCGACTTTATTTCCCTTGTCATCGACAACGGAACCGTCCGTCTGTTGGGTGAGCGTTGTGGTTCCCGCGCCTGCTTCGGGCGTGGTTTGCGATTTCGTCTCTTCGGCCGTCGCGGATTCATTCGAATTTGTCGCGGGCGTTGGTTCAGATTTCGCTGGCACGTTTGCGTCGGTGCCGGACGCGGTCTTTGCTTCCGGGGCTGGGAGCTTATCGTCGGTGAAACCACCCGACATGAGCTCGCCTATCGCTTGTCCGGGATCGACCTCTTCAAAAACATTCTCCATAAAGGGGACTACGTGTGGGTGTGGGAGCCTTCATCGCTGCGACGTATCCACGCGGGGGCCGCGGTTTCGACGAAGGCGGGTTGGGGTTATATGTAAGAGCGGCGGAGGAGCGCGACCCCCTCCATAATAAGAGTCCCCACAAACTCTACGTTTACGCGCTTGCGCCGCATAAACTTTTAAAGCTCCATCAAGCTATACCCAACGCTGTACGTATAGCTGGAGCCATCCACGTGTGTCACTTGAATTTGGAACCGCGGGGGGACAACGCCGGAGGTCGCCTGCTGGACCGATCCCGATGCACTGCTGCACCCCGGTCCAATTACGTACGCATAGGTGCCGGTTGCCGTGACGGCGGTAGGGAGGGCGTTCAACGCAAACCCGTTACCACTGATGGGATCGATTCCCAGAATCTGCACTTTCAGGCCGCCGGTTCCGGAGGCCGCAGTGACGTTGAGATAGACGACCATCCCCAGCACCCCGCGAGGATTCGCCTGGGTCGCGGAGGTCGTCGTTGTCGTGCGGGTAGCGAGCGGAAGGCCGCTTTGTGTGCTAATCATTTAACTCGAAGTGCGTTTGATGGACCGGTTTGCGTTATCTTTGGCGGTTGGGACGCCGGTGCTCGACTTACCCTGATGGCCTCCGCCACCACGATCTCGTTCCCACGAAGGAGTGAGGTCGTTCTGATGCTCCTGCGCCATATCGAGAATCTCCTGGCGGAGCATTGCATGAAACGCGTTGTCGGACGCGACGGCAAGCGGTTCGGCTTCGACGCCGGCCGCCTGTAAGAGCGTGGCCTGCGTCGCGGGGCCTTCGGGGAGTTTTCCAGTCAGCGTAATCGATGGCATATTGCGCGCTGCCAAATCCGCGAGACGGCTCTTCACCATCGCCTGCATGATCTGGACCTCGAGCTTCTTCATGTCGCGCGACTGCTCGAACTGCTGGATTTGCTGCTCCATCTGGTTTTGCGCCTGGAGCCGCGCGTCCCGATTCTGGATAATCTTCGTCTTGTCTTCGAAATCGATGTCGGACAAATCCAAAATGACTTCGGCCGCATCCATCGCGAGGTCGGGAACCTGACCGAGTAACTGCATCAGGCGCGAAAGGCGTGCGTCACGTTCTGTCGGGCTCGCGACCACTTCGCTGACAATGATGTTGAATTTCATGTCCTCAATGGATTTTACTCCGTAATCGAGGATGGAATGGAACTCCGGATTACTCGCCTCATCCGTCACCATCATCTGAACCCCTGGGTCCAGGAACTGTGAGTAGTAAAGAATATCCTCTGCGACTTGTTTATTGAAGCGCCGGAGCGCATCGAAGGCGGGGATATTCGCAAGCGACGCTTGCGATCGTAAAAACTGAGCGTTGCGTCCACTTTGTCCGGCGAAAGCTTCTTGGCCGATCGCATTGGGCCCTCCGAACTGCTGCTCCATGTCTCCGGAGACGATGCCGAAGAGCGTTTGATGGAGCGTGCCGGGTACAGGCGGCGCTGCGTGGTGGACTACTTCGCTCAAGTTCTTGCCAGCGGCGCGCGCGCCATTCACGAGCAAGACTTGGTTGGGGAGGGTGAGCGTTGCTTTGAGCTGGTCGTCCGATATTTTTTGTGGTACGGCATCCCGGTCGACAAGGGTAAGCCCCTTTACGCCGGACGCCATTTGGTCGATGAACGACAGGATGCGGTTACGCATGCGCTGGTCGTCCTTGCCATGCTCGAAGTAGCTCGTTACCTCGCCATCGTAAAACTCTGGGATGTAAAATTTATATGGGTATCGATCGACGGTCGAGGTCGTGACGCGGAGGAGCTGGTCCCCCACGAAGATAAATTGATCGATCACCGGCAGCGCGACCTGACGCGGAGCGCTGATGCGCGGAACCATTCCATAATACTCGACGACGCCGGACTCGTAGTATTGCCGCATAAGCTTATTCGCTTCGTCGGCGGCCTGGTTCGGGGTGTCGTAGTAGTAGGAGGTGCCGCTGTACCCGTCGCGAATCAGCCACTTGGTGGCAAAGCGACGGCGATAAAATTCGCGCTTAAAAACAAGGGCGCCGTATGCGCGCTTGATAAAGGGATCGAAATACGTCGAGTAGTTGTCCTTGCGGCCGGCCGGAGCGTGAATCTTCGGGCGGATCATGGTGTATATGCTCTCGTACCCCGTCGCGCCGGTCAGTTGCCCCGACTGCCCCCAAATCTCGTCGTGCCATTCGGGGAACTCCGCGGCCAGCGACGCCTTGTCGACGAAGTAGCCGCGCCACAGGTTCGACGTGTTCTGAAGGGAACCGTTCTGCGCGCTGTGGATGTCCCACATGAATTCCTGGGGGCGGTGCCGGTGCAGCGTGATTTTCCCAAACGGATCGTACGGGTCGAGACCGACACCGCACACGCCAACGCCGCCGATGATACCGTCGCGAAAGATTTCGCTTTCGATCGCGTCCCAGTCGTTTGTCTGGGCGACCCATCGGAGGATATGGTTCATCATATCCGCCTTACCCTCGGCGAGTTTATTTGCGGGGATCGCTCGCCAGTCGGTGCGCTGGCCCACCTGCTCGCCTAAGAGCGATAGGATGAAGCGCCGCATCACGTTGCTCACGTAAGGCTTGCGGCCTTGCGCGATAATTGCTTCCCTGTCTTCGCGAGTCCATTGGTGCGAGAGAAAGAAGTCGACGTTCTCCTGATGGACTTCGGCGCGGGCTTCAAACCAGAAGCCGTGCAGGACCTCGAAGTTCTGCATTTCGCGGCGGACAGTCGAAGAGAGGTCCTGAGCGAGCCCTTTTAGTTCACTATAGTCCGGACCGCCATTAAGGGAAACGAGGCCCGCTTCCTCCGCAAGCGACTGGACCAGCCCCGGTTGAGCCTGGGCGGTCTGAAGGTTAAGCTGCTCTTCTTTTTCGAACGCGCTAAGAACTTGCACGCGGAACGTGGGGAGAGGGACGGGCGCGCGAACGCGTCGCGCGAGAGGGGACCGTCGTTAATTAGTCGCCGAACGGCAGACCGAAGATCGTGTGAGCGCCGGGAGTGGGAACCGGGGACTGTGGCGCAGCAGGGGCGGACGGAGAGACGGGCGTAGCTGCCGAAGGGTCCGCATGCGATTTCCAGTCTTCCATCGGGCTCGATGGGGTACGGGATGGATCGCTGTCGTAAGTCGCGGCCGGACCGTTCCAGTAGTCCTGGAACCGCGTGCCGGCGTTCAAGATCAGACCGAGCCGACTATAACCAGCCTTCGTGTTTTCATCGATCGTGGGGTCCGAGAGTCGCCCGTTGATATAGTTACCGTAAAAATCATGGTTCCGAACGTCGAAGGGGTTATCCACCTTCACGCCACCCAGCATCTGATTCGTAGCGCTCGTGACGTTAGGCCCGAAGCCGCCGTATTGCGCTTGCAGCAGGACCTTGGAGTGAGCGAGATCGAGGCTCTTGTTTGCCGCGTCGAGCTCCGCCTGCTTAGCTTTAATTGCAGCATCGAGCTCTTTCGCCTTCGCAATATCGCCCTGGTCCAGCGAAGCGGGGTCGATGGCTTTGCGCTGGGCGCTGAGGTCTTTCAGGTCGGCGGAAAGCCGCCCAGAAGTATTCGCCGCCGACTGATACGCCGCGGCGTCGTTCAACGCCTCATTAGAAACGTCGTCTCCAACGGCGGGGGGCGCCGTTTTAGTAGCGACCTCAGCCTGCTTCAGCTTGTACTCCGCGGCCGCATTCTGTCCGCCCCACGCCTCGGAAAGCTGGGTTCCCGTATGCGCGCTCTGAGCCGCAGGCGTTAATTTTGGAACGAACGAAAGGGCTGTGAGATTCGGGGCGGCCGCATTCGGGTTCCCCATTTCGTCCCCGATGTAGTTGAGCAGGATCGACGCGCGTTCGCGGTCGGCCGGATCGGCGTCCTGATTCAGTGCCGTTTCTTTCAGCGGCGCAGCGGCGAGCTGGAGCGCTTTGACCGTATCTTCGCGCTGACTTTTGATGTCTTCGTGCGCGAGCGTTAACTTTTTAAGCGCGTCCTCGTGCTCTTGTTTCGCCTGCTCGAGCGTCCGCTTGTTGGCGAGCGCGTTCGCCTGCTCCGACTCCTCTACTTCGTTGTCGGCCTCTTTTTGAGCCGCCGCCGCACCCAGCCTAAAAGAGGAAAGAAACGCGTTGGCATTTGCTTCACGCTGGGCGTCGTCCGTTTTAAACGTAAGAAAGGACATGCAGGGAAGAGAAGGACGGGAGGGAAAATTGGAAGCAGACTATCGGCGGTCTGCCAGCGCACTCGTAACGGGGACGGGATTCGAACCCGTGACCTTCGGCTTATGAGGCCGACGAGCTGGCCGCTGCTCTACCCCGCAATAAAAAAAGCCCACAAAACTCTCTGCGAATTTTGTGGGCTCGAAGAGTCGCGGGTCTGGCCCGCTATCTCTTGCTTAAATAATACAACGGCGAATGTTTAAAAATAGTTCGCCTCAGTGGTCGCCGATGCTATGCTCGCGAGCGGCGCGATCGATGTTCGCTTTTACTTCGGCAGCCTTGTCGCCGAGCGCCGCGCGGTTCTTCGGCATTCCGATGTACGACTCGGCGGCGCGGATATGTTCATCCGTATCGATCGGATATTTATGGTCTGCCGGGTCCGCGAACTTTACGTCGCCATATTTCTTCTCACCTTCATCGGCGCCGTCGTGCCCATGAAGGTCGTGAATCGTGTAACCTTGTTTAGCCGCCATTTATGACGCTGCGGGTGTATCGGTGGGAGCAACGGATAGATCGGCCGGGGGAGCGGGCTCGGAGGGGGCCGAGTTCTCAGCCGGAGCCGGTGCGTCGCTCGATGGCGCGGGGAGATCGGCAGGCGGCGACGCAGGTTCTGCCGGCGAACTCGTCGGATCGCTTGCCGGAGCCGGAGCGACATCGTCGTTCGTCCATTCGGCGATCACGCGCGTATTCGAGACTTTCACCATCGTGTTCGTGTCCGTGTCGAGCACTCGTTCCTCGTACTCCTCTACGAGCTGGGCGGACGCCTGTTCGGCTAAACTCAAAAAGTGCTTGACGGATTTTTCACCCGTCACCGGGTCCGGGACAACAGTTCCCTTCACCATCGCGTCGAACTCGTGGGAGGCGATGACGGAGTTAAGAGGGTTATAGGTCTGCGACTCGGTCGCGCCGAGCGGGGTGTGGACAATGTAGATCATTCTGGGTCTTGCTTGTTGATAGTGACGCCTTTCTTATTGGCTTTGAGGACGTAGCGTTTCGTCGTCCCCAGATCGCCCTGCGTCGTATGTGTGATAGCTATTTCTGTGGCGTCTTCGAAAATATATTCGTGACGCCCGATCCTGAGCCGCACCTGCGCTAAGCGTTTAAACGGCCCATATCGATGCTCGTCCGTAGACAGTCTGCTCATAAATTCTTTCGTAGGCTCCTTCGGCGCGCGGGCTGTTGTACCCAGCCCCGTAGCTCGACTCCGGCGGCACGTAGTCGGAGCGGCCGGCAGCCATATAGAGATAGCGAAGCGCGTCCGATTCGTCGTCGCCTTCGCCCGGAGGATATTCCCCCGTGGTCTTTTTCACGTCTTCCGGCCGACGATCGTCATGCTGGAGCTTTCTAATGCTACTCCAGAGAAAATGAAGATCATCGAAAATTCGAATCTTCGGTTTCTTCTTGAGCCGCGTGACGACATTGCCGTCCCGATCGCGGTCCTCCTCCTGCTCGTAATGGAATCCTTCCAGGAGTGCCTGCCATCCAGCGATTCGGTCGTTGTTGGCTTTTAAGAGGCGGAAGCTCCCGATCTCGTCCTCGGCGTTGTAAATCTCACCGGGTGTGCGATTCCCCTCGAGAGAACCGTCCGTTTTCCACATCGAAGGATCGCCGACCGCGACGAGGAACTTATCTAATTCGAATCCCGTCTGGGCGATCCGGTGCGCGATCCCTTCTTTATTCTGGAGTGGGGAGCGCCGGACCGCACTATAATCCATCCCGACCCATAGGGTGCCATCGAAATCGACGCGAGCGGCGATCGCCGCGCACGGGTGGGCGTAGCCCTGGTCGACGGCAAGGAATGAGTTCCATTCCTTCGGCATTTCGAACCGCCTGACGAGGTGGACGTCGGGAACGAGGTCGTAGAACTGACCTTCGAAAACATCCCAGTGGCCGTAGAAATAAGCGTCGCGCAGCTTGGGCGGCTTTTTGTACAGCGCGTCCAGGTACTGCGCGGGGAGGGTCGGGTTGTCGATCGGAAGGGCCTGAATAAAATAGTGCCCTTTACTGACGTACCCCGTCTCCGGATTCTTGCGCGGTTTATCGCGTTTATCCGGGTCTACGAAACGGCGACGTACCCACGCAGCGCCAACGCCGGTAGGATTTGTAGCGCAAAGTATTGGAGAGTGTTCGATGCCTGGCCAGCGCAAGCGTGTCGCAAGAAAGTCGTACTCAGACTCTTCAATCTCGGTGACTTCATCAATCGCCGCCATCGCGAACTCGACGGATTTGTACTTATCGGGATCATCTAAATTTCGGAACTGAATAATACCGCCCCCATACTCGGGGTAGAGGCGGTATTCGTTGGACTTGCCGTGAAAATACCCGAGCCACTTGGGGAAGTGCCGCTCGATTTCTTTTAGGTGCCGATCCTCGATGGCCTTATACGTCGAGCAGAAAAGACCAACGCGCACATTCATGTGGCCTTCGGCGGCACGATCGAGAAGGAACTTTACGCAAGCCCAGCGCAGAATCCACGACTTCCCCGAACCCATACTGCCGCCGTACAGCACGGCGTCGTACATATCCATCGCGCGCAGGAACTCGACCTGCTTCGGAAGGACGATCCGTTCGCCGGGCTTGATCTCGTATTTCGTTCCGCCTGAATCGCGAACGAAGAGCGAGATCTTTTTTGTATTGTAGAGCGGCCAGACGAGAGACGCTAAATCAACGTTCGTCTCGCTGGTCTTCGGATTGAGAATTATCATCCGGGACGGGTTGTGGGGCGGGAACCGGAGCGCCGACGTCAGGGAGGGCGAAGTTCAGCGTCGGCTTATCTTGCTTCTTGGGGGCTTCCTGCTGGGCAGCCTTCCCCATCGTAAAGTTGATGTAATCAACTGCGGCCTGGCGCGCGACCTCGGGCTTTACCTTCGAGTCGTCGGCGATTTCGTAGAGCCGGTCGAAGCAGCGTTTCAGCTTCGTCTTCGAAATCGCGTGCAGCCGCGCCTCCTCGAAAACATCTTCGATGGTTGCGTCGGGGTCCTTGCGAGGGCGGCCGGGCCCGCGCTTGGGTGGGCCTTCGGGAGAAGGCCCTTCGTCTTCGATCGGCTCCTCGTCAAAGACAGGAGCCTCAGCGTCGCTCATTACGCGGCAACGGAGAAGAGGAGCCACTCGGAGTTTTTGCCGTCGTAGATCAGACCTACGCATCCGGCGCCGGTGGTCGCGACGGTGTTACCCAACAGGTTAATTTGATTCCCGCTCTTGGAGCTGGAACTTCCCTTGTCGGTAATCGTCATGGCGTTGGAGGTCGTGTTATACAAAATCACGATTTCGCCATCACGGCCGCTGGCAATACCGTCGATCGAGAATGCGCCCGTCGGACCGCTGATGCGGACGAGCGACTGGTCTGCGCCGTCAATGTCGTGGTTGGCGCCGTTTGCCAGCGTAATCGTAACTGGCCGAGTTTGAAGTTTCATTTTGGGAGGAGGAAGGTCGAGTTAAGAGTGGACGTTATCTTGAGGATAGCCGAAGTCGCCGTCAGCCGGCTCGCCAGCGTTGGTGTCTTCGATCGCACTTTGGGCTCCCGGCTCATCGAGCCATTCGGAGGCGCCTCGCGCAACGGTGGGAGCTGAAGCCGATATATTGAACGGATCGACAGCTTCCTTGTGGCCGGCCGATTTTGGGACCGACACAGGGACAAGAGGGTCGTTGGACATGGAAACTTTAAAAAGAAAAGGCCCCGTGAGGGCGGGGCCTGGAAACTATTTCTACGACGAGAAGGGGCTTCATCCCGCACCCGAGTTCTTCACCCACGGCGTCCAATAGTAGCTCGGTAGAAGGTCGTCTACCTTACCATGAAGACCGCCTTCGCGATACCGGCGATGCTCGGTCGCGCGCACGTAGGAGTCATCCCGATAAGCAGAATCGACCCAGTGCATAAGCGAGTCGTAGGAACTTGGGGCCGACGGACGCGCGTGGTGTGTGCGATGGCCGTGTAGCCGCGGCGACGAAAGAAGCGCGAAGATGAGCAATAAACTGTTCATGCTCATCCTTAACAAAAAAAATCGTGCCAGAATTACTATTATTTCACCGGCTCTTTAACCGTCGTCGCAGGCGTATACTGCGGCTGGCCGGACTGTGGGTCGACCTGGAACTGATCGGGATTGCTGAACGGATCGGCGGCGATGAAGCCGGGGCGCGGCTGGACGCGGGGGGTTCCTGGCTGCGGGCGCTCATCGGCGGGGAGCGAAGCCATGTCCTGGGCGTGGGCGGCCTCCAGGACGTCGGCGTCCGAATGTAAGCCCTCGCCGAACGGGTGCGTGATGCCGCGGTCGGGATGTCCCTCGGGGAATTCTTTGACGCCCATACCCTTCACGTCCGCGTTATCCGGATCGTAGTATTCCACGCCGGCGCCAACGGGAAGCTTTTTCTCGTCGTCAGTCATGCCGTATCCATCCGTCCCATGCGTGCGCGTGCGTGTGCGTTCGACTTTGGGTTCCGGGGCCGGAGTAAGAACGCCGCCCTGGGGACGGGCTGGAGGGTTCCCGCCGCCGTCATAAGCTCCAGAGTCTCCGGAGTCGCCGGACGCCGGCATAGAGTTAATGTGGTCGTCGTGAGAGTAGGTCTCGAGTAAAGTACCTGGCATTGGTAAAAGCTATATAGCGGAAAGAGGGGAAGAAAAGGTGGGGGACCGCACGCCTTCGAAGAATCGTGCGTATTAAATATAACCCCAAAACTCACAAAAAGAGTCCCATACTCAGGATTTCTCAGAATTCATAAAAAAAATTTGAGTAAGTCGGAACTACGCTGAGTTTGTCTGAGTTATACTCTCCGAATCGACAATATGGGCGTCGGAAACGCCGATCGTCCACAGCGGGACTTCACTTAACTAAAGACTATATGAAGCGCAAATAACCCCTGCCCCAACGACAGCGATTGAATAGGTACGAGCGTGCAGCTCGAAGCAGGTCGCGGGTCGCTCGGCGGAAGGAAGAGTTGCGAAGGATACGGGCCGCGTTCTATCGCGCCTGCCCGTGCGGCGAAAGCGATCCTGCCTGCCTCGACTTCCACCACAAGGACCCCAGCCTCAAAGTCGCCCCGATCTCCGACATGATAACCAACTGCGTTTCGACGGAAGCGTTCCTCGCGGAGCTGAGTAAATGCGTCTGCATTTGCTCGAACTGTCATCGGAAGCACGAAGCGGAAAAGCGGGGATACCGAACGGCCGACTACACACTTAAAACCGAATTCGAGTCCGAGAGTTTCGATCACGAAAGCGAGGTGGAAGAGTAACGTTTTTTTTGGGCGCCGTAGCTCAGTGGGTTAGAGCGTCCAGGGCCTCTGAGGGGATGGAATCGCCTCACGCCACTGGAAGGCCGCGGGTTCAAGTCCCGTCGGTGCCCCCAGCCATAAGAAGAACGGAAGTAGTTCACGCCAACTCTCACCGGTGTGAGCATCAGTATGCAACACTCAACCCAAGGTCTCTCACCTTGGTGCGGGCGCCTGAAGGCAAGGCGAGGCACAGGGTTTTTCTTTCATGTTTCCCTGTACAAGCGGGTTCGATCCCCGCCGCTCGTGCGATGAAAGTTATACGAATTAAGGGCTTAAAGAAGAAGCGGCCGCTCCGGTGGCTCGTGACGATCCCAGAGAACCCGATGCTAACGAAAGCCATCCAGGCGACGCAGCGGACGGCGTATCGCAGGGGATACTCGCGCAAACAATCGACACAGTTCGCGCTGAACTTATTTAGCTCCGAAGTGCGGCGCGCGCTCGGGGCGCTGGAGCCAGCGACCAGCTAAAGCGTGACGTTCCGGCATACGTCCCAAGCGAAGGCGTGACGACGCTTCGCTTAAAACGCCGGGTTGGGGTGCAGGCGGATGGGCCGGCGCGGGCGAGGTTCGAGTCCTCGGCACCTCTCTATTTTCTTTGTCAACCGAACCGTTGACAAAAGTTCACAAAAACCAAGCTATACATTGACAAGGTCTTATGGAAAAGCGAGCGTTTAAACGGCAGATTTTACGCAACGAGGCGGCGTGCCCCAGGTGCGGGGAGGTGCTAACGTCGCATAGAGTCACCGTTATGCACCGGTGTGCCTGCGGGAACCTGTTCGTGGGCGGCGGAAAACTCCTGATCGATCGGCATAGCCACATCGGGCCGTATGTCGAAATGAGTATTTGTAAGGTAGTCCCGGCATGATCGCGGTCCTACTTCTCCTTCAATGGTTCCTTCGCCGGCGCGACGAACGGGCGCTTGGGAAGAACTACGATTGGTCGGGAATCGACGTATGAAACATCCACTCCTCTGCTTTATTGACCTCGAAACGACGGGGACGAACTTCGAGCGGCACGCGGTCACGCAGATCAGCGGGACGATCGCGGAGCTTATCGAGGGGAGCGTTGCGCCATCGAAGACCTTCGACTTTTTGGTGAAGTCGTTCGAGGGTGCGGAGATTTCCGAACAGGCGCTCGAGATCACGGGGAAGACGCGCGAAGACTTAGAGGGACATTCCGATGCCAATGAGGTCTATCGCGACTTCGTGAAAATACTCGGGCGCTATTGCAGCAAGTTCAACAAGACGGAAAAGTTCTGGCTCGTCGGCTACAATGCGCGGTTCGACTACGACTTCCTGCGAAAATTTTTCGAGCGCCAGGGCGATAAGTATTTCGGTTCGTGGTTCTGGTTCCCGCCGATCGACGTCATGAATATGGCGGCCGAGCGGCTGATGAAGGAACGCCACGCGATGCTGAACTTCAAGCTGGGAACCGTGGCCGATAAGCTGGGGGTCGAGGTGCCAGAGCGACTTCATGACGCGTCGGTCGACATCGCGCTCACGCGAGCTATCTACGACAAACTAAGGCAATAACCATATGACAGCACAGTATATCACGACAGCGCTTAAAAGCATTCATCTTTCGAAAGCAGAGTACGATGAGCTCGTAACAACGGCACGAACGAGGCTGCGGGAAACAATGTCGGACGTACAGATAACACAGCCACTCGCGGACGGATTCGTTCTTGGCTATTCTATGATCGCCGGCACCGAGGTCGTGCCGCTGAGATACGCCGATCCGGACCTGATCGCGAGATACTGTGTATTCGAGACTCCGGGCGAGGTTCTGCGAGAGGCGCGGGAGCGCGAAATTCGCCGCAAAGCCAGCTTGGTGCGGAAGCGGATTTTGAAGGAGGAAGGGTTCGAAGAGTATGAACCCGGCCCGCAAGACCTCGTCTACACGGCCTCGTTTAAGCGCGGAGAGTGGGCGCCGCTGTGTGGGAGACACGATGGCGTTATTCCCTGGTACGTATTCCCCAGCAGCGCAACACGGGACCGGTTCTTTCGACTCATGGGGCCGGAACTTAAAGACTTGGTGTGACGGAGGGATTTTATCGCGCGATCTTTTCGCGGAATTCTGTAAAATACTGGGATGAACTTTGCGCGGTCGTCCCAGACCTCAGACCCAACTTCGGAGTGCCGCAGTCGAAAGAGTGGCACCCGGAAGGCGCCGTCCATATCCATATCTGCAAAGTTATCGATGCGGCCGCGGAACCTTTAATTCGAAGTTCCGCGCCGCTCGACCGATGCGATTATACATTCGTACTGGCCGCCCTATTCCACGACATCGGGAAGGCCGCGACGCATGAGTTTAAAAACGGCATTCACAGCTTCCGCGACCACGAAACGAAGTCCGTCGAGATACTGCAAGACTATCACGGGCTTATCTACGGACTCGGAGTAAAGCGGTGGAGGCTCGAGGCAATCGTACGGGACCACATGCGCGCCCACAGATATATCGACGGGCGCATGACAAAGCGAAGTAAGCGGCTGGAATTTATCCAGCTCCCGCATTACGAGGACCTTCTCAAATTCGCAAAATACGACAGACAAGGAAAGCTTTAATCAACCTAAACGACAATGGGAAAGAAAAAGACATTATTGACAATAGAGCCTCTCGGCAACAACATCCCCTACATAGACGATGCGGACCTACGTATCGCCGAGTGGGAGCCGGAGGAGCTGGGTGGGCACTGCGTCAGCATAAGCGACGAAGGAATTACCATCGGATGCCAGGGGCCCTATTCGTTGCAACAGTGGCGAGGGTGCTCGGCAGAGAACTCGCGCAGAAGAACTACCTCACCAAAGACGCCGAAGCCAATCTCCGCTACGTATTGCCTATTTTGGTGAAGGCATTTAAGGCGCGCAAAAAAGCGATCGCCGCGTTCGAAAAAGAAATGTCGAAGACCATCGATATTCCCGCACGTCCTACCAAGAGGAAGCGTGGAGCCTGAAGCGATTATCGAAGCCGTGTGTCGTGAGTTCGAGATCACTCCAGAGGTACTCGCGGGGCCGGACCGGACAGCACGCGTTAGTTCGGCCCGTAGTATCGCAGCGGCGCTGCTGTGCGATAACCTCAACCTCACGTTCAGGCATGTAGGCGAGATATTAAAGAGGGATCGCTCCACCATCCATACGGCCGTAAAAACCACACGCGCGAAAGCTAAAGCGCAACCCAATTTCGCTGTAACGATGAGCAATATCTTCTCCGATGCGCGCGACGCACTTCTACCCCCAAAGGGACGCGAGGCGAAGCACGCGCGTCGAGCACGGGAGTTTTTCAGGCTCCTTCGGGAACTACCTCACCTTTCGTGGGAGCGAAAGGTGGAATTATTAGAAATCGAATTCGACGCCGTCGCTTCCGACGCCGTGCGCGAATTCGCGACGGCCACGCCGGGCCAGACGGCGCACTAACACAACCACTACTTTAATGCTAAAAACAGTATTCGGGGCCCTGGGCGTCATCGCAGTTCTCCTCGCCCTTACGTGGCTCGCTCAGGGCAATGAGTTTTTTATGTACAAAGTCTTTGCGCCGGCTCGGGAGAACGTGCGGCGCGAGGTTTTTGAGAATACGAAGTCATACAACCAGGGGATGGTCCAGCAAATCCGCGGGTACATGGCTTCCTACGCGCAGGCGGACTCGTCCCAAAAGGACGCGCTCGCCTCCGTCATCGTCCACGAAACGGCAGACTACGACGAAACAAAGCTTCCCGCCGACTGCCAGACCTTCATTGCTCAACTTAGACAGAAACAACTCCAATGAAATACGCCTTTATTTTACTACTCGCTATCTTCTGCGCCTCGTGCAGCCGGAACTCGTCTTCAGACGACGTTCAGCGCCAGCAACAAGAAAAGCTGTTAGCCGAGGGAACTGCTCAGACCGGAATGCCGGCGATCAAAAACTTCCGGGAGCGGAAGATGCTGAAGGATATTCTGGAGCTTCGCGACCAGAATGGACTGACGACGTACACGTATCTCTATAACGAGATGCAGGGGAAACTCGTATTTTTCGGGGAGACGATCGGCTACGGGATTCCTTACGCCACAGAGTACACCAGCCCAGAGAAAGACGCGTACTACACGACAAGTTCAACCGTCCACATCACGCTCCCGCAGGCCGACCCGAACGGGCTTTTTGCTCCGTCGAGCGCCGAGGGGACGTGGGTGTTACTTAAAAACCCCAACGGTAAAGACGTGCAGCCCGTCTACGTCGAGCCACGGATCATCGTCAGTCCCTTCCGGCTCGACCTGAACTAACCATCACGAATAATTGCGCGAGACATGGGGTGTGAGCCGCACCCCTTGGCACGTCGCGCTAAAAATTATGGAAATGATACAGGAATTTCTTGGCGGCTTCTTCCTCGGGGTGATCCTTGTGGTGGTAATCCGGTGGAGGGAGATACGATGAAGCCGAAGCTCCAATACAAAATTAATGGGAAGTGGTACGATGCGCGCGACGTCGCCACCGTCGCGGGCGGCGAGGCGGACGAGGTGAGCTACGCCGTTGTCAATGGCGACTCTAACCACCACGTCATCGAAGACACGCGCCACGCTTTTTATTGTAACTGCGAAGGGCAGTGTAAGGGACACAAACACGGAGTAATAGTTCCATGAAAAAGAAAAAGAGAATGCCGCTTATGACCCCGGAGCAGCGATCGTCATTTATCGATGCGCTAAGAAGCGGGAGATATAAACAGGGGCGCGGGATGATGATTAGCCTCGACGGCCAGCGGCTTTGCTGCCTCGGCGTCCTTTGCAAAATCAACCACATTGCGCTTGGGAACGTCAACGACTGCGTCAGCGACGAGCGCGCGAACGCATACGAATACGTGAAGAGCCTCCTGGGCGATGCGTGGTCAGACCTCCTCCACGCGAATGACAAGCAGTCACTTTCTTTTAACGAGATCGCGGACATCGTCGAAGGGCCGGCATTCACGCGTGCACTAAGTACCGCGATCCGAGACGACGACGATGACGAGTAAAATAATTCTAAATGCTCGCACTTCAGCCGATAACATTTAAGGACGCGAAAGCCTTTATCGCGGCTCATCACCGTCACCACGCTCCTCCTCGAGGCTGGAAGTTCGGAGTCGGATGCGCGAGCGTCGGCCGACTCGTGGGAATCGTAACTGTCGGGCGTCCGGTCGCTCGCCACTACGACGACGGATGGACGCTGGAAGTCACTCGACTCTGCACAGACGGGACCAGAAATGCCTGCTCATTTCTATATGCGGCGGCGGGAAAAATTACGCGCGCGCTCGGATACAGGCGGCTCATAACCTACACGCTGCCCGAGGAGGGTGGCGCAAGCCTCAAGGGGGCTGGATGGCGCTTAATCGGCGAGAGAGGCGGCGGGTCCTGGAGCCGTATTCGACGACCGCGAGAAGATAAACACGCGACACAAAAAAAAAGTATCTATGGGAACTCCAGCTCGCCGAGGCCGACCGTCGGGTAAGCTAAAGGACTACCCGCGCAGTCGCGGTCGCACGCAATATCAGTATGCGAATACGCGAGTGTCGGCGGAGGAATTCGCTAAGACCTTCGGGAACTGGATTCCGAGGCTTTTCACGACGGATCGGGGATGGTCGGGTATGGATATACTCTGGCTCACCCCCTATTGTACAAAACGCTTTATGAGGAAACTGCGAAAACGGAGGGGCGATGAGTAAGCGGGCGAAAAGCGGAGTAATCAAGAAGACTCGCGGCGCCGACGTCAGGATGGGGAAGGCGAAGCTGCGCGAGTTGAAGCGGATTGAACGCGAAGCCTATCTTCGCGAGGGATGGAGGCAGGTGATAAATTAATGGCAGACATACCATATTTCCCCCACGACTTCAACGCGCGGGGAACGAAGAAGCTGAAGAGACTTCGTCGCAAGCACGGACCAGGCGGCTACGGCCGATACTGGATGTTGCTCGAAATGATGAGGGAATCTCCTCTTTATCGGATCGACTTGCTGGACGAAAATACGCTCGAGGATGTGATCGAGGATTTGGATTTCGCGACCGAAGAGGACCTCCGCGGCTTTTTAAAAGAGCTCGTCGATCTCCGACTTATCGAGGTCGACGGCAATATCATTTCGTCCGCCGGCTTCGATGAGCGCATGGCGTGGATGGACGCATTCCGACAAGGCAATTCGGAGCGGGCCAAGAAGGCTGCAAAGGCCAGGTGGGGGCGCGCTGGCGGAGAGAATGCTAACGATGCTCGAGCATTGCTCAAGCATGACGAGCACATGCTAAGCAATGCTACCCACCCACCCACCCACCCACGTACCCACGTACGTACGGACGGGGCCCTTGTGCCTTCGGCACCGGGCCCGGATCGGGAGACAACGGTTTCTTACAGCCCAGCCCTGGACTACAAATATGGAGTCTGGAGTGAGAGGGACGGCGTGAGGTATTTCCGGCATGAGCGCTGGGCCTCCATGAGTGAACAGGAGAGGCAGCGATACGTCGCCGATGGGCATGTGGACCCTCGCTATATCAAAGAGGATGGGACAACAAGGAGCTGGCTGCCGCCGGACCTGGAAGGTCGATCGAGCGACGAGCCAAGCGATGGTTTGAAGAGCGTCATCAGCGCGCGGTTGGGGAATAAGATAATCAACACTTACCCAACCCCCAAAATAAGTGAATCTTCGCCCCACTCCCATATTGAGATCGAGGAGGAGGTGGAGGAGGGGGACCCGTTTTAAGGAGGGTTTCTGCACAATATAAAAACGGGAAAGAATGCTTTTTATATGGAAACCCACTTATACCACGAATTGAAGCGGGTACAGGGAGAACACCATCGTCGGGCGGCGCGCGAGGGGCCCCGAATTGAATCGGGGGCGGGCCTTTTTGAAAAAGGATGCTTTTTTTCTGGAAATCGACTTCGTTCCCGTGCCTGAGATCGAAGGACGGTTTCTAATTGAACTCGGAACTAATCTAAAACCCTCCGGTACGTTACGCCGTAGGTCATAATCGCGCCGTAAGTGTCGTTTTTGGTTCGTTTAACCGACAACACTCTGACTTGTTTTCATTGCCGCCGGTCGTATCGCTGTTTTACCTTTCTATTAGATAGTTTTTGTCTTTGTGAAATCGCTGGTTTGTCTATACAGCTAACCGGTTGTCTATGAAAAAGGTGTGCCAACGCTCGTTTTAGTGCAATTGCCACCGCTGGCAATCATTGGCACGGCATTGGTGAAGGTAGCCCAGTGAGTTCATTTTACAATTCACTTTCCTTCGGGACAGCTAAGGGTGACAGCCTTAGCGTGTAGAGAGTCAGTCAGTAGGTCAACACCCCGAACCCTCGGCTTTCCGCTAAACCCTGTCCTGATTGAATGTTCTTTGACAACCGCCGGAGCCTATCGCTCCAAGAACTCACTGGGAGTAGCGTCGTGCTACGGTATGCCTATAAAGGCCAATAGGGCCGGGTTTACGCCGTAAAGGGTTCAAATCCCTTTACTCTCTCAAATTCAACCTAAACGACACACTTATGTATTCACACCGTTTCCAACCCGAGCAATTCCGGGAAGCGGTCTTACGCCGCTATCCTCGCATTCCATTAGAAGCATTAGATCGAATCGTTGACCGGGAAGCTCAGCGGCCCGTTAACCACTCGCTTTCTCCTGCCTCTTACGTTCCCCTCGCAGTCGCAAGTGTACACGGGTTCGTTCGTCATAACTTTACAAATTATGATATACTGCTCGAACGCACTATGCGACACATCGCACGCGACAAGGTGCGTCGCGCAGTAGAGAACTATCTTACCGCGTGGAGCTAATATGGAAACACTTCCATACTATACCAAAGACGTTTACGGGGTTCGGAGACATTATCTGCGAGACCCCGAACAGGCCCGGCACGTTGTCGCGCTGACGGGGAAAAGACGCCGCTAAAAACCCCAAATGGAGATTTTTACGGGGGGTTAACTCCCTCCGCGGGTTCACTATTCTTTAAAACCTAAACGACAACATGGACGAAGAACTACTAACACTGCTCGAATCGGCACCGGCGGTTCTTGAGCCGGATATAGGAACGGAGCCGGAAGAAGAAGAGCCGGAACCGTTTTGCTCGTGCGGAAGGTGCGGCGAAGTTATCGAAAAAGAATCTGACGCACACCGCGTTCGCGTTCGTAATTCTGGCGAACCATACGAAAACTGGTGTACCGACTGCACGGATTATGCCGCTTTCGACCCGCATCACACGGAGTTATACAGTGACGAGCTGTGGGATGAATGCTACTTTTGTTGCGACAACTGCAATGAAATCTATTCGCGAGACTACTATTTCGGCGATGGAATTTGTGAGGATTGCGCTCCGAGGGACGACGACGAAGAAGACGATTCCCCCTTAAGGGACTACGGCACACGTGCCGAAAAGGTACACGGATTCTACGGCGCTCACCGTGCGAACTGGAGCGGATTATACGAATCCGGGTATAAGGTTCACGGGGAAACATTGTATTTCGGAATGGAACTCGAAATAGAATGTCTTTCCGACGCCGAGGATTTACGAGCCGCTATCGACCGTATTAACGACTTACTCGCGGGATTCGCGATTTTAAAATCCGACGGTTCCCTTACACGTGGGTTTGAGATTGTTACCGCGCCTGCTACGATGCCTGAATTCAAGAAGCGAACGGCAAAATTTTTCGCCGCGCTTCCCGAACTTTGCAGGCAGTATCACTTGCGTTCGTGGCATACGTCCACGTGCGGTTTGCATGTTCATGTTTCGCGTAGTGCCTTATCCGAATTGCAAATCGGAAAGATACAGGCGTACATAACTGATCCCGCGTCTTATGCACTGGTTCGAAAGATTGCGGGCCGCGACTCTTCACGATGGGCCGGATTCTCGGAAAAGAAGTACCTCAAAGATCGTCCGCTCGAAATGGGACACTCCGCCGAGCGATACACAGCAATTAATCTTTGCAACGCTAAGACCATTGAGTTCCGACTGTTCAAGGGTACAACCTTAGAGGCGGGAATTTTTCGGAATTTAGAGTTCGTGTTGGCGCTGGCGGAATTCACGTTACCCGGCGGCGGGATGAGTATTTCTGAATCTCACGGTGGCAGCTCATTTCAAAAGTTTTTGGAGCAAGCCGCCCAACGCAACACCTATCCAAACCTTACACGCTTCTTGACCGCACGCGGATTTCTTCGCGGTCATAAGCGACACGGGAACATTTTAAAATGAACAGGAGAATCAAGTATATATGTGTGTAATTGTGGTAAAGAAGCCAACGGATATTCTCACGAACGCGGATTTCAGACTCTTCGCTCGTGAGAATACAGATGGCTGGGGTTTCGTTTATAATGATGAAAAGGGGACGCACGCAGTGAAGGGGATGAAACTCCCCCAACTCTTTCAGGCCGCGCCCGTGCTTGAGGGCAAGGAAGCAGTCCTGCATTTTCGTTTGTCAACGCACGGAACGAAAACGGAAGAGAATTGTCACCCATTCGAAGTGCTTCCAGGGCTTTACTTCCTGCACAACGGCATTTTGCCTATCGCGTGCAGTAAAGATAAGAAGCGTTCCGATACGTGGCACTTCGCGGAATTAGTGCTAAAGCCGATGTTTGCGGCGATTCCCTCCGCTAAGTTGAGCGACTACATCCGGAGTGGAGCGTTTCGCTATCTACTCGAATCCGCAATCGGAGCAACTAACAAAGTTGTGCTCTTTGATTCTTTCGGTCCTGTCATTTTCAATCGGGACAAGTGGAGCGAAAAGACCGGCCCAAAAGGGTTGCTTATGAGCAACGGCTATCCCTATCTTTTTTCGTTTCGCGACGATCCGTTCGAGGATACGGAATTCCCGTTTGGCGCGAATAAAGCCAAGAAGTGGAGGTCGGAAGATGAATGGCAATACGAAGCGCCGCCGCTGTCCACGCTAACGCCGGATAGCTTTATCGACTTCTTGGAAGAAATGCCGGAACATCGACTTTGTGATCCGTCATGGCTTTTCGAAAACGATATTACTCCGGGGATGATCGAAGACTTCGTCTCTTTCTATCCCGCCGAAAGCGCAAAACTACTGGCTAAACTCGCGGAGGAATATCAAACCTACGTTCAGTATTATTATGAATAACTGCAAATATCTCGAAAGAAAAGCGGTTCCCGAATCGGCCCTAACGCTCTTCGATGGGCCGGGGGGCCGCATATACTTCGTGCGGGAAGACGGGTTCGAATACGAAAAACCGATGCTGTACTTTCGCCTCCCGGACGGAACGATTCGCGCCTTATCGCTACTCGGCGAGTTTCGCGCTATGCGAACCGCTCTTTCCAGTTAGCACACACAACCCTTAACCCTGCCGTGAGACGGTCACACTACGAGAGTTCGAATCTCTCGCCGGGTTCTTATTTCTATTCCCATTAACCGGAGGGACAAACGATGCAACTACCGAGATTAAAGGCGTCCGACATGTATCTTTATGAGGAGCAGGACGCAACTCATGAGATAGCACAGACATTCCGCTATCTTGCGGAGCCTCAAGAAATCGCGAAGGAGCGCGCCTGCGCTATCGCTCAGGCCGTGAACCGTCACGATAACCTGATCCGCGCAGTCACTTGTGTGCTGAACTGTATCGAAGGGCACGAAGAAATCAAGCACCCATTCGAAGACTACGAACCGGAGTCGCTCAGACAGTTACAGGACATGGTTCGCGATATTCGGGCAGGGGCAGACGACTTGGAGGATATGAGCGGGAACGTTTCCCAGGCCTCACGAACGAACGATAACAAGCGAACGATCCGGGAACTAACGGAAGCCTTGGAGGCGGCGGTTCAGCGGCTCGTTAGTTTAGATAGACAGCTACTCGCGGAGCTTGGAATTAAATTCGAGAACGATTTAGGAGAGATGATTCGCGGACGCGCCGCACTCGCCAAAGCGAAAGGAGAGCAACATGCTTGACACAACTCGCATCATATCCATCGACCCGGAGAAACGCAAGCCGTGTGAGGCGTGCTCCGGCACGGGCTGGCTGTTCGCGAGTACGTCGTTTAAGATCGAACGATGCGATGCGTGCGAACAATACACGAACGACGCCTACGGTGCATTAGCGTTCGCCGAGGACGTATATATCGAAAGCAAAGGCGAGGTTACCGTTCGCATTTCGGCACAGCTTCAGCGCGGCGAAGCGAGTAGCTGGTGGTTTTTCGCTAATCCGAAATACGTCTCGGGATTCGTTCTCGCGGTAGCAAAACTGTTCCCGGACTACAATCCCTTATCGGACGAATTCCGCTAACCCCGTTTGGAACATGCGCCGGTTCGATTCCGGCGCGGGGTTCTATTTACTATCCTAAACGACATGAAACTTACGGAACGAGAAACTGCAACCGTGCTGGCGGCCTTGCGCTACTGGCAGGAAGACTTCGGCATTGCCGGTGGCGCGCTTCGAATGCCGCTCCACTTCAACGACTGCGATCCGCTCACGTCCAAGGAGATCGACGACTTGTGTGAGCGCATTAATGTCGTCGAGGGTGATGACGCCGAGGGTATGGAGCGATTCGTACGAGAAATTGCGGACGACGAAACGCGTTGCACCTGCGCGGACGAGAGTTACTTCGGGGAAGACCATACCTCGAACTGCGTATTCGCTAATGCCCACGAACTCATTTACGGATATAGACCGGAGGGGAAACCATGACCCGAACAGAACTCTTACGCCGCTTTCCCGAACTGGGAACCGACGAGCCGCTGAGCGGCGCAGACGTTGTTGACCGGCTCTCCGCGTGGTATAACGAACTGACAAACGACGATGGCGAGGCCGACTTCGGCTTCGTTCCGTCCCCGGCGCTCGCCGATGCGTGGGAGCGATACCAAGCGGGCCAAGCCGTCTCTCAGTACGAGCTTCGCCGATTAGACGAGGAACGCGCTTTGTATTACGAGCGAAAGGAGTATGAAGATGACTAAGAGGATCATTGTACGCGAGATCGAGGAAAACGAAGAATACGAGGTTTCCCAGCGTGTGGAAAGGTATCGGTTCCAATACGACTTTGAGTGTCTTGGACGTTCAACGTGGATCGTATGGGGATGGGATGAAGGCGCTGGCGATTATACGGACTTCCTCGACACCATTGACGCCGAATACGGCCACATTGAGGACGCCGTGCGCGAATTTTTCAAACTCAACGTGTATGGCGTTTATAAACAGTTCCGTCGCGGGCGCGGCTATGAGAAGCCCGCGTTCACGGTGCAGGCCGGCAACTACGAGGAGGCATACGAGCAAGCCCTCGCGCATTTAGGCTACAAAGACCTCGTTGGCGGTGCAATGGTGGGGGATGTAGAAATCGAAATCCAAAAGGAAGGATGAGAAGATGCCTAAATACACCGTACATATCTATGCGGTCGCAAGGGTTCCCGTTGAGGTCGAGGCCGAGTCGATGGAGGGGGCCATTAAGAAGGCCGAAGAAAAGACGAACCTCTACGATGTTCTGGATAGCGAGAAGGCGTCGTTTGCAGAGGAAGTAACGGGCTATCTCGTCGATGTCGAAGGCGACGAGGGGTGCGAAAACTCCCGCTACTTTAATACGGACGACCTTACCTCGGTTTCCTTCCGCTTTCTGGGTGGCGAGGGTTCGGCCCCGCTTGCGTTCGCCAACGAAGGCGACGGCGAAAACGAAAGATCGTGGGAATCTTAAATCCCACCGGGAGCGACAGGTTGGTGTCGGTCATGCCGCTAAGCGGGGCCGTGAATGGGGTTCGACTCCCCTCGCTTCCACAAACGACAAACAGACGAGTGTGCCACCCAAGCCCACTCGTCACAACCAAAAACGACTATGGAGAACAAACCACACGGCGCTCCTCACGCGAGGAGCGTCACGGAATTAGTCCTCATGGCAAAACGTGAGGACGCGACCGAGCTGGTGCGTCTGCGCCGCCGGTTACTACGCAACGCCAAAGCCCGGCTCCTACGCTGCAACGAGGATTTGGCAATCTTACGCTCGCGATTTCACCCCGGCGACCTCGTCCACTTCCAACCGGACACGGAAGAGGAATGCCTGGGCGGACGCTACATCAAGATCGACATAGTGCTTCCGACCGACACCGGATACCCTCGCTACGTTGGCACCGACTATCAAACAGGTGACGAACTAACGATGTCGTGGCGGGAGGCCGAGACGGCGGAGCTTTTAGACGAGTAACTTTTTAAACCCAAACGACAATATGACGACGTTAGAGAAGAAGATCGAGCGGGTGACCGCTCAACGCTACAGCATTGCCCGTAACAAGCCGGTCGTCGTTGGGCTGATCCCCGCGAACCCGGCTCCGGACGCACCGGTGGCTGAGCGCAAGGAACGCCTTTCGATCCGCATTGCACGAACGAAAGAGACGCACTACATCGCGCTCGAAGACATTATCAAAAAAGCCTTATTCGAAAATGCGATGGCGGTCGCCGAGGAGAATGTCCGCACGCGGGCGATCCGTCGCAAAGTCAGGAGGGGGGCGTTGGGATGAGGTGGCGATTCAAGAATCTAAGCGAGTGGCACCGCTGGTTTGCGTGGTTCCCAGTGCGCCTTGACGACGTGGGCGTAACAGTCTGGCTTGAATATGTCGAGCGGAGATTCGATGCGTGCGCGAACCGGTATTATAGGGAGGTGACCGCGCGATGACGGAGAGCGAAACAAAAACAGAGTACGAGGTTCGCTGCTATCATGGGTTTGTGAAGCTGCTCAAAGTAACGACTACGACACGAGAGCTTAAATTCTGATGAAGGCCATAGATATTCGTATATTGCAAGCGGTGTTCAAGAAGCACAACAAGCTCACGTCCCGCTATTCGTGGGAGCCTCACGAGATTGTGGAGTACGAGCGGCTTATGAAGGAGTTAAATGGAGTGGAGACTGTTTATATCGAGGAAGAGGGAACCCATGAGACTTCAGATCGACCTTGAACTGCATATCGACCCGCTGGTGTTGCGTGGAATGCGTGCCGCCGTGCTGGCCGAATGCGAAAACGCCGCGAGCGCGCACGATCCCCATGTCTCGGAACGAGCGCATGCGTGGTTCGACTTGAGATCGCTGCTTAACCTCGTTGCGCTGAAGGGGAAAATTCTTCACCCGGAGGCCGACTGGGATGAGCCGCGCTTCGTTGAATTTTAGGAGAGCTGTGCGTTGGGCGGAGCGAAAAGGAAGAGACTTCTTCCTTTCGCCCGCGCATGGACCGGGGCGATCGCGTGTAGAGCGACTGCACGGATCGCCCTCTTTACGCCCGGCAATCCGAACAGACTGTACCGCCTCTCTCGCCCGGAAGAGAGGCGGCATTAATCGCTCAATGCTCGATCGTAAACTGCACGGCTTTATGTTGACCCTGCGTTTGAAGATCGGCATAATAAATACCGCTTGGAAGTTTGGAGCAATCGAGTTGGAGGCAGAGGCCCAGTTCAGCCTCGGGAGTGGCATTGTACAGCGTGGCGATTTGCGTTCCCATTTCGTTAACGACATCGACTGTTACCTGAATCTGGGCAGGCAAGTCCTCAACGCACACTTTCACGGTTCCTTTGACCGGATTCGGATGCACCGTCACGACCAGGTCCTGCTGCTGCGGGGAGCCTAATGCGGTCGGTGAGGCCTTTTTATAACCCGCCCCTCCGGAAGTATCGGTAGCCTCCGGAAACGAAATCCCGGTCGAGTACAACTCCTCCTGGACAAGCTGGCCTTGCGTGGCACTGTCTTTAGTCGCTATGACGGTCACGTAGGCGGTCCCCGATGGCGTCGGAACAAGGGGTGCATAAATATGGTAGCCCTGACCGGTAATTGTGGTATCCCCCGGATCGAGCCCCGGACAACTATAGTTACCGCTACCCGGATTTCTGCCATAAATGACCGCCGAATCGATCACCTGAGTGATTTCCCCCGTAGCAGAATCCTTGACTACCATTTTGTAAGAAAAATAGTTGGATGGACTCTCCAGCACGAGCGAAAGCTGCGTCGTATCGACAACGAGTACTCGGTCCATTTCGAGCGTATCCCCCGATGAGACCGCAAAATAATTCGTTCGAACGGTATCTTGCGTCAGTGGCCACGACACTTGCGTAATTCCGTTCTCCGAATCGTCAATGGCATATTCCTGAAAGGTTCCAAGAGGCTGGTGTTGCCAAACTGGATTTATCCAATTCCCTGTGGGATTTGGAGGTGGCTGAATGACAGACCCTCCGCCGGTCAGATGAAGATAAATCGGTACAGCGCATTGTTCTGCGACCGACAACGGCATTACCTTCAATTCTTTTATCAGTTCCGAAGGCGCCTGCATTTCAGCTGGAGTTCCCGGCGACGTAACGACCTGTGCAGCGTATAGGCCGTTCTCATCGGCAACCGTGCCTCGGTAAGTCAACACGCCAAGGTCGGGAGGCACATCGCACTCATAGGGCAGCGATACGTTCCCGAACTGGGCATAGTCTTTAAGCTTGGTCATCCCATTCCATACGGGGGAAACTCCTGGCGATGAGGTCTTACATCGGCTCAAGAATTCCTGGTGGACAAATGTGTCCTGATAAATTTCTTCTTTTATTACGGAAGCAGAACCATTGCAAAGAATGTCCTCATATCTCAACTGAGGTTGCGGAACGTTGACGTTATTTTTTCCGTCACTGGCGAATGGCTGAAACGAAGTGAGATCGCCCCACACGTTCATCGGATAATACCATCCGAGCATTTCCCGAAGAATAGACCTCGTTGCTTGTCCGGGAACCGGAACTTCCCAGGTAATGCCCGGCACTGCAAAATTGGCAGAATTATTCGGTTCGACGGCGATCATCGGGTGGATGTTTTTACAAGCACCAAACGAAACCTGCGTCGTTAAAAACTTATTGTAGGTTGTCGTTGCCAGTGGATGATCGACATACGTGAAATCGATGTCGCTCGACCCGTCCGGATGATCGGCTTCCCAGGCAAAATAGAAGCGTTCGTAAGAATACCCGACATAGCCCGGCGGCTCGTGCGGTGGATCGAGTTTCGTTTGATCGTACGAAGCGATCGAACACATTCGAAATTGGTCCGTCGCTTTTGAGGGTAGTAGAACGGTATTAACCCCACCGCTATCTAAAACCTCGAGTGCCGTGACGGTCGTTGCCCCGCTGGTATATGCTACCAGATATCCCTCGCAAGCCGGTGTAATCACCGGAGTCACAAGATTGAAGGAGTTTTCCCCGACATTCCCGGTAATGTCATGCACTCTCGGCGTAAGATATGGCAGTGCCGTCGCAAGGGTAGCGGTCGTCCATGTCGCATAATTCGAAGATGGATCGCTTTTGGCGAACATCACCTTTCGGGTTCCCTTCGTTTGATCGTTTGTAAAATCATCGACAGAGAACACGATCGCAACTTCGCCAGGTCTTGCATCGGGATTGTGATCGAAAGCATATTGCGAGACAGAGGCTATGGAAGGATTGTGGCCGTCCTGGGTATGATCGGTGCCAGGATCGTACACGACCTGCGGCGCATATAAGCCCGTCCCGGAAATTCCGATCGGGTCCTGCGCTTCATTCTGCGTGCGGCAAAACATGATCTTCCCGTTCTGCTCCCACACCACCCCATAATCGGCAGTCGAGCCTTTGGGACCAATCTTGGCGATCCGGTGACCGTTATTATATGCCATCCCCGCATAGGGAGTGCGGCCAAGTTCGAGCGAAGTGGCCGGTGCGATCCTCAATAAAGTGCCTTCGCCCGGGTCGAGTTCTAATTCGTAGTCCGTCGGACTGGAAGCCTTATCAACGAAGGTCTTTCCCGTGCGAAGATTTGTGATCGTGTAATACTGAACCCCGCTGCTGGACCAATTTACAGTATTGCCCTGAAAATCCGTCCAATTCGGCTTGAGTACCAAATCGACTATTCTCGCGTCGATAGCTCCCAAATACTCGATACTATTATTTGGAGCTGTCGGGTCAAACTGTTGGACGGACGCAATCGAACCATTGGGATTATAATTATAGTTGATCGGCCATGTCCTTCGGTTTGCGATGGTTACATAAATTGCGTCCTGATCGACAGGGTCGCCGGCATCATTCGGATCGTGGAATATACCAACATTATAGTAGAGTGGGCTTGTGGTGCCGTTATCAAAATTCCCGCTGTGGTGTGTAAAAGGAATAGCCGTTGCATTTGGTGCGGCAAATGGAGTCTGCTGATCGACCTGAAAACTTGTGTCGATCGTTAGCGGGAACATCGGCTCGCCAGATGGATGCGGACCGTCCTTGCTATAGATATAAGCGTTCCCATTCGAATTTAGAACCTGACCTGAAGCCCAGGTTTGATCCGAGGTCAGCGCGGGATGATTCCCGGAGTTAATCTGGGCTTCTGCACTTACAAAATCCGCATAATTGAATGCCGTCACCCACTGCAAAGTTTTCAGTTCTTGCGCGATCGGCGCAATATCCGCCGTGGAACGCTTTACTCCATCCGATCGATCTTTCATACCGTAGTAGGTTGGAATATGAGTAATCGGAGCAACGATCCAACCCCCTGGATAAAATAGCGGCGCATGATAGTACCAGGGGCTTGCATATGCATGAACGCTATGTCCAGGAAAATCACCATCGAGAGTCCGATCGAAGGCGAGCCAATCAGAAACACCTGGCAACCCGTCTTGCGTAGCGGTATTAGCGGTGACAAGCTGCGAACTGTCGTTGATTGTTGTTGCGAACCAGGGACCCGCCGCACTCCCATAATTGGTAGTGAGATTGACGTCCGGCACTTTAAACGACGCATCAGGCCAGTAGGTCGTACCGGTATTAACACCGGCATAATTTTGGACAGCTTCTATATACTCATCAATCATATTGACGCCATTGGTATTTGTTGCCGTAAGCTGGGTTCCAGCATCGATTAAGATTGTACCAGTGGGAGAATTGCCGTTATGATTAGGATAAACCTTAAGATCGCTCAAGGCTGGCACCCAACATTTACTTCCAGCCTGATTCATTACATAACGGTCAGGGAAAGTGGTCGAAGGATCATGGTTTGCTGTCGTAGCAAAAGGAATTAATCGGTCGGGAGGCAAAAAATTCCACCCTGGAAATTCACTAAAAAGAGGTGAACTATTTGTTGGTTCGCCGTGTGAAATATCTGAGAACCCGCTATTAATATTATCTTCGAAGTTGTTGCCGCATAGCCCTACGTTTCCGCCTGCGTCGGAACCCATTGGATTGTAGATTATTCCTTTCGCTCCCCAGGCAATGCCATCCCAGGTCTCTTCCCTGATTTCCCATGGAGTTACCGGTTGATCTTCAAATCTAAAGTAATCAGCTAAAGATGGCATGCTCGGCTGCCAATAAAAAGGACCTGTCCCGCAAGAGCAACCAGGACTGGAATTCGCCGGAGGAGTCCCGGCGGCCGGGGGTATAACATGCTTCGGATCTGGGGGGAAGCAGTAATAATAATAAGAACTACAGCATCCGGACGTATATTTTACCCACGAGCCGACGGAATATTGTTTTGAACTATCATAGAGAGGGATTGGTGATGGTACAAAACTGCTTAGTTGAGAATAGGATAGGCTGGATGGAATTGAACTATCTGATTTAAGATCGTTATAGAGCGTTGCTCTTAGGCCATTCTGTCCGTTTTCGATGAGCGGCCAGGCATTATACGGTTGCGCCCCAGCAAATACCGAAGGATAACTAAAATAGGGAACCCATTCTGAAGCGGGTTTATCCTGTGGATAACACGTTTCAGCCGTCTGCTTGTTTGCAGCGGTTACGCCACGGGATGCAATCTGAAACCGAGCCGTATAGGTAGCGTAATCGTCACTATCGCTTGTGCCGCCTAACGTTGTAGCCCCGTAGGTGCCACTTGGATTCGCTGTCGTCACCGAATTGGCTCCATTCCATCCAGTGATACTCAAGCCAAGTTCCAAAAAACCCGTATGATTTTTTAATTCGGCTGGAATAGCATCCCCGGCGAACAGCATTCCGGCGAAGGGATTGCCGTTAGCATCATCACAACAGTTAAAGTACGCCGGGTTCCCATTCGCGCCAGTAGGAGTGTTGGAATATGTTGGACCTCCGGTAAAGTAAAAAGGTCTTGGTTTAAAGTCATGATCGGGTCGCGGATATTGCCCGAACTGAATGCTCTCATTTTGAAATGCAGGGGGCGGAGCGTTTGTCCTTGATTGATCCTCGTAAATGGGACGCCACAAAGCCAAATTACTGCCAAGGTTGCTGCCGGCTCCTGTAATAATGGTAAAAAAGTCTTTTTGGACCCCGCCGTTTTGTGGCTTCTTCGAAAATGCGCGGAACTGTTCATTGATATATGCAAAACAGCGGAAGAACGGCCAGTCGCCCTCGTTACCGATGTTCAGGCCCAACGCGCCGTTCCATAAGTTTGCCGCATTCGCGTTCGAGTAATAGGCACTAAAGCTACTAAGCAAGCCATGTGGCAAATTTAAGTTAAATTGGGCAAGATCGAGGTTCCCGCCTGAGCCATCGGGACCCGTATGAGCATTATCGAAGTATCCGCGATATAAATCGTCCGCCCAGTTCGAACGGATACGAACTCCGCGTACGTAAATGCCGTCGCTTGCCGCCGCTTTTACAAGATTAAACTTTATCGGGCAAGCCCCGCTATTAAGATTGTTAGTGTAGTTACTTAATAGCGTTCCGCCGCTAAGTTGTACCTTGATTCGGATTACGGCATATGGTTGAGGTTTATAATTAGATAATGGGAATGGCGGACTCAGGCTTCTATTTGGAAATCTCAAGTAATTTAAGTTTTCGGTCGGATGCAATGCAAAATCTCGAGCAGTGTCGGGCACTGGATTGCTCGCATCGACACCGATATAGTCCAGATAGCTCTGGAAATGCGTTGGGTCCGCGTGCGTGTCGGTATAATTAATGGGAATGATGCTCGTCCCGGCTACAGGGGCGTTTCCGGTCGTAGGTGTCAACCAATGCGCTCCATCATCCGCTGAGTAGGTGATCGTCGCCGAGCCGCCAGTCGTTTGAAGGTTGCATAAAAGATTATAGACAGTTGTCGGAGAGGATGGATAATCAGTCGGATCGAGCCGGTAAATGAAGTCGATATAAAAGGTTGTTGCCGGTGTCGGATTTTCAGGCGAGCCAACCACCCCAATATAGGTTCCTGGATCGAAAATTTCGGTCCCATCAGTATGTTGATTGAAATCCCATAAATAATAAACGTTTGGATCATTTGGGCTTAATGGATCGTCGGAGGGATTTTGAATTCCAATATTCGGTCCGGGAGGGTCGATATAATATTCGTTATTGCCTTTTAAAGGATCTCCTGGCGCAGCAGTGGCCCAAAATTTAAGAGTGCTTATTCCTGTTGCCGAGGAGGCCAAATCCCACGCTGCGTCGCCATGCTCATTCGAGACGAGATCGCAATCGAGTTCGGCAAAGAGCGGATTATAGCCACCCGTTGGGGGATTGGCATTCGTTCCCTGCGGAAAAAAATAGTTCAAGTCGACGGAAGGATCAACCGATATACCATAAATGCCGGGGGATAGGTTATAGAACATATTGAGCCCGAATTTCGAAAGTTCTGAACCGGCGACGCTCCCATTTAAACAACAGCTATTCAACCCGCCGAGCGGAAACACCGTGTCGGCCGGGGCCGCTGGCTGTGTTGTCTGAGCATGAAGTGAAACGTTAAGCGCAAGGACGGCGATGATTGAAAGATAAAAGACTTTCATGGGATCGATGGATTGGAAATGGTGAAAACGAACGAATTTTTAAGACGGAGACAGTGGATCATCGGACGATGACGAGCTTTGTACGCGCATCGTGCGATGACCCGTGAATTAAAACTTCATAAACTCCGGAAGAAAGGCTCGGGAAATACATCCGCAGTTGCTCGGCGCCGCCAAGCATTCGAATCGTTCCCGTTTGGACAATGCTTCCTAAGAGACTATAAACTTCATAGCTTGCTTCTTCCCCTTCTGGCCAAAAGATCGTGGCCACGCTCCACGTTTGAGCAGGATTCGGCGAAAACGAGAGTGCTGTCCCGCCCTGCACTGGTAGATTTACTAAATCCACAAATTGCGGATTTAGGTGTACGGGAATTTGTTTCGAGCCGTATATTAGCCATAAGGTGCCATTCGGTCCGAAGCTTGGATTCCCCAGTAAAAGATCCTCAAGGCTATCGGAATTCGCGTTTAGCGTATCCCCCAATCCTCCGAAACCGCCATAGAAAATATCTATCTTGCTATCGAGCGCTTCTCCAGTCACGTAGTAATTTTGGTCAGCGCTGAATTGACTTCCGCCACCAGTATAGAGGACGTCTTTACCCGTACCTGTCATGTCACCGGCATTCGTTAGTATACCCGGCCAAATTTCGTAACCTAAAGTTTTGGGCGGTATAATAACGTATACAGCACTATCGATCGTAAGGCGGTGGGAACCGAAAGTGGGTCCGCCGCGAAAAATAAAAATCCCATTGTCGCTATCGTTCGTCGTCGGAATCCAAGCGGCCAAATCGACAGAGTTATCGCCTCGTTTCTTTGGCAGGAGGTGCATGACAATCGCGTTATCTGGCTCGAGCAACCACGCATAATCAGAATCTTTCATCACCTTGTTATCTTTTGAAGTCCAAAAGGTGTCCCTGCCAATAGCGTTCGCAAGTTTCTGGAGCGAGAACGGAGGATCGTTCCCATAAAAATACACATCCCTCTCACGGACACGGTGGAATTGAATATTGACTATCAGAAGGTCGTCTCTTCCGGAACCACGAAAATCTCCCTGAAGTGTATAATAATCGTCGTTTAATGGCCCAAAATTTGCCGACGTATCCTCATACGCCGTGTCTTTCGCTGCAAGTGTGCCGCCACCACTGAACAGAACTAAATACATACTGTCCTGAGATTCTATGGAATCATTAGTGCCATAGCCAAGAACAATATCATCGACCGTGTCGGAAATAAGCGGGGAAATATAGGCGATAAATCTTGAGCCTCCCGCAACAACTCCATTTCCAATAACATGGGTCTCTAACTTCGTTTTGTTTTTAATGTCATAATTTCCATTTGCATCGGCCCAATAGATAACCCAGGAATTCCATTCCAAAATATCGACGCTCGTCTTATTACGAAAATGGCCGAACCGCATGTATTGCGGATCGACATCGGGGAGGTTAGCGGTCGCTTTCACTTTCAAGTCGTGCAAATTAAACGTCGGTCCTGTTGCAACGACCTTCACATTGTCGATCAACATATTCCCCGGAGTGCCGTCCGGCTGCGGGCCGAGATTGTAAATGAAAGTGCCGAGTCCTTCGCCTTGATTTCCCATGATCGTATCGATCTCGCCCGGCATGCCGATTTGCGGGAAATAGCAGTCCGAGTCGAGCGATGGGTTTTTAAACGGCGGGTTGCTTTGAGCGCGGGCAGTTACCGGCAATGCGGCGGCAAGAGCAGTGACACTCGCCCAAACACATAAAAACGCGAAAAATCGAAATGATTTCACAATACGAAGACCGATAAGAGCTCGGAAGGTTACAAAACCTAATGCACAAAAGTAAGGTAAAAATTTGGGACTGTTATGAACTTCGAATCGATCACGGTTCATCGGCGCTCCCGCCAGGAACATCGCATTCAGGCGTTTAAATGTGAGTCCGATTCAAAGACGTTATATTCTGACGTCTAAAACCCGAAGAAAGTGACGATTGCCGCCGATCCGTGAGAGGATTCATTCGAGTTATTAGGTTTTCCTGAATACAGAAGTTCCGTTTGAGTATTAGGTCGCTCGGATATCCAATTCGTCCTGCGATTTTAAGGCTAATCTAAAATAAATATATTTTGGGCCGCCACTCTTTTTTATTTTTCTATGGACCATATAGCAACACTCATTCTTATGTGGCTGTTTGTGAATTTGGGAATTCCCGCAATGATAATGTGGATGAAGACCGACAACGAAAGGATGCTCGATGAAGCCAGACGCAAACGACATAACGATAGCAAATAACATTCGCGCGCTCATTGGTAAGCGCGAGCGTAGCAAAACGCGGCCCAAGGGCGTCGGAGAAATCGCGACGGATGCCGGCATCGATCCGGTGACATTATGGCGTTATATGAACGCCAAGCGGCGCCCGAGCGAAGAGCAGCTTATAAAACTCGCGCAAGGCATCGGTTGTCAGCCCTGGCGTTTTCTCGTTGGCGTCGAGCGGCCGAACGAGAAATTTCCCAACATAGAAGTTCCACATCTCCGTAAGAAACCTATGTATTCCCGGATCGAAACCGCGATGCGTTCCGACAAGGAGCTGGCACGCTTCTTTGGGGGTATGAATAAAGAGACGTTCGATTGGCTCCGGGCCAACATGGAGAAGATTGTCGATTATGTCCAGCGTAAACGACAGCAGGACATCGACGAGGGACGCTTCGATAAAAAGAAGCCGATCTATTGACCGGAACCGTTCCGCCTCGCTAACCTAAACGACAAATACATGATGCATCTGCTTACGCGCCGTTGTATCAACGGCCACCCTTTTGATATTATTGCGTATGACGACAAAAAAGAAACTCATGAGGACGCATTGCAGGCACTAGAGCGTGAGCGCCGCTCCCACAGCCTACCGCTCGCCTGCCTGTTCTGCGGAACGGGCGGAATTATTTCCGAGGACTCCGCAACGCCATTCGACGATCCGCAGGACTTCCTTCCATTTATGCGTAAGCGCGTGAGCGAGTTATATGAGGAGAACGTCGATAATTTAGTTGGGAGCGTTCTCGCGAATGCGCTCGGGCTACCACCGCCGCGCCATCTTCCGCCACCGCGCGTGTGAAACGGCCCAAAACGGAGGAACTCGGCATCCAGCGCAAGTCGTTCTTTTGTACACGTTCCATCATCCAATTTAGGCCCTTACAATAATGAAAAAAAGATTGTTGATGTCCTTTACCGCGGTTTTTATTGCTCTTATTTTTTTAGCGATGGGGAAACCGCCGGTCAATCCCCCAACAACTGATCCTCCAATAACCAAGGATCAATTACAGGCGGCGATCGATGCCAAATTCGCAAAGGCAAGTTTTACTACAACTTTACCAGACGTGGACCTCGAAGGATACCAGCTCCCTGCCAACATGCTTAATAGCTCCCCTTATCTTGTGGGAAGACTTGTGAACATTGAGGAATCTAATGGAAAGACAAAGATCGATTTGATCGGCGATTTGGATTATCTCATCAACGCAAATAAGCTCAGTAGTTCTATGGTTTCCTCTGCTCCATTTTTCAATGACTATGTCACAAAGAGTGTTCACACTAACGTGTCTGCTGTGATGGGAATCGCAGCGAGTCTTAGCGACTCAGAATCAGTCCACGTTACCTATCAGACAATTCTTAGTTCAACACCTCAGAATCAATTTTTAGATCGAAAACAGTTAGAAGCCGACAACGTTAGTTATGGACTTCAATCGAAATGGAAAAATCCAAAAATTGTGTATTCTGTTACGGTCAACCGCCTAACGTATCAAAAATTTCGGCAGTTCTCTGGCGGTATTACAGGCTCTAATCTCATTGTTAATTTAAACGGGGGAATGTACTACAGTGAGGGAACCGAGGTAAACATTTATGAGGTGTATATCACGGTGGCAGATCCCGTTTTTCCTCAAACTACAATTACAGGTGCAGCGGCAACTACAATTTCTACGACCCCACCTCCACCACCTCCTCCTCCGCCGGACACTGATAATATGACAATAAGCGTCAGCGATCAATCAGCCCTAACAGTGGGACAAGAAGAAGAAATAAAACCTGACGTTTTGGGAAGAGTTATAAAGGTGGATGAGGTTGCGCGCATTAAATCGCCACGCCGACATTAGTTAGGAGCGTTGGGTGAGGGGAAATATCACAGCCGATTTTTCTCGAGCGAATTTTTTAGTATCATGCCATGTTCGATATTTTGCTGCCGCTGGCTGGATAGCAGTTTAATCGGTTTCAAACCTACCTAACTGATACAATTGTTTCAATCTTAGGGACTTTCCGAAAGGGAAGTACAACCTGCGAGTCCGGCTACGGTGGTTTTTGAGCGCCTATCGCGTGAGGCTCTTTGGGATTTTTTCTTTTGGGGTGAGCGGCATAAAAACCGTCAATAATCTCCACACCGAATACCCAAAACCGACACTCCATAGGCGCTTTTCTAATAAGTGCGAATTATCTTTACATTCTCACAGGTATAAGCTGTGATTAGGATGTCATCCTAAACGACAGGACAGGGTGGCGGGGTACGCAGCGGTCGCAGGCTATGTTGGTTGCGAGAAAATTTTGCGATGAGCGCGCCGCCCCGCCACCCTTATTATTCTGCGCTACTCCTTGCCATGAGCCAGTCCGCATAATCGTAGCCATCCGGTTTACCGGGAAACATATTGCGGATGTTGAGAATTTTGGGCAACGCGCCTGCGTCGCGTAGCCTGTCCCCGCAGAACTTCGCACCCTTCATCCCGGCTTCATCGAGATCGAATGCGATGAGGATATGCCGGCAGGCAAGTGGAGCGGCCTTTTCTTTACTAATCCCGGTGCATCCTCCGGCTGCAAGCCAGATCGTTCCTGGGAAAAAGTGGGACGCGACGATCGCTGTTTTTTCGCTCTCGACGAGGACGATCGTACCCTTGCGTTTGAGCTGATGGAGGCCGTATAGGACCTGGGAGCCTCCATCTTTGGTGCGTAATAAAAATTCCACATCGCCCGTACGCTCGAATCCGTCGTAGCGCATTCTCTTGCCATTGATGATCCGGCCATCCGCGTCCGCCATCCAGTGCGTCACGATCCCGCCCGCCTCCAACCCCACGCGCCACGAGCGCAGCGTCTCGATCGACGTCAGCTTCGCGAGGATGAGGCCGAACGAATTAACGGCCGGATCGTTGGCTTCTAAGTATTTCAGGGAACGCTTGATAAGCGGCGAGAGCATTTGTTCTGCTTCTTCGGCTGGCAACAATTTTTTCACGGGTGGGGCTGCTTCAGCCTCTCCCGTTTTTTCGTATGCGGGGGTAACGGTGTAGCCGCATGCGTGGCAGTAGCCGCACCCCGCCAATCCGCGAAGGGGGGCGAACCCCCTCCGGGCGTGGCAGTGCGGGCATTCTACTCTTCGGGCTTCGAACTCGTGAGTCATATTCGTTTCTGAGCTGCGCGCGCTTTCGCTCGGTCGCTTCGGTCGTCGTATTTTCCATACGTTTCGTATTCGAGGTCGTAGTGCATGAGTGTCATCGCGCACCACAGGACGGAGGCCAGGTGATGCTGACCGTCCTCGGCATCGTGCCGCTGCCCCATCCAGAATTTCCAGGCGTGCCGCATGAGCGCCGCAAAGATGCGCCCCCACTTCATACCCTTTTCCCAGTTGCGATCGGCGTATTTCCGCGCTCCCATTTCGAATACTTCCCCGAGCTCCATCAGGACGGCCGGGCTCATGAGGTCGAAGCGGGCCTTCCCGCTGTCGTTCTTCACGCCCTCCGGTGCTTGTTCAACTGCCTTACTCATTCGGAGTCCTCCCAGAGCGATAGCCGTTCCCTCGCAATATCGAGTAGCGGGTGATCGATCGCAGCTTTAAACGCACCGTAATGGAACGTTTTAATGCGAAGGGATTCCGCTAAATTATATTCGAGCACAGCACCCCGAGAGGCGTTCCATCCTGGAAGCGCCACGAGGCCCTCGCAGTCGACGAGGAGCTTTACGTCGTGTTTAAGATATTCTTCCCACGGCAGATCGCGTCTGCCGCCGAAGTTTTCGGCCGGATTCACGACCTCGTGGCCGCAGCCCCGTAGAACCTTCGCCGCCTCGTTGAAGGCGGGGAAGTTGTAATCGGCGTAGCCCGTCATGGGGCCAGCTAAATAGAGCTTCAAAGTTTTCCCTCCCGTTGTTTTTCGAGATCGTCAAGCTGTTTTAAAAATGCGCGCGCCCGCTCCTTGTCGTGGAGCGAGAATTTGGAAGAGACGTCGTAGGTCTCGTCCTGGATCATTTCGAGCCAGCCGAACGTCTCGTTGGGATCGGTGAGGAGTTCGTGGTCGCGCGGCACGCTCTTATTGTGATCGCGGATGAGCTTAGAACGAATATCTAATATCTTTCCCAGCTCGTCAATCAGCTTCACTGCGTCTCGACCGATGAATACTGTCGTGTTGTACCGGTGATAGAGCGACGTCAGAACCCCCCCCAGCTCTTCGGCTGGAATTTCGGAGTTCGTGCGCGCCGCATGGACCATCGCATTGTACTCTTCGATTTCGTCGCCGTGCTCCGCGAGTAGCCTGTTTAAACGTTCCGAGTAATCCCGGATGTCGCTTTCGACGCTCACGCTGTACCTCCGCTCGTCCGGGCGCTGACGCCATCGTACTTGAACTTCTTCCAGTCGCGCTGCTTCACCTCGTTCCACGTCTCCTCTAAAATTTCTTCGAGGTCAAACCCGCGTTTGTTACAGTAGTCGAGAAGAAAGATGACGATGTCGCCGATCGCGTCTTTTTGTTTAAAGCGGTGCTCGATAAGCGTTCCGCGAATACCCTGCTTCGATTTTAACACCGAGTGGGCGAGCTCGCCGACCTCTTCCACGACTCCTAAGAGCGAGTAGACCGAGTCGAGCGGTTCGAAATTTTCGAGCGTCCACGCGTGGACCTCGTGTTGTAGCTGTTTTAAATTCATTGGCAAATAAAATCCCACGCCCCGGCCGGTGGCAGACCTGGAACGTGAAATAGGGCTTTAAGGGATAATCTGGCCTTTGGGCGGTGCGGCATCCACCTTCTGGGTTCCGACGATCGCGAGCATATAGCCGCTGCGCTTGAAATAGTCGTTGGCTCTGTCAACCGCATCCGCCGACGACTTAGCCCTTGCGTAGTAGGTGTATTCGGTCCCCGAGTACATTCCTTTCGCATGGATAGCGTACATAGATAGCGGCGCCTGCGTCGCTCCTACACCGCCGTAGTAGCCTCGGACATCCGCCGCTTCGTCGTAGTCGTCAAAATCGTCGATGTCGAAGACCGGCTCGGGATTGATTCCAATACTCGACTCGATCTTCTGAAGCTTACCGTTGATAACCAGTTCGTCCGGCATGCCGACCTTTCGGCGGATGAGGCGTAGATTGCGGCCGACATCCGTGAGCGCCGCCTGCGTCGCATTCACGTCGTCGACGTGCGCGCGGAAGAGCTCGCCCACCTTCTCGCCGATCGTAAGGCGAGCCGCGTGAGATTGCTCCAGCGGATCGAGGCGCTTATCGATCGATCGCTCGAGCGCGTCGACTTTATTATTGACGAGCGTCGTGAGGTTCGTCCAGGTCCGCGACGAGTAATGGCGGCTCGTGTTTTCGAGCGCTTCCAGTCGCGACAGGATCGGCTTGAGCTGGGCGTCGAGCGCCTCCGCGAACGCTTTTACTCCTTCGTCGACCAGGCGCACGCGAGCTTCGGTCGTCAAGCTGCCGATCGGGCCAGGACCGAAGTCCGCCATTTGGAATTCGCGTTCGAACTCCGTCAGCGTATAGAGCTTTACGATCCCGCTTCCGACGAGTTGAACGAGACAGACGTGGTCCCGCTGCCCGCTCCAGCGAAACGCCGTTTCGGGGTCCAAATGAATACAGACCGCAAGCTGCCCGGTCTTTGTGTGTTTATAGATCATAAATAGGTTACCAGTCGCGGTCACGAAAAGAGATTGCCCGAGAGGGTGTCTTTGGGCTTCCTCGATATTCGCTTGACGATTGGTTCGGTTGTCTTCTTCTTAGGTTTGTTGGGTTTCTTTTTCTTTTCGGGTTCCCTCCGCTTCCACCACTGGAACTGCGGGTCGGGGTCGGCCGAAAAAAAGTGCTCGCCTTTCGGGCAGGGACAGGGGTCGCATAGGAACATCGGATAATGGTTGATGTTGATACGCCCCCCGAAGTCCCTACCCGGCTCGCCGCAGCAGGGACAGTTCATCTACCAGCCGTACACTACGCGAGCGCTTCGATACCAGCCGAGAGCCTTTAAAAAAAATCCCGGCCCCGGCATACGCAAGCGCCGTGCAGAAGATACTGGCGACGATCCACTCAATAGTCATGTCCACCCTCCTCCGGGGCTCGAAGCTCGATCTCCGCGCCGTCGTCGTAAACGGTGATGTGGAGAGTCGTCCCCATGACCCTGATCTTGCTGAGGTCGGACGTCGTTAGCCGCATCCTGCGGCCGGGCTCTCTGAGTAAGAGCGTTTGCAGTGCCGTCGAGACGAGTAGCGCCGCCTCGCTTTGGATCGGCACGACATAATGTTCCTCTTCTTCGTCCGGCTGCAACGGTAAGTCGTTGTCGTTTTCTGTCATTGTTGTTGTGAGATAGTTACCGCAAGGCAGTCGATAGTGAAGAGTAGTAGCTTCGTCACCCAGTCGGGCGGCTTCGTGCTCCACTTACCTCCGGGCTCGAGGTTGCGGCGAAGCACGCTCACAACGCGCGGCACGTCGGCCGCGGGGATGGCTTTCACCGGCTCGTCGTGGGGCGCGGGGGCTACGCTTGGGCTGCTCGCTGGGCGAGTCTCTGGCGCGTTCGCCACGCTAAGGGTGTTGGGCTCTACCCACTCGATTTGCGGTGTGATTTTTCTTCTGGGCATTAGATAAGAGCTCCGCTGATGAATTTAGATAAGCACTTGACGAACCGCACGTCCACCATCACGTTCGCTTCTCCGTTGCGTTGCTTGGCGACGATAAGCTTGTAAGGCTCCCCCAGCTTGCCGAAGTTTTGGCCGCTCACGGGATTCGGGTTCCACGGGAAGAGAACGACGTCGGCGTCCTGCTCAATGTTACCGCTCTCGCGCAGGTCGCTTAGCTGCGGTCGCGCAGCTTGCTTCTCCTCGCCTTTCGCTCCGCCGCGGCTTTCGATCCCGCGGTTGAGCTGGCTGAGCGCGATAACGGGGACGTCGAGTTCTTTCGCGACGGCCTTCAGGCTCCCCGTAATGAATCCCACTTCGCGATCGCGAGAGGGCTGTCGAACTCCGCACTGCATGAGCTGGAGATAGTCGACGACGAGAAGTTCCACCCCGTATCGGCGCACCATTTCGGTCGCCTTGGACCGGAACTCCATTGGTGTGATCGCCGGCGTTTCGTCAATATAGATGGGGAGCGCTTCGAGTTGGTCTACGGCTTCGTAGAACCGCGTGAACTCGTCCTGCTCGAACCGGAGCTTATTGATTAGCTTCGAGTCGATCTCCGACAAGTTCGCGAGCATTCGAACGACGAGGCTGAATGCGCTCATTTCGAGACTAAAGAATCCGACGGGGCTGCGGTTGAGGGCGGCGGCAAGCGTCTCGTGAATTGCGAGTGCCGTTTTGCCTTGAGAAGGCCGCGCGGCAAGGATAATGAGATCGCTTTTCTGCCACCCGTCCGTATAAGCGTCCAGGTCGGACAGTCCCGAAGTGATGCCGTAGATGCCGGGGGCGCTCGACTGGGCGTTAAGCCTGGCGCTGGCCGTCTCGAGGGCTTCCGTCATGGAGAGTATATGCGCCTTACGCTGGCCGGCCGTGCGAAGAGTGAGTAGTTCTTCGCCTTTTGCCTCCAGGAGCGTAAGCGTATCGACCCGTCCACGCGAAAGCCCCTCTTGCAGGTCCTCGCCAATACGAATCGCCTCGCGGCCAACGTACTTATCGAGAATGATGGCGCAGTGCGCGCCCACGCCTTCGTGACCTGCAACGGCGCCGGTGAGCTCGATGAGGTACGCGTCGCCGCCCACCGTGTCGAGTTCCCCTTTACGCTCGAGCCGGTTGCGGACGGTGAGGGAATCGACTACCTCTCCCTCCGCATACAGCTCCGCCGCAGCAGCATAGATGGTGGCGTGGGACGCGAGGAAGAAAGGGTTCCGCTCGACCGCGCGGGTGCCGATCGTTCGGATGACCTGTTCCAACGAGTCCCGGCTCGTCATCATCGCGCCCAGGACGCTTTGCTCCGCGCGAGTGTCGTGCGGGGGAAGTCTCGCGGGCGTTGTTTGCTTGGTCTCTTCGGGCATGAAGCGCGCTTACATTGTAATTGTGCCAGGCGGCCAGGCTCCAATCCCGATCGGAGCGGGTAGGGGAGTTCCCCACGGATAGGGGTAGTCCTTCCCGCAACCGAAGCCACAGGCGCACCGGCAATCCTTCTTCGCGAGCTCGAGCCCGAGCTTCGCGAGTATGTCGATGATGCTGTCGTATTGACGCTTCACATCTTCGATCTCCTCGCGCCGGGACCCGTTTACGACCTCGACCGTCGTTCCGCCTGGCTCGTCGATGTGGAATTCGAAGGCGAGCCGCGGGTTACCGAGTCGCACGATCGTTCCGTTGGGAACTACGAGTGTCCTCGACAGGTCAGCATACACCGTCGAATGCCTTTCTTTACCGATAGAATACTCCACAAAGAAACGCTCGTTATTAATATCGACGTAGGCGCCGTCAAGGAACGATCCGACGATGTCATAAAGCGTGCGCGCGGGCTCTTTCGGCTTTACGCTCTTCATGGTCTTTGATTCTGGCATAAGCAGCTTCCGCTTCTTGGACCGCCGCTTCGAAGGAAGGGCAGCGTTCATACGTGTTGATGTCGCGATCGCTGGAGGCGATGACGCTCCAGGTCCAGCGAGCTTTAACGTGGTCGCACATAACGCTCGCGACGGCGTTGTCCTCTTTATCGAGGCCCTGCCACCGTTCGAAGAGGTGACGTTCCGCCGCGTGAGCGCCAGGAATGCGCTCCCACCGTAGTAGTGTGTTCTCCACAAATAATTATTTGGGAGAGAGGGCGCAAGCGTAGGTCGTCTGCCTTGCGCCGTTTCTCGCGTGGGAATGTTCAGACGGAGGCGTTCGCGGGAGCCGGGGCGGTCGTGCTTGGCGCTGGCGCTGGGGTCGCGACCGGCGCGGTGGTCGACGCCGTGGCCGCGGGGGCGGCCGGCTCCGTTACGGCGATCGGGGAACCCGAGGGCGTGGGGTCGCCCTCTTCGTCGTCGTAGTAGTAGCTGTCATCCTCTTCTTCGAGGGACTTCCACCACGCTTTGATTTTATCCCAGTTCTTGTCGGCATAAACCGCGCCGGCGACGAGTGCGGCGAGCGCGAAGAGGACTATGACTTGTGCTGTTGACATTGTGTTAATTCGTAATTAAGGAGTAAGAGTGCGTCGCAAGTCTTGAGCGTGATCTGTTTCGCGAGTTCGGGATAGAGCGATAAGGCTCTCTCTTTTAGCTCGCGTTTTCGTTCCTGGCCCTTCGACGTAATGCCGAGTGACTTCTGCCAGACCTGCGGGCGATAATGCGTTAATGGTATTTGGCGCTCGATAACCGCTCCGCGCAGAAAGCCGTAGCCTCTGCCGAAGTTAAAGAGCCGCTGCCCTTTGAGGGGATCGCCAGGACCGAGCGAGCCGACATGCTCGATAACGGCCCGGACGCTCTGCTCGCGGGGCGCGATGCTGTCGATGAGTTTGACCGTGCGGAATTCGTTTTCCGGCATCGGATACAGGCGAATGCCTTCGGAATCTTTTACCGCGAATCCTCCGCTGCGGCCGGGATCGATAGCAATGATAATTTCTTCCGGCACTACGCTTCCTCGATGTAGGGGAGACGTAGCCGGTGACGTTGGGCGATCTCGATAAGGCAGGCTTCGATCTCCGCGTAGAAATCGGCGTCGGGGTTCATCGCGGCGAAGTCGTGGGCCCACTGGAGACTCTCGAGGAGCTGACCCGAAACGTTACTGAAGTGCTCAGCGACGCGTGGGTAGTGTGTGAGAATCCCCCGGGGACCGCGATCTTCCGGTTCTCCATCGACTCGTCGTATAGCCGGTCGGGAATCAGAAGGCCGATCGCGCAGCGCGTATCGTTCGCGCCGCGAAGAAAGCAGACGCCCTGCGCCATCCCCGGCTCATTCCGTTCGACGACGAAATGACGCCAGACTTGCTCGAAGACGTGTTGGTTAGTCATACGGGAACCGTCCTGGGAATAGAAAGACCGAATTGCCGTGAGATTTTGAGGAGAGAGCGTTCGATCTCCGCGTGGAAATCGGTTCCATCCTGCGCCCAGCGGATCGCCGCGTCGCTATGCGCGCCCTGGAGCGCGGAGAGTAGCTTCGGCGGGATGCGCGAGAAGTATCTCCAGACGTCCGGGTAACGTTTTACGACCTGCATGATCGGACAACCTTCCATCCATACGTCGTAAAGATCGTCCGGAAGAAGGAGTCCGATCGCACACCGCAATCCGCCCTCGCCTCGGTAATTCGAGAAGCCGTTCTCGTTCATACCGCCCGGTTTTCGCTCCAGGACGAAATGTGTCCAGATGCGATCGAACGCCATTTGCGGCGTCGGGCCTTGCGGTACGCTCGGCCGTTTCTGCGTGCGGCGAGGCTGGGGGTTGGGACGAAGTGGAAGACGCCTCGTGTCGGCCGGCGACCCCGCCAGATGGCGGAGCGCACCGGCGAACGGGCGTTGGGTGAGTGGCGCTTTGTTCATTTCAGAACGCGAGGTCGTCTGAGGCACTCGCTAACGCCTGCGCCTGGCTGGCGGCGCGTTCCGCCTCTTCGCGTGGAATATAGGTCTGGATTTTGTTCCGGACCTCGCCGTTATACTCTTCGTGGATGATCTTGACCTGCGTCGAGCAGTTGAGAATCTCGTCGATCTCGAACTGGCCTGCCTCGTAATCGAGACCGACCGACTGGACGAAGTCTTTGAGACGCCATGCCGTCTTTTCGTTGGTGAGGAGCACGTTGTCGAAGATCGTCGTTTCGAAATCAGGACCAAAGACTTTCACTTTGACCTTGAGCATCGGGTCGTTCGCTTTCGATTTCGTGAGCTCCGCACTTACGACGACGCCGTCATAAATTGCGAACTTCTTCCCCTCCAGGAGGGGCAATAGGAAGTTACCCCGCGCTTCCACGGGTGGGTTCTTATATGTTACTGTCATAGGAATTTATTTAAAGAGCGTTGACCTTGGCCCGGAGCTCTGTATCGAGCTTCGCGACCCAGGTGTCCATTGTGACCGTGGAGACTTGGGAATAGTCGTCGGCGTTCACGCTCCGAAGCGCTTTCGCACGACGCTGGTCTTTTTCGGCCGGTGAAATAGTTTCAAGGAGATATTCGAATCTCGCGACTTGCTCCTGCGAGCACGGGTGGAAGAGCTCCGTAGCGCGCGTGATCGTATCGAAGCCGATCCGCTTGCCGAACTCCTCATAGCTCCACTCGAAGGGCTGGAGTTGCGGGAACGCTTCCAGGCGCGACTTGATCGGTAACGCCTGGCGTTTCTCGCGGCTAAGCTGTTTGATCTGTAAAATCAAGTGGAGGTCGTGCATCGCTTCGATCGGCACGTCCGCGGTTTTACCGGAGCGCTCGCCGCCGACGTATTCGTCCTTCTCGTAGCAGATAAGGAACGTATTCATATCGAGCCGCGGATGAATCCAGTCGAGTAGCTTTCGGAGCTTACTCAATACCGGCTTCTTCTCGGCGCCATAGGCCGGGTCCTTACCCGTGGCCTTGATAATGTTTTCGCGCTCTTTCCGAATCTCCAGGTTCAGGAGCTTCGTGAGGGAGTCGATAACTAAGGTCTGATAGGGATGTTCTTCGGTCGCGAGCCCCTCGACCTGGTCGATAACGCTGTCTAAGTCGCGACTGCCGTGATCCGGACCGACATACGTTCCGCCGGACTCTTCCAGCAGCTTCATATAATGGCTCAGATCGGCGCCGCCTTCGACATCGATATAATAGACCTTCGGGAATTTAAGAGCGGTCCAGGTCTTGCCCACTCCGTACGCTCCGAAGAGGACGACTTTCGGTTTACTGGGACGCGTCTGGGATGGGGCGATCCCCTTTAGCTTCGAGGCTTTCGTTGTTGCTTTTGCCAATTACTCATAGGTTTGGTAATCGTTTCTGATGAGGCACTACCGTTACTTGCGTAATCTGGTATAGTGCATGCGCGAGTTGCTCCGCGCCAATGAGGCGGCGTTCAAAACTCCAGCACAGGGAATGAAGCGCCATATCGCGCCTTGCGCTCACTCGCGCCGCAGCTTCCGCCGCTAAAAACCGCAGTTCCGCGCGGCGTTGCGATCGTCGGCGAAGAAAGAGCTTAGAAATAAAAGTCACGCATGGAATAAGCTGAATTGCGTGGAGAAGTTAGGACGTGCGGCCGCGAGCGTTTCCGCCCGCGCCCGAATGTCTCGAGCCCTGTTGAGAAGGCTCTGGCCCCGCTTTCGCATCGTCTCGGAGTGTGCCACCATCTCCTCGGCGCTTTGGGCGCAGACAAAGCCCTTCGACGTTCCGACGACGGGATACCCTTCGTCGGCGAGCTCGTTAATCGCTCGCACGATCTCTCGCCTCGAAGCCGCCAGCTCACGCTCCAGCGTCTTGATGGATTTAGGAGCGTTGAGTAGCTGTAAAAGGGCGTGCTTCATAGAGAGAGACAGAGAGGAGCGCATCGTAAGTTTAGGGACCGTTCCGTAGGCGCCGCTCGCGTGAAGTTCCGTTAAAGTGTGCCGAACCGTTGCGAGGGGTGGCGGACGAACCGATGCCACGCCTTCCGCGTTACGACCCACGCGGATACGTTTAAACGCATAATCGCTCATGCGGCATGATCGCTCATGCGATTGTAACTATTCTTTGGGCAGCCTGCCGGTCCTCGTTGCCCACCGGCACACATCGTCCTCCGTGAATCGCGGAGGGCCAAGTGTGCTCCCGTTCGCTACCAACAAGCCATAGCACTTCTCGTTACGAAGTGTAGAGACTTTGAGCCGGAAGAATGCCGCGATCTCGGCATACGTCACGACTCCGGGGTAGAGCTCCCGCCAGCGTGCGCGAAAACGCTGCTGGCGAGGTGTGAGAGTTGGGGCAGATTGTGACATGCAAAAGAGCCTAAAAATCAATTACATTAATACAACTCAGAACCACTCAGGCATAGTTCGCAAGAATTATGAATTCCTTGATTCTTCTTATTTTTCACGAACTTACCCTGAGCTACGCGGCGTTACTCTATCCTCACACACCTTCAATCCGACTTTAACTTATGGAAAAAACATTTGCCGAGTTGCTCTCCCATTGGATGGAAGAGCGGGGCATGGGAAATACAGATCTTGCCCGAGCAGCCTCAGAAGGCCAGCCGGACGGGTTCGCTATCTCCAATTCTGGCATCAGCCGTATCGTAAAGGCATTCCGGGAAGGTCCCAACAGCAAGGGCGCCATTGTTCACCCACATCCCAAAACCAAAGCGCGCTTAATCGCTGCGTTAGGACTCACGAATGAGGAGTTCTATAAAGATGCACCTCGTTTTCGGAGCGCGACACCTCTCGTGGGCACGAAGCCCGAACCCATAGATATTGAATACGCGCTACGGAATGGCGCAACCTTCGGTGGTATTCCACTGACGGAAGCCGAACGCCGCGCTCTTTTATCTGTCGTCGAAGTGCTGGGGCAAAGCCGCCGTAGCGGATGATTCCCAGACCCTCGCCGTTGTTTTTTATATACCTAAACGACTCTATAACTCGCAGTACCCAAAGCTTCTGCCATGATAGATTTGCCAAAAACTGACATCCGCGCCTTGCTTGCTCAGGGTGCGGTTGTGTGGGGTCCCGACGGGACGCCTACGCCGCCTTTCCTCCTGGAGCGACTGGAGGAAAGCCTTCACTACTTTGAGCTTTTTCAACCAATCCTAAACGACAATGGAAAAAAAGAAAAGGAGGACGTCCACCGGAATCAGGCCACTCGGTAACGGTGAGTTCCGGGCCCGCAAGGGCGTGGGGCCTCGTGGGCAACAAAAGCAGCTTTACTTTCGCGGGACGATGAACGAGTGCCGCGCATGGTGGGCTGAAATGACGCGTCGGATCGAAGGCGGTTTGCCGCTCTTCGCGCCGATCGATGGGCTGTCGTGGCCCACGAAACACGCCGACGCCGAGTCCGAGGGTGACCGTCACATCCACTCCGGGACTACGCTCTACCAACTCGCAGAGGATTACCGCAAGCATCCCGATCTATATGTGTCGCGCGCCCGCTCGACAAAAACCGAGATCGACTATGCGTTCCGCGTTTTCCTGGACTGGTGCGACCGGAACGGGATTCGTTCCATCGACGAAATGCAGGCGCGTGGGGAAGATTTTTACGCGTGGATGGTCGGCGCCTTCGGAGAAAAAGAATACGCGATCGTGAACGTGATGAAGCGCGTGAAAAAGCTCTTCAAGTTCGCGCTCGCAAAGCGCCGTCGCGACCCCTCGTATTGCTCGCTGCAATTTAACCCCCTTGAAGACTGCAACCCGCCACAACCCACGCGAGGCGAGGTCCGCTTCTTAACGAAGGAGAGCGAGCACCCTAAACTCCGGGAATTCATGCGGGTTCCCGAAATGGAGCCCTACGGAACAGAGGAGTATTGGCGCGGGGTATGGGAACTCCTTTACTACACGGGGATGCGGCCGGGCGAGCTCTGTCATTTACGGTGGAGAAAAGTTCACTTAGCCGATGGGTATATTCTCATCGACCGAACCGCTAAGAGCGAAGCCGAACGGTTAGGCGAGGAGGCGTTCAGCCCCAAGGTCCGAAAGCGAAGCTCAAGCTTCAATCGCATCGAACTTCACCCCAAAGCCGTGCAGTGGCTCGAGTATTTTAAGGCGCTCCAGTCGCGCGGCCGCTTTTGTGTAGGGGTGAAGGCGGGGACATTCGCTGCGCCACCGCTCGAAGAAGAGGTCGTGGACGCGATCCTGGCCTATATCGCCGAGGTGGATCGCGCTGTGCCGGCGTCCGAACTCTACGACGCACTGGTGGCTCGCGAAGTTATTGAGCCATATACCCAAGCCGCTCCTGCGCGATACCTGGCGATCCGCCTGGCGCGCACCGACGTGGGTGGGGAACTGGCCCGCAGAGGGCTGGAACGAAAGTACGGTTTCCCACGTCACTTCCCGGAGGGTGACGCCGAAATCATGCACCCCTCCGGCGAGAAGCAGGTTACCGTTCCTATCTTTCGAGAGCCCGGTCCGTACGTAATTGGAGGCGCGAAGCCGATGCGGGAGCACACCGTGTACGATTACTACTGCCGCCTCATCGAACGGACGATGGCCGCCTATCCCGAGCTCGATCTAAGCGACACATCCCCCAAGGTGTTTCGAGCGTCGATCGGCAGCCACATGCTCCAACTGAGGGAGGACCTCGTGCGTGTTTCGCGCTTCCTTCGTCATTCGAGCGTGAAAGTCACGGAAGCTCATTACGCATCGCTGCTCCGAAGCGACATTCGTGCCGCGGTGTCGATTGTACCATAACAAACCAAAACGACAATGAATAGACAAGATACCCTGTCCAGGGTCGTCGAAGAACTACGAACCGAACTCGGAGAAGTCCGAGCGGAACTTAAAGCGATCGAAGTACGCGGGCCGGCCTTACGCAGCAGAGAAGAGCGTATCGCCCAGGCGCTCGATACGTTAGTAGGGGAAGGTTCCACGGGCGATCCGGCGTGGCTGAAAGTGCCGCGGATTACGAACGAGGGCTTGGAGCGCTGTCACGCCCCCGCGCCCAGGAAAGACAAAACTAAGGCGTCGCCTCGCGCCAAGATGCAGTTGACCGACGGCCACGTCTTGGAGGCTGCAATCTTTATTCAATCGAAGGGACGCCCGCAGCGGTCCGCCGAAATCTTTCAACACCTGGTGCATGGCGGCTTCCTTACGGTGCCCGAAGGTTCTGAAATGCCGACCAAGGCATTCGGCATCCGGTTGGGTAGTATCGACCAGAACCTTATCGTGTACGATCGGACGAACAAGACCTGGTCGCTGAAAGACCCGTCGCCAAAAGAAAAGCTGCGGCGTCATAAGTCGAATCCGGAGACGCGCATTCTTCCGTCGTCACCGATCGCCCGCAAGGACCATCTGTTCGTGAGGATCGTTAAGCGTATTCTCGACCGCACCGGAACCGCAATGTCGTCGCAGTCGATCTACGCCGAGCTTCAGGAGGAACGTGACTTTCGACTGATTCCACAACCCGTCGAAACGTACATTGATTTTATCGGAACTCTTGCGACGTATAAAGACTTTTTTGCGCTCGATGAAACAACGCAGCTCTTTTACTCCGTCGCCGATGATCCGGTTCACAACCGTCGAGGCATCGCGGCGGATGGAATTGCGCCCGGCCTCTACACGAATGGTCGAGCCTACGCCGCGCGTTGAAATAGCAGAGGGGGTCCCCACGCCGGTATGTTATCGGTATGTTACGACCTCTTTCCCCGCATTCTTGATAAACTTAAAAGCCTCGAATCCAATTCATATTTGAGGCTTTTCTATATTCCTGAGTAGCTCAGTTGGTTAGAGCATCTGACTGTTAATCAGAGGGTCGTAGGTTCAAGTCCTACCTCAGGAGCTTCTCCCGTAAAAGCTCTATAGTGTGCTGTGGCACCTCACTCGTTTGCTGCGGTAAGTCACTCATTTGTGACCTGATTTATCAGGGTTTGTATGGTTACCATTTGAGGGTTGGCGAGTCTTCTGAATGATGCCGTACATGGCATTGCAAACTCTCGAATTACATGGGTCACAGGTTATGGGTTCGGTCCATGGGGTGGACCGCCGGCAAAGTACGCCCGGAAGTTACGCTGGCCTTGATTTGCACTTTAGTGCTTCCCACACTTTGCTTTTATCCCTTTTACACAGATATCGATGTCCATCATTGTATCGCTCTTGAAGTCATCCGGTCATCGGACGCACCGTACCGAGCTAGTTTTGTAGCAAATTTGCCGGGTATTGTAGTAATTCATATTATTGCAATAAAGATATTTGGTCCATCGGTCCTGGGCTTTCGGTTTCTGGAAATTATTGTACAGGCGACGATCGTGATGATAATGTATAAGGTCCTTCGTTTGTGGATCTCACAGACCCCGGCACAAATTGGAGTCTCGCTGTATGCCTTTATATATGTTCACGGCCCCGGTTTCTATCTGGGTCATCCGGACTGTTTTGCGGTGCTCCCTATCGCCTGTGCCATTGGTTTTCTCATTCGAGGATTTCGAAGTTCAAAGGGCGTTCGGCGAACGCTATTTTTTATTGGAAGTGGGGCAGCCTATGGAGCCGCCACGTGTTTTCGCCCGACCTTTGGGCTCCTCCTGTTTGCACCGATTCTATTCTTATTCGATCTGCGAGTGCGGGACAGCTATAAAGACATTGCTCTTGTTATGATCGGGTTTACCGCGATCGTTGCGATATGCGTGATGAGTTACGCCGGTTCCGCACAGGGGATCGGAGCATTGTATACTTCTATCGTTATTTATAATTTCGAAGTGTATTCGCATGCGTTTCAATGGACCGCGTATTCGAAACGCTCGTATGTTATTGCGGGCTTGGCGGGTGTGTGGACCCTTTTGATCTGGCAGCGCACACGATCGGGTGAACCATTTGAAATCAGGCCTCGAAATTCCGGCGAAAGACGATTCCTGGCCGTAACTTTTATTGCGCTGCTGGCTGGTATTGCGAGCATGTTCCGATTTTCGGGGTACCATCTGACCCCGGTTTTTGCGCTCTTCATTCCGGTCCTGGCAGCGACCGTATGGGAATGGAGTAACGAAGGCAGAGGTCGAAAAATATTGTTCCGGCTCGTATATTTTGGAACGATCATTTATCTTTACCCCTGGGGACAGATCGAAGGAATGTGTCGGAACACGCCGCACGCACAAGCGTTTTCGGACGAATGGTATTCCGACTCCATCTCCTCCCGAGCCGCGTCGTATGCACTCGCACACAGCAAACCCACGGACGCTATCGAAGCGACGTTTTGTCCGGCAGTACGTTGGCGGATCGACCGGCCACGAGCTACTCGGTTTAACATACCGCAATGCATCTTATTGACCACGCCAAATGGAGGATTCACATCGTATCAGCGGGATTGGCAGGCAGAATATATTCACGCGATCCTCGAAACCCGTCCAAAATATTACATCATGCTAAATCTCGCCGATTCATCGGGGACGGACTCGGTGCTCAAGGGGATGTTTACGATCCCTGGCTTTCAGGACCTGCTCGACCGAAATTATCGGCTCGATACCGTGATCGGAAGATATTTTTTCTATCTGCGAAACGATCTTAAATAATGACCTGACTACCCGATTCCTCGCAATAATCGCATGGCTCATCTTTGAATCCTTATGAGACGATCGAATGTTCGTATGCTCAATCATCTCATTCACCGATGCTCACGAAACGCCCCTCGCATGAACGCGGCCATTTCGACCATGGCTGGCTAAAGACGTACCACACCTTTTCCTTTGCCGATTATTACGATCCGGCGAATACGCAGTTCCGAAGCCTGCGTGTGATCAACGATGACCGCATTGCGGCGGGACGCGGCTTCGGAATGCACCCTCATCGGGATATGGAGATTATCACCTATATTCTTTCGGGGGAAATTCGTCATGAGGACTCGATGGGAAACGCCGGGACCATTCGGGCCGGTGATGTCCAGCGCATGACGGCCGGTACCGGCATTGTTCATAGCGAGTTCAACCCCTCGGAGAGCGAGCCAGTCCATTTGCTGCAGATTTGGTTATTTCCTTCACGGCAGGGCCTGAAGCCAGGATACGAACAGCGCACGTTTCACGATCAGGACAAGCGGAACACGCTCTGCCGTATCGCCTCTCACGACGGAAGAAACGACAGCGTGACCATTCACCAGGATGCGTCGGTCTATGCGAGTGTCGTTTCCGACGGCGCGGTACTCACGCACCATTTTATTGCCGGTCGTGCTGGCTTTTTACAGGTCGCTCGAGGAAAACTTACCGTGAATGACCTGCCGCTTTCGCATGGCGATAGCGTAGCCCTTGAAGACGAACCGGAAATTCGAATTACCGCTCCGGAAAATGGCGAGGCCGAATTTTTGTTCTTCGATCTCGGCTAACGATGAATATTCTCGTTCTTCTCGGCAGTCTTAGAAATGGCTCCTATAATCGGATGGCGATGAACTCCGCCGAAGCGGTCGCTCCGAAGGAAATGCAGTTCGAATTTGCCGAGATTGGCGATCTGCCACTGTATAATCAGGACGTCGAAAATGCGGGCATTCCCGCGCCGGTCGTGCGACTGAAGGACCAAATACGAAAAGCAGACGGACTGCTTTTTGTCACTCCCGAATATAATTATTCGATGCCGGGCGTACTAAAGAACGCGATCGACTGGGCTTCGCGTCCGCCAAAAGAAAATCCGTTCAACGGAAAACCGTGCGCGATCATGAGCGCCTCGACCGGTATGGGCGGTGGCGCGAAAGCACAATATCATTTGCGGCAATCGTGCGTGTTCATCAATGTGATCCCAATGAACCGGCCGGAAGTGATCATTACGAAGGCGATGGAGAAGTTCGACGCCGAAGGTACGCTGACCGACGAGGCGACGAAAAAGATCGTCACCGCCTTCATGCAGTCCTTCAAGGAATGGGTAGAACGATTTCATTGAGTTCCGAGCGTCGTTATTATTCGAGCGAAACCCCGTGGGAACCGATTGTCGGCTATGCCCGCGCGGTCAAGGTCGGGAACACTATTTATGTCTCCGGTACGACCGCGACCGGCCCCGATGGAGCGATCGTGGGCGTGGGGGACGCGGAGGCCCAAACCGTTCAGTGTATTCGTAACATCGAGTCCGCGCTCCACGCGCTCGGGGCGGCGCTGAAGGACGTCGTTCGAACACGCATTTTTGTGACCGATATCGCACGCGATTGGGAGGCGGTGGGTCGCACGCACGGAACGTTCTTCGGCGACGTTCGACCGGCGACGAGCATGGTGGAAGTTTCCCGTTTGATCGATCCCTGCATGCTTGTTGAGATCGAAGCCGAAGCAATTATCTCGGAATGAGCGGCGTTTTGGAGCCATGCGTTTCACCCTTCACTGTATCCTCGCCGTTGTTGTTCTCGCCTCGGTATCGTCCTGCGCTCGAAAGGCCGGCATTCACCACACGCTCCGCGAAGGCAAGGGCGGCAAAAAAATGGGCGGGGCGTTCCATGTGAACGAAACGGCCGATATTCGTTCCCTCGACCCCGTCCAGATGAACGACCAGTCTTCGGTCCAGGTCGGGGAAAATGTGTACGATCGCCTGCTCGAATTCGATGAGAATCTGAACCTCATTCCCGGCCTTTCGGCGTTGCCGGAAATTTCGAAGGACGGCATGACCTATACCTACCATCTTCGCACGGACGTCTACTTCCATGACGATCCCTGCTTCCCAGGTGGAAAGGGAAGGAAATTTGTGGCGTCCGATGTCATTTATTGCTATACGCGCGCGCTCGACAAGACGACAAACACCGGCGCCGAACCCTATTTCAAGTATATCAAGGGGGGTGCGGCTTATTACTCCAGCAATAAACTTCCGCCGGGCGGGATTCCCGGGCTCCAGGCGGCGAACGATTCGACGGTCGTGATCACACTCGAAAAACCGTTTTCGCCGTTCCTTTTTTATCCGGCGGTCGGCTTCGGATTTATCTATCCACATGAGGCCGTCGATCATTACGGCCGCGATTTCGTCTTTCATCCGGTCGGAACCGGTGCGTTCCGGTTTGTCGAATATAAACAGGCACAGTATTGTACGTTGGTCCGCAACGACCGGTATTGGAAGATCGATTCGGCCGGGAACCGACTGCCCTATCTCGACACGGTACAATTCACGTTCATTCCCGATAATAAAGTCGAACTTCAGCAGTTCGAAGCGAATAAACTCGACCACGTGTATCGCATTCCAAGCGAATTCTTCCAATCGATGGTCGGGGAGAACAAAGAGCTGAAAGGGAAGTGGTCGAAGTATCACCTGGTCCACGTTCCGGCGCTCGCCGTCCAATTCTATGGTTTTAATACGACCGATCCGGTCGTAAATAATCGGCACCTCCGCCGCGCGATCGCGTTCGGGGTCGATCGGAATAAGATCATTAAATATATTTTGAAAGGGCAGGCGGCGGGACCGGGAATTTATGGCATTGTCCCGCCGTCGATGCCGGGATATCCGGTCGAACGGGTACACGGTTTTAGTTTCCATCCCGATAGTGCACTGGCCGAGCTGGCCCTTGCGAAAAAAGAGCTGGGAGGAACGATTCCGGACCTTACGCTCTATTTTAACGAGGGCGGCGGTCGATATACCGATGTGGCCGAGGCCATACAATCGCAGATCAAAGAAAATTTGGGGATCGATGTCCATCTCCAAATGCTCGCATTCGCGCAGCTAACGCCGCGGATCGACGATGGCAAAGCGCCGTTCTTCCGCTTAGGATGGATCGCCGATTATCCGAACCCAGAAAATTTCCTTAATTTACTCTACGGCAAAAGCATCCCGCCTTCCGGACCGAGTACGATCAATTCCACGCGATATAATAATCCGGAATTCGATCGATTGTTCGACTCTGCGATCAATGAGACCGACCGGGTAAAGTCATTCCAACTTTTCGCGCAGGCCGAAGACCTTGCAGTCCAGGACGCACCCTACATTGTGCTCTACTACGATGAAGATTACCACCTGCTGCAACCGAACGTGCAGGATTTCCCGGCGAATGCCATGTTCCAGCTCGATATGAAGTACTGCTGGTTCAGCGAATAGGGAATGAAAAACAAAAAGCACGGTGTTTGAATTGCTGAGTTATTTAACCTGTTTTCTATGAAACAATCGAGTGTCCTGTTCTTTTTTGTCGGAAGTTTATTTGTCATCGGCTGCGGTCATACGAACAAGTTAGCGCAGTATAAGCTGCGCGCTCAACCGTTCGAAATGTATTCGGGATCGAATACCACGGCTTCCGCTTCGAGCGATATCAATGGCAGTCCCCACAATGTCACCAGCGATATAGTTGCCGGACTCACCAGTGGATCGCTTTCGCAGGAAACTACCGAAAAACTTCGGCGCGCTGCCAATTCGGATTCGCTTGCAGCCGAGATCGGACGTTCGTTCGATCGCGCGCTTATGACCTATCTTGCCGTGCCGCAGGGCCGTGCGTACGATCCGAAAGCGCTCTATCGTGCCGAAACACAACTTCAAAGTTACAGCCTTACTTCCGATAGTACCGGCGTCGCCGCGCACATTTCAGCGACCTCTCGCATTATCGAGCGCTCGACGGGTATCCTGATTTGGCAATACACTTCGAGTAAAGATATCCTGCTCACCTCGAGTAGTTCTTCGATTGCCGGTGCGCGCGCGATGATGAGTGCTGTCAATGCGGCCACGCTTGCCGGAATGAGTGAACACGAAATGGCGTCGATTTTTTATAGTGCCGCCGCCCAGGTCGGTTCCGATATTGCGGAAACGCTGCGTTCGGACGTCGCTGATCTATCGCAGCATTAATAGGTCGTCGTTCGAAAGGAACACGGGTTTGTTACGGTCGAGCAGCCAAAGATCTCGATCTCCGTATAACCCGCCTATTGGCAAGCTTTCTGTACGCTCGCCACAGCATGGAACATATCGGGACTGTCGTCATCGTTGTCATCGTGTTGGCGCTGATTATCGTATTTGCCGTAGGCCGGGCAGCCCGTAAACAAAAGACGGCCAGCGATACGACGGCCTCTAACTCAAAAAAACATCCCGTTCCAGCGCAGTTTTCGGATCGCGGCCACTGACAGCCGGTAATGCATCCTTATGGGATGCATCCTTAGCGGCTATTGTCCTCTTCTCCGGTATCGCCGAGCGAAGGAATGCTCGCGGCACTTTGGTAATCGGAATATCGGAAGTTCGCGAGCGCTTCGACGACTTTGTCCTGCTCTCGTTTATACGCCCAGGGTCCTCCGCGAAAGTGCTGCATGGTAATAAAGTATGCGGCGAGCTGGCCGTCGCCCGTCGTGACATACCCGGCCAGCGCGGTGACGCCATTTAACGTTCCCGTTTTCCCGTGTGCGTTATATTGTGCCGCCGTTCCGATCATGCGGTGGCGAAGCGTTCCGTCGTAGCCCGCAACGGAAAGCGTATGGGTAAACAGCGGCAGCATTCCGCGCTGTTCGATCGCGGCGAGAAGGTCGATCACCGTGTTCGCCGTAATACGATCTTCTTTAGAAAGGCCGGAGCCATCGATAAAGGTACAGGCGGTCCCATTGACATTACAGACCTGGAGCCAGGAGCGCATGAGTTTTCGCGCTCGCTCGTCCGGCGCAGTCGCCGCGACCTGCTGGATCGTCGAAAGTTTACGGAACATGCTTTCCGCAAGGTAATTATCGCTCCTCTTATTCATATATTCGAGAAGATCGACAAGATTGGTCTGTTTTTGTGCAACCGTTTGCAGGACCTGGTTCGGCTGTGCGCGGTCGACGCGGGGCTGGCCGCTAACGGAAATTCCGTTTTGCTGCAACCGCCATTTCATGACCGCGGCCATTGCCATGGGAACATTTTTTACGGCGAAACTATACGTCCGCTGCTGCCGTGCCGGGATCTGACCCGTGACGGAGATCGTCTGTTGCGGGTCCATGGGACCGCCCGAAGAAGAGACGCGCAGGGTCATCACTCCGCGGGACATCGATCGAACGGTGCGGCGGTGGCGTCCACGCCCCACTTTTTTTGTGCGGTACGTGGCCGGTGCGCTGGAACTCCCATGATTGGAAACGACGACGGAAGCGATCGGTGGATAGATCCGAACGCTGGTCGAAGCACCTTTGGAATATCCGCCGGCGACGGTGACCGTCACGATATTACGGTCAAGCGAAAAATTCGGGAACGTCGAAAGCGCTCCGGCTTCGGCCTCCTCTTCATCGTCGTCATCGGAACTATCTGTGTTCGCGGTATCGGCGCTGGCGATCATGCCATTATCGCCCACAATAGAGTCGTGGACGGAAATCTCGTTGGTCTGGTGAGCAGCCATATATTCTTTCGCCTGGTCCGAAAGGGGATTTTCGCCGTCCAGATCGCTGATAATATCGCCCTGGATGCTGGTAATCCCTTTGGCGCGAAGCTGGCCAGCGAGCAGATCGAGATCGCTCGTGCGAAGCGTCGGGTCTCCGCTTGGGCGCAGGTACACATTGCCCACAATACGGGATCCCTGGATCTGCGCGCCCGGAGCTAGATCGAGTTTCGTGGTGAAGGCATATTTCGATCCCAATGCCCAGAGCGTTGTCGAAGAGGTAAAAAGCTTTTCGGTCGAAGCGGGGAGCACGCTGGCGTCCGGATCGAGCGCGTAGACGTCATGGACGGCATCGTTCGGTTCGAAAAAAACGATCTTTGCGCTCGTAATTCCGGAACCGCGTTCTAAGATCGAAGCGACCTGCTGGCGGAGATTGTTGAGTGCCCGCGCCGTATCCCCGGACCATCCTTTATACGTCACGTGCATCGGGTACGCCGACGTATCCGCATAGTGTTCGTTTTCCTTCCAGAGTGTTTTGCTGCCCGGAACCGACGCCTCGATGCGTTCCGGGCGTTTTGCACCGCAGGAAAGAATGAGAAAGACGACCAGGACCGCAAATGGCGAGCAGGCCATGCACCAGTCCCGAAACGTCAGATGTTTTAAGTATTTAAACAATCTCAACGGAGTGAAATAAAATCTCAACGGAGTGAAATAACGGTGTTCGGAGTAACGTGCCGATGTTTTGGAGTAAAGTAACTATTGTTCCGATCCGCGGCTTCGAGCGGAACGAATTAAATTCCCAAGCTCTCGCGAACGAGGCGCTCCGCGCTCGCGAACGCTTCGCCCAGGCGTTCGGGATATTTTCCGCCGGCCTGCGCGAGTTGTGGACGGCCTCCGCCGCGCCCGCCGACGGTCTCTGCGACACGCCCGACGAGATCGCCGGCCTTCAGTTTCTTTTCTTTCACAAGATCGTCTGAAACCGTGGAGACCAGCGATACTTTGTCTTCCGCAAGCTTCGCGCCAAGAAGCGCGACCGCCCCGATCCCGAGTTCGTCGCGGAGCATCTCGGCGAGCGACTGCAATTCGCCCGAATCGCGAGCGAGGATCTCTGCGGCGATGAAACGCACACGTGTTCCGTCAACGGGGCGAGCGTCGGAAGCCAGGCGGCGCATTTCGGTACGCCGGGCCTCCAGTCGAAGTTTCGCAAGGTCCTTTTCGAGGCGCTGTTTTTCCGATTGAAGCGATTCGTACTCGCGGCTGAGTTCCGAATGCTTTTCTTCCTGCCGCAGGAACCACTGTTCGATCCCTCGTCCCGTTACGGCTTCGACGCGCCGAACGCCGCTGGCGATTGAAGACTCGCTCGTGAATTTGAAAAGTCCGATCTCGGCCGAATTCGCGACGTGCGTACCGCCGCAAAACTCGCGAGAAAAGGGGCCGAAATCGACGACGTTCACGCGCGCGCCGTACTTATCGCCAAAGAACATCAGCGCGCCCATTTTCTTCGCTTCTTCGAATGGAATGTTGCGGTGATGAATAAGTTTTATCGATTCGCGCACTTTCTCGTTTACGATCGCTTCGATCTCATGCAGTTCTTCCGGCGTCACTTTCTGGAAATGGCTGAAATCGAAACGCAGATGGTCCGGCGTAACGAGCGATCCGGCCTGGTGCACATGTTCACCGAGAACTTTTCGCAGACCGGAATGCATCAGGTGCGTTGCGGAATGATTCCGCATGATATCGATGCGGCGGGAGCGGTCGATAGCGGCATGTGCCCGCACTCCCTCGCCGGCATCGATCGCGTCCTCCTCCAGGATATGCGCGATCGCGGAACCCGATTTTCGGACGTCTTTCACGCGATGCGGATTCCCATCGATGGTCAGAATGCCCGTGTCCGAAATCTGTCCACCGGACTCTGCATAAAAAGGAGTCCGGTCAAGGATCACCGTATTGCCTTCGACCAGCAGCGCGGTTCCATCGCCTTCCATCTCGTCGTAGCCGGTGAAGGTCGATTCGACATTCGTTAGCTCGGTCGTGGCAGAGAGGACCTGCTTTTTCGACGCATGCACCCGGAGAGAGCGTTCTTTCTGCTCCTGCAGAAGCGCGTCGAAGCGGGGCATATCGACGGAAAGCCCGCGCTCGCGCGCGAGGATCTGCGTCAGGTCGATGGGGAACCCGTAGGTGTCGTATAGCCGGAAGGCATCTTCTCCGGCGATGGCGGGCGATTCGGAGCCCTCGACGGTCTTCGAAATATCCTCGAAGAGCGCAAGTCCTCGGTCGAGCGTAACGAGAAAGCTTTCTTCTTCGGAACGAATAACCTTCCGAACCAGATCGAGACGGTCACGAATTTCGGGAAAGACGTGACCCAATTGTTCCGAAGCAACGACGGCGAGATCGAAGAGGAACGGTTCCGAAAACCCGAGATTCCGACCGTACCGCACTGCGCGGCGCAGGATCCGGCGAAGGACATATCCACGCCCTTCTTTCCCCGGCAGCGCACCGTCGGCAATGGCCGTGGTCAGCGTGCGAATATGGTCCGCAATCACCCGCATCGCAATGTCGGATTTCTCATCCGAGCCATACGAGCGGGTGGTTTTCTTCGCTAACCAATGGATGTAAGGCTCGAAGACATCGGTATCGTAATTAGAACCCTTATTCTGAAGTACCGCGCATGCGCGTTCGAAACCCATGCCGGTATCGACGTGCTTCATGGGGAGCTCTTCGAGCGAACCGTCGGGACTACGGTTATACTGGATAAAAACAAGGTTCCAAATCTCGATGACACGCGGATCGCCGGCATTCACCAGGGCACCGCCCGACTTATCCGGCGTGTGATCGTAGTGGATCTCGGAGCAGGGACCGCAGGGACCGGTATCGCCCATTTCCCAGAAATTGTCCTTTGCGCCGAACCGGAGTATATGCGTCGGATCGATGTCCGTTGCCGATTTCCACATCTCGAACGATTCGTCGTCCGTTTCGTAGACCGTGGCATAGAGCCGCGATTTATCGAGCTTCCAAACACTCGTCAGCAGTTCCCACGCCCAGCCAATGGCCTCCTTCTTATAGTAATCTCCGAACGACCAGTTCCCAAGCATTTCGAAGAAGGTATGATGGTAGGTGTCATGACCGACTTCTTCCAGGTCGTTGTGCTTGCCCGAAACGCGGATCACTTTTTGTGTGTCGGCCGCGCGAGTGTAGGAACGAGACCCGGTGCCGAGAAAGACGTCCTTGAACTGGTTCATACCGGCGTTCGTAAAGAGGAGCGTCTTATCGCCGTGCGGGATCACCGGCGCGCTGGGGACGATCTCGTGCCCCCGCGCCCGAAAAAAATCGAGAAAACTCTGTCGGATCTCTTTGGAAGTCATGCGACTGGCTAACAACAATGAAGTGGGAATGTTCAAAAAGAAGCCCCACGCCCCCTCACCCGATTTCTCCTGCGGCGAAATGTCCCTCTCCCCACTGCGTGGGGCGAGGCGAATGTATATGTACCTGGGCAAAAGGAACGTAAATAGGTCTGCACACTCAATGCTAAATTCTAAAACTACCCCTCTCCCCACGCAGTGGGGAGAGGGATGTTTCGCGTAGCGAAACCGGGTGAGGGAGTGCCCATACCACGGACAGCAATAAATAATTATTTTTGCACTCATGCCTGAACCTCGCCGACGTCCGCGAGCGACCCCGGAATTGCATCGCCGGGCCGTTAAGCTTCGGCAGGACTCCACCGCGAGTGAGCAGAAGCTTTGGGAGCAACTTCGCAACAGAAGACTTTGTAACCTAAAGTTCCGACGGCAACACATGATGAAACCGTTCATTCTCGATTTTTACTGTCCCGAACACTCCGTGGCCGTAGAAATCGATGGAAGTATCCACGATCTCCCGGCATCGCAGATCTACGATGCTACACGACAAGCGAAACTGGAAATGCAGGGCATTCGATTTCTTCGATTTTCTGCCGAGCGAGTAATGACGGATATCGATGGGGTGCTTCGGGAGATCGCGGCGGCGTGCGGCGAGTGAGCCCAGGGAGCGGTGGTCACTTTTCAATCCCCTCGAACGGAGTTCATTTTCGTTCCGTTTGATACGGTATGAAGTGTCTCGTTTCGATCCTATTGTGCTTCCTCGCCGCGAATGCCTTCGCCTCCCCCGCCGATAGCGGGAAGTGTCCGTGGAAGCTGCCGTTTACAATAACGATTCATTCAGTGGGTGGACTTCATCACTATATCAGCAATAGTACTGACCTTAAATTGTATCCCAATACCGATTACGGTACAACAGCGGGTACGGATGATTTTGCAATGACAGTCGATACATCGATATCTGATTGGGAATCACGCGGTGATTCTAACATTGTTTTTCACTACTCAATCAATGGTAGAATTCTTGTATTTTCCGTATCCGGCTATCATGCGGGAGTTGTTCCATATAGCTATACCGATTCGATTGCTTTCGCACTCCATAAAGATTCCATTATTTTCTTAAGCTGCGAGGCCAACGACTCCTACCCGTCTTCAGCCTTTATGCCAGGAGTAAGTAAATCTTTTTACTTTCGAATGTCCACTGTGCTCTTTACCGATACCTCGATGTTTACGATGGATTCCTCGTTTAGCGCGCATAATATTCAGACGAGAAACGACGAAACTGATAATTATTTTACATTCAGCGGGGGTATTTCATACATTGATCACAAGGATTTCACCGCCTCCTCCGTTATTCTCACTGGTCTTTTTCGCACGACTACCTTTTCCGACCCTCCATCCATCGTTGCCGGAGCTTCGCCATCGAATAATATCGGTATTTACAATTCCAATGGCTCTCTCGCCTGTTCGTTCGATCGCTCAGAGCGGGAAAGGACGCTGGACGTTTTCTCGCCGTTGGGAATTAAACTTGCGGCCGTCAATATCCCTCCCGCTACCGACCGCGTTTCGCTGCCGCATCTGCAACCCGGCTTTTATTTCCTTCGTCTGGAGGGGAATGTGAGGAAGGTCTTGCTCGGTGGTTAACGGCTGAGCTTTTCCCGGCAAGGAATTCGCTTCGATCCTCTGTGATGGTTATCACGGATATCTACGATCTCGAACGCCTGGCCCGAAAACGTTTGCCGAAGAGCATCTATACCTATTTTGCGAACGGCGGTTATGAAGAGGAAACCCTGCGAAGAAATATTGCCGACCTGCGAAAGTTCGTGCTCGTGCCCCATGTGCTGAACGATGTTTCCGAGCGTTCGATCGAAGGCACCATGGCAGGCATGCGAGTCTCGATGCCGGTCGGCTTAGCGCCCGTCGGGGCATGCGGCCTTTCGTATCCGAATGCGGAAGTCGAAGCGGCTCTCGCGGCAAAAGAAGCCGGGGTGCCCTTTTGCCTCAGCACGGTATCGATCGCCACCATAGAAGACGTTGCCCGCGCGACGCGCGCTCCTTTTTGGTTCCAGCTCTATCTTATGAAGGACAAAAAGGTCGGCGAGGCGCTCGTCGAACGGGCCAAACAGGCCGGCGTGAGCGCGATCGTGCTCAGTATGGACCTGCACGTCCGCAGCCAACGGCACGGCGAGCAAAAGCGCGGCATCGGCGCACCGCCCCGGGTGGACCTTACGAATATCGTCGATGCCCTCGTCCATTTTCGCTGGCTGCTTTCGATGGTGCGCAGTAAGCGGCGAACGTTCGGGAATTTAATTGGGCTTGTGCCCCATGCGAAGAACGTAGGAAAAGTTACCGAATGGCTCGAAGAGCAATTCGACCCCACGCTATCGACCAAAGATATCGACTGGGCGCGAAACGTCTGGCCCCATAAACTGCTGGTCAAAGGGGTGCTCAGTGCGGACGATGCAAAGCAATGCTTCGATCACGGCGCGGACGGCATTATCGTTTCGAACCACGGCGGGCGCCAGGTCGATGGCGCCGTCTCGACGGTCTCCGTGCTTGCCGAAATTGTGGATGCCGTAGGCGGCCGGGGAGACGTTATCGTCGATAGCGGGATCCGCTCCGGCGTCGATGTGCTCAAAATGCTGGCATTGGGTGCGACCGGATGTCTTATCGGGCGAGCGTACGTTTATGGGCTTTCCGCCAATGGGAGGGAGGGGGTACAAAAAGCCCTTTCGATCATTCGCAAAGAGTTGGACCAGAATATGGCGCTCTGTGGACTGACCAATCTAAAGAATATTCCGCGCGATATTATTCGCGTGCAGGAAGGTGCCGAGCTGCGAAACCCGGCGATTCATTTTTGAAATTGAGGTAACGCTTCGTTCAGGTAAGGACCTGCGTATGCAGTGCGATCTCTTCAAGGACGGAAGAGACGTGCAGGCAGTCCATAATGTCCCCTTCGAAGACCAGCGCCTGTCCACGCGTATGGACGTCCCAGGCGACACTGGCGGCCTCTCGTTTCGAGCATCCCGTAGCCTTGGAGACCTGCATGATCACTTCGTCGAACGTATGAACGTTATCGTTAAACAAAATCACGCGTGTCGAAAGCCCTTCGAGGACGTCGGTTTCTTCCGAAAATCCGGGTAAGGAGAATTCTTCTGCGAAGGATGGACTATCCGACGCGGTGGGCCAAAGTTCAGAGGCAAGATCGACTAACATTATCGCAACAAGTTTTGGGTTTTCCTATAACACATCAAAAGACGAAATGGCTTCGAACAAATTCGATTAATTTCGCTTACATTCGAAAATTTCTTCGATTTGAGTATTCGAAACGGCCTCGACCCTGCGTAATTCCGGTGCATCGTGGAGCACGGCACGTTCGATACCGGCCCGGAGCGTCATGGAGGACAGGGAGCAGGTCCGGCAGGCGCCGACCAGGCAGACCTCGGCTACGCGAGATTCCATATCGATCCGAACGAGCTCGACACTGCCGCCATCGACCAGCAGATAAGGCTTGACGTGCTCCAGGGCACGCCGGACTCTCGTTTCAAGATCGCTCGCCGCCGCCGCACGGCCATTGTTACTGATTTCCTGAATATCAACCATTTCGTTGTTTCTCAAACCAGTGTTGTTTCTCAAACCAGTGTTGTTTCTCAAACCAGTGTAATATGCCAAACGAATACTGATTAGAGTTCGATCTGGACGGGGGTATGTTCCGGCGCGAACGCGAGGATCGAGACCTGTCGGGCCATCTCGCATGCGATGTTGGCGAACGCCTTCCCGGCCGGTGAATCGGGTGCAGTCGCAACGATCGGATGTCCGGCATCGCCGCCTTCGCGAACGGCAGTCACCAACGGCAACTCTCCTAAAAACGGTACTTCAAAATTCTTCGCTGCTCGCGCGCCGCCGCCATGCGCAAAAATTTCTTCTCGTTCGCCGCAGTGTGAACAAATAAAATAGCTCATGTTCTCGACGATGCCGATCACCGGCACGTGAACTTTTTCGAACATGCGAATGCCCTTCCGCGCATCGGCCAGGGCGACGTCCTGCGGCGTCGTTACGATCACGGCGCCGGTCAGCGCGAGCGACTGCACCAGCGTAAGCTGGATATCGCCGGTGCCCGGCGGGAGATCGAACAGAAGGTAATCGAGTTCGCCCCAATCGACATCGGTCATAAATTGCTTGAGGGCGCCGGACGCCATCGGGCCGCGCCACACCACCGCCGTATCGGGATCGACCAAAAAGCCGATCGACATGATCTTGATGCCTTCGGCTTCGAGAGGGATCATTTTCACCTTATTCTCCGCCACCTGGCGTGCGGCCGGCTTCGCGCGTTCTAATCCAAACATGATCGGAATGCTCGGGCCGTAGATATCCGCATCGAGCAGCCCGACTTTTGCGCCGTCTCGCGCGAGTTGAACGGCAAGGTTCGCCGCAACGGTCGATTTTCCAACGCCGCCTTTACCCGAAGCGACCGCGATCGTGTTTTTTACTCCGGGCAGAATTTCCCCCTGTTGTTTTTGAGTTCCATGTGGCACTCGCGAAGTCATGCGCACGTGCACGTTCCCATGGCCCGCAATGCGTTCGACCGCTCGCTCCGCCTGAGATTGCAGCTCATCGCGTACCGGACAGGAGGGCGTAGTCAGTTCGAATGTGAAGCTCACATGACTTCCTTCGATCTTAAGATCGTGGATCATCCCGAGCGAGACGATGTCTTGCCGGAGATCGGGGTCGTTCACGGTACGGAGCGCGTCGAGGACGTCCGATTCGGAAATTGCAGTGTTGGAGGATTTGGAAAAGAGGCCCATGCCAGCAAACTTTCGCGCAAAACCGGCGTGGTATTCTATAAGTTCACTCCGCTCGGCGATACAAATAATATGTTCCGATCGCGGTATCGAGGTGATAACGGTCCAGAAGGGGTTGAAAGCCGGGCAATGTGAGGAGTAGATCGAGCGTCGTCCGGTTCGTCGAGGCATCGAGCGCATTATCGACCACAATAAACCGTGTCCGAGCTTCCTCGAGCGAGCGGACATACTCGCTCCGCCACGCGTTCTGGTAGTCGGTAAAATTCCCATTCGGGTTCGCGAAGAGTCCCTGTATCGTAGTGAAGCGAGTCGCGAACGGCCGGTCAATGCGCCAGCGAGGCCCCGGCGATGTGAACGAGGCTACTTCGACGGCTTCGAAGGGCTTGGAATGCTCTTCGACATAGTTCGCAATCGACCCGTCTTGTCCGGAAAAGCGATCGAGATCGTGAGTGAAAATGGAAAAAGCTCCCAAAGAAAAAGAAGAGGCGACCAGGGACCACGGATAGAGAATAACAATCGCGAGCGCGACTGTCGCCGTACGAAATCCTGTGGCCCGAGGGCGTTTGCCGCAGGCTTCCCATAATACCGCAGCGACCACCGGCATGATACACGCAAAGAACGGGGCGAAATGATAGCTTGCCAATCGCCGCATCACTGCAATGCCGGCGATCAGGCTAAAAAAGACGAATACGATATAGAATATTTCCCGATTCGATGCCGGACGGTAGATCGAACGTTCCCTTCGCCGCGCATGAACGATGACCGCAACGAGCCAGACCGCCAGGAGCGCAACGGCGACCCACGCGCGGCGGGAATAATCCCGGAACGCGAATAAATGGCTATACACTTCGATATTGTACCGGATTGTCGCCAGGTAAAATTGTTCTATGCCATGGGGAATCAATACATAGGGCAGGAGTCCGATCGCAACAATACTTCCAAAGCCGAACGCGATCGAGAGCAGCGGTTTCAAATCTTTGATGCTGCGGATTTGGAACAGTGCCAACGGCGGAAGCAGCAACAGCCCGTAGGTAGGCCGAATCCAAAAAGCAATCCCGATAAAAATTCCAGTTCCTGCGAAAAAAATCCATGGTCGGGATTGCGATCGGTAGGCAGAAACGGTGCACCATATACTCGAGAGAATGGGCAGGATCGCAAAGGCATCGCGCTGACTCATGTATTGGCCCGGACCGTTAATGTAAAATAGCGCATAGAGTGCGATGCCGAAAAGTGCGGCGCCCCGGTCGAGCCAGAACCGTCCGATCTTATAAAGAAGGACCAGGCTTGCAATCTGGAAGAGGACATCCATAAGGCGAAGCGAGAACTCGGAATTACCGAAAAGGGCCATCGCGCTCGCATGGATGAAGACCGTGCCTGGGAAATTACTGTCCCAACTCCCAAGGTAGGGCAGCCCATGGAAACGGTAAAAGGTCCAGGCCATCACTTGCTGGATGTCGATGTCGGCATGAAAGGGATAGAGGAAGATCGCCGGAAGAACGAACAGCGTGAGCAAAGCCAGGGCCAGCACAGCGCGCCGGCGAGCGGGAACGAAAGAAAACGGCATCGGAGGCTGTAACGGCACGTCCGGTTATCGAGTTCGTCCAACCTCCTTGTAAATCGCGTGCATCGGGAAAATCGTATCGAAGATATAGTGTTGCTCGATGAAATCCTTAATTTCCGGAGTGTATGGCAGGCACGCGCTATAAAAAAATTGTGGTTGGCCTCCGAGATCGCGGGAGAACACAATGTAGCGCGGCAACGTCGTTTGAAGCGATGCAAAAAATTCGCGCCTCCATTCGTTTTGATAGTCCATGGTCTTTCCGGTATAGCTCGTAAATACAAATTGCCACGGTGCCTGAAACCGGTTCGATTTTCGGCGATGGGTTCGCCAGGAGATCCCGGGATCGCCCATGATCTCGACATAGTCGCTTCGATCTGTGTGACGATCGAGAAAACCGGCGATCGCGGCGTCCTCCGAAGCGACACTGTCGGCAAAGGAGTAACATCGATAGGCAGATTCGAGCGAGCCACCCGCGATAAACGATCGGACGAGACCCCACGGATATAAGAGGGCGGCAAGCAGGAAGAGGAGTGCCATGAGCGCTGTTCGGCGCCACTGTTGAAAAGGCTGAATAGCATCCCAGAACGACTTACTTAGCACCGGAATGAATCCCGCATAAAAAGCAGAGAAATGAACGGCCGCGAGCGCCTGCTGCATAAACATTCCCACCCACAGCGATCCAAATAAGATGTAGAGAAATCGCCTCTCTCGATTCGAATCGATCACAGGAGCGTTCCCTTTTATTTTCCGGAACGAATGATAGAGTATCCATGCGGTGCCGAGAATGAAAAGAACGAGCGTTCGTAATTCGAGCAGGTTATGAAGATACTCTTTAAAGCGAGCGGCCGACGGTGGAATATGAGAATAAATGTCCGAATTATAGCGGATCGCCGCACAGTACAGGTTATAGAGACCGTCTGTGCGAAGCGCATACGAAAGGAGCAAAAGGAAAATAGGAATGAAAAATCCAAGACCGGCCAGTGCAATGGCCCGAAGATCCGTTATTCGAAACAGCGTGAAGAAGGGAACGGCGATCAGCACGGCATACGTGGGACGAAAACAGGTGGCAAAGCCTGCCATCGCCCCACCGGCGAATAAGAGCCAATACTTCTCCTTTATTTCCGTTTTGCGGAACGCCCGGATAAAGAAGTATGCAGTTAGAAGTATGGCGAAGATTGCGAACGAATCCCGTTGGCCCATACAGTCCAACCGGCCATAGGCATAGAACAACGCAAAAACGATACAGCCAAAGCAAGATTCGGCGGGCGATAGCCATAATCGGCTCGTTTTGTAGAGGGCCAGTATGGTACACAGGATCGCGATATATTCCACCGTTCGGAACGCCAGCATCGATTCGCCCAGCGTTGCGATAGCGAGCGCATGAAATAAAGTGACGGCCGGAAAGGCATTATCCCACGCGTCAAGATAGGGTAGTCCGCCATAGCGGACGAAAACCGTTCCTGCCCATTGCCAGACGTCGTTATCGGCATTGAAGGGATAAAGCAGAATCGCCGGCAGGATTCCAAACGCAATGAGGCCCGCGCTAAGCCACCGTTTATGATACAGACAAAAATCCAGGACCGTACGGATGGCGTACCTCCTGGAACGCTCATGTGACCGGAACATAATTTTGGAACGAAAGTCACGGGAATATCCCGTATGCAATTCCAACTTTCAATGGGAACGAGAAAGTTTTGAGGGCACTCCGAATTGCCCTGTCGCTGTTACAAGGCCGCCTTAATTTTCGAAGACCATGAATCGAATCGTCATTGCGTTATTATTCTTTCTTTCTTTTGCCATCGGCTGCACCGGTAATGAAAAGTTAAATTCGGACACGAACGAAGCTTCCGTTGCAGGCACTTCGACCTCCGAATCTGCACTGGAAATCCCGATGACAGCGGATGTCATTGCCAAAGGACATACTATTTACGAGAACACCTGCTCGCCATGCCATGGCGTCAACGGCAAAGGCGATGGCCCCGCGGCCGCGGCGTTCAACCCGAAGCCACGCGACCACTCGAACGGTGCGTATATGGATAAGCTCTCCAACCGTCATATTTTTAATGTCGTACGATACGGAGGGCAGATGTACGGCTATCCCACGATGCCGGCGCAGCCCCAGCTTTCCGACGACCAGATCGAACAGGTCGTGGCGTTTGTCCGCACGCTAAGCAATACATATAAGGGACCGAAGTAAACAGTTGCAGGGGAACAAGCTTGGCTCAGTCACTAGAATTTCGGCATTCTCATTTGTGGAATTCCGTGAAAGTATATGGTTGAATTTCGTCATTTGTTGTAATGAAATCACGGGCCGCAGCTATAGTTGTGCATCGAAACCATCTGCTGCTCATACATCGTGAGAAAGCCGGTGCTCAGTATTTCACGCTTCCCGGTGGCGGGATCGAAATGGGCGAGACACCGGAGGCTGCGTGTCTTCGCGAATTAGCGGAGGAAACCGGTTTGCGTGGTACGATTCACTCGAAGTGTTGTGTGACTCAAAGCAATGGTCGCTTGGAGTACTTTTTCTGTATTACGGAATTCCGTGGTATTCCGAGACTTGGAGGTCCCGAAAAGCATCGGAACTCAGAGGGAAATAAATACACATTGCTATGGGTGCCGCTGGACGATCTGCGTTCGTTCGATATCAGGCCTGAAGGTATCAAAGAAAGAATTCAAGATTTTGTAGCCAGTTTGTGAACTTCCCCAGTGATCGGCACGCGGGGATCTGTAATGCTTAGAAGCGAATAAGATCGGTCCCCGTTATCCGAATTCCGGCGAGAAGGAACTGTGCGTTTCTTGGAATTGGAACGGCGCCATCGTCTTCCCAATGCTCCCAGCCGGCGTAGACCTGCATGCGTCCGGCGACCCCATGGAACTCGAAGCCAAGTTCGGCATGGCCGTCGAAGGTAACCTTCGCAATGTGTGAAAAGCGGCCGAAGAAATTCGTATCCCTTCCGAATGCGGTAAAATCGGTGAAGACCATGAGATAAAGCGAGCTTGCATTCCAATTCGCGAGCTTCGATTGGAATGCTTCGCCAAAGGACCACTCGATCGCCTGAAAATCGGTCCCAAGATGTTCGTCCGATCTTGGAAGGCGGTAATCTTCACCGAGATAATAGAGGTCGCCATGCAGCCAGGCAACGGTCGGCACGGCAAGGCCCAGCAGGCGGTCGCTCGTCCAGATCGCTTTGCCCGAAAGAGAGCCGTAAATGAGCGTCCGTTCGCCGAATACATCGCTGTACTGGCCCGGGTCGCCGTTGTCAATGTCGTGACGGCAGGTATAGATCGTTCCGACCTGCCACTCGAAATCGGAACTTTCTTTTGCCGCATAGACGAGGCCCTCGTGCCAGAACGCTCCGCGCGGACGAAAATCGATCGCATCGTTCAAGTCCGCGGTCAATTCCATTCCCGAAAACCCGAAGAGCGATTTGTCGCCATTCCATCGGGCGAACTCGAAGATCGCGCCCATCGTGATGTCCCAGGCCCAGCGGGCGCTATCGCTTCCAAAACCTCGCTGGACCTGCGCCCAGTAGCCGCCGTGACCGAAGAGAGAAGTTGTATCCGCGTGCCCATCCCACGTTGGTTGCACTAAAAAACTACGCGTCGGCCAAACCGGACCGGCTCGAACCTCGAGTGGAATGATAAGGAGCAGCACAAAAAGATATTTCATAACTGTATTCTCACTTGAAACGGCTGCGCTTGCAATATACGAAAAGTAATCATGGAACATCGATCGAACTTAAAATCGACTGCGAGCTTAAATCAAACTACCGTAAAAAATTTAATCTAAGCGGAATAGCGCCCAGCGCGTTAGAATCGTTGCTTTTTGCTTTTCTCTATGCGTAGCATTTCATTATTCTTCAAAAAAGTATAAGCCAGGCTTGACTTTCGGTTTTCCGCGCCGTATTTTTGTCTTTCTATAGACAGCGCGCTCTGCCCCGTGCGTGTGTGCTTCTGCGAGACGATCGTAGGGCAAAGGGTTTGGTTGCGTATTCCGCGCGGGGCAGAGTCTTTCTTTGTCAGGGACTCTTTTTTCGTTTTATAGACACTTTTTTAAGTCGTTTTTTAGTCTGGAGTTTGTCAATTTCGTCTCTTCTGCAAGACCCGCATTTTCCATATCGCAGGCCTCGCCGTAAGGGCAGTAATTGACATTGTTGAATCCGAGCGCTTTCGGTCCTCTTCAACCGGAAGTTCTCCTAAGGAGCTGCCGGGGAGGAATGGACATCCTTCCCGGCTTTTTTTATGGTTCCCGTTTCCGACCGCCCGTCTCTCGAAAATCTCTTAAATCGGGCTGCTCACAGTGCGTTCTTCGTATTTTTGTAAAGATTCAGATCCATCCATACCCAAACGAATTTACATGAGTGTTTTAGTAGATAAGCATACGCGGCTTTTGGTGCAGGGGATTACCGGCTCCGAAGGGTCCTTCCATACCCAGCAAATGAAGGAATATGGTACGAACGTCGTGGCCGGCGTAACTCCTGGCAAAGGCGGTACGACGCACGAAGGAGTGCCGGTGTTCAATACCGTTGCCGATGCCGTCCGCGAGACGGGCGCCAACGCGGCCTGCATTTTCGTTCCGCCACCCTTCGCAGCGGACGCGATCCTCGAATCCGCCGCCGCCGAACTTCCGCTCATTGTCTGTATCACGGAAGGGATCCCGGTACGCGACATGATTCCCGTCTATGAATTCGTGAAGCATTCGAAATCGCGGCTCATCGGACCCAACTGCCCCGGCGTGATCTCTCCCGGAAAAGCGAAGATCGGTATTATGCCCGGTTTCATCCACAAAGAGGGGCGCGTGGGAATTATCTCCCGTTCCGGGACCCTGACCTACGAAGCCGTGAAGCAATTGACCGACGCGGGACTCGGACAATCGACCGCCATCGGGATCGGCGGCGATCCCATTATTGGAACGCGGTTCCTGGACGCCATCAAGCTATTCGCGAATGACGATGAGACCGATGCGGTCATCATGATCGGAGAGATCGGCGGCACGGCGGAAGAAGAAGCGGCCGCATGGATTGGCGCGCATTTCCACAAGCCGGTCGTCGGATTTATCGCAGGGCGTACCGCGCCTCCGGGCCGTCGGATGGGCCATGCCGGAGCGATCATCGCAGGCGGCAAAGGCACCGCCGACGAAAAAATGCGGGCGATGAAAGAGAATGGGATTATGGTCGTCGAAACTCCGGCCGAAATGGGCGAGACAGTGCGCAAAGCACTGTCGAGTGCCCCGAAACGGAAATCGGCCGGTATAAAAGTTACCGCCCAGGTCGGTCCCACGAAAAAAGCTTCCGGAATGGCAAAACGCGTCATGAAGGAGATGGGATATGTTCCGATTTCGGAAGCGAAAGCCGGCAAAAAATCGAAAACTCCTAAAAAAACCGCACCTCTCAGTCGCAACGCAAAAATACCTTCGAAGCCGAAGGCAAAACCAAAAGCCACGAAAAAAACGGCAGGAGCCAAAGGACGGAAGCAAACAGTGGCAGCCAAAGGTCGAAAACCGACGGCAATAACTAAAGGACGGAAACCAACGGCAATAGCTACAGGACGAAAACAAACGAGACCGGCCAAAGGGCGTGGCCGTCGATAAGGTTGGCAGGATTTTTATTCTTTTCTGATGCATGGAGGCCCGTATCGCAAAATATATGTTTCTCTTTGGCCTCCTTTCGCTCGTGGGGACGAACATACGAGCCCAGGACACCGCCCAATATCGAAATAAGGCCTGGCGCGATTCTGTGACCGAATACGAAGGCCGCCTCGAAGCATACCATCAGGAACTTTATAGTTACGACTGGGGCATGACCCTGGGGATGCTGCCGGTCGTCGGCGAGGGAATTTATCTTGGGAAGTGGCGCACCGGGATCGAGTTTTCTGCAGCTCGGGCCATTGCGGTCGCCATCGCGGCTGTAGGGACGGTCCGGCTTATTGGCGCCAAGCCCAGTATCGGTGTGGATATCGGCATGCTCGTGGGCGGCATGGCAGGATATATCGGCCTTAAACTATGGGAACTTGCGGACGTCCGCCACACGGTCTCCGAGCGCAACGAGGAGCTTGTGCAACGATTTCAGATCGACACGGCCGATGTCGTTCCGCACTCGATCCGCTATCCGACGAAGCCCTGGCCCAACTGGATCACCAGTTGGCCACCCGCGCGCGCCCCCCAGGAGTCCAGGGAGGCCGTGAACGCGCCGCTGCCGCATTTAGGCGCAACGGGCCCGCAATAATTTGCGTTATACGCCGCTCGAGAATTTCACGCATCACTTCACGCATCCCATTTACGAATCTCGTTTCTGATTTTTATGGCTTTAGAACGCACGCTTTGCATCATCAAGCCGGACGCCGTCCGCGCCGGGAATATCGGCAATATCATTGCCCACATTCAAAAAGAAGGGTTCCGCATTCTTGCATTGCGCATGACCTCGCTCACTCAAAAATCGGCCGGGAAGTTTTACGAGGTGCATCGAGGCCGGCCTTTTTACGAAGGTCTGGTCGAATTCATGTCCGGCGGCGCCTGTGTGCCGATCGCGCTCGAAAAAGAGAATGCCATTGCCGAGTGGCGCCGTGTCATCGGCGCGACCGATCCCGCCGAGGCTGCCGCGGGGACCATCCGCAAGCTCTACGCGAAAAACAAAGGCGAGAATGCCGTCCATGGGTCGGACTCGGTCGAGAACGGTCTGCGCGAGATCGCGTTTTTCTTCACCGAAGCGGAGTTGGCAGAGTTAGGCGCGTAAAAAAACGATCCCTCCGGCGAGGGAGGGATCGAACGATTAAAATCGTCTTAAGCCACGGAGGCTATGGGTCGTCGCCAACCGTGCAGCAGGTGCCAACAATGATGAAGCGAATTTTCGAAGGCCGTCGAAAACTTCGTCCGTAACCCTTCCCCGCGGCGGAGGCCGTATCGCATAGAATTTCGTGGGGTCGAGTGTCCCGTGCGCGCGGAATGTTTTTCCGTGTAGAGCACTGGCTCGTAATTTTCGATCGCTTTTGCGCGATCGCTGAGAAACACAAGGGAAGCAAAGAGCTTTATCGCGATAGCCGTTCGGCGTTTCATGCGATCGCCCTCCTTCCTGTTATGATATTGTATGGTTGTTTCATGAGTATAGTGATGTTTGATTTGAGTGAATAAAAAAAGGCCGGCGAATGGCCGGCCTTTTCAAAATCGATGAGTGGGGGACGCAGTCAGCGCCTAAAAGTTCCATCGAATCCAGCCGGCAGACTCCTGCAGCAATGCCAGGGGTGGCACGCACAATGCTCCATCCGGTAGATGGTCGAGGAAATCATAGAGGTGAAGTAAAAAATGGACGAGCGCCTATTGTTCCGCGAATGAAGGCCTAAAGTTCGGAGGGCTCGAGGGTCTCTCGATCGGGGTCGAGTCGTCTTCTGGACTCCTGGTTGACAAAATCCAGTCTGAAGTGTGCAATCCCATTTTGAGGTGTGCGATGACGATAAATAATCGGAACTACGGCGGGGCGATGCTGTTATCCTCCTTTCCATTTGCGAGCGGAGACCGAAAACTCCGCGAAAAGCATGAGCAATCATGCACCGCATGAGCGATCATGCATTTTAGTCACCAATAAACGAATTGACAATGGCGTTTAGCAATCCTCGGCCTGCTACAGGGTCGAACAAAAATCGTAAGCGTGTTGGCCGGGGCGAAGGCTCGGGCCACGGAAAGACCTCGACACGCGGGTCCAACGGGGCCGGGTCGCGCTCCGGTAATCGTTATAAAGCCGGTTTTGAAGGCGGACAGATGCCTCTGGCCCGTCGGCTCCCCAAATTTGGCTTCCACTCCCCTCATCGCGTAGAATACCAGGTCGTAAACGTCGATACGCTCGAGGCCTGCGTTGTGAACGGCCGACTTCCCAAAGATGCTCCGATCACTCCGGACGTTCTGTGGCAGGCCGGGCTTATCAATCGCCAGGGCATGCCGGTAAAGATCCTCGGAAGCGGCGAGCTTACGCAGAAATTAAATGTCGAGGCGCACAAACTCTCGAAGAGCGCCATCGAAAAGATCGAAAAATCCGGTGGTACTGCCAAGCAATTAATGGCATAACCACGTCATTTCCGGGAAACCAATACGGGATTGACAAACCAAAAATCGTCCGCGTAATTTATTGAAATCGCGCAATCCATTGAATCGCGTAATCCAGGTTCTGACTTATGAGTCGTTTAACCGATAGTTTTCGCAATATCTTCAAGATCGAGGAGCTGAAGGACCGAATCCTCTTCACGATCGTCTGCTTAGTCGCGGTGCGGCTCGGTGCGCATATCACGCTGCCCGGTGTCGACTACAACGAGCTGACCAAGAACATGTCCTCGAACAATGGGCTCTTTGGTCTTTACGATCTCTTCGTCGGCGGCGCCTTCAAGAATGCTGCCATTTTCGGTCTCGGCATTATGCCGTATATTTCGTCCTCGATCATTATTCAGCTTTTGGGGGCCGTGGTGCCGTATTTCCAAAAGTTGCAAAAAGAGGGGGAGGACGGCCGCAAAAAGATCACGCAGATGACTCGCCTCGGAACGGTCCTCGTTTCGATCGGTCAGGCCTCCGGTATGGCGGTCTACCTCGAAAAACAGAACGTCGTAGCAGCTGGCGTAAGCCCGTTCTTTTTTGTGATCACGACGGTCATTTGCCTTACCGCCGGATGTATGATCATGATGTGGCTCGGTGAGCAGATCACGGAGCGCGGAATCGGCAACGGAATATCGCTCATCATCTTCATCGGCATTGTTGCGCGGTTCCCGAATGCGATCCTGACCGAAGTGCAGATGGTCCAGACGAACCAGCACAATATCATTGTGGAACTTGTGCTCTGGGCGTTCTTTGTCGCCATCGTCGCATTTTGCGTGCTCATTACGCAGGGCATTCGAAAAATCCCCGTGCAATACGCCAAACGGGTGATCGGAAGAAAAGTCTATGGCGGGGTGACGCAACACATTCCGATGCGCGTGAATACGGCCGGCGTTATGCCGATCATCTTTGCACAGTCGATCCTCTTCATTCCGACGACGATCGCGCAGTTCTTCCAGGGATCGAGCTTTGGCGATTTCCTAAACAGCTTTTTCAGCTATCGCTCGATGGGGTATTCGATCGTTTTCGCGATCATGATCATTTTCTTCACCTATTTCTATACCGCGATCGCGTTCAATCCACGCGATGTTGCGGACACGATGAAGAAACAGGGCGGATTCATTCCCGGCGTACGGCCTGGCAAAAATACGTCGGACTATATCGATAACATCCTGACGCATATCACATTGCCGGGAGCGATCTTTCTCGCGATCGTCGCGATCCTGCCCGCATTCGTCAGTTATCTTGGGGTCACGAGCGATTTCGCGCAGTTCTTCGGCGGCACGAGCCTTTTGATTATGGTCGGCGTAGCGCTGGACACCCTGCAGCAGATCGAGTCGCACCTGACCATGCGTAACTACGAAGGCCTCATGAAAGCCGGACGCATCAAGGGCCGTGTTGGCGCCGGTGGCTGGGGCTAATCCTGAACCAGGATTACGCTGATTAAACTGATATCGCTGATGTTTTAGATTTCGCAGACACTTTGATTTTGCTGATACATTCACATGGCTTCGACCGTAGAATGCCGAAGTACATCATCAGCGTAATCCAGGGTTATGTTTAGGCAAGCCACTCATCTCATCAAGTCTGAAGCCGAGATCGCGAAGATCCGTGCGGCGTCGCATATTGTGGCCGAATGCCTGAAGCATATCGAGACCCTCGTGCAGCCGGGTGTCACTCCGATGGCCCTCAATCTTGCGGCCGAAGAATTTATTGTCCAGAGCGGCGGCTACCCTGCGTTCAAAGGCTATAAAGTAGGACGGCAAACGTTCCAATATGCGGCCTGTACCTCGATCAATAGCGCCGTGGTCCACGGGATTCCGACGCATACTCCGCTCCGGGAAGGCGATATTATCTCCATCGATGTCGGCGTCGAAAAAGAGGGCTGGTTCGGCGATGGCGCATGGACGTTTGCAGTCGGGAAAATTTCCGCCGATCATCAAAAGCTGATGGATGTCACCCGCGAATCGCTCCTGATGGGGGTCGGCCGTGCGCGGGCGGGGGGGCGGCTCTTCGATATTTCCGAGGCGATCCAGGACTATTGCGAAATGCATGGGTATGGCGTCGTGAAGGACCTGGTCGGCCATGGGATCTGTTCCCATCCCCACGAGGACCCGCAGGTGCCTAATTACGTTCCCGGACCCTCCGAAGGCTTCGTGAATATCGAGTTGGTGGAAGGAATGACCCTCGCGATCGAGCCGATGATCAACATGGGAACCGCGCGCGTCAAGACCGCAAAGGATAAATGGACCGTCGTCACGGCCGATGGCAAACCGAGCGCCCATTTCGAGCACACCGTCGTCGTTCGCCGCGATGGAGGAGAGATCCTGACCCGGTAGCCCTCCGGCAGGGGTCGCTTTCGTAGCCCTGGCGGCTCCAGCACTTTATTGGCAGCCATGCCGTTGTTTCGGTGACCCTGTTTCTTTGCCGGCGTCTCAATTTTGCCATTTGCCATGGCCCGTTCCGAACGTCATTATCCTGCGCTCGATGGTCTTCGCGGTGTAGCCGCACTCATGATCGTCGTATATCATTTTTTGACCGTGGCCCCGATCGGCGGCGCACTCCATGCGTATGCGTCCCGGGCCCTGGGGTTTACGTGGGCCGGCGTCGATCTGTTTTTCGTCCTTTCCGGATTTTTAATTACGGGGATCCTTGCCGATTCTCGTTCCCGCAAACATTATTTTCGGAATTTTTATGCGCGGCGCATCCTGCGCATCTTTCCGCTCTATTATCTGGTGCTCGTAGTCGTACTGGTCGTCCTTCCCGGCGTTGGCGTGCCCACCGAAGTTCCCACGTCGTACCGCCCATTCTTTTGGACTTATTCCACCAATTTCTTCTTCGCCTCGTTCGGTTGGATCGAGCATCGCCTTACGCACCTCTGGAGCCTTGCGATCGAAGAACAATTTTATCTTGTCTGGCCGCTGGTCGTTTTTTGGGCGAGCGACCTGGAAAAGCTTCGGCGGGGCTTGCCCTTTGCCGTCCTGACACTTATGGCCTTGCGCGTCGTGCTGATTTCGAACGGCGTTCCGTTGAACACGCTCTATCTCCTCACGGTCACGCATTGCGACGGACTTCTTGCCGGCGCGTATCTGGCACTTGCGCTTAAGAGTTCCAAGCCGATACCGCAGGCGGTCCGAAAACCGTCGTGGTTCCTCGTCTTAGGTCTGTGTATCGTCTCCGTTGCATTCTCGAATTCTTTTCGATGGAATTCCGTAGGGACGGCACCGCCGGCCTGGAGACTGTTGCAAGCGACCTTCACCTATACCTCTCTGGCGGTATTATTCATGATGGTGGTGTATCGATCGATTTCCGAGGAAGGCTCACGACTGCGGCGTTTTTTTTCGAATGCGGTGCTCCGATGGTTTGGGAAGTATAGTTACGCGCTCTACGTCCTGCATGTTCCGGTAGCCGTCTGGCTTCTCGAATCGCACGGGCAGTCGCTGACGCGCGCGATCGGCCGCCCATGGCTCGCAGACGTTGTCTTATTCACACTCTTTGCGGGTTCTTCGACACTCCTCGCATATCTAAGCTGGCACCTGTTTGAAAAACACTTTTTAAAATTAAAGCGGTATTTTTCCTCGTCATTCGTTCCTGCGGTAGAACCGGAAGCCGCGGATGACGGTATCCGGATGGTAGCGGTCCTGGAGCAATGAAGGAAATCCCGGTATTTCCTGTGCCAGTTCGATGGGGGACGCGAGTGAAAACGGATGGTACCCATTATCGGCGAATACGATGAATGCCGGACGCACACGGGCTAACGTCTCGACAAATTCTTTCCGCCATTCGAGCTGGTAATCCGTGAACCGGCCGTCTTTCGTTTTTGCGGCCAGGGGAACGATCTCGGTAAACCGTGTGGCCGACGGAAGTCCCGCCTTCACGCGGATGTACGGCCGATCGAAACAAATGACTTCCACCGGCTCTTTCCTGGGGTCCATCGCTTTTACGTATTGGACCGCTTCGGCCTCCGCGTCAAAGCCAGCGAGTGAATCCGAGTCGATGATCGCATGCATATAGGCGATCGGGGAATGACCGCTGCGGTCGCCATCGATCACGTCGTGAACAAAGTTCCGAGGATAGAGTCGATAGGCAAAATAAAAGAAAAGGAGAGCGGTGCATGCGATCGTCAGGAGATTTCTCCTGACCAGGACGGGCGAGCATATTCCAAGGGCGACCACCGGCGAGAGGAGCAGGAGTAGGGGCAGAAAATGGTCCGCCTGAAAGGTATGCAGGAAGAAGATCGAGATAATGGAACTAATAACAAGCAGGGTATAGAGCGTGATCGCAAAACGAGATACCGTCGCAACGGGCTTTTTTAAAACGACGAGCATGCCGAGCGCGATCATAGCCAGAAGGGTGTAAGCCGCGGTGACGTATCCGGTTTGCTGCAGCGCGAAGAGAAAGGCTTCGTCCGTCGCTCGATATTGCGCATAGACATCGAGATCGAAGCGGACCGTGAAGTCGAGAAAGTCCTGAAGGCCATGGGGCGTCACCGCAAAGGGGATCAGCATTAACACGAATGCGATTCCACAGCCCCAAAGAAAATTCCAAAATCGCGGGGTCAGGCGGCGTTCGATAAGAATGTACGTAAGAAGAACACTGAGTGAAAAGAGCCCGTAGGTAGGCCGGATGACCGCGCAACTTGCAATGAGGATCCCGGCCAGGATCGTGCGATAGCGAGGAGCAGGATCGCGTTCGAAATCCGCGCACACGAGGTTCAGGCCCGCCAGCAAAAAAAAGACAACGAATGCATCGCGCTGGCCGGCCGTCGTATTTGCCAGCGATACATAGATCAGCGGGTAAATCAGGGAAGCGAGAAGCGACACCAGCGTTGGGAACCAGCGTACCAGCAGCCGATACAACAGAAGGCAGGCGGCGATTTCGAACATTGTATCGAAGATGCGAAAGCCAAGGTCGCTCGTGCCGAACAATGCGATGGCCAGCGCGTGGAGATATACGATGCCGGGAAAGTTCACGTCCCAGCTCCCGACATAGGGAAGTTTGCCGTAGGCGATAAGGTCCCAACCCATGGTCTGATAGACCCAGTTGTCCCAACTGAGCGGCAGGACGAGCTCGATGAGAAGAATACCGGCGGAGAGCACGCCGCACAGGATCAGTCCCTGACGCTTCGAGATCATATTATGCGGCACGCTCGGCTGCGATCGAAGGAATCCCGAATTCCGGTCCCGGTTCGGCGGGCTTTCGATAGGGGAAGTATTTCTTGAGCTTCAAAAAGTGCTTTTCGAGGAGATGCCAAGAGAATACGGCGGCCGCGATCGAGAGCACGACCTCGATCGCAATGATATACACACTGTGCAGGAACGACCAGGTAGGTGAAAGGTGCAGCAGGAAATCCGGTGTCGGGACGTGCCAGCCGACCCAATAGACGATGGGGGCATGGAGGACATACAGTGCATAACTATATTTCCCGAGCTCGCGAAGCGGGCGGTGCATAAGAAACCGCTGCACGCGATTGCCTCCGGGTGTGATACAACGGAAGACAAGATACCCGAGTGGCAGCGCCACAAGGCTAAGGCCCAACACTTGTCCGGACCGAGGCCACGTAAGCACGTCGAACTGGAATTGGTCGTTCCGAAGGAACGCAAAAACGATGAGGAATGCGATCGATCCTCCGCCGAAGATCCAGTCGAACGTCCGGAGTACGCGTGGGCGCTCGCGTATTCGTTCCAGAAGTCCGCCTCGTACGAACACACTCAGAAGTGCGCCGAGCAGCAGGCCGTCCACGCGACAAAACGTCATCGTACACACGTAGAATGCGGTCGCGCCGGCAGCGAGCGAGAGCGCGCGAATGCAGGGAATAGAAACGAAGAGCGCAGCGACCGTCCACCCTACGCGGGGCTTCGGTATCAGGAAGATCAGGAGCGGCCAGCAAAGATAGAATTGCTCTTCGATGGCAAGCGTCCACGATTGGCTCACGTTGTGGTCCGGCATGGCGCCCTGCAGGGCGGCGTAAATGTTCGTCGTATACGTCCATTGCCAGGGCTCGACGGCACGGATGCTCTCGTTCAGTTGGGAACCGAAAAGGGGCAGCGCGATATACACGATCGCGAGAAAGCCGTAATAGAGTGGGAAAATTCTTACGAACCGGCGTCCGTAAAAGGAACGAAAGTAGGTCCGGGAGTCCTTCGTTTCGAGTAGTATATTTGTAATGAGGAACCCGGAGAGCACGAAAAAGAGATCGACTCCGGTCCAGAGCAAACTCGTCGCCCGCCACCAAGCCTTGTCGAACGTGCTCGACATCCAGTAGGAGAAGGCCGAATGGTGCAGCACGATCATCAGCGCGGCCAGGCCTCGAAGGCCATCTAAAGCGGGATAATGCGTTTCTCGGATCGTGGACATGTCAAAAGATCGTTCCTTTGGCAAGGCGAACGGGGCAATTTCTTAAGACCGACAACACACAAATGAGCGATCGGATTCTCTCCGGACAGCGGACATCGTTCTGGGAAATAGGAGGCGCGTTCCTGCTCGGAGCGATCGCCGTAACGCTCCTTGCGGTGCAATGCGCGAGTCTCTATCGGTTCCCGCAGCCGGATGCCGGCCGATGGTATGGCGATGAGACCTGGCAAATGCGCGAGTTCCAGACGCAGGTGCAGACGGGCGTGCTCCGCGATCCCGACGCCCCGGCATCGAGCATTTATCATCACAATGGCATCGTTCCCAACTCGCTCTGGCTCGATGCGATGGTCTTCGGGGGTGCCGAAGCGCTGTTGTTCCCGAATTATTCCACGGTCGCTATCGGGCGGACCGTGACCTTCGCGTTTGCGCTTGTGCTGCTCGCGTTCTTTTATTACGGTCTGCGAAAATGGGAACTGCCACCCTGGCTTGCCCTTGCGGGCGTCGTGGCGCTGGCCGCAAACCGCGACTTTTTTTATGCCTCCCACTCGGCGAGGTACGATCTCTGGACGGCGCTCGGCGTCCTGATCGGCATTGTACTGCTGGCCAATGCCTGGAATAAGGTCCGGCATCAGCGCAAACCCGACCGCGGGCGGCACTATTTTCTTATGCTGTTTCCCGCACTTACCCTCGCGTGGAACTTCCATGTGGTGCGGATTCTTTGGCTTCCGTTTGTGGCGCTCGTTGTCCTTTATTTCTCGATAAATCGCGGAATGGCGATCCGCCTCCTCGTGGGCAATGGTATCGCTGCGATCGCACTACTTCTGCCCTCCATCCTTATCCTCCACTCGCACCACTTGTTCCATTACGGTTCCGAGCCATCGATGCTGGGCCTGACTTTTGGCGATCTTCCGTTGGTTCGCCCGTTCACCGATCGGTTACTCCGTATGACGGTCGTGGAACGGTTCCTCAGCCTTCAATCTGAAGCGCCGGTCGCCCTGTATCTCGCTGTGGGGGCGGTAGTCCTTTCCGCCGCCTTACTGGCGTTTCAAAGAGTTCGCTTACGGTCCGGCAGCCGTTCACGATCCGGGCTGCTATTGCTTACAGCGCTTGCCATCGCTTCCTGGGCGCTCACGCTCCGGGATATGCGGTATTACGACATCCAGATTCTACCCGCGATCGTGTTTACCGCGCTGGTGCTCGGTTATACGGTCATGAGAGACTCCGGGATCGTTACGAAACGCGTCGGAATCATTATGTTGCTCGCGCTTGTGGCGATCGCCGCCGGACTTTCGTTTCGCGATGCGAGCGTAGCCGGCCAAAGGAGCAGGATCCTTGCGAACGATCTTGAGCGGGTGACATCGACGGTCAAATCTGATATTCAGGCGCACGCGCTCGGCGGTAGGCCCGTCGTGCTGGCGGAACTCCAGTTGCAGGACTATTTACTCACAGACCCTCGCCTTCGGACGATCAATGCGCTCTTTCGGGAGTATCCAGACACGCCGATGACACTTCCACAATTCCTCGCGCGAGAACATGTCGACTTCATCTTCACCGCGAAACGATCTTCCATATTTACCGATCTTGCCGGGAAGCAACCGCTCGAAGATAGTTTACTCCGCAATGCGTCCGAATTCCATGGCCATTTCAGCGATGCCGGATTCGATTATTTTGGCAGTGAACCCGCGCCGGAAGATACACTTGTCCTTTATCCGGTCCCTAATCCGTAGTCGGAGAATGAGCCGGCAGCGCGGAGGCTGCCGGCGATGTGTCCGAATCTCAAAAAGATTACTCGCCCACGATCATGATCTTGTTCGTGACCGAGCCGGAGTTGGCGGTCTCGAGCGTGTAAAAATAGGCGCCGGGCGCGACCCGGTTCCCAGCGGCATCGCGCGCATCCCACGTGATGGACTGCGGGCCTCCCTCCATTGGGCGGTCGGCAAGCGTGCGGAGGAGCGTACCGTTGGCATTATAAATTCGCAGGAGCACATTGTCCCGCGCGGGGAGTTCGAAACTCAGTGCGATGCCCGTTTCCTTGCTCATCGCATAGGGATTCGGATAGGGCTCGTAGACAGAAAGCCCCGCTGCGCCAAAATGGAGTTCCACATGGTTCGTGTAGATCTGGGAACCATCGGCATTGACCTCATGGACCTGATAGATATACGTACCAGGGACGGAGGAATTGTCGCCAAACGAATAATCGTGCCGTCCGACCGATGCACCGATGCCAGCGACCGTCCCGATATTTTCGAACGATGCTCCATCGATCGAACGCTGGACGTAAAACGTAGCGCCATGCGGTTCGCCATCGACATACCAGGAAAGTTGAGCGCCGGAAGAAGTTTTTGTCGCCGAGAGCGAGGTTAGTTCCACGCCGCCGGCGGGAACGCTATATTCCCAGATCCCTCGGCCGTGCGTTGCAACGCGCAACAGCTGGCCGTTCGGAGCGGTTTGAATATCGCGGCAGGGGAATAGCCCAAGTTGCATCGAGCTCCACGTTTGGCCGGCGTTGGTCGTCTCGTACATTCCAAAATCGGTCGCGGCATACCACGTCGTGAGTGGCGCGGTCGAATCGAGGGCAATCGACATGACATTGCAGATCGTATTGCTATCCGCGCCGGGAATGGATGCGCCGCCCTTCGGTCCTGAAACATCCGTCCACGTCGCGCCCTTGTCGTCGGAAAACATGACCTTGTTTTTCGAATTCTGCAGCGAGACGAGTACAAAGTTCGTGTCCTGCCAGGACGTGTTGATCGAAGTCACGATGCCGGGAAGTTTCCCGTTGAGAGAAGTCCACGTCGAACCATAATCGGTCGAGCGCTGGAATATATTGCTGATCCCGGCAACATAAATCAGGTTGGAGTTCCAGGCGGCCAGGCCGATGGCACTCGTGCGGTATACACCGTTGCCATCGATTCCGAATGATGGCGCAAGGCGCGTCCAGCTCGTCCCGCCGTCGGTCGATCGCCATAAATGCTGGCGGCCGAAATACAGGATTTGGGAACCGGGCGTCGAGCCATGCCGGACCGGCGACATTTTGAGTGGGCAGTCCCACGAGGGCGCGTCCGTAACGCCAACGGCGGAGTCTGCAATCGCGCTCCAGCTTTCCGTCGTTTGAGTCGTACGGAAGAGATAGCCCTGGACCTCTTCGGAATATTTCACGTTCTGATTTTGCGGACTGACGAGCGGCTGCATTCCATCGCCGACGGGGGAGTGCTTCGTGGCGGGCTTTCCAAGCGGGAGTTCCCATAGTCCCTCGTCCTGCGCGCCGGCCCAGGTATCTTTACTATTCGTCGAATTGAAGGTCAGGTGGTAGAACCGGTTCGAGACGAAATTGGTCGAGTGATAACGCCATCCGCCACCCGTCGAAAGATCGTTCGAGCCCGCTTTGTAATTGACCCAGAGTCCACCGTCGTCGCCGTCGTAAATAATGCGGGAGTTGGTCGGGTTGATGGCGAAGGAATGATGATCGACGTGGGGATATCCGCCGCCGCCGCCCGGATGATTGTAATCGCTGAAGTATTGCCATGCTCCGTTCATCAGCACGTACGCACTGACACCGCCCAGATAGATGGTGTCATTCGTCACCGAATTTGGTGTGACGGCCAGATACAGATCGTACCATCCCTGAGGGTTGAAGGAAATACTCGATCCGACCTGAAAAAGGTCGGTTGGCGGGCCGGGGTTATAAACGTTCCACGTCGCACCCGAATCGGTGCTTTCATAGAGATGCGCCTGTGACGACGACGACACATCCGTCATCAACGCGAAAATCTTATTCGGGGCATTGAGGGGAGTGGCCAGCGCCGCGCGACCAATCGTGGTCGCTGCAAAAAAGTTTGTAGAGGTCGTTACTCGTGTCCAGTGCGCGCCGTCATCTGTCGATTTCCAGACACCGCCATTACCCGAACCGCCGAAGGACGGATCGCCGCCATTAATGCAATAGAGCGTCGAACTACCGTCACCATTGTGCGTTCCAATGATGTCCCAGACAACGCCACCACTCAGGACCGATTTCCATGTCTGCCCGGAATCGGTGGATCGATAGAGGTCCAGCGGGCTGCCGAATTTCGAGGCCAGGATGATATTATCGTGGGCCGGATCGACAAAGACTTTGACAAAACTTCCCGAATCGTTATTGACATTGAGCCGCTCGAAGCTCAGTCCGCCATCTTCCGATTTATAGAGTCCGGTGCCCCCATAGTTCACGTTCGCGGAATAGCCATAGCCGGTCCCGACATAGATCGTATTTGTATTCACGGGATCGACGGCGATCGAGGCGACCGAAAGGTTGGGGAGTACATCGTCCGTCAGTGGGAACCAGGTGTTGCCGGTGTCCAACGATTTCCATACCCCGCCGCCCGAACCTCCGGCGTACATGATATTGGGGCGCTGGGGATCGAAGACGATGGCGGTCGTGATCCCGGCGGAGAGCACCGAATCGCCACTCGAAATGAGCCCGATGTTCATCCACTGTCCCTGAATGGCCTGTGGAGAGTCGGAATGATGAGTTCCCTGGTTCGCATAGAGGTCGCGGCGGGCTTCCTCGAAGGTCCGCAGATATTCGCCCTGGTCGATCGTTCCCGAAGTCCCTGCGCGGCGAATGTATTCGTAAAATTCGCGCGCGAACGGCCGCGAAGCGCGAAGGCTCGCCGGTAACCGGTTGAGGCTATAATAGGCGCCGGAGTCCGTCGGCGCTTCGATCGGTGCCGCCAGCGTTTCGGAGCCGGGTTCGGATTCCTGAGCATGAAGCGGAATTCCGAAGAAAAAAATGGAGAATGCGGCAAAGAGGAAGACCGGATATTTACGTAAGAACATGAATGCGAATGAGCAATAATAAACCAACGAGCGCGCCTTCACGCGCCCGGCACTACAACACAGAAACGACACATCCGTTGCAGGAAATCGCGGCTCCTCCCCATATAATATATGGGGGCGGATGCCAATACGGGCGAAGAATTCCTGGTGTGCGTGAGGGGGCTTCTGGTCACCGAAGCAGTTAGCGCTTCTTTACCACCCAGACTTTCCCGACGTGGACTTCATCGGCAGAAACGGTGTCTTCGCCGATCGCCCTTGGAACGGTATGACGGTCGTTCGGGCGCAACAGGTCGGGCGGATCGATCTCTTTGAGCGTCGTGTCGGCGACGCCTTTCGTTATCGAAATAAGCTGGTATCGGATCCGTTCGATCGTGTCATCGCCGAAATTCTCGTAAAACACGGTCAGGTACGGCTTCCCGTCCTCGATCTCCTTTGCAACGGAAACTTCGAGTCCGGGTGATTTTACCCACTCGTCTTTCGGTTTCGAACATCCCAAAACAACGAGGAAAACGGCACAGATCGCGCAAGATGAAGATAAGGACACCCTCATAAGCAGTCGGTTTTTAGAAGTAGCAAGCAAAGTACCAGTCCCTGGCGTAAGCCGTTGCCGCCCGCGACGTCTTCGGGCCGGTATTTGGCCCGGAACCGTCGGCGGCTTGAAACAGCCTTATTCATTTCAGGACTGACGTGGCCCTATCGCATCGGGCCAAATCATGAACAAGCCGTGTAAACTGAAACGTTGCTGAAAAATGCCGGACGGGACAAAAAGTTGGAATTATTTGCCGTAAACAGGTATTTGAACGTGCCGTCTTTTAGCGAAGGGCATTTGAAGTATGGCCCTGGCTGCTCGCAGCGCACCGGCTTTTCGGGGTTCGCAAAAGACCTCCCGGTTTTTTCATTTTAAGAAATAGGATACAAACAAAATGACAAAGTTCGCTCATCGTGTGGCTATTGCGGCGATCGCCATTTTTTGCCTTTCGGTTGGATCAGCCCAGGCGCAAAAGATCGGTATCGTCGATGTAGGTTCCGTTATTACCGCTATGCCGGAATACCAGGCAGCGCTCCAGAAGGCACAGGCGCAGCAAAAGATCTATACCGATTCGCTGCAGGCCATGAAGATCGCCTTCCAGGCGGCACAGGATACGTACGCCAAGCTCGGCGAGAACGCCACTGCCGATTTCAAGAAAAAGGAACAGGACGACCTCTCCGCCAAGCAAGCCGCTTATGAGCAGTATTACGAGGCGACCCTTGGCCAGAATGGCTCGCTGGCTCAGCTCCAGAATCAGCTCCTTCAGCCGATCCAGGAGAAGGTAAAGGCCGCGCTGGCATCCTACGCCAAGAAAGAGCGTATTTCTGTGATCATCCCGGCTTCCGCCGCGGTGTATTTCGACCCCACGCTCGATTATACGGCGAAATTCCAGGACTTCCTGAAGGCACAAGCCTCCAAGTAAGCGTTCCGTACGCACTCAGGATTACCAGAAATCCGGGACTTTTTTAGGGGCGCGGCTGCTTTACGAGAAGCGGCCGCGCTTTTTTTGCGCTCGCGACTATTTCGATCTTTTCTATGCAGACCATCTCTCGGGCGATCCGATTTTCTTTCTTCCTGTTTGTCTTCGCGGCCGCGCTGCTGGCCGCACAGTCGAGTTCTCATGCCCAGCAGACTCGCGTGGCATATATCGATGCCGAAAAATTACTCAAGCGCATGCCCGAAGCCAAGGACGCGCAGTTGCGGCTCGACCAGTTGACCTCGAGTTGGACCAAAGAAGCGGCCGATATGCAGGCGGAGATCGACCGCAAGCAAGCCGATTTCGACCGCCGAAAACTGATCATGACCGACGCCGAGCGCAACGCCGAGCAGGTCGAGCTCGCCAACCTTCGGAAAAAGCATGACGAGTTCGTCCACCAGAAGTTCGATCCCGATGCAGGGGAACTCTTTGCGCAGGAAGCGCAGCTCATGAAACCGGCCTACGATAAACTGAGCGCCGCGATTAAACAGGTCGCCAGCGATGGGAACTACGATTACGTCATCGACCGCAGTTCGAAGGACGTCGTCCTGCTCTATACGAATTCCAAGTACGATATCACGCTTGCGGTCGCGCGCGTCTTAGGGATCGAATCCGAGATCCTTAGCACGCCGTTGGTTCCTACGCTCGGAAAACCGGGTCAGTCCGGACAGCCGGGCCAGCCGGTGAACGGACAACCGGGCCAGCCGAACGTGCAGCCGCCGACCGGTCCGACCCAGCCCGGCGCGGGCCTTCAAAATCCCTCCCTGCCGACCGGCTTGAACCCGATCGACGGAACGAATGGCCAGCCGCAGCAACAGCCGGGATTTAATTCCGGCGGCTATAATCCGGGCCAGCAGCCGCCCCCTCCGGGCAAGCAACCGGCCGTGACGCATTAAGATCAAATCGGGCTATTTCTTCCGATCGCAAGCCGGGCGCGGTCGAGATCGATCGGGTAGGTGATCTTGAAGTTCATATTGCTGCCAGGAACTAAATGTGGCTGCTCGCCAATGCGCTCCAGGAGCTGGGATTCGTCGGTGCCCTGAAAGTGGGTGTCCCGCGCGGCAGCGAAGGCCGCGCGAAGGAGTTCGAGCCGTGCGCCCTGCGGCGTTTGCGCGCGCCACAGATTTGTACGCGAAACCGTCTCGACAATATTGCCATCGGCAACGCGCTTGATCGTATCGACGATCTCGATGGCAGGGACCGCACTGCCATGCTCGCGCACAGCGCCGATCACGGAGAGAATAACGACCGCATCGACCAGCGGGCGAGCGACATCGTGCACGAGGACGATCTTGATATTCGGATCGTCATGGACGGCGCGGAGCCCGTGCCCGGCAGAGTCCTGCCGCGTTTCGCCGCCGGCGACGACCTTCCATGCGATGGGAAGTTTTAGTTTTCCCATGCTGGCTTCCATGCGTGGGACCTCCTCCTCCGGGCCCACGATCACGACGGTATGGACCGGCTCGATCGCGGCAAACGTCCGGGCCACATATTCGAAGAGCGGCAGGCCGCCCAACTCCTCCCATTGTTTCGGCTTCCCGAACCGCGTGGAACTTCCGCCGGCCACAAGGATGGCGGCTACATCGCGAATCGTATGGCTTCCTTCAGGCATGATTCTGTTCAGGCATGAATCCGTTCCGTCATGAGCTGTTCCATAGACCGTTCAGGCATGGGTTCCCGGCGTTTGAACGCGCGCAACCTCTTCCGAGCGCTGCTCGCCGCCTTCGTATTCGATCACGAAACTATAGGCCGGAAATCGTTTGGGTAAACGCATGAGCGAAAAGACCATCACGCCGGTCGAGAAACGGTCGAGCCAGCTCGAGGTCGGCCAGCCTAAATGAAAGACGATCTTCCGGTCCGCGAAATCGTATTGCAGCATATAGATCAGGGAGACCAAACGCCTTGCCAGCGATTCGCGGTAGATCGTGAGCAGGAAATGGTTCTTGCCCAGCTTCGTCGGCGTTCCCGAACGCGGCGAATAGAAGGTGACGTAGGCAACATTCGGGTCCTCCGAAAGCGGGCTGGTATCTTTCGGGCGGCGGAAGAAGAAATGGAACGGCCGCGTCTCGTCGCTTTCGGCAATGCGGAACAGGACTTCCATCGGGTTATCGGTCTTTCGGAACTGTTCTATTTCCGGCGCGCGGCGTTTCGCCACACGGAACCCGATGATCTGGAAGATGGTGACCGTGATGAGCCACAACACAAAGCCCTGCCATTTGTGGTACGCGATAAACGCAAAGCAGGCGAGCAGGATAAGGAAGATAATGAACGTTCCCGTTCGCGAAGTATGATAATCGGGGATCTCTTCGCTCCCGCGCGAATACCGGTAATAAACAAGCGCCCCCATGTTGATCGTAAAACTCGCCACCAGTCCAACGGCATACATGTGCGCGAGCATCTCCTGGCTGCCGGCGGTGACCGCAATGATCACCGAGAACAGCGTCGCATTCATAATATGAATGCGATAGAGCGAGTCCGCTTTGTTGGTTTTGATCAGCCAGTCGAATCCATAGCGGTGCGCTACGCGCTCCAAGAGTTCGCTCGAAGCCACGAACGCGGTATTGACCGCCATGATGAGCGTAAAGCTCGCCAGGCCGCCCACGAGCCACGCGAAGACCCGGCCGTTGACGACTCCCGCAAAAAACGTGATGAGGTCGTCTTCATGCGCGCTGAAGTTGATATCGGTACGCGTGAGTACGAGCATCGTGATAAGCGGCGTGACAATACCGACCGTTACGGCGAGGAAAATATACGCTTTTCGTATGTCCTTCCAGCTCTTGACGAGTCCCGCCGTCTGGATCACACTTTCGATCCCGGAGTAGGCCAGGATAACGCCGGCGAACCCGAAGATAAAAAAGTTCACGCCGCCGATAAGGCCGTGCGACGTCAGGCCGGTCCATGTAAAGCTGAATCCCTGGGTGGCGCGGGCGACCTGTCCGGCGCTGGGATCGATGATCGCCGAAAGAACGAGCGTCAGCAGGATCATTGCGGCCGCAACGAAGACGAAGAACGTAAAGCGCGCATTTTCCCGAATGCCAATGATGTTCAGGAATGCGACCGCCCAGATCGCCGTGAAAAAGAGAATATAGATCACGAACGGCGAGATCGAGAAAAAGGAACTGCCGTTATAGACCGCAGAAACGGTCGAGATCGCGGCCGTCAGGATATAATCGACAAGGATCGAGGCGACCGCCGCGAAGGAGATCGTCGGGCCGAGCACAAAATAGCTGAAACTATAGACGCCGCCGCCGCGAATGCCGTGATGCTCGAGAATATGGGCGATCTCGACCATTCGGCTCGAAAGGAACCGAATGAAAAGGGAGGTCGCAATAATGAAAACGAACGCCGCAACGCCGACCAGCAGATAGGACTCCGCTGGAACGTAAAAAATGGACGTCAGCTCGTCCATGAGCGTAATAATCGCGACCGAGAGCCATGTCAGCCACCATTTTCCGCCGTCCATGAAGGAAAGCAGGTTCTTTTTTCGGAGCAAATAGACGAAAAGCCCAATAAGCCCCGCATTTAGCGCGACGATTAGAATGATCTTCATGGCTTACGAAATCGCGATCCGTCACGTGGGAGGACGTGGGGCATGGAGAAGACCGGGGCGAGTGGAGGCTCCGGCTGTGGTTCAGGCGTTTCCATAACGGAGCGCCGTAAACAATGCCCGGGCCGAAGAGCATTCCTTATGTTTCATAATGATTTCGGCAATCTTCCCTTGTTATGCAAATATTAAGTCTTTTCAAATTTGGAAACAATCCGCGCACGAGGCCGATAGACCGCGCCGGGTGAAAAAAAGAAATTTCTTCCTCGCCGCGTGCCTGTTTGTCCTCCTTACCGCTCCATCCCTCGTTCACGCGCAGGAGCGCGACGACGATGACGCCGCCGAAACCAACGAGCCGCCCACGCAGCTCGAGATCGGTCCCGAAATAGAAGTTCCACTACATACGGACCATCCCGGCTTCGGCGGATCGGTGAGCTTGCAGCTCACGCCGATCCCCGACTGGCTCGAATTTGAAATTGGTCTGGGCGCGCTGGCGAGTTCCGGCAGCGGCGAACTCGAAGCCGAGTTCCTCTTCGAAAAACCATTCGAGATCTCGCCGACGACCGAATTTATGATCGAGGCCGGCCCCTCCCTCTCGCGCTCGACGGAACTCGACGAAGCGGGAACGTTCCTGAATATCCAGGCCGAGACCGGATTTTTTATCTGGCCGAGTAAGTCGATGGGCTGGTATGCAAGCGTCGGCTGGAGCGATACGCCGAAGAACGGCGCCCAGTCCCTTTCCGCCGATGCAGGAATTTTAATACCGGTGTTTTAAGGGTCGCGTCAGGGAGCAGAAAGTTTTGAAGCTGTCTCACTGCGAAATGCATAACCGATCACGCCGGAATCACATTGCGAAATACCCCGGGAAAGCCGAACCGAATTATTCAGCGAAGCAGCTACCCGTTTGTAACCCCGGATGCCTTCTGCGTTCTTGATGCATGAGGTTACTTCTGCGTTGTTGCTTCGCTGTTGTTGTTATTGGACTTTTTTATCCACATCGAACGCATGCTCAAAGCCATGTACAATCGCTGTTGGGCCCGATGGCTGGTTATAGCTTCGTTTTGTATCGCAGCGATCCTTTCCCGGCTTTGAATTCAGAACCGGAAGCTTTTCTAATGCAGAATGGAAGCGGCAGCGATTTCTTCTGGGGCATCAGTTATGAAGATCCGCTCTTCCGGCGCATGCACCATTTTCTTATCCTCGAGGCCGGCTACGAACGGATGAGTGGCGATTTTTCGTCAGCGGGCGAAAACAATCCTATTCCTGTACTTCTCAATGGTGCCCAACACGATACGGCCTATATTGTGGGTGTCGCACTTCGGGCCGAACTTTCCTATGCGTTTGTGAACGTCGGATATAAATTCAACTTTAAAGCCGATAGCATTCCGCGCGGCCTGGGAATTCAGCTTTGCTTTCAAGTAGGCGTGAGGCAGACAGCCACTTTTACGAAAACCGTTTCTACTCGTTTTACCGATCCCGACACCACGGAAACAGCTATTTCAGTGATCGGGCTAAGTGAGGCTTCTTCTTTGCGCCTCTCGCTACGGCCGGAACTAACCTACGATATTCCCATAGCGAACAATCGACTCGTTCTGACGCCGTTTGTTGGCTTCGATCTACCTTTTACGCAAGTCGATATAGATGAGAATTGGACCGCAAGCTCGTTGTTCAGCGGGGTCGCACTGCGATATGCCTTTTGGCAACGCCCAAACCCAGGCTAATTCGAGTTCCCATTTCCGGTAGTGACCGTGTGCATTAAATCATGGCACGAATGCGGTTTCCTTGTGCAAGCGAAGTGTGGATCGATGTCTTCATGAGACGTTATAATAGCGGGGTCTGGATTCCCGCCTGCGCGGGAATGACATTGAATGGTGCTGCGCGTGGAATTACCTGAACGTGCTTTGCCTAAAGAACTTTGCCGATGCCTTGAATATGGAAAAACTGAACTTATCCACAGTATGGGCAGTTAATCGGGCCGCTGTTTGGCAGGGGCGGGATTTCGGTATTTCCGGGATTTCGTCCATTTCTGGGTATCATAGGCAGTTATTACGGGCTGCTTCCGGAAAGAATGGCTGGTTCGAGGAGCTTCTAACTTCGAATTGGTTACGGGACTGCCAGAAAGCAAAAAGCAAAGCGCAGCTAAAGTATTGGCTGAAGTGCGCACAAGCTAAAGCATGGGCTATTCGAGCACTGCGGAAGCATGGGCTACATCGGCTGAAAGTATGCGCTACATTAACACAAATCAATGACACGCGAAGAAAAAACGCAAGTCGTTGCTGAACTGAAGGAAGTCATCGACCGCTCGACGGGGATGTACTTCACCGATTTCGAGGGGATGACGGTCGAGCAGACCACGCGTCTGCGCTCGGAGCTCCGGAAATCGGGAGTGACCTTCAAAGTCGCGAAAAACACGCTTATTCGGCGTGCGCTCGACGACTCGGGTCGCCTGACCGAAGATATCCGCAATGCGCTCGTCAACCAGACGGGAGTAGCATTCGGATTCGACGATCCGGTGGCGCCGGCTCGGGTGCTGAAGGACTTTATCGAGAAGAACCAGGACAAACCGGCCCTCAAGCTGGCGTACCTCGAAGGAGTGACGTATCCCGGGAAGGACCTCAAAAAAGTCGCGGCACTTCCAACGAAGAAGGACGTAATGGCAAGCATCGTCGGAAGCCTTTCGGCGCCCATGCAGGGCATCGTCAATGTGCTCGGCGCACTGCAACGCGATATCGTCTATCTCGTCGATGCGATCGAGAAGAAGAAAGCAGAGACCGCTTCAGTATAAGCAACAACGTTTAACCATTTAAAACCGTAAACAACCATGGCAGATATTAATGCAATCGTAGATCAGATCAGCGCGCTGACGCTTGGCGAAGCGGCCGATCTCAAGAAAGCGCTCGAAGAAAAGTTCGGCGTAACGGCGTCCGCCCCGATGATGATGGGGATGATGCCCGCCGCCGGCGGTGCAGCTCCGGGTGCTCCGGCCGTCGAAGAGAAGACGGAATTCGACGTCATCCTTGCCGATGGCGGCGCGCAGAAGATCAATGTGATCAAAGCCGTCCGCGAAGCGACGGGCCTGGGCCTCAAAGAGGCGAAGGACCTGGTCGATGGCGCTCCGAAGACCGTCAAGGAAGGAATGCCGAAGGCCGATGCCGAAGCCCTCAAGAAGAAACTCGAGGAAGCCGGCGCGAAAGTCGAACTCAAATAACGAGTATCTATTTCGGAACGAAAGCCCCGTCAGTCATGACGGGGCTTTCTGCTTTTAAGGCAAGTTTTAAAATAGAGGGCAAATTTTTCCTGGGAAATTCCGATCGTTTTTTCCCGGCTCGGTTTTTTAACGAGTCACAAATTTTTACCTTTCGTTACCTTCCATTATTTCATTGGTCTTCATAGAAGCGCCCCGAGATTTTTGCGTAAATTTGATAAAAGAGTGCAAACTTGATCAGATGGCATCAGCCATGAAGCTTCTTAGTCTCTTTTTAAGCATTTTCTCCCTCGCGGTCTCGGTGCGGGCGCAAACGTCGGTCCTTGATAGCATCGCGATCGACGAGGATAGTAGCATTCTGATTTGTTATGGCAGCTTTCCGAACTCGCCAGCGATCGTTCACATTTTCGACACTACGCTCGGAATTCTTTCGCAAACCGACACCGAGATACATGCGGCGATTCCTGTGAGTGGACATGCAGCCGCGGGACCCGTAATCGTTGAGATTGGCGGCCAAAAAAGCGACAGCAAATTAATAACATATCTGCATCTTTCTATTTCTATCCATTGGGACTACTTCGCAAGCGATGGAGGAGAAGAATACGCCAACTTCACGGACAACCTGAGTTTGCGCGCCGATCTCGAACGTCTCTTAACTTCCCGTGATTCCATACAAGTTAGACCATCAAGAATATCAAGTTATGTTCATTCGGCAGGTGGTTCTAGCGGAATGCATGGATCGGAATATGGAGGTCCGGTATTCGACAGCACTGGAATTTGTTATTGGACTTATAGAATCTTCTGGAATGCCGATTCTAACAATTATGAAATAGTGCACCCATGTTTTAGCGAATGTTGCTATTACCCTTGCGATCCCATTCCGCTTACGAAATCTTTTGGTTTAGGACCTTTCAGGCTCAGCGGACCGGCCCCGAATTGCTTGCTCAACCCTGAAGAACCACCTTTTAATTTTGGAGGTAATTCTGGAGCAGGATGGTCTGAAACTGCCCCAACGGAATTCCCTCCAGACCTTAATGAAAGAGTAAAGGCCGATCTATCCGATAAAATGTTTTCAATATCTTTAATAAATCTAAATGGGAAATTGAGTGCAAAACTAACCTCGGCACTTCCGTCAGCTCGAATCGACATTTACGATATTCTTGGCCATCGTCTCGTGACATTAACTTCCGAACTTCAATCTGGCGAGAACTTTATTTTACTCGATAGTCCGGTCCTAATGCCGGGAATCTATATTGTTCGAGCTCAATCCGGCAGTGATGTTCGTTCCATCAAATTTATTCAGCAGTAACGAATTTAAACGAAAGTAATATCTTAAGGCAACAACCTCTTTTCTAATTCTTTTTCCGTAAGTTTATACGCTTCTTCAATAAAGAGTAAGTGAGGTTTAATTTTCAGAGCTTTCCCGATGCGATATAATACTTCCGCACTAACGCTTTTTTCGGCACGCTCGATACAACCGACGTATGCCCGATCAATCTGCGCAAATTCCGCAAGTTTTTCCTGGGAAATTCCGATTCGATTTCGGAACCCGCGCACATTGTGGCCGATCATTCGTTTTACATTCACAGCACACAAAAATGTGCTATCTTTGCACTCAAATCAACGGTCTTTAGAACGCAATGTCTATAGACCGCATCCTTAGGAGCACGAAATGAGAAATTCAATCCTGGTTTCGATCATACTTTGCGTCTCTTTTTCAGTACGAGGGCAGCAACAGCAGCAAACCGATTCGACCCCTATAGCCTATGGTTGGCTGCGAGTGCCATTTCCCGCCTCGACGTTAAACGCCTGCCTGGGACTCTCTTTCATTAATCCAGATACCGGTTGGGTGGTCGGAGAAGATGGAGCATTCTATTCTACGGATGCAGGTCAGCATTGGCAATTACGGGTTGCAGGGCAATATGGGCAGGTTCATTTTTTCGATGTAAATGAAGGCTGGTTGCTTTATTGGACCGATGCTTCTTCCATGCTTCATACCTCGAATGGAGGCACAACTTGGGATACGGTGCATTTCCCCGCGACGAATGTGCATTGGATAAATCGTGATACCGGATTCATCTTGGGGAGAGCCCTAATAGAGAGAATTACAAGGCAGGATACTGGCTGGAGTAGAACGATTTCTGGGAACCTGGATGCAGGCGGAATTATCTGTTTAGATCGATTCGATGCAAACCATTACTTGGCCTTGGGAGACGAGCATTTCGTGAGTTCCCAATATCCAAACTCCCCGACGATACTGCGTAGTGATGATGCCGGCGAATCTTGGTATCGGCCAGAGTGGGCAGAGGGCAATGGAATCTTTTATGACATTCTAATTGTCGATTCGACCAGAGCAGTTGGATTTGGAAACAATTGGAGAACATCCGATCGTGGTTCTACCTGGATAAGCGATACGACCCTTGGAGTTCTCAGAAAAGTTTCTTTTCTTGCTGATGGCTTCGGTATGGGTTGTAGCAGGGATGGATTTATTGGTGTTTCAACCGATACCGGTCACTCTTGGACTTATGAAAATACAGGCACACTTGAAACCACTACCGGAATTCAGGTCGTCGATACTGCAAATGCCTTTGCAATCGGTACGAACGGTCTTGTTCTTAGGACTACAAACGGTGGTTTCTCAAATGTAAATCAAAATGCAGAATCTGGATTGACAATAAACTCATACCCTGATCCTGCACTACTAAGTCTCATATTCACTTACTCTCTTCCGCAGTTTCAGCATGTAACGTTTTCGATTTATTCTCTAAGTGGATCCCTTGTTGCGACGCTTGCAAACATGGATGCAGAAACCACGGGTAACCATTCGCAGAGTTTGAATACGTCTAATCTGGCATCTGGAACCTATTCATATGTGCTGTCTTCGGAAGATTATACCGTGATTGGGCAATTCCAAGTAATTCATTGACTGGAGGGATCATGAAAAAAGTTTTTTTCGGAGTTATCTTAACAATTGTTGTTTCGAATTCATATTCTCAGCCTCGCAATTCTGGTCAAGCAGTCGTTCCAAAAGGTTGGGAGAACATGGGGCCGATCAGGTGGGGATTCTACACGGCATTTCCGGATTGGACTGACAGTACTTATGCTCCTCTGGACGACTCGTTGGGGATGAATATGTCATACAATTGGGGCGGTAGCAATATTAGATTAGGGACTTATGGCCTAACGAAAGGATATGTGGCACCGGGAGGATTTTACCCAGGCGATCCGCTCGACATGACAGCAATGGGTAAGTCCATCATGCAGCGAATCTTTTCACCTTCACCGGGCGTCAGCGATCCGACGCGAATCTATTATTGGCGTTATAACGACCTGAACATCGCTGGTTCCGGCGCAACATGGCACGATAGCCGATATGACACAAATGATATTTCAGCATACGCAGAATATCCTCAAAATTCCACTTTTGTCGATTCGATCGTTGCTCAAGGGAATGAAGGACGAGTGATTCTCGGATATTCCGATCTGCGCGTGGCAGACACAACCGGCTATAATAGCCTTCTATATACGAGGCACGATTATCCTTTTGCACATGACACAAATGGCCCAAAAGCATTCTCTGCTATTTTGGAATTCAATCTTGATACCTCGTCAATTATTACGACAGGAAGTTCCCTTCCGCTCGATAGTATTCCTTTATTAAAATTCCAGGTACTGTTCAAGCAGGCCGGGCAAACGATAAAGCCGTTCACGCCATTCAAGACAAGCAGTAACTTGACGAATCCCGGTTGGTATGCTCTTGCAGATACCACCATCACGCGCGCGATATACCGGACACTCGATTCGGATTGGCGGTCGCCGGATTCGCTTGAAAACGGCTCCTTATCCCATAGCTGGAAATTCAAACAGTTACACATCGTTCTAAAATGTCCGATGGGAAGTTATAATAACTTGATCTTCGGGGATAATAATACAACTGGCGGCGGATGGGGATATGCTTCGGGGCTCGGGAACGATACCCAACTTACTCAACCCGATTTTATCACTGAATATGATAGTTCAAACGCAGCATATATTGTAAACTCTCTTGGACCGAAAATGACCCCTCTCGTCGAGATTCGTGTGCTCTCGATGTACCGCGCCACAGCCCGTGTACGGGATGTAACCTGGCAGGATACAACGGAAGACAAATTTTTCTACCGCCGCCGGATTACACGGGATTCAACTCACTCGCTCAATCCCAATGGAACTATTGGGGGCTATGACGATTCATTGCGAACCTATGTAAATTATGTTGCAAGCCTTAAACCAGATACCGTTCAGCGGGAAGTGTTGCATAGCGATTGGAGTCCGTTCGATGGGCGTTCAACTTCGATTATCGCACTGCTTGATTGGCACCTTTCGAGCCGAAGCATGGCAACACATATCCATTTTGGGGACAATGGGGATTTTACGGAAGAATATCGTCGAGAAAGAATGTCGTTCGATGCCCAACCTCCTTCACTTTTCGAGAACCAGGATGCTTCTTATAGTTCCGATCAGTCAGGCTGGTGGTCGGATGGCGACATGCAACACCCGCTGGATGTATTTCCGAGCGATTATGTGTACTATGCTCGACATGTATCTCCTACATTGCATTGGCCCGATTCAACTCAGGATTATATGGTAGGACTTATTATTGGCCGCCAGGATACATCGTCCACGCTAAAAGCTTATAATCAATATACTCTTATGGACGACGATCCTGAAGTTTTACGAGGTTTACGAGCATCGAGCTATGTAGCTTTACACCATCCTAAGAACAAAAAATTTTCAATCGAAACCAATGTTCAAGGATGGGGCATAATTCTGACGTATGCTTATCAAGATTTCCCATCGGTACCATTTGTTTGGCATTTTTTGCATCCCGATTCCGAATTGTGGGGTAGCCCGCCATCAATTTACCATGTCTGGAATCGATATAAAGCAAAATACAATCAGCGTCCGACGACACCTGAAGAAACGAGTGTATTGATTTATGGTGCCTTAGCTAATGGAGTAACGGCTTTCAGCGACGCTCAAGTCTATGATGCTGGAACTCCGATCGGTGGTGGTCCAGGAATTTTTGGACCCGATTCAAGCGCAGAGGATACTGTCCAGCCGCCGTTCGTTCATAATTATAATTTTGGCAATCGTCGTTCGTGGTGGGAAGCGCATGATTCTTGGGCAGATTCCCTTTCCAATCATCTTGATGGTCCACTTCCTCCTTATTATCTTGGATACTCGAATGCATGGAAAGCATTTCGACGAACCAATAATCGAATTAACCAAATTTGGGATACAGTTGACGGCAATTCACGACCGGCGAAAAGATTTGAGTGGTTGGATGCATATTCAAATCAGCTAACTCATCCGACAGGCCACTATATGGGGCACAATACTGGCTTTAATGGACCTGCTTCATTAATTGGGCCTTCTGATTCAATTTCAAAAGCGGCGGCATTTCTTAAAATCGTTAATACATCTCTTGTAAAACGCTGGTCCCGAAATTCTTCACGAGGTTTTATTGATTCGACTGTTGATGATACGATTTTTTATGACGCAGATACGGGAAGTTTTGTAGAAGTCGGTCTTTTCCAAGACTCCCTCGGGCCTTCACAAAAAAATTACGCTACGATGCTTGTGAACACGCGTCTTTGGCCTTCGCTTCGTGATCCAGATGATAGTGGCTATTATAATGCTGGCTTTGAAGCTGCAGCGGACTCAATACAACGTTGCCGTTCCACCCTCGGCGACATCGACGTCCGCAAGGTGTACATGAAGCTCGATCTCACGAAAACGGACCCAACATTTGGGAACTCAAGTTATTACGTGGTTCGCGACTTGTGGCATCCGGACTCGACGTGGCTCCTCAATAAAGATTCCGAGTTCGCGGTCTATATCAAGCCGGGCGATGCGAAGTTCCTCTATTTCGAAAAAGGGATCGCGGTCAACGTTGCGGCGCAGTCGGGCCGTACGGTGGGTCATTCGAACAATCCAGAGTTTTGCTTTAACAACGGCCGCCGAATCGTACAGACCGAAGGCGGAACGCAGGAACTGGTGACCTACACGCGCGAGCATCAACTCTACGTTTCCAATCCTTCGTCCGGCTTTACGTTCGCCGGAAGCCCGGACCAGTCGGCGGGCGATAACATCATGACCGGTTACGAGCAACCGCTCGATACGATTTATTCGTGCGCTCGTCCTTCGATCGCGGTCGGCATGAACGATACCTCGGTCGCGCTCGCATATTGGTATGAGGACAGTTCCGAAAATGGGAAAATCGCTGCCGCCTATCGGAAGACGCCCGGCGCAGCGTGGCAGATCGTCCGGTTCGATACGATCTATCCTGACACCACAAGCGATTACAGCCTGGTCACGCCGGTCATTACTCCGATCGACGATACGAGCTGGCTCATCGCCGCCGGGAAGCATAGTTCCTCGCTGCCTCCGGGTGCGATCTGGGGGCAGGTCCTTGTGACTCCCAGGGTGGGTTCTCCGTACAAGGGACCGGTGTATGCGCTGCACCACGATATGGTCCGCGCGGACGGTTCCGTCGCCCTTGCGAAGTTCCAAACGCTGGCCTCGCGGCCGGTATGGGACACGACGACGTTTTGCTATAACGTTCACATGGCCTGGCAGCAGGACACGGTCGAAGGCGTTCACCAGATTTATTTCCGGCGATATGCCTTACTGCCAGGCTCGTTCGCGTTTACTCCGCCGGAAGACGTTTCCCGCGGCCTTGCGGCATGCGATAACGTTCACCCTTCGCTCGCGATGGGCGGGACGTATGAATTTTCGGGATGGCTCACCTGGTCTGGTGTAAAAATGGGAATGGACAGCTTTTATCACGACCAGTTAGCCTGGGAAACGCAGGTCAGTTACGAGCTCGCGTACCCGTGGTTTGTAACGGGTTCCCCGAACTACTGGCCGGTCGTCCGGGCACGCCATGAAGGATTTTCACCTGTCGCCTTTCCCGGTTCCTGGGGAATTTATAGTGTGTTCAAGGACGCCAGTTCATCCTTCCACTATCCCCAGATCGCCACGGAGGACCGCCGGTGGGACTATAAATTTGCGGCTCCTTCGGACACCTCCCATGACTGGATACGAATGTTGTATCAGTCGGCAAGCAGTAATATCCGGGCTGAAGTGTGGGCGCCGAATTGGTTTTATTTTACCGTCAATGAGAATGGCAACGAACCGTCACTTCCTCAGGCGGCCGGGGATTTCGGTCCCTGGCCGGACAGCGGGGCCGTCGGACGGTCGATGGTATGGGTTCCGTTCCCGAACACGCAATCGGTGCGTATTACGAACGCATTTTTACCGCGGATCAAACGGACCAATTCGCATCCCGCCGTCGTCTTATCGACAGGCGGTCATATAGGTTGCGATACGTTGGTGCTCCTGGCCGTTGGCACTCCCATCATCGTTCCGCCTTCGGGGCCGCCTCCGATCGTCAACTGGAATACCCCGAGCCCATCGCTCAGCGGTCCGGCCGATCCCTGGGTCAACCCCGATCAAATTCCGAATGTCGAAACGACGAATAATTTTACGATTGAAGCGTGCGATTCGATCCTCGTCCCGCATGGCACCATTACGACAGGTCTTACGCGGATTCAGGATTCGCTGCATCCTTCTGGAGATTATGCCATGCTGCGCCTGGTCCTGCGGCGTGCGGTCGATTCTTCATACTACGCCACCGTGGACTCGATGATCGTTACGAGAACGTCGATCTATTGGCCCTCGATCACCCCTGGGATCGATCCCGACACTGCGAGGTATCACGTCTCGTGCGGAGCTTCGACCGATTCGGTATTCCTTTCGATGGACGCCGAGCGTGGAGATACTTCGAATTCCATCGAACGGTATTACGTCAACATTATGGACTCCCTGGCCGATAGCCCCGCTCCGAAACTTGCTACCCATCCCGCCGCGCAGCCCGGCCTAAACAGCCCGATATTAGTTTCAGTCCATCCTAATCCGGCGCGGTCAACCGTGCTCATTTGCGTTGAGGATTTACCCGATGGGGTTCCGGTCTCCGCTACGATCGTGAATGAGGCTGGCCAAACAGTGGCGACCCTCTATAATGCAACCCCGGAGGGCGAGATGGGCCTCTGTATGAGAATGGACTGCTCCAATCTTCCAAATGGAACATACTATGCCTATATTGTAAATGCAATTATGGGTTCTGCGGTCAAGTTTGAAGTGATAAAATAAGAAACTTGGGTTGCAACGTGTGACACCGCCGGCCCCAAAAACCAGCGACGCTTCATATCAGGAGCGCAAGCTAAAGCATGCGCTACATTGCCGGGAAGGGCACCTTTTTGTGTCGATTTTTGTTCAATTTTTTCGCCAAATTTTATAAAAAGTTCCCATTGGTTGTGAGAGTCCCGTCTTCTTTCATAAAGACAGCCAATAAAATTCATGAAAAAAGAATGCGAGTTCATGAAAACTCTTCCAACACACAAAATTTTCCTTTCTTCGGGCAAGCTAAAGTCCGATCGAATATTACGAACGGCTTCTGAAAGCCTTCACCGACTGCCTGCGGTCCGGGCTGAGTTGAGAGGAGTGGGTAGGTTGGCTTTGTAGGATATTTCACGGTCTGTCAGGGAAGATAGGAATGTTGGGCTGAAATAAAAACAGGGTAAGTGTTAAAATTAAAAAGTTTGTCAGGGCAAAAAACTTAAAAAGGGGGATTCGACTCCGGAAAGAAATTTTACTTTTCTTCCCGGAAATCTTTTCGTAAATCTCGAAAAATTGGAATTTTGAAAGGGAAACGAAAAATTCAGCGCATGGCACGTCCTTTACGCAATCACAACCTGTCGCGGATTTATGCCGCGGAACCGACTGTTACGAACGGCACAGGTATGTTCTCTAAAAACCCCTCTTCCAATGGCCATACGGCCCGTAAACGCGTGGAACCTTTTAAGGTCCCGACCAGCCTGGACCTGCTCCACGATCCGGCGCTCAACAAAGGCCGGGCATTTAACGAGGCCGAACGCCAGGCCCTCGGACTCACGGGACTGCTTCCACCGCGCATTATCACGTTAGAAGACCAGGCGAAGCGCGTCATTGCGACCGTCCGTTCCAAGAAGACCGATTTGGACCGCTATAACAGCCTCATCGGCCTTCAGGACCGTAACGAGACACTGTTCTACTACGTCCTGATCCACCATCTCGAAGAGCTGATGCCGATCATCTACACACCGACGATCGGACAGGCGTGCCAGCAATACGGACATATTTTTCGGCGGGCGAGGGGCATGTATATCTCGGACCGCGACCGGGGCCATATCCGGGAAGTGCTTGGGAACTGGCCGCAGGACGACGTCCGGGTGATCGTCGTGACCGATGGGGAACGAGTCTTAGGCCTGGGTGACCTGGGCGCGCACGGAATGGGCATTCCGGTCGGGAAGCTCTCGCTTTACACCGCGTGTGCCGGCGTCCGGCCGTCGCAAACGCTGCCGATCACGCTCGATGTCGGTACCGACAACGAAGAACTCCTGGCCAGCCCGGTCTATCTTGGACTGCCGCACAAGAGGATGCGGGGAGGAATACGATCGTTTTATCGAGGAATTTATTTATGCCGCGAACGACCGGTTCCCGGGTGTCCTGATCCAGCTCGAGGACTTCGGCCGCGAAAATGCTTTCCGACTGCTCGAGCAATACCGGGACAAAGTCTGCCTGTTCAACGATGACATTCAGGGAACGGCGGCCGTGACCCTTGCGGGACTGCTTTCGTCGCTTCGGATCACCGGAAAAAAACTGGGCGACCAGACCGTGCTGCTCTTCGGGGCGGGCGAGGCGGCGACGGGCATTGCCGACCTGATCGTCCTTGCGATGGTCCGGGAAGGAATTCCGGAAGAGACCGCGCGAAGAAAATGCTGGCTGATGGATTCGAAAGGGCTGGTCGTCCGATCGAGGAACGACCTGGCGGATAATAAACTCGCCTACGCCCACGAACATGAGCCGCTGCCGGACCTTTTTTCGGCGGTCCAGGCGCTGCGTCCGACGGCCCTGATCGGTGCTTCGGGTAAGTCGAGCGCCTTTACGCAAGCCGTTCTTTCGACGATGGCCGCCTACAACGAGCACCCGATCGTCTTTGCGTTATCGAACCCGACCTCGCAATCGGAATGCACCGCCGAAGAATGCTATCAGTTTACCGACGGCCGAGCGATCTTTGCCAGCGGAAGTCCGTTCCCAGAGGTCCGTATGAAAGAACGGACGATCACTCCGGGCCAGGCCAATAATGCCTATGTTTTTCCGGGGATCGGCCTTGGCGTCATTGCTTCGGGCGCCCGGCGTGTAACGGAAGAGATGTTTTACGAGGCGGCCAAAGCTCTGGCCGGCGAAGTGACGCCTGCCGACCTGGCGATGGGAAGGATCTATCCGGGCCTGGACCGCGTCCGGGAAGTTTCTGCCGTGATCGCGACGGCGGTCGCGCAGGTGGCCTTTAAAAAAGAGCTTGCAACGGTCGAGGAACCGCCGAATGTCCTGGGTTGGCTCGAGTCGCTGATGTATGTGCCCGATTATGCGTCGTATGTTTAAATGGTTGCCAGTCCTGCTCGTGGGCGCCGTAACGAGCGCCATGGGAAAGACCGGCAGGGAACCGAAAAAAATAACGATCCAGGACCTGCTCCCGAAACGGTCGCAAGGGGAGCTGGTCAAGCTCCTGGGCGCCGCGACGATCAGCGATTCCTCCGATATCCTGCCCAGCCGCGAAAGTACATTGCCGCTGAAATTGAAAGAACTCATTTTCGAGCCGGTCAACTTCGAAGGATTTCGGTCGATCGTCGAAGCGACCCTTGCGGGGGACAGCACGATGACGCTGCAGATCTTCCTTCC
>JAJPIQ010000077.1 GCA_021324685.1 Bacteroidota bacterium
CACTTCGAATTGCGGCATCTCGGCTCAATTTAACGGACATACAATTTAATCTCCCATACACATGGCACAGCAAGCTGAAACCACCTCCCCTGCTCCCGTTGCCTCCAACGGCGTCGCAAAAGCAGCTCCGGCGAAAGCCGGCCTCGAAGACGTCGTTGCCGGGACGAGCGATATTTGTTTTTTAGACGGTAAACGCGGTATTCTCTCCTATCGCGGCTACGACATTCACGACCTGGTCAAAGGTTCTTTCGAAGAGACGGCCTATCTGCTGCTCTACGGCAAACTCCCCAACAAGGCCGAACTTTCGGACTTCAACAAAAAGATCGCCGCAAGCCGCAATGTACCACAGCCCGTGATCGACCGCCTGAAGCAGTTGCCGCGTAATATTCACCCAATGGCCGCCCTCCGCACGCTTGTGAGCGAAGCCGGACTGTACGATGCCCAGGCAGAAGATATGTCCCGCGAGGCGAACCTCGATAAAGCGATCCGAATGATCGGCATGATCCCCATGCTCGTCGCGTATTTCGATGCCGCACGCAACGGTCGTGAGTTGACGAAACCCAAAGAGAACTTAGGGCATGCGGAGAACTTCCTCTATATGCTCCTCGGCAAAGAGCAGGACGCGGAAGTCGTAAAAATGTTCGATAGCGCACTGACGCTCCATGCCGACCATGAGTTCAATGCATCGACCTTTACGGGCCGCTGTATAGCCGCCACACTTTCGGACATTTATTCCGCCGTCGTCGGCGCGATCGGCGCGCTCAAGGGACCGCTCCATGGCGGTGCCAACGAGCAGGTAATGCGCATGCTGCTCAAGATCGGAGATCCGACGAACGCGAAGGAATGGATCACCGACGCGCTCGCCAAGAAAGAAAAGGTCATGGGATTCGGCCACCGCGTCTATCGCACCGAGGACCCGCGCGCGACGCATCTCCGGCAGTATTCCGAATCGATGGGCAAGCGGACCGGACAGCTACAATGGTTCCAAATGTCGAAGACGATCGAGCAGTTCATTCTCGAAGAGAAGCACCTCTATTCGAACGTCGATTTTTATTCCGCCAGTACGTATTACCTCATGGGCATTCCGCTCGATCTTTACACCCCGATCTTCGCGATGAGCCGCGTTTCGGGATGGACCGCGCATATCCTCGAGCAATACGCACACAACCGCATCATTCGCCCCATGGCCGAATACACCGGCCCGGTGGACTGCCAATGGCGCCCAGTCGACCAAAGGAATTAAGTCAAAATATCTACATAAAAAAGCCCCGGAAAACCGGGGCTTTTTTATTATTGGTCTTCGAAAAAATTATTGAACGGTGAACGTAATTGTTTCGGATGAAGTGTTACTCTGATATGCATCCTGGGTTCCACCGGATGCAAGTCTAGTTGGATAACCTACCACTTCCGTCATCGGCCCACCGTTAGCGTCGACTGGTATTATGACATAATCGCCAGAACAACTCGGCCAAGAGAAGGAGAGCGGATGGGGGGACTTGAGGATGATCACGGGGGGGCCCGTAGGCTGCCACTCATTCGTGGAACTATTAAACACGGCTTTGTAGATCCGCAAACTTCCGCCCGTGGGTTGCGTTTCCGAATTCCACATTACTTGCGTGTAACCACAATTATATAATGCAAAACCAGGATATGAAATTGGCTGGGAAAGACCCCAGAGCGGAATTGATTCCACTGGATTTGTGGTGACCTCTGTCCCTGTATCGTTAAGTGCCTCTTCGATACGAACCCCTCCGATAATAAAATTAGAGTAATGAGTGCTCGAAGAGACTCCAAGAACCCGATGGCCGGTTACAATGATTTGCGTGGGTATATTGGTGGCAGTGTGAAATTTATCTAAGCCAACATTCGCAGCAGGAGTTGTTGGAGCGGCAGTTTTCGAGGAGGATTGTTTGGGAACGATGGCAGGCTGCGAAACAATACGCTGCGAACTCGACTCGGATGGCCCTGTTTGGACAGCGGTCTGATTGGTCAGAGCAGGTTTACTGATACGTATTACAATTGGCTGCTGTTCTTCCTTACAAGCGGTCAATAGAAGAACCGAAAAGCAACACAAAATGAAGATTGAAACCCTCGGGGTAAAGATATTTTTTAAGGTAGTCATGGAGTCACAAAAAGGTTAGTACACAACGAAAAATGATTGAGAACAGGTAAGTAGCAAATGCAAATATACGGCACAAAGTAGTTAGGCGCAACCAAATGTTGGGGATCTGTAAAATTTGCATAAAAAAATGAATTTTTGACGCCCTGGAGAATTTGATCTGTCGTAAGTTGGTTATATGAGCGTTCCCAACTGGTTCTTATTCGTCCTATAATGTATCGCCACATTTTTATTTCCTATTCCCGCAAGGACTCGTCCGAGGCGATCGATCTCGCTGAACGGCTGCGCGCGGAAGGAATGACAATATGGATCGACCGCGAAGGCATCGGTGGAGCGACTCAATGGGCAGGCGAGATCGCTGCCGCTATTCGCGACTGTAGCTTTTTTTTGGTCCTTCTTTCAGAGAATGCCGTTGAATCCGCCAATGTGCTTAAGGAAGTCTCGCTTGCATCGGAGCGAGGTAAGCGTATTTTGCCGGTCGTCCTTCGCCGCACACCTTTGCCGGTTTCGCTTGAATATCATTTAGCGGGCATTCAGCATTTGTTTTATTCCGATTATCCGGCGATCCTTTCCTCTTTGAAAGGCGCGAGCGGAGTTCTCGCGACTGGCGGCCCGCTCCCCAAGTTTGCAGAGGACCGAAAGACCCTGCTGGTATTTCCCTTCGAGGACCTATCGCCCTCGCAGGACAACGGTTGGTTTGCCGATGGACTGACCGGCGAGCTGATCACGACGCTCTCGAAAATAAAGTCACTCCATATTATCGATAGAGTTACATCGATGGGTTTTAAAGGCGCCCGCGCTCGAACGCGCGATATCGCCCGTGAATTGCATGTCCGATACTTCCTCGATGGTAATGTAAGAATGTTTGGCGATCAGATCAAAATCGCTGTTGCCTTGCTCGATATCGAGACCGGAGAATACTTATGGCACGATTCGCATAAAGGCGTTTTTGCCGACATTTTTGAGATTCAGGAAAATGTTGCTAAAAAAGTATTCGAAGGATTAAAGCTGACCTGGACGCTTGAAGAAGAGAAAAACATTCTAACTTGGGGAACCGAAAATATTGCGGCTTATGAATATTATTTAAAAGCATCTAACGCTTATAACATGTGGACACATGACCGGATGAAATCAGCGATAGAATTGAGTGAGTATGCTATCAAATTAGATCCTCAATTCGCTGAGGCACTGAGACTGAAAGCAAATGCATTGGTCCACTTATATCGTCTATGGGAACGGAACATCGTACATTTGCGAGAAGCCGAGTCGCTTTTCCTTCACGCACAGTCTCTTAAACCGTTACTAAAGATCGCAAGCGGTTTCGTTATGCTTTACTGCGTGCAAAAACGTTTTTCCGAAGCAGAGGAAATTGTCAATAAAGAAACGAAAGAAAATCCAAATGATTTTTACTCTCATTTCTTGGCTGGCTATTATTATTATAATAGTGGACAATTAGACAAAGCTTTTGAAGCATATCGAAATTCTTTGACGTTTCGGCCAGACTATCGCATGTCGCATTGGAATCTTATTGAAGCCCTGGATCGCTCTCAACGAAATGAGGAATGTGCACAATGGGCTTTTCGAGCTATTCCAATATTCGAACGTTGGGTAGTACTCCATCCAGAAGACCAGTTCGGACGTGCGCAATATGCGCTGCTGCTCCAGTTTGCGGGTCATGCGGAGACCGCGCTATCAACGATTGCATCTATTATGGAGGACGAAAATGCTGATGGCCTTTCGCTCTACACCGCCGCAACGCTTTTCCTTCACCGCTCCGAAGAGGACACCGCTGCAACCCTTTTCGATCGCGCGATAGCGCGCGGGTTTTCCGATATCGAATTACTCACAAACGATCCGCATTTTAAGCAGGTCGAAAGCGGAGCGAAATTTCAGTCCGTCCTGGAGCGTCTTCGTAGGAAAATCGACGAGAGCGGATTTAAGGAAATCGACGAAAGCACATTCGGTACGAATTCCTAAAATTTCCCGGTTCTCGGGAACTCGCTTCCGCTCGTTCATGAACATTTCCGCGAACATTAACCGAGCATCACAACATTGCCAACATAGAGAAACGTCGAAATTAGTCCGAAATCGGCGTTTTTTATCTGATTACATGGTAAAATTCTGCTTAGGCCGTTGCATATTCTTCGATGGTCTTGCGGGCGATGACCATGCGCTGGACTTCGCTGGTGCCCTCGCCGATGGTGAGGAGTTTGGAGTCCCGCCAGAATTTTTCGACCGGATATTCCTTGATATATCCATAGCCGCCATGGATTTGCACCGCTTCTTCGGCGACCCACACCGAGGTTTCGCTGGCAAAGAGTTTAGCGATGCTCGCGGCCTTGCCGAAGGGTTGTCCCTGGTCGCGGAGCCACGCGGCTTTCATCGTAAGCATCCGCGCCGCTTCGACCTTCATCGCCATTTCGGCGAGTTTGAATTGCGTGGCTTGCTGCTGGGCGATCGGCTTGCCGAATTGTTCCCGGACCTGCGCGTACTCGATCGCGGCCTCGAAGGCGCCCTGGGCGGTCCCCACGGAGAGCGCCGCGATCGAAATACGGCCGCCGTCTAAAATTTGGAGTGCCTGCACGAAGCCCTCGCCTTCGGTTCCCAATAAATGTTCCTTCGGGACCCTGACGTTTTCGATCGAAAGGCTGGAAGTGTCCGAGCACCGCATGCCGACCTTATTTTCTTTTTTCGAAGCCTGGAATCCGGGCATCGATTTATCGAGCACGAAGGCCGAAATACCGCGTGCGCCGAGCGACGCGTTCGTGACCGCCATGATGACCGCCGTCTGGCCGACGGTACCGTGCGTAATGAAATTTTTCGATCCGTTCAGGATGTAGTCGTTCCCATCGCGGACCGCGACCGTCCGCGTTCCTCCGGCGTCCGAGCCGGCAGAAGGTTCCGTCAGTCCCCAGGCGCCGAGGACTTCCCCGCGGGCCAGCGCCGGAATATATTTCTGCCGGATCGCGTCGGAACCGAATTTATTGATATGGCTCGAGCAGAGTCCGTTGTGAGCGGCGACCGAAAGGGCGACCGACGGATCGACGCGTGCGATCTCTTCGATGATGATCGCATTTTCCATCGCGCCGAGTCCGGCTCCGCCCAGTTCCGTGGGCATCAGCGTTCCCAGAAACCCGAGCGCGCCCATTTTTTGGAATGCTTCCATCGGGAAGTGCTGGGTTTCATCCCATTCCAGGCGGTACGGTTTGAGTTCGCTTTCGGCGAAGTCTCGTGCGACTTGCCGAATGGCGTTTTGGTCGTCGGTGAAACTAAATTCGAGCGATTCGAGAACGGCAGGTTCGTGCATAATTTTTCCGAGCCGCAAACAGCCGGGCGAGTGCTAAAGTGCGATGTTTGAGTGGCGAGTGGCGAACGGCGAGCGGAGAGTGGTGAGGTTTTGAAATACAAATGTATTGACGAAATCATAATTAATGTTGTTCTAAAGGGCGCTTCCGAGAAAACGGGAAGCCTGAATTATACTCAAAACTTGCTGCTGTTGCGAACGTCGTGGATTTTAACTCGCCGTTCGCCACTCGCAGTTCGCCACTTCCACCAACATGCGACAAGAAAAAGATTCTCTCGGCGTCCTTGAACTTCCGGACGAAGCGTATTATGGCATTCAGACCCTCCGTGCGGTCCAAAATTACCCGATCTCGGGGCTTCGGCCGCACCCGACGTTTGTTCGCGCCTATGCACTACTTAAAAAGGCCTGCGCGCGAGCGAACGAGCGGGCTGGAGCGCTAAAACCGGAGCTTTCGAAGATGATCCAGGAGGTCTGCGATGAAATTATCGAAGGCGGTCTGCGCGATCAGTTCGTGGTCGATGTGTTCCAGGCCGGCGCCGGAACGAGTACGAATATGAACGTGAACGAAGTGATCGCAAATCGCGCCCTCGAAAAAAGCGGCGAGAAACGCGGAAACTTCGAAAAAATTTCGCCGAACGACGACGTCAACATGTCGCAATCGACGAACGACACGTACCCGACGGCGATGCGGCTTTCGGCCCTGCTCATGGTCCGCGAGCGGCTGTTCCCCGCGATGGAAACGCTACGCGAATCTTTTATTACAAAAGCCGAAGAATTTTCGGATGCCGTGAAATCGGGCCGTACGCATTTGCAGGATGCGGTCCCGATTACGTTGGGACAGGAATTCGGGGCCTGGGCCAGCATGATGGTGCGCCACGAAAAACGATTAAAGGGTGCGGAACACGATATTTCGTTCCTTGGCATTGGCGGGAGCGCCGCCGGCTCGGGACTGAATACTCCGGCCGGGTATCGCGAGTTCGTCGTCGAGGAACTGAAGGCGATGACGAGCCTGGACGTCAAGCCGAGCGTGGACCTATTTGAAGCGATGGAGTCGCTCGCGCCGTTCGTCCATTTAATGTCGGGCATAAAAAATCTGGCGCTCGATATTATTAAGATTTCGGGCGATCTTCGTCTCCTCTGTTCCGGTCCCATGACGGGCCTCGCTGAGATCACGCTGCCCGCCGTGCAGCCGGGTTCCAGCATTATGCCGGGAAAAGTCAATCCATCGATCCTCGAAATGGTCTCGCAGGTCGCCATGCAGGTCGTAGGTAGTGAGACTGTGGTCTCGTATGCATCGCAGGGTGGCCAATTGGAACTTAACGTGATGATGCCCGTCGTGCAATTCAATATTGCGTTCGCGATCGAGATTTTTTCCAATACGCTCGAAGTAATGGCCCGAACGTGTATCGACGGGATCGTTTGCGATCGGGAACGGATGCGGCATTATGCCGAATCGAGCGGGAGCCTGGTCACGGCGCTTGCCCCCGAGATCGGTTATTTAAAGGCCGCCGAGATCGGCAAAGAATCGTTGAAAACGCGGCGTTCCATTCGCGCGCTCGTCCTCGAACGCGGCCTGATGAATGAAGCGCAACTGGCCGAAGTCCTCGATATCGAAAAAATGGCAAAAGGGATCGTGTAAGCCCTTGATGCAAGGCGCGGAAGAGACTTTTTTGGCCTCTTCCGTGTCTATAGAAAGCGCGAACTTCGTTAACCAGGGTTGTGAGCATGATGAAATCGGCGCTTCGCTTCGCTTTCTTTTTTTGCGTCGTGTCCTTCGCGGGTGTGGCGAAGGGACAGGTCCCGCTCGTCCTTAGCTATCAGGGAATGCTCGAAGAAAACGGCACGCCGGTAAGCGGCCAGCACCTCATTACCATTTCGATCTACGACTCGGTGGCGGGCGGCGCGCCTTCATATGAGGAATCCCAGACCGTCTCCTTTTTAAATGGGATCTTCAATATGAAGATCGGGGCGACGGTTCCCTTTCCTCCTTCGATGACGTTCGACCGGCCGTTCTATCTTGGCCTTTCGTTCGAAGGGAACCAGGAACTTTCCCCGCGTTCTCCCCTGCTTGCGGCTCCGTACGCGATTACTTCCCATGTCGCGGAACTCGCCGAAGGCCTGACGAGCAATGCGCGTGGCGTTGTCACCAGCATTAACGAGCTTGCGGGTCCGCTCCGGCTGGTGGGCGACAGCACGACGAACATCATCGAAAACGGGAATGAAATTACGGTCCATGCCAATGGAACGGGACGAGGCCTGCAATCGGTCGTCAGTCCCGATAAGACGATCGCGATCGCGAATGGGAACGGCCCGATCGCGTCAATCGGCATTGCAGATAGTTCTATTGCGACGGCCATGCTCCGGAACGGTTCCGTCACCCTCTCAAAGCTCGCACCCTCTGGCGCGGCCGCAGGGCAGATCCTGAAATGGAACGGCTCGTCCTGGACCGTTGGTAATGACAGCGTCGGAGCGTCCAATTACGTCGCGGGGCAAGGGATTTCGATCGTCGGGAACACGATCAGCGCAAAGGGCGGGCTTCCCGACGGGACCCTGACGAATTCGACGCTCCGATGGAGCGGGACCAATTGGGTCGAAAATGTGGACCTGACGAGCGACGCCTCGGGAAATACTCGCATCGATGGTTCCTCGACGTTAGGAAGCGGTAACGGAGTAGATAACATTACGATGAACCCGGGCATGGGCCAGGTCCAGGTGACGGGATGGCCACAGGGTGTCGTCGTTTCGGGGCCGACCGGCGTCCTTTCGGTCGGGCAGTTGAATGGCGGCGCCGGCATTTCCGTCACTCGGAATTTAAACACCCTGACGATCAGCGATACTGGTTCCATCGGATGGGCTTTGTCGGGAAATAGCGGCACCTCCCCTCTTACCAACTTCCTGGGGACGACCGACGATCAGCCGTTCGAAATTCATATTTATAATTCCGATGGTTCCCTGCACGGCTCGCACCGGGTGCTCCGGTTCGAGCCGAACCTCACGAGCGCGAACATCATTGGCGGTTATCAGGGCAATGCGGTTTCGAGTTCCGTGGTCGGAGCTACCGTCGTGGGCGGTGGTCTGAATGGATTCAATAATATCGTTACGGATGATTTCGGATTCGTCGGCGGCGGTTCGCTCAATCAGGCCGGAAATAATTCCGGCTCTGCGACCGATGCCAGTCATGCTACGGTCGTTGGCGGCGGAGGCAATACGGCAAGCGGACTTTATTCCTCGATCCTCGGTGGAACCGGTAACACCGCGAATGGCGTCGGTTCTTCGGTCGGCGGAGGATCGTCGAACACAGCCCTTGGCGATTATTCGACGATCGGTGGCGGCGTTGGCGATTCCGCGGCCGGAACGATTGGCACGATCGCCGGCGGCGGAGCGAATATCGCATCCGGAAATTATTCCACGGTTGGCGGAGGCATTCATAATCGCGCCGCCGGTACCTTTGCTACGATTGCGGGCGGCGATTCGCTCACGGTCGGGACGTCGAGTTTCGGAATAAACGTTCCCGGACGTTCTGCTCAGAACGGGATCCTCGACCTTTCGGCTTCGAATAATCTCGCTTATTTCGGGAATATGGACGTATGGCTCGGGAATACGGATAATAGCGCACGTCAACTCCGGTTTTATCCTGCAAGCACGAGTACATCGTATGCAAGCCGCCCCTATTCGAGCTTTACGGCCGGAGGACAATCTTCGACCATCCAATATATACTTCCAGTCTCGCAGCCCGCTTCCAGTCAGGTGCTGACCGCGACCGCCATAACTGGCAGCGGACCGTATTCCGTCACGCTGGGTTGGACAACACCCAGCGGCAGTGGAAGCACCGGAGGGTGGAACCTGACAGGTAACAGCGGCACCGCCGATGGAACGAACTTTCTCGGGACGACCGATAATACGGCCCTGACGCTGCGCGTCAATAACCTGAGGGTATTGCGTATTCAACCGGCTGCGGCGGGAACGGCTCCCGCAAGTTTTGCCGCCGGTGGCCTGGACAATACGATCGCTACGGGCGACACCGCTTCGTTCCTTGGAATGGGCGAAGAGAACCACATTGCTACGAGCGATGCCGCGATCATCGGCGGCATTCTCGATACCATTAGTGCTGCCGGCGAAGCGAGCGGGATCTTCACAAGCTATGCAAGCACGATTTCGGGCCAGGTCAGCACGATCTCCGGAGGTGAAAATAATCTGATTACCGGCGACGCTTCTTCTATTTCCGGCGGTTATAGCGATACGATCGCTGGGGCCTTTTCCGGCTTTACGGGCGGCGGTTCCTATAACGAGGTAACGGACGATAACGGAGCGATTGCCGGCGGCGAACTCAACACGGCCTATCTCAATGCCTTTATTGGCGGCGGAATTGCCAATTCTGCGGGAACGTATTCTCATTCCTCTTCCGCAGTGATCGGCGGCGCCCATAATACGGCCACCGGCGATTATTCTACGATCACCGGTGGCGAATACAATTCGATTCCGCTTTCTGCCTTGAATAGTTCCGTCCTGGGCGGGACCGGCAATTATGCGGGCGGTTCGAACAGTGCGCTCATCGGCGGCGGGCACCTTCGCATGACCGGGGATAATGCATTCGGGTTCCATGCCGGCTCCGGCGCTTCAGACAGCGCGTATATTACTACGAGTAACACGGCGTACTTCGGGAATGTGAACCTATGGCTGGGCAATACCAATAACAGTGCAAGCCAGCTACGCTTTTATAGTGCGCAAAATGGAGGCATTTCATTCCCATCTCCTTCGACGCACTATACCGCGCTCGCCGCGGCCGGCCAGACCGCCGATATCAGTTATACACTTCCTTCCACGGCTCCTTCGTCCAACGGGAACCTTCTGCTTGCGAGCACGGCCTCCCCGAGCGTCATGGCGTGGTCCAGCGGCCTTGTCTGGGATAACACGAACGACCGGTTGGGAATTAACACGACATCGCCATCGCACGCGCTTCACAGCGTATATAGCGGGACGAGCGATGAGACCGCGGCGATCTTCGGGAATGCGACCGGTTCGACGACCAATCAATCGATCGGCGTCTGGGGAAAAGCGAGCAACACGACGACGACCAATACTGGAACGATCGGCGTCCTTGCGGCCGGCAATGGGAATACGACCGCAGGAAACACGAACGTCGCATTGCAGGTGAACGATGGTGAATTCACCATGGGTCGAACGACCGAATCGCCGAGCGTCGGAAGCGATGTCGAAGCTGCTGCCGGCGGAACGGCCTACACCCAACAGGGCCCCAGCGGCATGATCGAACTGACCTTAGGCGGAGGTAACCTTTCTACGTCGGCACCGACCGCCGGGTCGATCCAGGATTTAGGTTCCGTCACGATCAATAATCGCTATTGCGAGACCGGCTCCATCGTCCTTACGAACGTTGTCGCGATGATCGATGACGGCACCGCACCGAATCCACAGAATGCCGCATGGATCGTGAATGCCGATAATACCTCGAGCGGATCGTTCGTCGTCCGCATAAAAATGATCCCAACCGCGACGAGCGCGTCCAATTATTCAACGAGCGATAAAATTCGGATCGGATATATGATCGTGAATAAATCGAAATAGTTACCTCGCCACTCGCGATGAAAATTCGGGCGTTCGTCTTCATCTTCTTTCTTCTTTTCACACGATTTGCCAACGGCCAGACCGATACGATCTCCGGTGTCATTAATACGTATGCGCCGGTCATCTCGATCGACACCTGCCTAAACAGTGTCACGGTCCCCAGCGTAGCGGGATTTAGCGTTGGAGATCGCGTACTGATCATTCAAATGAAAGGCGCTACGATCGATACCAGTAATACAGCCCGTTATGGACACATTCAGTCGATGAACGGGGCAGGATTGTTTGAGATCGCTACCATTCAGGCGATTCCCAATTTATTTACCATACAATTTCGAGACAAGACTCTGAATACATACGATCCGGATTTCGGCGACGTGCAACTGGTTCGTATCCCACAATATGCCAATGTTGTTGTTGCCGATACACTCCGACCGGCGAAATGGGATCCGGCACGCGGGACAGGCGGTGTTTTGATCTTAGAAGCAAGTGGAACACTGACGTTGAAGGCACAAGTCAACGCGAGCTTTTGCGGATTCCAGGGTGGGCAGGCTTCCAACAATGCGGTCGGAGATTCGGTCCTGGACTATACTTTCGACGGTAGCACCGGGAACGGCGGATACAAAGGTGAAGGAATTGCCACGGGGTACAGGCTGAATGTAGATGCAGGCCGCGGTGCTCCCGCCAATGGAGGTGGCGGCGGAAATGCAGAAAATGCCGGAGGAGGCGGAGGCGGAAACGGTGGCATCGGCGGCCGAGGCGGCAATCAAACAGACGCCCAGGAATTCGGAGACATTCCTAACGGCGGAGAACCAGGAGCACTCCTTGCGCCAGGAATGATACCCCCGAGAATTTTTTTCGGCGGCGGTGGAGGCGGAGGCCATGAGAACGATCAGAGCGGTTCCAATGGCGGAGATGGCGGGGGAATCATTATTTTGCATGCGCATTCCATTGTTGCGACCAACGATACGATCCAGGCCAATGGTGGAAGCCCGGGCGAAGAGACTGGGGTTGGCCCGACGGTAGCCCGTTCCGATGGCGCTGGTGGAGGCGGCGCCGGTGGAACAATCCTGATCTATGCGGACAGTAATTATTCCGGGAATATCTGGATAGGAGTGAAAGGCGGAGATGGCGGCTCCGTGGATGCCGAAAATACACCGTATCGGTACGGTCCCGGCGGTGGAGGCGCCGGAGGAATTTATTATACGGCTCCTTCCAGTACTGCGGGGGGAGTTGCCTTCTGGACGATTGGAAGTGCTGGAAAGGCCGGCCTCATCACCCATTGCAGCGATGGTTCCCAAAATGGTTTATCGGATGGGGCGTCCGTCGGGGCGACGGCCGTAAACCGCTTTATAACAATTCCCGAATCTTCAACGCCTTATCGTGTTCCTTCCGCTTCAGACCATTCGGTCGCTGTCTGCTCCGGGGACAGCATTGAAATTTCAGCTTCCAACGGCGACTCTTATCGCTGGTCACCCTCGAACGATTTAAAAGATCCAACGAATAAGGACCAATGGGTCTCGCCGGATTCTACCACCGTCTATTCCGTACAAATTACAACAGGTGAATGTGTTTTTACCGACACCGTTCATGTGGAAGTCCTTGCCAAACCGAGCGTTACCATTGTCGGCCCGACGACCCTCTGCGATGGCGATACGGCGACGCTTGCTACAAGTTCCCAGTTCGATACTTATTTGTGGCACCCGAACGGCGAAACAACACCAACGATAAAGGTCTGGAAGAGTGGGACCTATTCGGTCGATGTTACGAAGGGCAGCGGCTGTTCCGCAAGTTCGATCGGTTTTTCCGTTACCGTTGATCCGGCCCCTGCGAAGCCTGTTATTTCTCGAAACGACTCGGTCCTTACCTCGACCCTGGCTATGTCGTACCAATGGAATTTAAATGGTTCGCCAATTCCCGGCGACACCCTGCAAACGGCCCTCGCCGCGAACGATGGTGCCTATACGGTGACGATCGCAGATTCGAACGGGTGTAGGATCACATCGGACACGCTTGACGTTTCCGGGCAAGGGCTTGCGACGGTGTCGGTGCCTGAACTCTCGAGCGGCGACCCCGGCACGACGGTAACGATTCCCCTTACGCTCCAGACGTCGAACAATCTCTTCGAAAGCGGTGCACAGAGCTTCGCAGCGGTGCTTCGCCTGGATGGTTCCATATTAACACCGCTCGCGCCATTCAGAGTAAAGAGTGGAAATGATTGGCTTGTCGCCATTTCCGGTCCGTGCTTGGGCACGAGTGGGGTACTGGGAACGATCTCGGTGCAGCCCGTCGATTCCGGAACGTGTTCGCCGGTCACGATCGATACGGTGTACTTTCCCGGGGCAAAGATCGCCGTTACGAGGATGAACGGTCAATTCTGTCTTACCGGCGCGTGCCATCCCTGGCTGACGTCCTCCGACACCGCCTTTTATATCAAACGTATTGTACCGAACCCTTCTTCCGGTGAATTTAGAATAGATTATCACCTGTCGAACGAAGGCCCAATGAAGATGGAATTGGAAGACGATCTGGGCCGATATTCCATTGTTTTAAAACAAGCAAGGGCCAGCACCGGCGATTATTCCGAAATATTTTCGATTAGTTTCCTTCCTTCAGGATTATACCGGTGTCTTGTTTCTTCCGGGTCGCAGACTCAATCCAGTGTGCTTGAAATCATAAAATAATTCCGTCACACGTTCGACAGAAACCATCGAGATCGAACGGGTGCCCCTCAAAAGAGAAGGACTTTTTATGCCGGTACGGCATGCTCCTTGAGCAGCCGCGTGACGACGCCCAGGACTTCCCTTCGAGTCGCGGGCTTGGAAATATATTCGTTACATCCGGCATCGAGACATTTTTGCCGGTCCCCCGCCATCGCAAACGCAGTGAGCGCAACGATTGGCACCCGAGGGCAGCGGGCTCCGGAACGAATATCCCGCGTAATCGAAAGCCCATCGCGACCCGGCAGGTTAACGTCCATCAGGATGAGGTCGGGAACTTCTCGGGCGATGCTATCCATCACTTCCTGGGCGTTGGCTGCAAAACTCAGGCGATAGTTCTCTTTAAGATATGCGTCGATCAACCGCTGCGTTTCCAGGTTGTCTTCGACGACAAGCAAATGAGTACCTTCCTGATGCAAAGGCGCCGGCGCAGCAGGGACCGCATGCACAGGGGTCTCCTCTTCCTCCTTTTTTATGACGACCGGTGCGCGCCCCAGGGCGACGAGTGGGAACAAAATACTAAATACCGACCCGACCCCTTCCTTGGAGCGGACCTGAATGGAGCCGTGCATTTTCGAGACAAGGCGCTGGGAAATCGCGAGCCCAAGCCCCGTCCCGCCATACTCTTTGGCATTTCCGGTATGCTCCTGCCGAAATTCCTCGAACAAATTCGGGAGAAAATCCTTACTGATCCCAATTCCCGTATCCTCGACTTCGATGGCCACGTACCGCGGCTGCCCGCGTTCTTCCCGAAGCAGCGTTCGGACGATGATCGATCCATTGTGTGTGAACTTTATTGCATTGCTCACAATATTGGTCATCACCTGTCCAAACCGATGGCGATCGCCCTGAATAATCAGCCGCTCGGGATATAAATGGATTTGCATCGAGAGCGATTTTTGTTTCGCGATCCAGATGAGAGGCGTAATACAGGACTCCACTTCGGCGCTGACATCCAGTTCCGATTCTTCCACATCGACGCGTCCGGCTTCGATCTTCGAAAGATCGAGAATATCATTCAGCAGCGTGAGCAAGCGACGCCCGGATACGTTGATGGAGCGAAGGAACGTGTAATGATGGTCCGAGACTTTTCCGGCAAGTTCGCCCGTGAGCACGTCCGAAAATCCGAGGATCGCCGTCATGGGAGTACGGATCTCATGCGACATATTCGCCAGGAATGCAGATTTTAAGCGGTTGGCCTCATTCGCGCGGTCTCGTTCCCGCTGAAACTTTTCATTGAGTTCCCTAAGGTCCTGCCGCTGCTGTACGGCCACCGAAATATCGGGAAATGTCACGATGATACCCGTCACTTCGCCGTGATCGTTGAGCACGGGCGCCGCACTCTCTAAGATCCAGACCAAAGTGCCATCCGGCCGAACCACACCCAGTTCCATATTCGAAACCGGCCTGCCGGTCCTGAGTGCTTTGGTGGCCGGCAATTCCGAGATCGGTACGGGCGTTCCATCTTCGAGAACAGCTTGCCAGATGGGATCGTCGTGGGTAAGCTGCCTGAGTTGTTCCGCCGACATCCGCAAAATGCGGGAGGCCGCTTTATTCGAGCGAACGATGCGGCCACTTCGGTCCGAAAGGAGGACGGCTTCGCCTAACTCATCGAACAATTCGGAAAACAATCGGCTATCTCCAAATTGCTCTTGAGCGGTGAAGGGCGATCGTTCGCCATTCTTATGCATAAAGTCACCCCCAGAGGAGATTTCTGGTATGACGGTAGTAGGAGATGTAGACTCAAAATTCATATCGCACCATAAAGCGCATGCCGCAGGGTCTTTGCTGGCATCGAACAGAAGCTATTGCAACCGCAAAGGGTAACATCCACCGCATTAGAAAATTCCGGTTTGCCGCCTGGACCTATCCCTAAAGTCATGAATACGATAACCTGGGGTGTATCTTTAAGCACTATAACACCGGACGCTTGCAAAATTATGGTCACGACTCCCCTCATCCGGAATTTCCGAGCCGATTTTGGCATTACACTGAATTCATCAGCGCTCCGCGTGCTTGTTCCTCTTTTGCTTTTTTGATAGTGATACTTCACTTGCGATTCCGATCCGTCTTTCAGGGATTTTCCCTAATGCGCCTTTTTTTCCTCTTTCTTTTATTCCCGATTGCGGCCGGCGCTCAGAATATTACGAAGAATGCGTACGTCGGCGCCAAAGTCAGCGGCGGCTATGTGACGATTTATAAAGGCGACCCGGCAAAGAATGAGCAACTGACGTTTTACGATAAATCCTACCTCACGCTCGAAGTAAACGGCCGGTATTATAGCAATAATGAGGTCGGAGGGAAACTTGGGCCCAGTGGAACACCACAACCGATCGATGTCACCCTGACGAACGACCAGACCGGAAAAATCGGCGATACGATCCGGACTCTCTGGAAAGAAGACGGCTTCGATATTATCCAGAACGTTTATCCGGTCCAGTTCTCGAACAGTGGCGTCATCGTGCTCAGCGTGAAGGTCGTGAACCATACCGGAATTCCACTGAACACGCAAGCCGAGTTCCTGCTCGACAACATGAACAGCAATACGACCGGTGGCCCGGATTCATCGAACGATAATCCCTTCCTGATTCACCGGTACGGTTTTATTCGGAACTGGCAGGACTGCCCTCCGAGTCCATTACCCAGCTTTTTCCTGGCATTCGAACATCCAACGACCGACTCCGTCCTCGGAACGGTCGGCATCGGCTACGTTAACGATTCGTTCCCTCCGCGTCCGCTCGGACTGCTTCCGCTTTCGCTGGTGGAATTCGGCGATTGGCCGAGTCAGGTCGGTTATACCTGGGGCCCGACGAATAGCGGCGACCAACGGGAGTTTACGGACGAAGCCGCGCTGCTCATGGGAAACCCGATGAGTGCAAACGGCTTCATAAAAGGCGTGAGCGACAGCGTTACCGAGATCTTTCGTACCGCCTACGGCACGCCGGAATGGTGTTACGATCATGGGAATGTATTTGGGTTTGCCCTGTATCCGCACCATGTGTACTGGGACCCGAAATCGCAGACGTATTCACCCAATCCGTTCCAGGTCGAAACGTTTTTATTCAACGTTCAACCGGGCGCGATGAGCCACACGGCCATCGAGCAGTCCGTGGGAGATCCGGTTCGCATTATCGATCCAAAGCCCACCGGTATTGCGAAAGATACCGCGCAAATGCAAAGCGTGCCCGGGATATCGCAGGGAAACTTTGCCGATTTTCATTGGACGGATTCGGTGGAAGTCCTTCCGACCGGTTGCGCTCAGACGTTTCCGGTCGATATTAATTTTAACGTAACGGCCCCGGGACTTCCGTCGCCGATCTTCTACGATCCCTGGAGTTGTTCGATCACCGTCGATTGCGCAAATCCGGATACCCTTCCTCCCTTCTTTCAGAATTCGTTCTCCGGGTGCGACTCGATTAAGAACGATACGGTCTCCGTTACCGATAACGGACCGTTCGATCTCGGGCTTCAGAACATCACGTGGAGTTCAACGGATATGAAGCCAGCGCAGTATAGCGTCACGTTGAGTTCCCAGCCGCCCTTTTCCTGCGTGAAGAATGCCGTGAAGATCTTTGTTCATCAGGTCGATACCTTCCAGCATGGCCATGTCGTTCTGACCTTTACCGATTGTGCGAACAACATCAGCTACGATACGCTTTGCTTTACCGCACATCCGCCCCTGCCCGATCGTACGGCGCCGATATTTTATTCCGACAATTCGGACTGCCATTCGCGCTGCAAGACCATCACGATTACCGATTCGGCGAAAAGCGCGACGAGCATTGACCGTGGGATCGATTCCATCGTCGTGTTCTCGAGCACGAACATGACGCTCGCCGGCCTCCCATCCGGAGGCGTCTATCCATCGGACACTCCTGTGACCAGCCTGACCGCGTGCGTGACCGATTCGATGCAGAACGGACAAATCATTTTACGAGCGAACGATACTACGCATAACTTCGCCTTCGATACGATCGCCTACTGCACGACTCCGGACACGCTTGCCCCCATCATTACGGCGTCGGCGCTCGATGCGGCGACCGGTTCCTGGCGCGTTCATATCAGCGAAATCCGCCCGTGGGACCGGGGCATTGACTCCGTATGGATCGAATCGGCGAATAACGTAACAACGGTGCCCAGCCCGATTCCAACCCTGGCGTGTGTCCAGACATACGATCTCGACGTCCATATCCTCGATACTTCATTCTGCGCGAGTGCAATGGTCTTCGCTCGCGATTGCGCCGGGGATTCGGCGGGGCCGTTCCCGGTCTCCTATACCAAAGGCACCAAGCCGGTCATTACGGCCTCGAAACTGATCCTCTGTTCGGTTACGGATTCTGCCGTGCTCGATGCGGGGCCGAATTATACCGGTTACCGGTGGTCCACGAAGGACACGACTCGTATTATCGTCGTCCATGCGGCTGGTAACTATTTTGTGACCGTACAGGAGGGAGATGGATGTCCGGCGACGTCCGATCCCGTTACGGTCGCCCTTTCTCCGGTCTCGCCCGCAATCGTTCCCGGCGGCCCGTTCACGCTCTGCGCGCCCGACAGCGTCAAACTCGATGCCGGCAGCGGGTACGCGACCTATCAATGGTCGAAGGACGGCATTGCGATTCCAGGAGCGACCTCCGAAACGATCGAAGCATCGGCGTCGGGATCGTACACGGCCGCGGTAACGAATGCGGCCGGTTGCGCGGGAACTTCGACACCGGTCATGGTAACGATCGATCCGGTCCCTCCGCAACCCGTCATCACGGCATCGAATAACGTTCTCGCGTCTTCACCGGCTTCGACCTATCAATGGTCGCTCGATGGAACGCCGATCCCCGGCGCGACAGGCCAAACGTTTACTCCCACGTCCGGTGGAACGTTTACGGTCACGATCACCGATGCGGCAGGATGCTCGAATACTTCGGAACCCTTCTCGAACGCCGGCTCGACCGTGGTCGCCGTAGATTCCGCCACCGCGCAGGAATCGCAGCACGTTTCCATTGCGCTCCGGATCGTGACGTCCCAGGACATGCCCCAGGGCGTCACTCGTACCTTTACGGCGCTCATCCGGTTCAATAAAACGTTGTTAGTGCCCGACCCGGGAACGTTCGTATCGGACCAGGTCCAGGGCAGCGATCTCGTTGTGAAATATAGCGGACAGACCAGCACGACCCTGGGCCCGCTCATGATGCTCCCATTTACAGCGGCACTCGGTAACGATAGCTGCACCGCGATAACGATCGACTCCTTCTCGTGGGATACGCCAAACCTCACGATTACAAAACGCGATGGGAATTTCTGCCTCACGGGCCTTTGCGAACAAGGCGGCGCGCGGCTGATCGATCCCGATGGCGTCGCATCGATCAGCGCTCCATCGCCAAATCCTGCCTTTACGACGATCCAGCTTGGGTACACGTTAATCGAGCACGGTCCGACATCGCTCGTTATTTACGACCTGTTAGGCCACGAGGCATTGCGTTTAATGGACGCCGTTCAGGAACCCGGAAGTTACCAGCTTACGGCCGACATCAGCCTGTTGCCCGCCGGAAATTACATTTGTACGCTCCGCACACCAACGATTGTCCAATCGCAGCCGCTCCAGATCGTCCGATAACGTGAAATCTTCGCTTCTCGCCTTCCTGATCGCAGTCGTTATAGCACTGCCCGCAGCACACGCCCAGACCCCCTCGCAGCCTTCGGATTCGATCCCGGAGCGACAGGTCTCGAAATCGACGTTCGGCATCCTTGGGGACGCCGCATGGAATATTCACCGCGCGAATTTTCAGGCGTTGCCGGACATCCCTAACTGCTGCCCTCTGTTCGAAAATGGTTCCGGCCTCGGTGGCGCGTTCGGAGCGTTCTACGATTACGATGCCTTTGGCGACGGTCATCTGGGCGTGCGAGCCGGGATCGAACTGCTGGACGGGAAACTTACGGCCGACGAGCCGATGACGATCGCCATCAATGGCAGCGCTCAGCAAGGGACCGTGCAGCATTCCATCGCGTCCCAGTTTACCGCGTGGATGCTCGAACCCTATTATGCGCAGGAGCTTGGCGGAATTCGGCTGATGCTCGGAGTCGACGCCGGTCTTATACACCGGAATACGTACAATCAGGCAGAGACCATCATCAGCCCTGCGAACCAGGGCGTTTTCGTTCCAGGCAATACGCGCACGAGAAATGTGTATTCCGGAGATATTCCGCAGGCGGAAAGTTTTCGTTTGGGGATCGTGGGCGGCCTATCGTATCCGCTTCCGCTCAACTCGAGCGGAAGTTTCCATTTGATTCCCGAGGTCGTGTTCGATTATGGCCTCACGCAAATGGTATCGGGGTTAAGCTGGTCCGTCAATACGCTCCAGGGCGGAGTGAGCATCGGTTACACACCGATCCATACCTTCGAGCCTCCTCCGCCCGCACCGCCGCAACCGCCTCCTCCGCCGCCGCCTGCAAAGCCAGGGCTTAGTGTCGGAATTACAGCCTATAGCGTCCATAATGGATTGAGAGACTCGACGAATCTTTCGGTTTCGATCGAAGAGTATTATTCCACGACGCTCACGCCGCTGCTTCCCTTCGTCTTTTTCGGTCTCGACAATGCTTCGATTCCGGGGCGTTACCATGCGCTCACGACATACGACACTGCCGGATTCCAAATGCGGCATACGGATTCGACGAATAATGTCGTCGTGTATCATGACCTGCTGAATATTGTCGGCCAGCGGCTCCGAGCACATCCGAAGGCGCGGATTACACTTACGGGATGCACCTCGAACGAACCCCAGGAATTAGGCGATCCTTCGCTGGCACCGTCTCGCGCCAAAGCTGTCTCGAATTATCTCGAAACGGTCTGGGGCATCGCACCGTCGCGGATCACCCTTGAATCGCGCGGCCTACCGGCAAAACCGTCGTCCCTCGTTCAGGAAGAGGGAAAAGAAGAAAACCGCCGCGTGGAGATTTCTGCGACCGACCAGGCCATTCTCGCACCCGTGCTCCTGCCCGATACCCAGCTCGTCAGCAATCCGCCGATGATGCAGTTCGAGCCGAAGGTCTCAGCACAGGCTGGCGTCCAGCGGTGGGAACTCTATGTGACGACCGACGTCATGACGCTGCACCATGAATTCGGTTCCGGGCAACCGAAGGGATGGGACTGGGACCTGCGCGCCGTCTCTGCCAAAATCCCACGCACGGAAGACTCTCTGGAATTTGGCCTTATTATCGACGATTCGAGCGGCCAGGAGATGACCGCGACTGGAACCATTCCCGTTCATCAGGTCACGATCAAAAAGAAACGAGAGGAGCGTCGCGCCGATACGGTCATCGAACGATATACGCTCGTCCTCTTCGATTTCGGTTCCTCGAAGATCGACCCGCTGAACCAGCGCGCCATTCAGTACATTCACGATCAACTGACGCCCGGAACGAGAGCGACCATTACCGGCTATGCCGACCGCACGGGCGAAACAGCACTTAACGTCCAGTTGACGGAAGACCGCGCCAATGCGGTCGCGAAAATGCTCGGAGCGGAGCACTCCGAAACGAAGGGCCTCGGAAATACTTCACTGCTCTTCGATAATAATATCCCCGAAGGACGGTTCTATTCCAGGACGGTCAATATCGTCCTCCAAAAACCGATCAATCAATAACGGGACCGGGTACTCAACCTTACTCGGGAACGCGCGCGCGCATCAGGTCTTTGACTTCCTTGCGCATACTGCCGCCGCGGGACATTTTTTTGATCATCTTCTGCATCTCGGTAAACTGTTTGATCAGGCGATTGACCTCCTGAACGGACGTTCCCGAACCCATCGCGATCCGGGCCCGGCGTGGGCCGTTTAGGATCTCCGGGAACCGGCGCTCGTCTTTGGTCATCGAATGTACGATCGCCTCGACGCGCGCCATGGACTTCTCATCGAAGCCGGCAGTATCGAGCGCCGCGGCGTTCACGCCAGGAATCATTCCAAGCAGGTCCCGCATGGACCCCATTTTCTTAATGTGCCCGAGCTGGACCAGGAAATCGTCGAAGCTGAATTCGGCCTTGCGCAGTTTCTCTTCGACCTTCTTCGCTTCTTCGGCCGAGATCTGTGCTTCGACCCGCTCGACGAGCGAAACGACATCTCCCATTCCCAGAATGCGGGATGCCATTCGGTCCGGATGGAAACGCTCGATCGCATCGAGCTTTTCACCTGTCGAAATGAACTTGATCGGTTCGTTGACGATGGAACGAATGGAAAGCGCCGCTCCGCTGCGGGCATCTCCATCCATTTTTGTCAGGACGACGCCATCGAAGGCTAACCGGTCGTGAAACGCTTTTGCGGTCGTGACCGCATCCTGGCCGATCATCGCGTCGCAAACGAAAAGAATCTCGTGCGGTTTGATCGCCGACTTAATATCGGCGACCTCCTGCATCATGACCTCGTCGATCGTTAGGCGGCCGGCGGTATCGACAATGACAATTTCGTGAGCATGATCGCGAGCGAATGAGAGTCCCTCTTTGGCGATCGTTACGGCATTCGTTTCCCCATCGATCGAAAAGACCGGGACGTCGGATTGCCCGCCCAAGACTTTGAGTTGCTCGATGGCCGCAGGACGATAAATATCGGCGGCAACCAGGAGCGGCTTGCGGTTTTTATTCCGCATCATCGTTGCGAGCTTCGCGCAAAACGTCGTTTTACCGGAACCCTGGAGTCCACAGACCATCACGATCGTCGGCGGTTCCGAAGCATATTTGATATCCTTCGAAGTCTCGCCCATAAGCAGGACGAGTTCATCGTAGAGGATCTTGATAAACTGTTGCTCGGGATTGATGGAGCGAAGGACATCGGCCCCCATGGCTTTCGCCTGGACGTCATCGACGAATTTTTTCGCGACTTTATAATTGACGTCCGCATCGAGCAACGTACGACGAATATCGCGTGTGATATCCGCGACATTGCTTTCCGTCAGCCGCGCCTGGCCGCGGATCTTTTTATAAACTTCTTCGAAGCGGGAGGATAAGCTTTCAAACATAATGCTTTCCTAAGACGTATGGATTTGGAAAGTGGATCACTGTAAGGGGGCGAAAAACATCAAAAGGGAAAGCTTTTGTGCCGATTCTTCTCTTTTTATTCATCGGAATGCCCCTTTGGTAATTCTTTTGCATAGGCCGCGAATCATTAATCTCATTGAATTATGAAAAAAATACTCATCTGTTTGGCACTCGGAGTTGCCCTTGCCGCCTGCTCGAAGGACTCGAACTCCCAGACCTATGACTCCACAGCGAGTTCGACGACGAATTCGAATTCCTCATCTCAATATAATTCTGCACCGGCGACCGGCGGGGGCACGTCCGGCGGAGCGGCTGCAACTCCGGCAACGAATCCTACCGGATCGACCGCTCCCGCACCGCCTGATACGACCGCAAGGCCGGATACCATACACTAAGGCGGTAACATCCGCATTAAGGCCGCAAGATCCTGCTGACGAGCAATGCTCCGCGCTCGATGGAAATCCTGACAGGATTTCCGATCGAGACATTGCTCAGACCTTCGCGTATTCCAAACTCGAGCGTGTTTCGGTCGAGTAGATATCGAAGGTTCTCGGTCGTTATTCCTTCCGCGATACCAAAAGGCGTGAGCGAAATAGTCGTTTTGGTCGGACACTCGATTTCGCAATCCGATCTCGCTTCCGTCAAAAACCAATGTTCGGCGGTCTCCTCGAAGGCGACGAGTCGCTCAAATTCGTCCGCATACCGGAGCATCACGCTAAAGTTTGCAAGCGTATGGTCGGTACGGCGTCCGGTCATGCCAAGGATTCGAACTTCGCCGGTAAATCGCAGGAGCAGCCACGCAAGAGATTTCTCGAAATCGTTGCGGTCCTGGTCGATCATCCGGACGATTTCAGTTCCCATCGCATCAAAATACTCGAGCGTTTCCTTTGCGATCGAGTCGAGATCGCCGACAATCGCATCGCATCGAAGCCCCCATGCCAGCGCATATTCAGCCCCGCGGTCGGCTGCTACCACAAGCTTCGCATCGAGCGCTACTTCACGCGCCCGTTCCAGTCCAGGGGCCTCACCGGCCACGATCAGAACGGCAGTATTGGTCGCCATGCTTCGAGAACACCAAATCGGTTAAAAAAACAAACGCCGGGGCAGTTGCCCCGGCGTTCTTATGTATCTGCAAAATCGGTTATTACTTTTGCGCATTCACATGCATGACCAGAACGCGCAGCGTCGAAGGCTCTGCGCGAATACCTTCCGATACCACTTCGTAAATGCCACCAGCCGTTGCCGTAAAGCTGACCGGCGTACCATTCTGTCCACTGATGCGGGGCGCGGAGCCGCCGATCGAGTCGATGACGGTAAAATTCTCACTGCTGCCGGGAGCTAACGGCAGATTCATCGAATATCCGACTCCGACGGGAACTCCGCTTGTATGCGGCAACTGGATCATGCTGCCATCGGCGCGCTGAATATAAAACTCCGTATACGATTTATTTCCAGTGAAGTTCCCACTGGGTCCTTTGGAATTCGGGACACCGGCAATAAAGACCACCGTCACCGAATCCGGATACGCGACATCCGGGACCGGTACCATCGTCGCTCGGATCGTCGTATCGATCTGCGTCGGCCGGAGCGGTATCGTATCGTAAAAGATCACGGTATACGAATGATCCGGAAGAATACTATTCGGCATCGAGACATTCTTGGTCGGCACCGTATAGTCGAAGATCTGCGTGGAAAGTGTGCCGCCGGCATTCGTTGCAAAGCCTTTTACGTCCAAAGGATTCGGAATAATCGTGCTCACGTAATCGACGTTCCAAACCGTGGAATCGCTATTCATCGGAAACATTCCTTCGCCCCCTGGCATATAGGGCGCGAGTGGGGATACGGAGAAGTTGCCCCGCTCTGGGAACGCTTCCCCGTTGACCAGATACCCGATGTGGTCGTACGCCGGATTGGGGTTCAGGGCATAGCCCGTCGAGAAAATATCGTTCACGATATTATACCGGAAGGAGGCCTGGATCGGGTTCGTCTGGTCGTTGCCCGTCGAATTGTCGTCCAAAGCGCGCAACCGAAGCGTATCGACTCCGCTCACGAGCGAGTCCGCAAGATTCGTTGCCGTCGTCTGGCAGGTATCGCCGGCGTAGACAAGCGTATAGTACTGCCCGGCAATAAAGGTCTGGTTCGAAAGCCGTGCAATGACTTGATTGCTCGAATTCGTCACGAAGAACGTATAACTCGTATCGAGCGCCGTTGTAAGGATCGTATAAGCGCTTACCTGATTAAAATTCTCCGGAGTCGAATTGATGATCGTTCCAAATAGCGGATCGTTTACGTGGACCGTGAGCGGACCCGTGTTCGGCTGCAGGTTCATAAACCGAACACCGGTCTGGTTCAGCGAATTAAGCTGAATATTGGCGTCTTCGATCAGTGTATCTTTGAAGTTCGAGGGATTATTCGGGTCGCGCGTAATGATGAAGCTGTATTTCTTCCCCGGCTGGAGATTTAAGGGAATACTGTCAAGGTCCGTTTCATGCGGAATGCGAGTCGGCGTTACCGTGATATAATATTTTGAGCCACCGGATGAAACGGAAAGCTGGTTTGTATACACCGCGGAACCGCCATACTGCAAATTATAAATATTCGCATTATTTCCGGCAACCTGAGGGGCATTCGGAGTACTCCAATACACGTCCATCGGAGCGGTCGGCGTGCAGTTAGACCCCGAAGGAGCGAAGTTTAGCACGCGCAGTGTCGCAAACTCTGCGACCTGGTAATCGACCGTGGGTGATTTACAGCCGCTCACAGCGAAAACCGCAAGGAAAGCCGCCGAAATAAATAACGTTGACAGGGTTTTTCGATTCATGGATGAACGCAACATGTAAAAAATCTTTAGTGTGCCAAAATTCAGCCGCTGCTCGCCGAAGAACTGCCGCTGGCCTCGCCTTTAAGTACACATAAAGCGGAAGAAAGTAGCGCGAATCGCCGGCTTTTCGAAATTCGAGTTGCAAATATACGGGAAAATCGAGTCGAAATCTTAATTTTCATTGTGTCCGGCCGCATAACATCGCGGCTCCAACGGCGGCTTCCTCTTCGAAACGGGCGAGCCGCATTGGCATTCCAAAGCGCGATTCGGCGATATTGCGAAGCGCTGCATTCTTTCGAATTCCGTTGCCCCCACCCACCAATGCCGAATGCCTGCTTTTTTCTTTTCGAGCAAAGAAGGGCTGCGCCACCTCCTCGACCATTCCCTCGGCAAGCGCGCGAATGAGCCCCGCAGGATGAAAATTATCGAACTGAATCCCGCTAATCGAAGCACGCTCGCGATCGTCACGAAATTTACTGCCGCGAAAAATGGGGTCGAAGCGAAGACCTTCGGACTTCGAAGATGCCGCTAACCGGTCCATAACCCCGAACGCCTCTTCGATCGAAATTTCCTTGTCAGAAAATTCTTTCACGATTTCTGTGAAAAAATTAGCGACGATCTTATACGCTTCGCCTCCGGCAAGCGTCGGAGCGCAGGCAAGATATCGGCCGTTGTGAAGATAGCGAATATCCGTGCCCGGCGAAGCAATGGGTTCCTCTGTTTCCCAGAGGCTTTGGGAACCTGTTCCGAAATTGAGCAGGATGTCCTCCGAGTGACATTCCGAGCCTATAAAGCTCGCTTGCGTGTCGCCGATGGGCGCATGAACGTGGACCTCAGCATCCAGACCGAGTTCCGAAGCACGCCTGGCGTCGATCGTGCCGAGCATGGATCCTGGTTCCACGACAAAGGGCAAGAGCGTTTCCGGTATTCGCGCCGCTTCCACGAGTTCGGTTCGCCACGCCTTATGCACCGGGTCGAACATGCCCCAGGCGGCCACGCTGGAGACATCACTCACGGCGTTGCCTACGAGCATGCTTGTAATCCAGTCGTAGATGCCCAGTGCGTGTGCCGCCCCGCTCGGCAGGGAACGATGCGTTATCAGCCAGTAGAGCGTCGTGATCAAAAAACCGGAATGCACCGATACGCCGGTGGGGTCGGTTCCAAAAACGGCCCGCAGGATTTCGACGTCGCTTTTACCATCGGCCCCGATCGCGTTGCCCCGCTTATCCTGCCACGTTATGAACTGAGTGAGCGGCTCGAATTGTGAGTCGACAATGAGGCCGCCATGCATCTGGCCGGTAAACGCAATCGAATCGATGCGATATCCTTGTTCGGTTGCGCAATTTGCAAGCGATCCAATGACGGAAAAAACGATCTCGCAGATCTTCTTCGGATCTTCTTCGAAATAAATGGGATCGGTCGCGACGCGGGAGCGGAGGGGCCGCCGTTCTGATGCCCGCACGATCTTCGACCCATGCTGAAACAAGACGGCCTTGACGGCTGAGGAACCAATATCGACCCCGATACTTATTTCACGTGCCGTCATAGCGGACGTTCGAGAAGATCGACCTCTGTTACGTTCCCATCCTCGATCGAAAACGTTTTTATTTCAAAGGGGGAAAACTTCGTGTTCCAGTGTGCCTTGAGATTTGGAATGGAAAACTCCGCATCGCTCGTCTCGCCGGCTTGCTCGACGGCCCGAACAATGACCGCGGTTCCTTCTTCTGCCAGTTTTATTGCTCCGACATGAACGGCGCGGCTGCGGCGATCCATCCCTTCACAATATTTGGGAAGCAGCCCGGCATGCCGCGATTCCGTCCGGACGATCAATGGATTTTTGAATCGCCCGAGCACGCTCCCGCTCCATGACCCTTCGTGTCGAATCGACAGTACTCGAAATTCCTGTTCGCCCTGGTCGAGATAACGTTCCCGCTCGCCCGAGTGCCGCTCGTGCGGAGGGACGTGCCAGGCATAGAGCGGACTGCGGGCCGCGATCACATAGATATACTCGCGATCGACGGAGTAACTATACTTGCAATCGGTGACAATGGCGAGACCGTGGGAACCATCGCGCTCCGAGACATTCACCCAGGACTGCCCCGGCCACTCCGGCTCCCCGATGGGCCGCCGCAGCCACGCATACGGGATCTCGTACGTCGCAACGGGGTCCGAGCAGCCGTGCGGAAAACGGAGCTTGAGTAGGTGGTGCTGTTCCCGCCAATCGAGGAAATAGCGTATTTCAACGACAGGACTTTCCGGTTCCCAGAAGATTTCTTCCTCCATTCGCGAAGCGCGCGCGCCGGAAGCGATACGAATTCCATTCCGGACCGGCCCACGCTCGATCACTTCGCGGGACTCGACCGTGAACGGCACATCGAAATCGGCGAAGGAATGTTTTCCGTGCGCCCAGGTATCGGAATCGTCCCGAACGATCATGGCCGGCGTATGCAAAAATGGGAGCGTTATTTCCGCGTCTCTTTTTTCCCCGGCTTCGTGCGAGCGACGAATCTCAAACGTATTCCATCCCAGGGCCGGGACCGGGACCTTGGCCACACACCGGATCCGGTCCTTCCCTATTTTCCCGGAAGGCTCAATCTGCTGGGTGGAGATTTCCGTACCGTCGGGGCCCATGAGCGTTACGGAACCTAACTCCTCGCCGCGTTCGCTCGCATCGGGATGCCACAGTTCGAATTCGATCCACTCGCGCCGCGTATGGGCCGCGAGATTGAATACGATCAGGTTCTCGATCGATCCGCCGGTACCGACCTTCGAGGCGATGCGTGCAAGCGAAATGCTTTTTATCCGGTCGGCAATGGAAATGGCTTCGCGGAACATCGAAATCGCATCGTCGCAAGCTTCGCGGATCGCAACGCCGCCCAAAAGATCGTGGAACTGGTTGAAGCAGACATGTTGCCAGGCCTTCGTGAGCGATTCCCGTTCGGGTTTGGAACCATGTTCGACCGTTCCCATCATCCGCTCGAGCACGAGCGCCGCTTCGGCCTGCTGGAGCGCTCGCTCCGCGAAACGGTTCAGCCGTTTGATCTCCGAATGTGCGCTATAGCATCCGATCGCGTGCGGCTGCATCTCGTCGCGCACCGTTGGAATCGTCTTCCGATCGACCGCAGCAAAAAAACGATCGGGATCGCTGAAGGCCGCACGGTTCCCGTCCGATTCCAAACGCAGGACTTCGCGGATCTGCTCGATCGTCGGCCCGCCACCATGGTTTCCAACGCCAAAAAAGAGCATCCACGGTTGCTTCGGATCGAACAGCTCGAAGCTCGGCAACAACTCAAATTTTTCGCGGACCCCGTAATGCGCGTTCGAATAATGCAATGGGAGTCGATACGCCGTCACTCGGTCTCCGCTCGGGGCTTCCCAGGAAAACAAGGAAGCGGGAAGCTTTTTCTCCTCCTGCTGCGGACGCATGAAGACATACGACGTCAAGCCCGCTTTTCGAAGCAACTGCGGCAGGTTGGCCTGGTGCCCGAAGCTATCGATATTGTACCCGGTCGTAGCGATCCGGCCGAAGCGCGATGCGAAATAGCGCTGCCCCAGCAGGGCCTGGCGGACGAAGCTCTCGCCGCTCGGCAGATTGCAATCGGGTTCCACCCACCAGCCTCCGACGAAACACCAGCGGCCGTCCGTGACGGCGCGCCGAATGCGTTCGAAGAGCGGCGCGTCCGTCGCTTCGACAACGGCATAGTGCGCCGCACTCGAGGCGGTAAAGATAAATCCAGGGAATTCTTCTATGCGCTCCAGCGCCGAGCGGCACGTCGCGGCGAACGCTTCGAGCCCTTCCGGCATGCGCCACATCCAGGCGGGGTCGAGATGGGCATTGCCGACGAAACGGACCGGATCAGCCGCGCGGGCCATGAAATGTTCCCCACTTGACGAGTGGCCGATAGAGCTTTTCGACACGCTCGATCGTCACGCCGGTCCCGCGACCGCCGCGCGTTTCGATGCTTGCGGCCGCGGCCGCATTCCCCATCGCGGCACATTCGTACGCCGGGTGCCCGAGGAGTCGGGCCGCGATAAAGCCCGCATTGAACGCATCGCCCGCCCCCGTCGTATCGACGATATTCGTGACATGCGGAACGGGAACTTCGAAGATCTCCCCTTCCGAGGAGACCATCGTCGGGAATGCTCCTCGCCGGAGCACGACCTGCCGGAACCCTTTTCGCCCATACTCCTCGATCGCCCGCTCGGCCGCGCGGTCCCCGAAGAGCATCGCATCGTCATCGTCGGTCACGAAGATCACGTCGACGACCGCGGCCAGCCGGTCCAGCAGGCCCCGAAGTTCGCCGAGGTCCTCCCACAGGCTTTTACGAACATTCAGATCGAAGGCGATCACCGTTTCGCCGCGGACGGCATCGAGCAGCGCGAAGAGCTTCTCCCGCTCGTGCATGACCGCCAGCGGGATCGACGAAAAGAGCAGCGCCCGGGCCTCGCGAACGTAATCGATCAATGCTTCGAGGGGCTGCCGGGCAAAGGTCTCCCGCGCGGCAGAATTTTTTCGAAGAAAATGAAATGCCGGAATGCCCGACTCGTTCAGGTAGATAAAATAAATTCCATTCGGCCGGTCGCCGAGCACCGGCGCATGGGAGAGATCGATCCGCTCCGAAGTGAGCGTTTCGCGGAGTCCTTCGAAAAAAGGATCGTTGCCCAGCGCGCTGATAAGGCCGGTGCGAAGGCCCAGCCGTCGGGCCGCGGCCAGGGCATTCAGGACATCCCCCGAATACCCGATCTGGTACTGACCGTTGCCTAAATGATTGAATTCGACGAGACACTCGCCGATGCCGATAAGATCGAGCCGTTTCATGGGAGGCTGCACAGATGAATAGAGAACGTTACCATTGCACGGTCCCCCGTTACCCTCTCACAGAGAGCATTTTTACCATCGCATGGAGACCATTTAATGGAGACAAAACCAGATAACACGCATGTTGCTAAATTCGTTATTCGTGTAACCATCCGCATCACCAAACCTGCCGCTCCACGATGCTCAGACGCCCATGAAACTCAAGATCTATAAATCCCTCTGGGGTATGGAAACGCCCGGAGTCTCCGTTCCGCTCGAAGCACAGTTCGCGCGCATTCAGGCCGCCGGGTACGACGGCATCGAAAGCGCCGCCCAGGACGTACGGGAACCTAAGACCTTCCGGACCCTGCTCAAAGATTCCGGCCTTTCGTACATTGCGCTCGTCTACACCGAAAGCGCGGACCATGCCGATGAACTCCGCCGCCGGATCTCAGATGCACTGCCATACGATCCCGTGAAGATCGTCGCGCATGCCGGACGCGACACGATGAGCTTTGGAAAAACGATTCGCTTTTTCGAGCAGGCCCTGCGCATCGAAGAAGAAATGGGTATTCCGATCGCACACGAAACGCATCGCCGGCGGCCGCTCTATTCGCCAATGAACACGCTCGTGCTGCTCCGGGAACTTCCCGACCTGCATATCAATGCCGATTTCAGCCATTGGTGTACCGTTACCGAGTCGATGCTCGAGGACCACACGGAAGCCCTCTCGACCGCCGCCCGGCGCGCGATCCACATCCACGGCCGCGTGGGATTCGAAAACGGGCCGCAGGTCCCCGATCCGAGAATTCCCGAATGGGAAGACCGCGTACAAAAGCATGAGAGCTGGTGGGACCTCATCATCGCCTCCCATCTGCTCCGAAAAGAGAAAGAGCTGACCTTCGTCCCGGAATTCGGCCCTCCGACCTATATGCATACCCTCCCGGCCACCGGTGCGCCCACGGCCGATCTCTGGGAGGTCTGTCTCTGGTCGGCCGATCGGTTCCGGCGCCAGTTTGCCACGAGACTGAAATAGCAGACGCTTTTTTGATGGCAGGACTTTGTGTGTGTGTTGATTTCGTCTTAAAAACGGTCTCATGAGCCATCGCGCAGAAGCGGAATTAGGGCGTCGGGCAAGTAAGCTCGGCCTGTGGCCGCTCGTGATGACGATCTTTTTCTGCGTCAGCGGCGGACCGTATGGGCTCGAGCCGATCGTCCAGTCCGGTCGCGGCATGGCCCTGCTGCTGATCCTGATCGTTCCCATCGTCTGGGCGCTCCCGGTCGCACTGCTCTCGGCGGAACTCGGCTCGGCGATCCCCGCCGAAGGCGGATATTACGAATGGGTAAAGCGCGGCGTCGGTCCCCGCGCAGGATTCTGGTGCGCGTGGCTGACGTATCTTTATAGCTGCGTGGACGTCGCGATCTATCCGCGCCTTTTCGTCGGGTACCTGGGCGGCCTTGGGTTCGCGCCGGAGCTGTCCGACCCGGTCGTGAGCGCGGTGGTCCGCATCGCGATGGTCGTGCCGCTTGCCTGGCTGAACGTTCGCGGTGCGGCAACGACCGGGAACGCAGCACTGATGTTCGCGCTCGCCCTGCTGGCGCCGTTCCTCGCGATGATCGCGATCTCGATCGTGCCGGCGTTCCAGCATTTCGGTCCCCTGACGGCGCCGCTCACGCCGTCCGGCGTCTCGGCGACTTCGGCCTTCACGCTCGGCCTCTTCGTCATCATGTGGAACTATCTTGGGTGGGACTCGATCTCGACGATCGCGCGCGAAATCAAGGACCCGCAACGCGCCTTCCCCAAAGCGCTCATGATCGGGCTGCCGCTCGTCGTCCTGTTTTATCTCCTTCCCGTCTTTGCGGGTCTTCAATTCGTTCCCGATATCTCGAAGTGGACGGACGGGAGCTGGCCCGCGATCGCTTCTGCGATCGGCGGAAGTTCGCTGGGGCTCCTCGTCGCGCTGGGCGGCCTCCTGAGCGCCGCCGGGCTCTTCGTCGCCGGTCTCCTTGCCGCATCGCGGATTCCGTTCGTCCTTGCGGAAGATGGCTATATGCCGCCTGCATTCACGAAACTGCACCCGCGCTACGCCACGCCGGCCCGAGCGATCCTTGTCAGTGCCGTGATCTATGTGGTCCTCAGCAGCTTTTCGTTCGAGCAACTGGCGGAGGTCGATGTGCTGCTCTATTCTTCGGCGCTGGTGCTCGAGTTCTGGGCGCTCCTTCGGCTCCGGCGAACGATGCCGGACTTAGAACGGCCGTTTCGGATTCGCGGTGGGTTCGCGACGGTCGTCCTGCTTTCGGTCCTGCCGACGATCCTGATCGGCGCGGCGGCGTTCGAGATGGTGAGCAGTTCCTGGCGCGAAACGTTGGCCCTATTCCTATTCGCCGCGATTACCGGAATGCTGCTGCTCCTGTGGAAAAAGAAAGGGACTCATTCCCACCGGACCGCCACCGCCGGATCGATGCGCGCCGCGCGGCGGGAAGGAAACAGCGAACAGAGCATCGTGAGCGCCATCGCGCCTACGCCGACCGACACGAAGTCCTCCCACCGGAGCTCGACCGGCAGTGCCGAAATAATATAGACCGTCGTATCGAGCGGGAAAAATCCGAACTTCTGCTGTAACAGCACAACGACCAGCCCGATCGCGCAGCCGCTGAGCGTGCCGATCACGCCCACTAACGTTCCCTGCAGCCAATAGATCTTCCGAATGCCCGCGACCGGGCTTCCGAGCGCGCGCAAAAGTCCGATATCGCGCTGTTTTTCGAAGACGGTGAGCGTGAGCGAACTGAAAATACTGAAGGCGGCCACGCCCACGATCAGGAATAGAATAATATACGCGACCCACCGCTCGATCTGCATGACCGAATAGAGTTCCGTGTGCAGGTCGTACCAGGACTGCACCTGATAGCGCTCACCAAGCTCTGCCTGGAGCCGGTCGCGTACGGAATTCGCATCGCGCACGTCCGCTAAGCGCACGTCGATATTCGTCGCGGCCTGTTCCGGGACATCGAACAGATCGCGCGCCGCGCCGACCCCCGTATAGGCATTGGCCGCGTCGTAGTCCTTATTGTTTGCCGCAAAGATTCCCGTTACGATCAGCGTCCGCATCCGCGGCGTGACGGGCTCGGTAAGAATTCGTTCCAAGCCCGACGGGCTATAGACCTCGAGGCTGTCGCCTAACTGCACCGCCAGTTCGTCGGCCAGGATCTGGCCGACCACAATGCTGTTCGAATCGAGCCGGAGCGTTCCCGATTGGATGCTGTGCCCAAGTCCCGAGACGGCCGTGGCGTCCGAGTCGGAAATCCCGGTCAGGTCGATCACCTTCGGCAGCGTATAGTGTACGAGTACGGCCTGCCCGTGAATGGCCGGGGCCGCCGATTGCACGTCGCGGAACGATTTTACCGTTCGAATGACGCTGTCCGCATTCGCGATGACGGCCGGGCCGGAGGCGGCTTCGCGTGTCGAGTCCGCGGCCGCGCTGATCCGCACATGAGGATCGAAACTCACATAAATATTCGTGACGACCGACGAAAACCCGTTGAAGACCGAAAGAACAATGATCAACGCCCCGGTGCCCACGGCCAGCCCGACGATCGAAAGGATGCTGATGATCGTAATGAAATTCTCACGCCGTTTCGAGAAGGCATAACGCCGGGCAAGAAAGAATTCGTAACTCATACTGCAGTTCGGCAACAGCGAAAATGTGGTAACACCGAAACGGGAGCATGAATTAGCGAATTAGAGAGAATTATTAACATGCCGGAAATTAGAGAGAATTATTAGCCCACAGGAATGTTTTTCATGCGTCATTATTCTACTCCTACTGCCATGAAGCTTCGACTTTTTCTTCCGACCGTCCTTTTTGCTTCGCTTTTACTGCCGTTGGGCGCGCTCTTAGCCCAGCCCCCAACGCCGCCCATGGTATCCGATATTGTTCCGCTGGGGACCGGGCAATACATCGAATATAACCAATACGATACTGCATACATGCACGCTCCCGCCGTCGAAAGTCACGCCTCATTTACGGTACTTGCCAATGGACAGACCTACATGGGCGACACCGGCGTCTCGGTTGTTGCCGACACACTGGGAAAAGGCGACCCCACGGGCGGACACATCTTACATTATCGCTTTAATTCCTCCGGTGACATGGAGGCGTTCGCCGATACCGCATTCATTGCGTCACAGATCCCGAGTACACTCACCAGAAATGTACAGAACGTTCCCAACACGTGGGTTCCAGTTTATAAAACGTCGGCCGGAAGCGGAGTTAGTTATTCGATCATGACGCTGACTTCTCAGGACACACTCAACGGTATTGCCGCTACAGTTACCATCACCCTCACTGGCGAATATATGGGAATGTCGTCGGTGACAACTCCCTCTGGCAATTATAATACGGCGTACCGGTTTATTTTTATTGGCAATCTGTCGGCTTTTGGCGGTCTCGTGAGCTTAACGGATACTGAGACCGACTGGCTCGTGACCGGCGCCGGTATTGTAAAGACCCAACTACCGATCGATAGTACCACCGTGCTCGGAAATGGAATTAGCGTCGGCGGGCGCGAGAAAGAGATGGTCTCGTTCGGCGTAAGGAGCGCGGGAGTTTCGGAACTTCCTTCCGCATCGAATACCGTTCAATTGAGTCCCAATCCGGCTTCGGACGAAGTGACGCTCACGCTGGGTCGTCCGGCACACCGCGTATTCCTTTACGACGGGGCCGGCCGGATGGTCCGTTCGTTCGAACTCGCCGGACAAAGCGCGTCGGCGCTGCTTTCGGTGCAGGACCTGCCGAACGGAGTCTATCTCGCTCGAGTCGAATTCGAGCGCGGCGCAAACACCTCGGCCCAGATCGTGGTGCAGCATTAACGAAGTTGAGGGACGAACCACCCTTCGGCGATGTTGAAGGGTGGTATGCCTGAAACTACACGGCCGGCGGTTTCTTCCGGCGCGGTACCCACCACCGTACGCGTGCTCTTTATCGGCGACGTGGTCGGCACGGGCGCGCTCGCGATGGTAACGAAAATGCTGCCGACGCTCGCCCAGAAATACGCCTCCGATTTTATTATTGTCAACGGCGAGAACGTCGCCGAAGGAAAATCGCTCACGAAAAAGCAGGCGGCCGAAATTTTCAACGCCGGCGCCAAGGTGATCACGACCGGGAACCATGTGTGGGACCGGTGGGATGCCCGCGGCCTCATGGCCGAGGACCGGCGCATTCTCCGCCCCGCGAATTACCCTCGCGAAAATGCCGGTTCGGGGTATGCCGTCGGCGAGACCAAACAGGGCATCCCCATCGGCGTCATCAACCTGCAGGGACGTACTTATATGCAGACGATCGACTGCCCGTTCCGCGTTTCGAACTGGGCGCTGGACAAAGTCAACGAGCGGACGCATATCGTGATCGTCGATATGCACGCCGAAGCGACCGCCGAAAAGCAGACCATGGGCCGCTACCTGGATGGCAAGGTCAGCGCCGTCCTGGGAACCCACACGCACGTGCAAACCGCGGACGCCCAGATCCTTCCCGGAGGGACCGCCTATATGTCGGACGTCGGCATGTCCGGCCCGTATGACAGCGTGATCGGCATGAAGATCGACGTGGCCGTAAAGCGGTTCCTCAACCAAACGCCATATAAATACGAGATCGCGACCGAGGGGATCCGGATCGCCGGCGTCAGCCTTACGATCGATGTTGCGACCGGCGCGGCCCTGGAGATCCAACCGTTCTTATTCCCCGAATTCGACCGTTCACGCCCCATCGAAGGGACGCTCGATACGGACGAGACCGAAGAACGGGCGAGCCAATCGGAACCGGAACTCGAAACAGCGGCGGCGGCGCAGCCCGGGGAACCCTCCGATGCCTGACGCCCGGATCATCGACGGCAGAAGGATCGCGGCGGAGATCCGCGAGGAAGTCCGCGCGGAAGCCTCTCGGTTTTTCGATACCGAAGGCATTCGCCCCCGCGTCGTCTTCGTCCTCGTCGGCAAGAACCCTGCAAGCGAGGTCTATGTCCGCAACAAGGGCATCGCGGCGGAAGAGGCCGGGTTTTCGCATGAAACCCATACGCTTCCGGAACAGGTCGAAGAGGACGAACTCCTCGACCTCATCCGCGCGATCAATGCGGACCCCGCCACCCACGGCCTGCTCGTACAGTTCCCACTTCCGAAACAGGTCCGCGAGGAGCGGGTGATCGAACTCCTGGCACCGGAAAAAGATGTGGACGGGTTCCATCCGCTGAACGCCGGCCGGCTTTCGATCGGGCAGGGCGATTATTTTGCGCCCTGTACGCCGCTCGGAGTTATGGAACTCCTTTCGCGCGAAGGCGTGGAGACCTCCGGCCGCCATGCCGTCGTCGTGGGACGCTCGAACCTCGTCGGCAAACCGGTCGCGTTGCTGCTCGCGCAAAAAAAGCGCGGTGCCAATGCGGTCGTTACGCTCGCCCATTCGGGCGCGGGCGCTCGCTTAGGCGAGATCACCCGCGAGGCCGACATCCTGATCGCGGCCATGGGAGTTCCCAAAGCGATCACGGCCGGCATGGTAAAAGAAGGCGCGGTCGTCATCGACGTGGGAATTAACCGGATCGAGGACTCCAGCCGCGCTTCGGGTTCGCGGCTCGTCGGCGATGTCGAGTTCGAAACCGTGAAGCACAAAGCCAGCGCGATCACGCCCGTACCCGGCGGCGTCGGACCGATGACGATCGCCATGCTGTTACGCAATACCTTACTCGCCGCTAAACGCCAACGAGCAGGCGCTATTCCATCGACCAGATGATCAAGAGCATTTTGTTCTTCGTAACGATGTCGATTGTAAGCCCTGGCATTACGCAAAGTCCGGGCGTAACAACATATTCCAACGCCTATTATGGGTTTGAATTCGATTATCCTTCCACGTGGCATCAATTAACGTATCCGGGGTCTGTCGTCCTCGTAAGCGAGCCGGCCGGCAAGGAATTATCGAATCAAGCCACGTTCGATGTGGCGATCGATTCTGTTTCGCACGACGTCGGTTCCTTCTGCACCTCGTATGAGTCCTCTATTCGAACGGGCGAAGTATTCAGCGATTTCAAGATCCTTTCCAAACAGGATACCATGTTCTGCGGAGTTCCTGCGATAGAATACCATTGCACCGCGACCGCCGCGGGTCTGCCCATGGAATGGAAATCGGTCGTGGTCGGGCACCGCGGTCGTATTTTGAAACTTTCCACGGCATCTTTAGTCGGATTTTTTCTTCTCAAGCACGAGACCACAGATGCTATCTTTCAATCGTTTCGTCTCCAGTGAGTAATCGCATCGGCATCATCGGCCACGAAAATCCGGCGCTCGTTCGCGAAACGCTTTCCCATGTCCTTCGAACGCTTTCTCATACGTTCCCAACCTCGAAGCTCGTCCTTTCCGAGACTATGGCGTCCTTCGAATGCCCACCGGGCTGCGACGTCGCGCCGACGCTGACGGAACTTGCCGGGCGGAGCGATGTGCTCGTCTCGATCGGCGGCGATGGAACGATGCTGCTCGCGGCGCGAGCGATCGCGCGCGCGCATTCGAACGCACGGCTCATTGGCGTGAACGCCGGCAAACTGGGATTTCTTTCCGAGCACCCGCCGGAAGAGATCGATGCGCTCTTCGCGGAACTGGCGGCGGGTTCCCTCGTCGTCGAAGAACGGCTGATGCTCGAAGCCACGCTGGAGAGCCGCTCCTCCGATCCGTTGCTCGTCCAGCAGGACAATCTCGACCGCTCCCGGGACGGGAAAACATTCCCAACGCTCACGCTCGATGCCCTGAACGAGGTCGTGATCGATAATTTCGGTTCGACCCGGATGCTCACGCTCGAAGTATTCGTAAACGGCGCGCTCTTGGGCGTGATCCGTGCCGATGGGATCATGGTCGCGACGCCGACCGGCTCGACGGGCTACGCCGTGAGCGCCGGAGGGCCGATCGTCGAACCGACGACGCCCGCCATGCTCATTACGCCCATCGCACCGCACTCGCTCAACGTACGGCCGGTCATCGTTCCCGAACCGGCGGAAGTACGGCTCTTCGCGCGAAAGGAAGAGACCGAGCACGTCCTCGTCGTAGCCGACGGCCAGGAGCAAATCGTCGTCCGAACGCCGGCCGAAGTCGTCGTCCGCCGCGCCCAACGTCCCCTGGTCCTCCTGCGGCGCCGGAAACGATCCTATTTCGATCTCCTCCGCACGAAATTATTCTGGAATGTCGATCGCCGCGATACGGGGCAGCGGTAAAGGGCGGCCTCTCTTCCGTAGGAGAATTTTCATTAAAAATTTCCCCCATCCAAACCGGCTCCCGGACCGGTCGGTCCAAAAAGTCCTCGCTAACGCTGTTTTCCGCCAACGCTCTTTTACCGCCTAAGCATTTTCCGGCCTAAGCATTTTCCGGCGGAGGTTTCGTCTCTCCTACCGGCTTTGCGGGATTATGCTTGGCCTGTTCGTAAGCTTCGAGGGCTTTGGGTTCGAGGGCGGCTCCGCCGGGGTGTTGCAGATGGCGGATCTGGCGGGGCGTCAGGGCGTGCTCGATATGGGTTTCGTTCCGCTCCTTATAGAGCCAGCCGACCTCGGCGCCGACTAAGAACGCGAGGCTCGCATAATAGACCCAGAGCGAAATGCCGACGAGGAAGGCATAGGTCCCATAGAGCGTCCCGATGGAACTAATATGTGTGATATAATAGGCGAAGAGGAACCGCATCGCTTCGGTCAGCACCACAGTGGTCCCGGCCGAGACAAAAATCGTTTTTCTCGAAAGGCGCTCGTGCGGCAGCATCCGGAACAGGATCACATAGAGCAAGATCGTAATGCCGAGCGAGACGAGCCGCGAGATGGTCGTCCCGGCCAGCCCGGCGAGCCAGGCCGGCAGGATTTCCGTTCCCACATGCTGCAGGAGGCTCACGATCGGCGAAAGGAACGTCGAGGCGAGCAGCAGCACCAGCACGATGATCATCAGGAAAAAATCGAGCAGCTTCTGGATGATCAGGTTCTTCTTCGTGACCATATTGAAGACCGCATTGAGCGAGGTCCGGAGCGTCGAGAAGAGGATGCTGGCGAGCCAAAAGAGCACCACGCCGCCGATAATGCCGGCAATCGCACTTTCCTGCCCGATCTTCGTCAGCTCGGTCGTGAGCCAGGCCCGAACGTCTTCTTCATAGACCGGGATCGGGAAAGAATTCGTGACATAGGTGACGACGTAGCCGATCGCGCGCGCGCTCGTGAGCGTGGCGGAGAAAAAATAGAAGATGACGAGCGAAAGCGGAAGTACGCAATACAGAACATTGAACGCAATACCCGCCGAAAGCAGGAAACAATGATCCTCGTCTGTGTACGTGTAAACGCCTTTCGCGTAATATTTAATGGATTCCCACATTCGGTTCATGGAAGCGCTTCAAAATTACGACCGAACGGGGACTTCGACCGAGGATTACCAAATCTTTTCTTTATCGAAAACTGTTTTCCCGCCTTTCCACAACCCGACTATGCGACATCGCCTTTCATTCTTCGTCCTTGTCACTTCCCTACTGGTTACTTCCCTGATCTTTTCTGCGCGGGCGTTCGCTCAGGTGGGAGATACGACCGTCGTCCAAACGTTGACGCTCGATTCGATCGGCCGTGCAGGAGTATATCATTTTCCCGACACGGGCACGTTCGAAAAGGTCCTGCTCGAATACACGATGCGCTGCCATCACGCGCTCGTTTCCAACTCGACGAATACCGAGCAGGGCTGCGGACAATGGGACTATAATTGCGAAACCTACCTTTGGGACTCGACCCGGACCGACTCGCTCAAAAACGTTGCCACGTCTGCTACGGTCTCGAACTATCCGGCGAACACGAATTTCCCCTATACGAGAACTCCGACCTTCTCGGTGACGCGACGAGACGAAAAGATCGTTACCTATCCTGCCGGAACTTCTTTTATTACGATCCCGGGCGATACGACGGCAACCGCCGAAGGCTGGAAGCAGGAGTGGAATAAGCCCTATCAACGAACGGTCTATCTCCTTCCTGCCAGCAAGCATGTGTGGAACGGGATACCGCAGGACTCCCTGGTCGAGGGATTTATCTTCCTCAACTTCCCCGGCACCATGCAGGACTTCAGAATTCGATTGCATGCGGTGAAGCCCGGCAGCTACGATTCGCTCAGCCTTTATTCGGACACGAGTTTTACAGAGGTCTATCATGCTTCGACGATCGGGACCATGAACCCGGACACGCTCTTTTTTTATAAGCCGTTCGCCTGGGACACGGCCTCCGACCTCGTGGTGGAATTAAGCTGGTCCGGCGACGGAACTTCGGGTGCTCCGCCGGAACACGCGCTCAGTTTTGGCGGGTCGGAGTTCGTACCGGTCCCTCCGGCCACGCTGGACCAAATTTACGACCACCTTACGATCGCCTTCTGGGCGTTCGGCGATACGACGTACCTGCCGGGAACGAACTCGGTGTTGTGCGAAGGCCTCGACGTGACCGGACACCGGCAGATCAATATTCACTTGCCCTGGGGAGACGATAATGTTTACTGGGACTGCGGGGGCGATACGCTCGGGAACTTCGACCGCATTCAAAAATCGGTCCCACGGGCCTATGCCGCCGGGCGATGGAACCATTGGGCCTTCACGAAGGACGCGACGAGCGGCCGTATGTCGATCTATTTGAACGGCGCGCTTTGGATGACCGACACCGGCAAACGCCGCCCGATCGTCGCTGCGGAGATGCAGTTGGGGAAAGCGATCTCTTCCGGGATCGGATATTATGGCGATGTCCGCGAATTTACGATGTTCACCCGTACGCTCGACTCGAATCAGGTCCGCATGGTCATGACGCAGGATTCTTCGATCGCCGCGCTGCAACCGATCTCGTATTTCAAACTGGACGAAGGTTCTGGCACGACACTGACCAATTCGGCCGAAGGCAAGCCCAACGCGACCGTCTTCGGTACGGCGGTCTGGCATATCGTTCGGGGGAAGGACCTTCCCAATAATTTCGCGGCCTTCAGTTCCCAACTCCGCTCCCTGGAGCCGCGCTTTACCATGCTCCGGCTGGCCGCGCCCTCTACTCCGCGCATAACCGACCGATATACGTACGACAGCATCCCCGATCAACCGCACCTCCTCATGCACTATCGCATTGGCCATAGCTATGCGTTTCACCAGAACGATACGGTCGTTACCGTCGATACGGCATCGGGATATTATCTCGCCACGAAACGATATGTTTTCGATGAGACGGGAAAGAAAGTCGATTCCGTCAATGTAGCCGCGCAGGACACGGTGCGGCCAACGAACCTCTATTACTGGACACGCGGGCCGCAGAAATTCGAGCTCATGTCCTTTGTCACGCCGTATGGTATCGGTCTCGATCTTGGCAAGGCCGGAAAAACATGGGAATTCGAGGCGACCGATTATCTGCCGGTCCTGAAAGGCTGGAAGCGGCTTACGATGGAGCGTGGATCGGGGCAGGAAGAGTTCGACCTGACGTTCCTCTTTATCAAGGGAACTCCGCCGCGCAATGTGCTCGACATGCAGCAGCTCTGGCCGATGACGGAGGAGAACTACCAGACCATCCAGTCGGACCTGCGCTATCCGCCGCTCCGCGTCTATCTCAACCCGAATGCGGCCGGATATAAGCTTCGTTCCTATATCACCGGCCACGGTCAGCAGGGGGAATTTATTCCGCAGAACCACTATCTTTCGGTCAATGGGACGAAATACGAGCGGCTGGTCTATAAAATCTGTTCGCTCGATCCACTCTATCCACAGGGCGGCACCTGGACGTACGACCGGTCCGGCTGGTGCCCCGGCATGGCGACCGATCTCGCCGAATACGAGATCACGGGAACCGTTCACGCGGGCGATTCCGCCACGTTCGACTATGGCGTCGAACCGGGCCCGACCGGCGATTCGCGTTACGACCCCGGAACGCAGCTCATGAGCTACGGCGCTCCGAACTTTAAAGTCAATGCCGGTATCGTCGATGTTTTCCGTCCATCGCCGAAAATTCAATATGGGCGCATCAATCCCGCGTGCGATCTGCCGATCGTGATGATCCGGAATAATGGTTCCGATTCCCTCCACTCGCTCCGGTTTACCTATTATGTCGATGGCGGGCCGCAGGAATCGTACATCTGGTCGGGTCATTTGGGATTTCTGGACACCACGTCGGTGACTCTTCCCATTGGTTCCCTCGGCTTTTGGACCACGAAAGATACCGGGAATTTTCATGTCGATATTTCGGAACCCAACGGCGGCACTGACGAGTACGACCACGACAATCATTATACGTCGGTCTATACGCAGCCGCCGCAGTATACCGGAACGATCGTCCTGAATCTTCGGACGAACAACCATCCAGATGACAATTATTATGAGGTGCTCGGGATGGCTGGCGATACGGTATTCTCAAACGGTGGGTTCGATCCCAATACCGTATACTACGATTCGCTTATTCTTCCGGTCGGATGCTACACGATCGTCTTTCACGATGATGGAGAAAACGGTCTCTATTATTGGGCCGATACGTCCCAGCATCCGGGAGCATATCTTCGCTTACGGCAGAGCACTCGGACCGGCAAAACACTCTATACGGTCAATAACGATTTTGGCAAAGGATTTCAATACGATTTTTCTATTACGCAATCGCCCCTTGCGGTGTCCGGCACGCCGGTCTTCGAGCGGATCGGACTCTATCCAAACCCGACATCGAGCCAGTTGAACATCGATCTCGATGGCATGCCGGCGGGAATGATCGCGCTCGACGTCACGGACGCGCTCGGTCGGCAGGTCCGGAGAATTCAAACCTTCACCGACCCTTTGGGAACCCTGCGGACGGCGCTCGATCTCACCGGATGTCCACCGGGAAATTATTACCTTCGGGTCACGACCCGAGACGGCGAAACCGTACGCGATTTTGTTGTACAATAACTATAAGCAAGGCATCTACAAAAAAAAGTATCACAAAAAACGCCGCCCGAAAAGGCGGCGTTTTTACGTTCAAGGATTTTCAAAAATTACCGGACTATCGTAAGCTTCTACCGGACGACGGTCAGCTTCCCGACCATGCTGCCGGAACCCGTCGTAAGTTGGTATTCGTAGGTCCCGGGGGTGAGTTGCAATCCGTCGATCCCGATCGTATGATTGCCGGCTGAGAGCGTTCCTTCGGCGAGGTGCAGGACTTCGCGGCCCAGGAGATCGCGTACCGAAAGCGTGACATTCGCCGACGTATTCAGCGTGAAGGACAGCGTGGCCGCGGCAGAGATCGGGTTCGGAACGATCGTCGGCACATCCGGAACGGTCGGCGCGCTGACGCCGGCCGCACCGACACTGAACGGCTGCGAATAACCGGTCGCACCGGAAGCATACTTCACTTTGATGATGTATCCCGATTCGGGGCTCGGGGGGATCGTCATCCAGTCGAAGGACGTCGCCGTTGCCGAAAGACCGTGCGAGAGCGGCTTATAAATTCCCTGTGCGGGATCGAAATAATCGAGATCGACCGATTCGCCCAAGTATCCGTTCGCGATCCAATGGACCGTCTCCGGCATTCCCGGCGGAAGGTCCGGCGCACCATCGATCGTTACGTTCGAGACTTTTCCGGAATCGACAATCGCAAAAACCTGGCTGACGCCGCTGACACCGTTGGCATCGGTAATGCGGATCGCCGCAACTTCGCTCGGCGCTTCGGGGACCGTCCAGTTATACGGGGACGCGTTCGATACGGTCGCAATCGTGTTCCAGGTATGCATACTGTCGGTGCTGTACTCGAGCTTCAAGGAACTTTCATCGACCGGGCCGCTCGTCGTGAATGTAATCGTCTCCGTCGTGCCGACGAGGAGCGAATCGCCCGACATCGGCGACGAGACAAAGATCAGGGCTTTCGGCTTTTGCGCGATCGTAAAGCTCGGGCCGGTAAACGTGGTGCCGCTGTTCGAAGCATCGCTCACGCGCACATTTACGGTCTGCCCATAGGCATCGCTCGGGATCGCCCATTCGTAGGGCGAAGTGCCGGTGGAGGCAACGATCGTATTCCATGTATTGCCGCCATCGGCCGAATATTCGAGCTTGACCGCGGAAACATTCCCACCGGTAGCCCAGACGACCGGAACGTGCGTGCTATCGCCACTGACTGCTTGCTTCGAAGCCGGCAGTACCGTCCAGACCATATCCGGCGCGGTCGACGGCAGCGACGTAATGTAGCCGGTCTGGCCGGCATCGAGATAGAACTGGAAATGACTTTGCTTTCCCTTATACGATGCGAACGATTTAATCCGCATATTCGAAGGGACCCAATCGGAATTCGTCGCATTGATATGATAATGGCGCCGAATAGGCCATGTCGTTGCGGTCTTTACCGAAAAGGCATCGCCCAGGACGCGGCTGCCAAGCGCGCGAGCGACGTTATAGTGGGTGAAGTTGTCGATCTGGTCCTGGTTCGGATCGTCATAGATGTGCTGCGATTCCACGATGTTATCTTCGGTCAGCACGGCAATCGTAAAAAATTTCCCGGTATCCTCGGTCGGCATCCTTGTACTGAGCGGTGTAATATCGATATCGAAATCGACGGCTCCGGAATTATAAGTGGCGTTCACGATCCGAAAATCGACGACCGGCGCCTGTTGGGCATCGAGTTGCGCCGTTTCGGACCAGGGATTCGGCCAATCGAGCGTTCCAGCCTGCTCATACGCTCCGCTCATGGCTTCTGCCCGTCCGACGGAAGCCCAGGGAAATCCTGTGACACTGTCGTAGGAGCCAATGGTATCGCCCGCTTTTATCCATAGTGGCTCGCCGTATCCGGCGGGCCCGTGCCACGATATGACGACAAGGTTATCGCCCATCGCGGACGTCATGCTATCGATCGTAAATGCGCCATAGGGGCAGTAGCCGCACCATGTGCCAGTTCCCTCTTCGATCAGAGCATGACGCTTATATGTCTGTGCGGATGCCTTCGAAAAATTAAAAACGGCAAAGGCAAGCGCAAGGCTTGCGACCAATACAATACGAGATGCTTTCATGGTTTTTTGAAAAAAAATAGACCGTTCACACACTGTTATCATTAAGAAACTATAAAGATAATACATTCCGGAGTACAAGTTCTGAATTTTACCGCGCTTTGTGCAAAAACGTACGAAAAGGAACCCGAACCGCGAACATTTTGTCTATCCCGCCGCTCGGGGGACTAAGATCCGAAGGCATCGCCTTTTTCAGGATTTTTGGTTTTCCCGGCTTTTTTTTCGCAGTTTTTAAGTTTACCCGTCCCACTGCGGGCGTGTAATCGTGACCTTCCGGTCACGAAGATCGGTGTCGTAGGCTAAAAACGCCCCTGGGCGAACGCTACGACGACGTGTGGACGGGTTGCGGAGACAGGCGGGAGTAACTCAGTTGGTAGAGTCACAGCCTTCCAAGCTGTTGGTCGCGGGTTCGAGTCCCGTCTCCCGCTCAGGGCAAAGATAAGGGATGGAAAATTTACGCTTTTCGTCTTTGATCTTTCCTGTTTCAACGTTGAGCCATGACTCCACCGAAATTGTGCGGCGATTGCGGGACGCAGATGGAGGTCAATCCGGACCTTTTTGCGTTGCCGGGCCTCGATCCGACTCCGACAGGCCTCGGCTTTAATTTTTCGCGCGCGCTGCCGGTGACGGTCTATATCTGCCCGAACTGTGGACGGTTCAAGTTCATCTCGGCGATTTTTTTGAATAATGTAGAAGCTTCACGACCCGAACAACCGGTCAAGGAAGCACAGAAGGAAGCGGAATCATGAGAGACATCATTACTTTAGAGTGCACCGTATGCAAAATGCGGAATTACTCGACGACGAAAAACAAACGCAAGCAGTCGGGACGCGTGGAATACACGAAGTTCTGCCCGCGCGATAACAAGCGGACGCTCCACAAAGAGACGAAGTAGTGCTCCGATCGCGGAGTGCTGCCTGCTTCGTGCTGCGCAGGAACTTCGTTCCGCGCGCGCCGCACGCAGCACATGCCTTACGACAGTAGCTCAATTGGCAGAGCAGCGGTCTCCAAAACCGCAGGTTGGGGGTTCGACTCCCTCCTGTCGTGCGGGAACAATTATGAACGGTCCATGATGATGGGTTCCCGTCGCATCGCCGCTCATAATCCATTATACAATTTTAGCAATGGCAGAAACAACAGCACTCGCCTCCGGCGATAAAAGCGCAGCCCGTCCGGGCCTGAAGGCGAAATCGTTCACGTTCTTTTCCGATGTCGCGCGCGAAATGCGCAAGGTCAGCTGGCCGAAGCGCAATGAATTGCAGGACGCGACCGTCATTACCCTCGTGTTATGCGTGGTCCTGGCGATCTTTACGTTCGGAGTCGACAAGGTCTTCGAAACGGTCGTGCGCGGAATTTTCAAAATGTTCTAAGCGACTATTATCATGACGGAACCGCAGGCAATCAGCTTAAAATGGTACGCGCTCCGGACCTATACGGGTTCGGAAGCAAAAGTCAAGGCGTATATCGAGGACGAAATGAAGCGCCGCTCGCTGGCCGACCGCGTTCCGGAAGTCGTGATCCCGAACGAAAAAGTCTATGAAGTGCGGGAAGGAAAAAAACGGACGAAAACGAAAAGCTTTCTTCCCGGCTATATCCTGATCGAAGCCGCGCTCGATAAAAAGCTGATCGACCTCATCCTATCAATCCCCGGCGTGGTGAGCTTCGTCGGCCCGACAAAAACGCAGCCGACCGCCCTGCAGCCGGACGAAATGCGGCGCATCCTCGGTAAAGTCGAAGAAAAGCGCGGGATCGAATCGCCCGAAGTCCGCTATCATCTGGGCCAGCCCGTGAAAGTGATCGATGGACCGTTCTCGGGATTCGGTGCGCAGATCCGCGAGATCAACGAGGACAAGCAAAAGCTGAAAGTCGAGGTCTCGATCTTCGGCCGCAAAACACCGGTCGAACTCGATTACGCGCAGGTCGAAGCCGAGTAATTATTCGGTGGGCATCCATGCCCGGACGATTTCCTCGCCCCCCTGCGAGATCCGGAGATAGCATCTGTTATTTCCCAGACCGGAGATCGGAATTCGTTCTTGTTGTCCTGCGACCGCTGGCGTCTCGAACGACGCGATCGTTTCTCCGAGCGTATTGAAGACCTCGATGTGAAGGGTTCCCGATTCGGAACTCCGAATTCGCGCAAACGTCACGCCGCCCTCCGACTCCATTCCCAAAAAGCGCAGGATCGCCCTCCCGGCCATTTCGCCGCGTATGAGCGTATCGGCACACCCGATCACCGTAACTTCGGGCGGCTCCGGGAGCGATGCCGCTCCGGCGCAGCCATCGAACGAGACGTCGTTCAATCGAATGTCGGCGATCGTGAAATCGGTCGAAACAGCCGGCGCGACATTGGCGGTATAAAAGAGTTGTGCAATGACGGAATTTTCTTTCAATACGCCATTCGAAGTATGCCCCATGCTCAGGGTATCGGCTCCCGGCCCGTGCCCGATCCAACGAATGCTCCAGGGTGCCTCGCCGGCGGCCGAATCGAACGTCAGCACATTGGGATCGAAACGAAACGCGAACCGGACCGAGTCGAGACCCACGCTGGCCGGAATGGAATCCGTCAGCTGGATCGAAAAACGGACGGTATCGCCGCCCGGCACCTGAACGTTCTTCGCGTTATTGACGCGCACATCGAACGGCGAAATAATATTCGCTCCCACGAGTTCCCCACTTACGAGCACCGTATCGAATAAGTCTTTGCCATTCGCGAAATAATGGAGATAGAGCAGGGCCGAATCGAACGAACGCCCATTCGGAACGTGCTCGATCGAGATCGGATAATCCCCGCTGAGTTCCTGCGGCAGCGTATCCCGAAGACCGACCTCGAAGTGAGCGCCCGGCGTGACCGAAGCCGATTCGAGCAGCGCCGGGATACAATCGTTATGGTAACTCACAAAGAGCGACGAATCGAGCTTCGTGCAATCGCTCGAGACGATCGTGAAATGTTTTGTCGAGACCAGCGGCACCGTAAAATTTCCGCCGTCGTATTTGGTCGTGTCTTCGACGTAACACCAGAGCCGAACGCTGTCGTCTCCCGGAACGCGGCCACCGGCATAGACATACGTTCCCTGCACAAAAAATCGCGTATCGTTAATAACGGCCGAGGGTCCGGCCGTTCCGAACCCGTCGCGGAGCGGTTTCCAGTTGAGCCCGTCCTGGGACTG
>JAJPIQ010000029.1 GCA_021324685.1 Bacteroidota bacterium
ACGTAGTCTCTCCAGGAGCCGCCATCGATGTATCGGACGTTGCCTTGATTATTCACAGCACCGGACACGGTGATGTATCCCATCGCTCGAGGGATATAGATCGAGTCCTGCTCGCGCAATAAAAGGTTCTGCGAGGAATCGCCAGACATCAGCGCCTTGAAGTCGACGACCATCGTCGCGCGGAAAAACCGGTCGAGCCGAGCTTCATAATAGGAATATTCCTGTTCCGAAAGTCCTTCTTTCAGCAGCGGACCAATATTCTTAATGCGCAAAAATTCGGGGTCCGCTTCCCAGGAACCGATCCCGGTACGGCGAATAAGCACCGCTTCTTGTAGCGAAGCGGTGGAGAGGGTTCCGCCGGCGCGAAGAAGAACGTCCTTGAGTCGGGTGCTCCCGGGTTCGATCGGATATTGTCCGGGATAGGGAACTTCTCCGGCAATACTCACCAGTCGGGGGACATGATATTGTGAGTTCGAACGAATAAAGATCTCGTCTCCTTCGTGGAGGGCCGGATTTTCTCCGTTTGCATAATTTACGAATTTCCACTCGGTATGAACGGGATCGTTCGCCGGATACCGCGCGATCTGGATCGAATCGGGTACGGCAGAAGGCAGCAATCCACGGCAGAGCGCGATCACGGTCGAAAGAGAATCCCCGGGTACAAATTCAAGACGTTGGGGATTGGCAACACTTCCGGAAACGAGAATAAACCGGGTCGCTTGTGGTACGACGATCACATCCCCAGCTTCGACGCGAGGATTTGCCGAGAGGTCGCCTGCAGAATAATATTTTACAAGATCGGCTTTTGCACGAAGGGCGCCGGTCGGCGTCCGGATTTCGATATTTCGAAGCGACGAATTTTCTTTAAAACCGCCGGAACGCTCGATCACTTCGCTCACGCGCTGCGTCGCGATAGCCGTTTGCATGCCGGCCGAGAGAACGTCTCCGATCACGTTCACTTTTATCGGTCGCAGGCGACGCAAAGAGAGAGATACGTCAGGGGAGCGATAATCTTTTGCCAGGGCCTGACGGACTTTCTGTTCGGCTTCAATAATCGAGAGTCCGGCGACATCGACCGGGCCGACACCAGGGATGAGCAGGCGGCCTTCGGGCGTCACGGTAAGGTCCTGATCGAGTCCATGGACTGCATAGACATTCAGGTAAACCCCATCGCCAGGGCCAAGCTGATACGTTGCTGGATCGATAGCATGTTCGAGAGCTTGAACTTCATTATTAGCATGCGCACCCTGGCGTTCAGCAATAAGGCGCTCGGTAAGGGTATCGGCAACTCCCATTGAATTCTGAAACGTGCTATAAACTTCGGAAGAAGTAACCTGGGCTGAGGCCAAAGCACAAAACAGTGAAAGAAAAACAGAAGAGGAAAGAGCGATAACAGAGGTCCGTCCGCGTTCGAAATAACTTCGGACCGGTTGATCTAAGCGCATGGTTTTCAATACGTTATCTAAGCTTCTGAAAGTAAATTCCGAGATCAGAGAACCGAGGCTTTGGAAGGCTAAAGCGAACGTTGGCCCCCATTCGGGGATAAATTATACGTGGCATCTCCCTAAGGTGACTCTTTTCTCATTCAGTTCCGAATTTTTGCTTAAAACAAAGGCAAAATTGAGTGCACCACTGCTCAATGTCCTGAAAAACGTTAGAATTCTTCATAGATTTTACCGTTTTAGGACCTGCACGTTCGTAACTTGCAGGCGGCAATGATTTCCGTTCTTCCAGCCGCATATCGTAACTCCATGTTCGCACTTTCACCGGAAAGCTTCGTCGCTGCTGCATCTGTCATCTTACTGGCCGTTTTGGGTGCTCTTTTTTATGCGGCATTCCGACGCGGTTGGAAGCGAAATGGCTACTTCACGATCCCGGCTGTTATCCTCATTGTCTTCGGCTTGTATCTTGCTTTTCAGGCATTTGGCAGCGGGATCACTTACGCAGTCGTTGGGACCGACATCGACGCGCATCCCATCGCCGCCCTGACGATCAACGGCATATGTGAGATCGGCGTGATGCTCGTGGGAACGGCCCTGGTCGTTCGCGCGCAAGGCCAAAGCTTCTTTTCCAGCTTCCGGCTCGAAGGACTGCGTGAGACGCCCGTATCGGCCTATTTACTTGCCATTCCGATCATTCTGATGGCGCAGTTTGCCGGAGAGGCACTCTCGACGCTTTGGGAACGAGTATGGAAATTTTTTCCCGGAATCTATGCCGTGCTGGATAAATACGAAACGACCAGCGATAAAACGGTTCAGGGGCTTGTAACGGCAAAAGGACCGATCGACTTTTTACTTGTTCTGCTTTTTGTGGCCGTCGTTCCCGCGCTCGCGGAAGAAGCTCTGTTTCGCGGTTTTGCCCAAACGAACATCGAGCGGAGCGGCCATTGGCATGCACGGCCATTCATTGCGCTCTTCGTCACTTCGATCCTTTTCGCATCGATCCACGTCAGTGTCTTTAAGCTTCCCGGCCTTTTTACTCTCGCACTCGCGCTTGGGTGGATGGCATACCGGACCAATAATCTTTTTACCGGCGCCCTCGGGCATGCGGTCAATAATGGCTCGATCGTGATTGCATTATATTTTAGTTCGGGTACTGCCGCGAACGATAATTCCGACCTGGTGGGAACCGGCGGACTTTCTGGTTCGGAAGCGCTCGGGCTGTTCCTTGGGTCGGCCATTGCTCTTGCTATTCTGGCTTATATTTTTGCTGGCGTTACGTCCAAGATTTCGGCACGTGGCAATGCGGAGCGCGAGGTACAATTTCATATCGCCGGGCCGCCGACAACATTCCGCCCGGAACTGAACGAACATTCAAATACCGAAGCATGAGCAATCTCACGCAACGCATCCTCGTAGCTGCGATCGGAATTCCGATCGTTATTTACGTTACGTTCAAGCCGTATAGTCTGCTTGGACTCATAATCATTTTCGCGCTTGTTGCCGTCCACGAATTTTATGGCCTTGCAAAAATGAAGGGGTTCGTTCCCCAGGTTATCGCCGGCATGGTGCTTACCGCCTGTATCATTTTCTCGTTCGCACAATTCAGATTGCCGGTCCACAGTCCTTCCACCGGACTTCTTCCCATTGTGCTAATTGCCGGACTTATCGTTACGATGCTTTTGGAACTGTTCAAAGGATACCCGAATCCTTTCGTCCAGGTCTGTATCACGCTGGCGGGCGCGCTATATCTGGGATTAGGTTTGGGTGGACTCTATGGCGTCCATGAATATTTTTATATCCATGCCGCCGTGCAACCGCTCGCAAGCGATCCGAACGTCATTACCGGTCAAGCGGCGTTCTTTCTCATCGCGATGCTTGCCTCCATCTGGATTTGCGACAGTGCGGCATTTACGGTGGGAAGAAAACTCGGCCGGCATAAGATCGCGGAGCGGGTGAGTCCGAATAAAACGTGGGAAGGAGCGATTGCCGGACTCATCGCCGCAATTCTTGTTTGGATCCTGGCCCGCGCTTACGTTCCCGGGCTTGAGGAGGTCTCCTTGTCGACGGCGATCGCAATGGGAATGATCGTTGGAGTGCTCGGCCAAATCGGCGATTTTGCAGAGTCGATGCTCAAGCGCGATGCCGGTGTGAAGGATTCATCGACGCTTATTCCGGGTCATGGAGGCGTGCTCGATCGGCTGGACTCGATCCTGTTTGTCGCTCCGATCACATTTTTTTACCTACAGGTATTCGGCCTCTGATATTGCGAGGATCACTCGAAAAATTCGGCATGCAGGCGTTTAGCAACGCGCGAGGCAACATCATCGTGTACCACGAAGCTGATTGCGCTTTCGGACCCGCCGTAAGAGATCATTTCACAGTTGGCCGTTCGTCCTAACGCACGAAAAATGCGCGCCGCAATTCCGCTCTGCGAATGAAGGCCCGGGCCTACGAGCGTGATCAACGCTCGCTCGGTTTGCACATCTATGCCTGCCAGCCCCTCGCAGGCGGCGCGCAATAAGGGAATCACCGCGGTATCGGCAAAGGCGAACGATGCGGAATCGACCGAAAGCGAAACGGCCAGTGGCAGTGCACCCGACTCGGCCAACGCTCCCCAGACGATCTGCTGCACGGCTGCGTCCGGTTGCCCGCTTTGCCCGGCAATGCGGACGAGGATGATCGCGCGTTTTATCGCGAGTCCCGTCATGGAACGATCTTTCTCCGTCGTTTCGACGATCTCCGTTCCCGGTTTCTCCGGCTCTTTGGAGGAAAGGACGAGGACTGGGATTTCTTTTTCCACGGCAGGCCAGATGGTCTCCGGGTGCAAGACCTTTGCGCCAAAGAACGCAAGTTCGCTCGCTTCGCGGAACGAAATGCGCTCGATGGAACGGGCCGCCGTTGCCACGCGTGGATCGCAGGTCATGATGCCGGCGACATCGGTCCAGATCTGAATCGAATCGGCTTCGGTAGCAACGCCCATGATGGCGGCAGAAAAATCGGAGCCGCCGCGGCCGATGGTTGTCGTTTCGCCCGTGAGTGTGGAGCCGATGAATCCCTGGGTCACCCCCATTGCTCCCTTTGCCAGGGAGGAACGAATTTTTTTCATTCGCTTGGCGATCTCCGTCTGCATCGGCCTCGCGGACGTGAATTCGTTCGAGGTGATAAAAAATTCGCGCGCGTCGAAAAGATGGACCTCGCGCGACGATCCAAGTTCCCGTGCGAGCGCGGCATGAAAAATGAGCGACGAAGCCCGTTCGCCGGCCGATTGCATTTGGTCGCGACGTTTCGGGGTAAGTTCTCGCAGCAGATTGATCCCCCGAACGAGCGTGCGCAGTTCCTCCCAGATCGCGCGTAGGGCCTGCTGTACGTCGCGGACAAGCGGCTCTTCCTCGAGGAGTTCTCTTGCCGTTCGTGCGTGGCGCGCTTCGAGTTGATCGATCGAAGTAAGGGCCTCCCGCGGATTTTCCTTCAGAGAAAGTTCACTCGTTTTTATCAGGGCATTCGTGACCCCTGCACAGGCGGAAAGGACGACGAGCGGTCGGGTGCGGCGTGTTATTCCACGCTCGCGGACGATAGCGATCGAACGCGCCATCGCGCGAGCATCTTCGACGGACGTCCCGCCGAATTTTTGAATAACGATCTTATACATGAAGCGAGCGAAGTAACGACGGCGCAGCGGTGAGTATTCCGCTACATCTTTTTTATTTATCGAGCCAGACGTATTTGAGGTCGACGCGGTTCATCGGATCGAGCGGATTATCCCGAACGTAGGGCTGGAGCAGGCGATAATGTTCTTCGTAAAAGAGGGGAATCGTGGGCGCTTCGAACGCGGCAATACGTTCCGCTTTTGCATAGAGTTCCATACGCTGGGCCTCATCGGTCATCGCAATGGCCTGATAAAAAAGGTCGTCGAAGGTCGCGTTATTCCAACGGGCGCTGTTGGGATAACTCTTCATGGCCGGGTCTTTCGGGACCAGATGGCCGTTCAGCAGATTGAGAAAATTTTCCGGCTCGGGATAATCGGCATACCAGCGGGTGAGCCATACCGAGAGCTTGCCGTCCTCCGAACCATCGAGTAGTTCCGCCGATTGCATGACCTGAAGATTGCAGTGCAGCCCGATATTCTGCCACATGCGTTGAACGGCTTCGGCGATCTGCATCGGGCGTGGCTCGTTATAGACCGATAGCGTGATCTCGGGCGCGCCGCGACCGCCCGGGAACCCTGCAATCTCGAGCCAGCGCCGAGCGCTGTCGAGGTCGAAGGCAATGCCATGCACCTCGTCGATCGGGTAGTGCGAAAACGCCGGAGGAATGATTCCGTGTTCGGCCGGGCCATGCGGTGCATTCTTCAGGACGTACTTTACAATGCTTGCCCGATCGACCGCAAAGGACATCGCGCGTCGCAGCCCCATATTATCGAATGGCGGCTTCGAGCAAAGGAACTCCATGAAATAGCTGTTCATTGCAGAAACATGCTGCAGCATGTATTTCGAGTATTCCGGCGCGATCGTTTTTCCCGACGTGACGATCTGTTGAAAGCTCTCGGTCGGAATAGTAAAATCCTCGTCCTCAGTGCCCTGCAGAAACGATTGGAGGAGGGTCTTATCGTCCTTGATGAGAGTAAACTTCACTTCATCCAGAAGCGGTAGCCGATTGCCCGCGGAATC
>JAJPIQ010000024.1 GCA_021324685.1 Bacteroidota bacterium
AAGATCGCAAAACGAATCGCCGAAAGGAATTTGGAGCTTGCGACGAAATATTCCCTTACTGAAATTTCTCTTTCCATGGCGCGACAGCTTCGGCTGATGGCGGGAAATGCTGGAAAAAAGAAAGTGTATAGAGTATACAACGCCTTAACGAAAGACCTTTTAAGATCGTATTCGAATGAATTATTATCCTCAGAATATTTGGACCAATTAATAATGATTTTTAATCGCCAACGGGGCGGAAGAAAGAAGTATGCGGAAGAATTAGAAAAATACTATACGGACCTGGAAGCATTATTGGGAGGAAGTTCTTATGCCTTTCAACTGAATTATTATCGCATCGGCGTAGCGGCGTCCGTCGCTTCCGGTGTGCACTCGCAAACGCTGGAGCGAGCCCGGCAGGGACTTTCGTTTTTAGATGGATCGCCGCACCTCCTGCAAAGAGAGCGGAAGGCCGATTTTTGGTATTATCAGTTACAAAGCTATCTTGGCGTCCATAATTTCGAGCAAGCCGAACACGCGGCGGAGGAATGCGACGAATATTATAATCCGGGTTCGAACAATTGGTTTGCATTTTCGGAATCGAAGTTCCTCCTTTATATGAACACGTTCCGTTTTGCAGACGCCAAGGAACTCTTACGGAACGTCACATCTCACGAGCGCTTTGCGCTTCAATCGGAATTGTGGCACGAGCACTGGGAGATCTTTACCTTCTATTTGAATTATGCACTAAAGACGACACCGGACTACGATCCAAAGACGACGCCGCTAAAATTCAATTATGAACTCCTCGAACGCAAAGTGCCACACTCCCGCCGGGACAAAGAGGGCATGAATGTTTTGCTCCGTATCGCCCAGATCATTCATTGTATCGAAACGCGAGATTTCAACCGGATCTTCGATCTCTATGAAGGCCTCGTACAATACCGAAACCGTTATCTCACGGCGAGCATGGCGGAGCAAAGCTCACTGTTCATTCGGCTGTTAGGACTGATGGTCAGACGCTCATTTTCCTATAAGCATTGCTTACGAGAAGGCGCGCCCATTGTCCATAAACTAAAGACGGGTACGTTCGAAATTATCGATCTCGAGCAGGAGGTCCAGGTGCTTCCCTATGTTTGGTTATGGGAACATTTGCTTGAAGAACTGAAAGCCGCTTCGGAAGCCCGCAAACCGGTCCTTGTATAATGCGATACGATTGAACGAAATCTTGCTCTCCGCTCTTTATTAAACGTTCTTTTTCGAGATTGAACGTTCTTTTTCGAGCGCACTATGATCGATATGAAAGCGGAGAAATATCTCATTCTTACGGATGTAAGGCCCGCGGAGCCATCGAGCGAGGCAATACAAACCACGACGAGGGTCCGCTTCGGTTTTGGCGCTGCCGGAGAAGAGGTCCAGCGTGTACTCGAGACCAACGGAGTCGAACGAGTGCGGGTGCGCATCGATGGCGAAAATCGGGAGGTCATGTTTTTACCCGGGCGGGCGCAACGCCTCCTCGATATCAAGCAGAAGATAAAATCATTATCGTTCTCCGCCTGACGATCAAAATTTATCTTAGCCTTCTGAAATGATCAAAGTTTATCTTACCCTTCTGGTCGGTGCGCTTGTCGCCGTATCGTTTGCATGCTCGAATTCATCCTCCCCGCAAACGACGTATCCTCTTGTGTTGACAACGCTTTCCGACACGACCTCCGGTAACACCGCCCTATTCAATTTTCGGGTAACCAAGGACGGCATTCCGGTTGCCAATGCGCAACTGCGTCAAACGGATTTCCCTTCGGGCAAAACGTTCGATCTTGGAATTAAATCGGACACCGGCGGCCATTTCCCGAGAGTAACGGTCGTCTTCGATCTCGATACGTTCAGTCAGGTCGCGTATCAGGCCGTCCGCGATACTCTTACGAGTAATTTTGTACGCTGGCCGCCGTAAGCTTTAAACCCGCTTGGCCAGGCCTCAGTACAAACGCGTTCGCCACGCCTCCATCGCCTCTCGCACCATTCGAGGATTGGTACTGCCCAGGGACTTTTTCTCTTCGAGGCTTCTCCGGGGATCAAGATATGAAAAAACGTCCGCATCGAACTTCGAAGAGAAAGTCCGATACTCTTCCAGGGTCAGCTCCTCGAGCGATCGTCCGAGCTCTTCTGCGTGTGCGACGATGCTGCCGGTCATATGATGGGCCTCGCGAAAGGGAACTCCTTTTCGCGCAAGGTAATCGGCAAGTTCCGTCGCCATGAGATAATCGCGGCGCACGGCCGCTTCCATGCGATGGGGATGAAAGACGGTTTCGCGAAGTACGAGCGCCATCATTTCGAGCGAATTCCGGGTCGTCTCGATCGCTTCGAACATCGGCGGCTTGTCCTGCTGCATATCGCGGTTATATGCGAGCGGCAGTGCTTTCATCGTCGTCAGGACATTGACAAGGGTGCCATAGACAGCGCCCACGTTGCCGCGAATCAGTTCCGCCATATCGGGATTCTTTTTTTGCGGCATGATGCTGGAACCCGTCGTGACGGCATCGGACATCGAAATAAACCCGAATTCCCGCGTGGACCAGATCACGAGTTCTTCGGCCATCCGCGACAGGTGCATCATGACGATCGAGCAGGCAGCCGAGAGCTCGATCAAATAATCGCGGTCGCTTACGGCGTCGATGCTGTTAGAAAGGACGGAACGAAAGCCAAGCGCCGTGGCCGCCTGCGCCCGGTCGATGGGATACGAAGTTCCCGCGAACGCGGCCGCACCCAACGGCGACCGGTCGATGCGGCGAAGCACGTCCTCCATTCGCTCTCGGTCCCGAGCGAACATCTCGAGATAGGCAAGGAAATGGTGCGCGAGCAGAATGGGCTGCGCGCGCTGCAGATGTGTATATCCGGGCATGATCGCATCCGGATACGCTTCGCTCTTTCTCAGTAGCTCGCGCATGACGAGCGTAATCGTTTCCGAGAGGTCCGGGACCGCCCGCTTGAGATACAACCGCTCGTCGGTCGCGACCTGATCGTTCCGGCTACGGCCGGTGTGGAGCTTTCCGCCCGCCGCGCCAATGTTTTCCATGAGCCGCCGTTCGATCGCGAGGTGAACGTCCTCCATCGAAGCGTCGAACTGGAATTCGCCGCGTTCGATCTCGCCAGCGATCTGTTCCAGACCGCGAACGATCGCATGCGCTTCTTCCCTTGAAATAATTCCCGTTTCGCCGAGCATTCGCGCATGGGCGATCGAACCCTGGATATCCTCCCGCCAAAGTTTGGAATCGAACGCAATACTCGAGGAAAAGCGATGGGCGATCTCGTCCATCGCTTCCTTAAAGCGCCCACCCCATAATGCAGTTGTTTCGGCCATTTACACGAGTTCGTGTTCCGCGACCGCAGGCACGGTCCGGGCCAGCGTTCGAAGGGGAAGCGAAAAGATCTTGGAAAAGCCTTCGCCGGCCGAGTGATCGAACGTGTCTTCCGCCGTGTAAGACGCGAGCGCCTTATCGTACAACGAGTTCGGCGACTGCCGGGAGCGAACAGACATCGTTCCCTTATACAGTTTTACGACAACAATGCCGTTGACGCGTGTTTGCGTTTCGTCCACAAACGCATCGAAAGCGGTTCGGAGGGGCGAGAACCAAAGCCCGTTATAGACGAGCTCGGCGTAGTCCTGCGAGAGTTTTGCTTTGGCATGGGCGGTCCATTTATCGAGCGTGATCCGCTCGAGTTCGGAATGGGCAAAATGGAGCAGCGTCGCGCCGGGCGCTTCGTAAATTTCCCGGGATTTAATTCCGACAAGCCGGTTCTCGATCATATCCAGCCGGCCGATCCCGTGCGCACCGGCAAGATGGTTGAGCATCGTGATGAGATCGACCGCTCCGATCGCTTCTTCGTTGAGCGCAACGGGAATCCCGTGCTTAAAGGTGATCGCAATTTCTTCCGGAGTATTCGGGGCCTGTTCCGGCGAAACCGTCCGCTGGTAGGCATCTTCCGGAGGAGCAACGGTAGGATCTTCGAGAACACCGCATTCGATGCTGGTCCCCCAGAGGTTTTCATCGATGGAATAGGGGCTCGCTTTTGTCGCCGAAACCGGAATGCCCCGTTCCGCGCAATACGCGATCTCGTCCTCGCGCGATTTGAACGGCCAGTGGCGCACCGGGGCAATGACTCGAAGGTCCGGAGCGAGGGCCCAGACTCCGGCATCGAAGCGGACCTGGTCGTTCCCTTTTCCGGTACAGCCATGGGCAACGACCGTGCATTCTTCCTTGCGCGCAATTTCGACGAGCGCTTTTGCGAGCAACGGCCGGCCGAGCGCCGTCGCCAGCGGATAAACACCTTCATAAAGCGCTCCGGCTTTCAGCGCATGGAATACGAAATCTTCTGCAAACTGTTTTTTAAGATCGACGTGGTACGCCGCTTTCGCGCCAAGTTGATAGGCTTTTTCGGTAATACCTTTTAGTTCTTTTTCCTGGCCCAGGTCTCCGGAGACCGTTACGATCTCCGCGCCGAATTCTTCCTGCAGCCAGGAAGCGATGACGGACGTATCGAGTCCTCCCGAAAATGCAAGTGCAATGCGAGCGCCCTGAAGGCCCGCCAAGCCATTCATAGTATTCATCTGCTTCTTCTTTCTTACTGTTACTCGGATGTAATAAATGCTCGAAGTTCGTTCGTGAGCCGCTTGATATCTTTCGTCGCACGGGGCGCGATGAAGATCGTATTATCGCCGGCGATCGTACCCAAAACGAAGGGCGAGACCATGCTGTCGATCAGTTCGGCAACGCCGTGCGCTCGGCCCGCGAGCGTTTTAATGACGATCATCGATTCGTTGCTGTAAATGCCACGGACTTCATAGCTCAAAAGCGCACGCACGCGCGAGTCCTCATCGTTTTGGCCGATCGTATACCGGGGCCCTTCCGGAGAAGCGCGCCGCGTGACACCCATTTCCGAGAGATCCCGCGACAGCGTGGCCTGATTGACTTTATGACCCGCTTTCTTCAAAAGCTTCTGCAGTTCCTCCTGGGAACCGACATCCTGCTTGGTAATGATCTCACGAATGCTAAATTGTCGCTGGTTCTTCGTCATGCTTCAATGGAATAAATGATGAGGGTTCTTCCTTTTGGAAGAAGTTCGCTTCCGGCGAGGCCAGAAGCGTGGTCAGAATCGCCTTTTGCACATGAAGTCGATTTTCAGCCTGTAGGAAAATTACGGAATTTCTGGAGTCGATCGCCTCATCGGTGATTTCTTCGCCGCGATGCGCCGGCAGGCAATGCATGATGAGCGCATTCGGATGCGCGAGCTGAAGAAGTCCTTTGTTCACCTGGAAGGAGTGGAACGCTTTTTTCCGCGCCACCTGCTCGGCTTCCTGTCCCATGCTCGTCCAAACATCCGTATAAATGACGTCCGCGCTATCGGCCGCGACGCGGGGATCGTCTAAGATTTCGATCGTACTGATTCCGCTTTGATTCGCATACTCGAGGATCTTCGGATCGGGATGGTACCCGGCCGGCGCGGCGATCGCCAAATGCATCGGATAGATTGCCGACATCTCGAGCCACGAATGGGCGACATTATTTCCGTCCCCGATAAAGGCAATCTTAAGTCCCGGTTCCAATTTTCCGTGCTGACGGATGGTATAGAGGTCCGCAAGGATCTGGCAAGGATGTCCAAAGTCGGTCAGCGCATTCACAACCGGAATGCTTGCATGTTCAGCAAGGCCGAGCAGGACATTATGATCGAAGAGCCGTGCAACAATGCAGTCGGAGTAGGACGAAAGCACTTTGGCAACATCGGCAACCGGTTCGCGCTCCCCGAGCCCGATCCCTTCATTCGCAAGATAGAGCGACGTAGCACCTAACTGAGAAACGGCGACTTCGAAGGAAACTCGCGTACGTAGCGATGGCTTTTGAAAGAGGAGCGTCACGTGTTTGCCGGTCAGCGGTTTGACATCGGTGTGCTTCAGGACATCGGTCAGGTGCATGAGGTCTTCCACGTCCTGTTTCGTCATCACGGTGAGGTCGAGGAGGTCGTGCTTCGAATGCGTTCGGACCGGCGCCGCATCGGAGGAGCGATATCCGATCTTCGGTTTTGTCGGGTTTCCAAATACCTTCTCTTCGCGAATGATCTGGGTCCCGACGCCTTCATGCGTAAAAATTTCGAGCAGGAGCGAATGCCTGGCCGCGCCGTTGATCAAGTGAACTTTTTTCACCCCATTGGCCAGGGCTTCGAACGCGGCGTTCACCTTTGGGATCATCCCACCGGTGATCACTTCCTGTTTAATGAGCTGCTGCGCCCGTGCATTCGTAAGCGTGGGAACGAGTTCGCCATCTAAGAGCACGCCTTCGGTGTCGGTAAGGAAAAAGAGTTTTTCCGCGCCCAAGGCCTGGGCGATCGAACTGGCTGCAATATCGGCATTGATATTATAGATCTGACCGTCGGTCGAAACGCCAACCGGTGCAATGACCGGCATCACGCCGGAGGCGATCAGTTTATTGAGCCATTCGACATTGACCTGCTCGATCTCGCCGACGAGCCCAAGATCGTATCCTTTGGGAGCGTATTTTTTCGCGGTAAGGAGATTATTATCGATCCCGCAGAGCCCAACGGCATTTCCGCCCGCGCGATTGACCAGGGCGACGACTTCCTTATTGACGCTGCCGGCAAGTGTCATGACGACCGTTTCGAGCGTGGCCGTATCGGTATATCGCTGCCCACCCACGAAGCGGGTCTCCATTCCGAGTTTTTGCGAAAGGTCTGTCACGGCATTTCCGCCGCCATGAACGATCACGACGTTAATGCCGATCTTTTTGAGGAGCGTCACATCTTTTGCAAAGGACTCTTTCAGGGCCTCGTCCGTCATGGCGGCGCCGCCGTACTTAATCACGAAGGTCGTCCCCTCATACCGCTGGATGTACGGCAGGGCGCTGGTAAGAATTTCTTCCTTGGTCTGTAGATTCGTTTCTTTCATCTTAGCTCCGATAACTGGTTAGCTCCGATAACTGGTTAGCTCCGATAACTGGCGTTGATATGCACGTAGTCCTTCGAAAGATCGCAGGTCCAGAAGTTCGCCATTTCCGTTCCCTGGTGGAGATCGATCGTGATCGTAATATTTTCTTTCGAGAAAATCTCTTTCGCGCGGACCTCGTCGATGAAGATCTGATAGTCCGGCCGAAGAATGGGGAGATCGTCGAAAAAGAGTTCGACCCGCGCGGGATCGAATGCGATTCCCGAATATCCAACGGCAGCCAGAATCCGTCCCCAATTGGCATCGGCCCCGTGGATCGCGGTTTTTACAAGGTTGCTGTTGGCGACCGATTGCGCCGCACGGATGGCTTCGGATTCCGACCGAGCGCCTTTGACGACAATTTCAACTAATTTCGTCGCTCCCTCACCGTCGCGCGCGATCATTTTCGCCAGCCGAACGAGAACATGCTCCAAGGCCTCCTCGAATACGGCAAATGCTTTCGTTCCAGCGGTCAGCTCTGGCACGTGGGACGAGCCGTTCGCTAAAATAACCGCCATGTCGTTGGTGCTCATGTCCCCATCGACGGAAATTCGATTGAACGATTTACCGATGAGCCGCGAAAATGTGTTTTGAAGGAGCGGTTGCGCGATAGCTGCATCCGTCGTAAGAAAGGCCAGCATCGTCGCCATATTCGGCGCGATCATGCCGGAGCCTTTGGCGATACCGCCAATTCGGACGGTATGCGGAGTGCCATTGTTCGTCGGCAACGCAATATCTAATGCGATCTCTTTCGCATAGGTATCCGTCGTCATGATCGCTTCGGCTGCATCGAAGCCGCCGGAGCGAGAAAGCCTGGACGGCAGCTCCCGAATGCCTTTTACGATGTTTTCCATCGGCAGGTATTGCCCAATGACGCCGGTCGAGGACACAAGAACTTGTTGTTCCGGAACACCGAGCGCCGCAGCCGTCTCACGGACCATTCGCCAGGCATCCTGCATCCCCTGCTCGCCCGTACAGGCGTTCGCATTCCCGCTGTTCACGACGATCGCTTTTATCGTGCGCTCGTCTTTCAGAATTTCCTTATCGACAACAAGCGGAGCCGCAATCACAGCATTCAATGTAAAAACAGCCGCGCAGCGAGCCGGCTCTTCGCTTACAATCAGCGCAATATCTTTTTTTACTTTGCGAATACCGCAATAGATTCCGGCCGCCGAGAACCCATTCGGCGCCGTGACGCCGCCCGCAATTTCGTGAAACGCCGTCCCGGGGACCGGAGCACCCGTCCCATTTAAAATCTCGGTAACGCCATGGCCAATAGCCGCGTCACCATACGCGATTTCCGTCATAACAACCCTTCCGTTTCCGGGAACCCGCAAACGAGGTTCATATTCTGGACCGCCTGGCCGGCCGCGCCTTTCATTAGATTATCGAGCGTAGAAATGATCATGACCTGATGGTGCTCCGGCAAGAGCTGTGCGTACAAATCGATAAAATTCGTTCCGGTCGTGCGGCGAATTTCGGGGATGCGGTCCGCGCGAAATCGAACGAATGGCTTCGTCTCGTAATATTTCGTAAAGATCCCCTGCAATTCGAATTCCGAAAGATCGCTCGAGAGCCGGGCGCAAATCGTTGTATAAATTCCACGCGTGACCGGGATCAGGTGCGGCGTAAACGTCAGGCTCACCGGCGCGCCCAAGCCACCAAGGACCGTTTCCATCTCGGGAATATGCTGATGGTCCCCGAGGCGGTATGCTTTTACATTTTCGTTCACTTCCGCGAACGAATACTCGATGGAGGCTTTTTTGCCGGCACCCGAAACGCCGGACATGGAATTCACGACGATCGGTTCGGCCTCGATCGCTCCTTCGGCTACCAGCGGGGCCAGCGCAAGGATCACGCTGGTCGCATAGCAGCCGGGATTCGCTATAAAGCGTGCGTTCTGAATGGCTTCCGAGTTCCATTCCGGCAATCCATACACGGCCTGATGCAATACCTCTTCCGGCGAGGATTGTGGCCGCTTGTAATATTTCTCGAACAGGGCGCGGTCCGTAAGGCGATGGTCGCCGCTTAAATCTATGACGATCTTTCCCCGATCGAGGAGCCCCGGAGCGATCTCCATCGCTTCTCCATGGGGCAGCGCCAGAAAGCAAATTTCTGCATCGAGTTCGATTCCAGTGGTAAACTCCTCAAATCGCTGTCCGGCAGCGGAGGAATATCCCGGTAGAACGTCTCCAACGAGTTCGCCGGCCATGCTCCGGGCAAACGCCTTTGCAAGGGTCACATTCGGATGCCGCTCCAGGAGGCGCACCAGCTCTCCACCGGAATACCCCGAAGCCCCAAATACCGCCGCTCGTAATTGCTTCACGAAAAGGGTAACGCATATTTATGCAGGAAGTTGCATAAATATGCAGTCCGAAAAAAATTTAATATCACCGTGATGTCGGGCCGTATATTTGTTTTTTTGAAGGCACTGTGTATGACCAAAAGGCAATTCGTCGTTCTCGTATTTCGGCTGTTCGCGCTATATCTTGTTTTTAGCCTGATTTCAAGCGTGGGTACTTTCTATCAAATCATAGTTAGGAGTCAAGGGGCTACAGGATGGCTTGCAACAGCTATAGGAATTTGTATCTTCCTTGCTGCTATCTCGCTGTTATGGATCAAAAGCGAGTGGCTCATGCAAAAGGTTTTTGCAATCCCATCGCTTTCAGATGATATTAAATTAGTTCCAGATGAGCCGTTTACTCAGGGCCAGATAGAAGGCGTTTCCGAAAAACTTCCTGAGGTTATTGAGATTCAGGATTACTACGAAGCCCCACTTACAAAAGAAAGCATCGAGATAGTTGTTTTTAGTGCTATAGGACTTTATATTTCCCTTAATGCCTTGCTTGGATTTCTTCGCGAGATTGTATTTTTTAATCCATTGTTATTTGACACGCGAATTAATTGGGAATTTCTTTTTCCGTACTCCGTTCAACTGGTTCTCGGTGTTTGGCTTTTCCTTCGTCCCTGGCAATTTCAAGGATGGATCGAAAAATTCAAGCCAAAGCCAGACGAAGCAAAAATTACGAGTTAAGTATCACCCGCACTTTCGCCGCCGCCTCTTTTGCCCGAGTGCGCAGCGAATCAATTGGGGTTCCAATCTTATCGTGCGCCAACACAACGCCCATGCGGCGATATTTCCGTGTTGTGGGCTTTCCGAAAATGCGAATATCGATGCCGGGAATGGAAAGTGCCTCCGCAATGCCTTCATATCGCGGCTCTGTTGAGGATTCTTCCGGAGCCAGAATAACGGCGCTTGCTCCGGCGCGCTCCAACACGATCTCTGGAATGGGCAGACCAAGTACCGCGCGGGCATGAAGCTCGAACTCCGTAAAATTCTGTGAACCGCTCATCGTCACCATGCCGGTATCGTGCGGACGCGGCGAAAGCTCCGAAAAATAGACTCCACTTTTCCTCGAAAGAAAAAACTCCACTCCCCAAATGCCAAAACCCGTGAGCGCTTTGGTGACGGCGCCCGCCATCCGTTTGGCCTCGGCAAGATGCTCCGGGCTGATCTCTGCTGGCTGCCAGCTTTCCATGTAATCGCCGCGCTCCTGCCGGTGACCGATCGGCGGACAGAAGAGCGTCTCGCCGTTTCGCTGCGTGATCGTGAGCAGGGTGATCTCCGAATCGAACGATACAAATTCCTCGACGATCACCTCCTCGTTCTTCGCGCGGCTTTTCGTCATCGCGATCTCCCACGCCTGTTCGATCTCGTTTTCGTTCCGAACATACGATTGCCCTTTGCCAGAGGAGGACATGAGCGGCTTCACGACGCACGGAATTCCGATCTTCACAATGGCAGATCGAAATTCTTCGAGCGTTTTTGCATAGGCATATCGGGCCGTTTGGAGCCCTAATTCGTTCGAAGCCAGATCGCGAATGGCTTTGCGGTTCATCGTGAAGTTCGCGGCCCGCGCACTTGGGATCACTTCGATGCCCCGTCGTTCGTAGTCATAGAATCGTTCCGTACGGATCGCTTCGATCTCCGGAACGATAATATCGGGTTGGTATTGTGCGACGAGGCGATCGAGACCGTTCGCATCGAGCATGTTGATGACGGCGCGCTCCTCGGTCACGTGCTGTGCCGGCGCACCCTCATACGAATCGACCGCGATCACCCGCTGGCCGAGCCGCTTTAGGGCAATCGTCAATTCTTTTCCGAGTTCTCCGGAGCCCAGAAGAAGGATGGTCTTTTTCAAAATTCGAACAGGAAAAAAAAGAACAAAGAAAGAAAGTCGTACCTACGAGCAGGAAGACGGATGCAAAAGGTTTTCGGCTTACCGAATTCCCGTATCGTAATGCAGCGTATCGTAAACCGTGGTGTTGTTCGGGACCTGAATGACCTGCGCCTGCGGCGGCCGCGGAAAACTGCCGTTCGCGATCTCTCCGGCCGTGAGCATATACGAACCGGCATTCACGCGTACCAATAACTTCCCCGCCGTATCGCTCGTGACGGTAGCAACGATCGTGCTGTTCGCAGCATTCGTGATCGTGACCGGCGCTCCGGCAAGCGGCTGTTCGTTCGGTACATTCGGTTTGGAAACCGGAGAGATCGGACCTTCGAGCACCAGCCCTGAGATCGCGGAAGGCAATGCGTTCGGCCCGGACGTCGTATCATTCCCGGTATTATTCGAATTACTGGGAACGGCCCGACAGGAGGATAACACACAAATCACTACCAGGGAACATGTCGCCAAAGGGATGAAATTTTTCATATGCGTCCTGTTATGAGACAAGGGAAACACGAGAAACGCCCGTTTTAGTTACCGCAATTCCTTATGCCGGAAGCAGTCCGTGGTGTGGTCGTTCACCATTCCAACGGCTTGCATGAAGGCATAGACGATCGTCGGCCCAACGAACGAAAACCCGCGTTCTTTCAATGCTTTGCTCAATGCCTCGGACTCCTTTGTTTTGGCCGGGACCTCTTTTATGGATCGGAAGCGGTTCTGGATCGTGCGACCGTCCGTACATTGCCAGATAAATTCATCGAAGTCTTTGCCTTCTTCTCGCATCGTGAGAAACGCTTTTGCATTCCCGATGGCCGATTCGATCTTTTGACGATTGCGAATAATTCCTTCGTCGTTCAGGAGCCGCTCGATGTCCCGCTTGCCGAATCGCGCCACGATCTCCGGATCGAAATTCCGAAATGCTTTCAGGTAGCCTTCTTTCTTTCGAAGAATAGTGACCCAACTCAGTCCTGCCTGCGCACCGTCCAGAATGAGCTTGGCAAGGAGCTTCCGATCGTCATGTTCCGGAACACCCCATTCCGTATCGTGATAGTGCGCCAGGAGCGACTCCTTTTCCAGGGAGGCCCAGGCACAGCGAATCTTTGGGGCCATTACGCCGTCACAAGTTCCCTGAGCTTCGCGACCAGGGCATCGACGTTCTTCTTCGCGTCGCCGAAGAGCATGCGCGTATTTTCTTTGTAGAAGAGCGGATTGTCGATGCCGGCGTACCCCGAGGCCATCGAGCGCTTCATCACAACCGCCGTCTTCGCTTTCCAGACCTCGAGCACCGGCATTCCGGCGATGGGACTCGTCGGGTCTTCCAGCGCGGCAGGGTTCACGATATCGTTCGCACCGATCACCATTGCGACGTCCGTGGCAGGGAAATCGTGATTGATCTCGTCCATTTCGAAAACGATATCATAGGGAACGTTTGCTTCCGCGAGCAGCACATTCATATGACCCGGTAAACGGCCGGCAACCGGATGGATTCCGAACCGGACCGCCACTCCGGCATCGCGCAACAGCTTGACCATTTCGGCAAGAGAGTGCTGCGCCTGGGCCACAGCGACGCCATAACCTGGAACGATAATAACGCTCTTCGCATCGGAAAGGAGTTCCGCTGTTCCATCGATATCGATCGGCGTTACTTCGCCCTGAGGCTCGCCGCCGGCTCCGGGCGCCACGCCTTCGGCGGTCCCGAATCCGCCCAGGATCACACTGATGAACGAGCGGTTCATCGCGCGGCACATAATGAAGCTAAGGATCGCTCCCGAACTTCCGACGAGTGCGCCGGTGACGATCAGCAGGTCATTCTCGAGCATAAATCCCGCGGCCGCTGCGGCCCAGCCCGAATAGCTATTGAGCATAGAAACCACGACCGGCATATCCGCACCGCCGATCGCCATGACCAGATGGATCCCGATGACAAAGGCAATCGCCGTCATGATGAGGAGCGGCGTCATGCCGGCCCCTTCGGCGCTCGACATAAAGACGACCCCAAGGACGATCACGGCAAGGACCATAAGGAGATTGAGGACATGCCGCGCGGGAAGCAAAAGCGGTTTTCCCGAGATCTTCCCATTCAATTTTCCAAATGCAACGATGGAGCCCGTAAAGGTGATCGCACCAATAAAGACCCCGATATAAATTTCGAGTTCGTGAATGGTCAGGTCGCCACCGGTCAGGCCGTGGGAACCGCCGAGATAGTTACTGATCCCCACAAGCACGGCAGCCGCCCCGACAAAGCTGTGGAGCATCGCAACCAGCTCCGGCATCGAGGTCATTGCGACGCGGGAGGCGAGAACGCTGCCAATGACGGCGCCCGGAACGATGGCGGCGATCAGTGGCGCGATGCCATTCGATGGAATGAGCACAGCCGTTGCAATCAGCGCAAGCAGCATTCCGATCATTCCGAATAGGTTACCGCGCCGGGAGGTCCGGTGCTGGGAGAGTCCGCTGAGGCTCAGGATAAAGAGCGCGATCGCGGCAATGTAACTGGTGGTTGCGAAACTGTTGCCCATGGAGTCAGTACTTCGAGATAATAATTATTTGCGGAACATCTTGAGCATTCGCTGCGTGACGAGGAACCCACCAAAAATATTGATACTGGCGACAAACACGGCTACAATGCAAAGCCAGAGCACGGCAGAAGAGATATTTCCGCCGAGTTGCGCCATACCGCCAATAATAATAATGCCCGAGATCGCATTCGTGACCGACATGAGCGGCGTGTGAAGTGCGGGCGTAACGTTCCAGATGACCTGCCAGCCGAGAAATACGGCAAGCACGAACACGGTAAAATGTTGAAGGAACGATGTCGGGGCGCCCATCGCAAGCCCAAGGAACACGACGATGCCCAGTGCGATCGTCACCGCTTGTCCGGCACTCGATTTTTTCTTCTCCACGTTTGGAGCAACGGCAGCGGTTGGTTTTGGAGCGGCCGGAGGCGGCGGGGCCTCCTTCTTCGGCGGCGGCCACAGGACTTGTCCATTCGTCGTGACGAGCGCGCCCCGGACCACTTCATCTTCGAGATCGATATGGAACTTCGCAGACCCGCCCATATCGTCGAGCAGATGATACAGGTTCATTCCGTACAACTGGCTCGCCTGCGAGGCCATCCGGCTCGGAAGATCGGTATACCCGACAATCGACACGCCTCGATGGACGATAACTTTTCCAGGCTGCGTCAGCTCACAGTTGCCGCCGTTCTCGGCAGCCAGGTCGACAATGACGGAACCTTCTCTCATCGACTCGACCATCTCCCTGGTGATGAGCTTCGGTGCGGGTCTTCCGGGAATCAGCGCCGTGGTCACGATAATATCGACCTCTTTCGCTTGTTTCGCGAAGAGCTCCATCTCGGCTTTAATAAACTCGGGGCTCATCTCTTTCGCATATCCGCCCGTGCCTTCGCCAGACTCCTGAATTTTCACTTCGAGAAAATCGGCGCCCATACTTTGGATCTGCTCTTTTACCGATGGCCGCACATCGAAGGCGCGAACGATCGCGCCGAGGGCTTTTCCGGCACCGATCGCCGCCAGGCCTGCAACGCCTGCGCCGATAACGAGAATTTTCGCCGGTGGAATTTTTCCTGCGGCAGTAATTTGCCCGGTAAAAAACCGTGGGAATAGATTTGCCGCCTCCACGATGGCGCGGTAACCGGCGATATTGGCCATCGAAGAGAGCGCATCTTCTTTCTGGGCCCGTGTGATGCGGGGAACGGCGTCGATCGCAAGGACATTCGCCTTTCGTTCCGCGAGCCGTTTTACGAGATCGGCATTCTGCGCCGGCGCAAGAAACGAAATCATCGTCTGGCCTTCGCGAAGCAGCCCGAACTCGTTCTGCTCGGGGGCGCGGACTTTCAGAATGATATTCGCGTGCGACCAGACCTCCGTTGCGTCAGCGGCGATGCGGCAGCCGGCCTCTGCGTAGCGCGCATCGGGAAAATCGGCCATGTCGCCGGCGGTGCGCTCGATCAGTATATCAAAGCCGAGCTTCTGGAGTTTTTGCGCGGTATCCGGTGTCGCCGCGACGCGCCGTTCGCCAGTGCGAATTTCTTTCGGGATTCCTATTAAAAGCCGCTTCGGAGATTGGCCATTCGTATGGCCGTCCGTGGTTGGGGCAGCGGTCAGGGGCGATGCCGGAGGAGTTGGCATCATCGTATTCGGTTCGCTCATTCGATTCAGTTGTTGGGTCGGAGAGTTTCCGGCCCACCAAACGAAGATCGGGCAAAAAAGATTAGTGAAATGTCACATAAAATCTCGGACCACAAGCTGCGGTGTTACTCGGCCATTAAACTCATTTTCTTCGAGTACGAAAACCATCTCCAGATCCCTGCGAGGCCTTCCATCGGGCGTTCGGAGTTCTGCGATCCGCTCTCCCAATCCAAAAGCAATGGCTTCGATGGATGCTCCGCCCAATATAAACGGTGTAACATTCGGCGCAAGGGACACTGCATTCGAAGGAGTGTCCGAAGACGAACGGACTTGAAATTTCAGGTGCGGTGTCGTTTTGCCCACAATCCTTGGAACACCCGTCACTTCGACATTCCTCGCATGGAATAGCGGCCTCATATTATCGGGACCAAACGGCTGGAACTGACGCGTAATTGCAAAAAACTTTGGATTCAGTTCAAAGAGATCGATCGTAGCATCGATCCGAAGCTCCGGTTCCAGCATGTCGTCCGAGATCATCTCCGTCGCCACGGCATTGATGGCCGTTCGAAATTCGGCGACACGGTCCACAGCAATCGAAACGCCGGCTGCGTATTTGTGCCCGCCGAAGGTCATCACTTTATCTTCACAGCGCTTGATCGCAGAATGGATATCGAAACCCATGATCGAGCGCGCGCTTCCCTTTGCGACTCCATCGATCGTCGTAAGTAAAACGACGGGCAAATGATACCGCTCGACGAGCCGGGAAGCCACGATTCCAATCACCCCGGCATGCCAGGTGGAATTATGCAAAACAATGATGCGATCGTGGGAACGGTTTAGTACTTCATCGACGACACCGCAGGCTTCGAAGAATGCATCTTCGTCAATTTTTCGGCGGTTCGAATTTTCGAATTCGAGTTCGGCTGCGTGGTGCTGTGCTTCATCGTCCGTTTTTGCTGTCAGGAGCTGTACGGCGCGTGCAGCATCCCCAAGCCGGCCGGCAGCATTGATCCTCGGCGCCAGTCCAAAAACGACCTGGCTGGTGCTGATCTTTCCTAAGCGCAGTTGCGCGGCGCGCACAAGCGCTCGTATCCCCGGACGAGCACGCTCATTAATCTGCTTAAGCCCAAATGACGTAAGAATTCGGTTTTCACCTTGCAGGGAAACGATATCTGCCGAACTGGCGAGTGCGACAAAATCGAGAAAGTCATACGCCCGGTCGGCCAGATCGAATTGTTTCGAGAGCGCCTGGATCAGCTTGAATCCTACGCCACAACCGCAAAGATGTTTATTCGGGTATTCGCACCGGCCTTTGATCGGATTTAAAATAGCGTACGCTTCCGGGAGCACCGGTTCACCATTTTGCCGAAGCGGTTCATGATGGTCACAAATAATCACGTCGGCCCCTCGGGACTGGGCATAGGCAACCGCATCTATCGCAGTAATGCCGCAATCGATCGTAAGGATCAGGCTCGGGGAGCCACCCTCGGCTGCAAAACAGCGATCAATCCCCGCGATCGAAAGGCCGTAGCCCTCTCGAAAGCGGTCAGGAACGTGATATGCAACGTGAACACCGATCGACTCGAAAAACAACGTGAGCATCGCCGTACTCGTCGTGCCATCGACATCGTAGTCCCCATAGATCGTAATTCGCTCACCTTCGCGGATTGCCCGCTCGATGCGTTCGGTTGCACGGGCCATATCGTCCATCAGGAATGGATCGTAGAGCCGGTCGAGTTGCGGGCGGAAATAATCGCGCGCTTCGTCGAAGGTGTGAACCCCGCGCGCTATGAGGATCCGAGCGATACTTTCGGGTACATGGATCGATCTGGTAAGTTCCCGCGCATATTCGTCGTCTTCCGGCCGCCCCTGATGAGCTTCCGGCAGGCGCCATCTATAACGCACGATAAAACCTTTCTTTTAATTGAACTAATAAACGCGAGAACGGCGAGATAATGCCGCAAATAAACTTCTATTCATTTTTTAGACAACCTTCGAAATGTGAGCGCCTACAAATGGCTCAATCTTCCGCCATCGACGCTGACGGCTGCACCCTGCACGAAACTCGCGCGAGGGGATGCTAAAAATGCCACCACAGAAGCAATTTCTTCGGGTTTTCCGACATCCGATTTATTGATGACTTCCAGACCGTCTTTAATATTTGGATTATTCCAAAGCATGGGGGTATCGACAGCCCCGGGGAGAATACAATTTGCACGAATCCCCTTCGGCTTTCCTTCGATCGAGGCACTGTGCGTTAGCGATACCAGCGCCGCCTTGGCTGCCGCATAGGCCGCTACCCGAGGAGTCGTTTCCACCGCGTGCACGCTCGAAATATTGACGATCGCGCTTCCCGGCTTCATGATTCGAAAAGCTTCTCGAATAAAAAGGAATGCACCCAGTAAGTCGACCGAGAGCACTTTATTCCAGTCTTCCAGGGTATGGTCTTCGAGCGGCTTAAAGACCATCAGGCCGGCATTGTTAACGAGAATGTCGAGCGTCTGAAATCGTTCGAGGGTCGTCTGAACGGTCCGTTTTACATCGTTTTCCCGGGAAACATCGCAAATGGCGGTCAGGATTTGCGCGTGCGAAATTTCCTGCTCGATCTTCGTTTTAGCCTCGCTGGCCGTCGTTTCGTTTCGATCGACCATTACAACATTCGCTCCCATTGCCGCGAAGAGTTTTGCGATCGCGAAACCAATCCCACTCGCCGCTCCGGTGACGAGCGCCGTTCTTCCTTCAAAATCTTCCTTCATGACATCCGGGTGCGATGACGATACACTTTTCCGTTCGACTGAGCCGCATGCTGCTCCAGCTTTAACGGAACGACGGGGACCTGCAAACAGCGGCTCTCCGTGGGAAGCACCTCGCTCCAGCTTTTAATCAGTTCTCGATAGGCAATGCCGACGTTCCGTGGATTTCGATCGAGATCGTAAAGGCCAAGCGGATTCACATGTCCGTTGTTCTCCCGCAACGCCGTATCCCAGTCCACCTGGTCCGTAAGGGAGTACCACGTAAAGCCGACAATGGGAACTCCATTATTTCGGACCCGCAATACATTTGCCCACTCTTTCCAGAGCCAGTTCACCGCTTCTTCGCCGGTCGAGCCCTCGCGGATGTTCGTCTCCGTATGCATGACAGGAAGGACATAACGATCGTAATACTGCGTCGTGATTTCCTCGTACCCGAAAATTTCTCCGGACGGCCGGGTCGTCCCGTCCGGGGAGACGCGGTGCTCGTTCGTGATATAGTAATCATTCCCCATAATGCAATGATGCTTCAGGTGATTGTCGAGAAAGAAATGGTATTCTTCGCGTGTCATCCCATGATCGAGAAGGTATTCATACATTTCCGAATTGACCCGAATGCCGTAATTAAGATCGAGGGATAAAAAGCGACGAGCGTTCATAAGCTCCGCCGGATGCAATGCGTCCGGTCCCTCGGCATGAAAATATTCCGAAGATTCGCTTTGAATAAAAATCGCATCCGGCCGGACGGACAGGATCGCATGCATCGCAAGGACATTCGCTTTCACGATATGCTTCAGCGCCGTAACGAATGCGGCATCGCCCGTTAGAGCTTCGTTCCACCATCCGTAATAGGCCGAGAAGGTGGCGCACACATACATTTCATTTACCGGCGTATAGAGCTGGACCCACGGGAACCGTTCTGCGAATGCTTTCGCATATTCGGCAAACCGGTCCGGAAATTCCGGATTCTGAAAATTCCCAATCCAGTCCGGCACTCCAAAATGGCAAAGATCGGCGATGGGAATGATACCACGGCGCTTTAAATCCTGAAAAGTGATGTCGGCAAAATCCCAGTCATAGCGCATGTGGCCGATCCAGGTGCGGTGAATGGGAGGGCCATACCGCAAAAATTCGATCCCCAGCTCTTCGACTTTATCGAAATCCTTTTTCCACAACGTGTAATGCCGGCATTTTTCCATTTCATCGACGCGAAGGCGTCCGCCGTCGATGGTCGGATAACTGTTCTCAATGCCGGTGGCGAACATGAAGCCAGGAAACATAGCCCCTCCTGGCCGAGACCTTAGCATGAATTATACCAGCGAACGATATCGCCAGTTATATCGACTCCCATTGTGGACGCTCGGTACGAGCATTCAGATTCAATCGCCTTCTCTGCCACCGATCAAAAGCCCAGCAGGAGCATTGCGAAGAAACTAAGCCAATTGCCGTTCCGGCCACCACGTCCGAGGGGAAATGGGCGCCGCAATAGATCCGGGAAATGGGAACAAGCGCCGCGATTGCGTAGATCGCGACCGAACCCCAATCCTGGAGAAGGAAGGACCGTTTTCGAACCCACACGAGCACCGCGGCGACGCTAAAGGCGGTCTGTGAATGACCGGAAGGAAAAGAATCCCAATATAACTTCTCAAACAACACATTAATATAGGTGCGTCCCATTGCAATATCGGAAGCAAAGACGGTCAGCGGACGGGGGGCATGCACTGCATGTTTAATGAGATTAAGGGCAACGCCTCCAATCGTTCCGGCAATGGCAAGGAGCAGGACATGGCTCCAAAACGATTTTCGGTCGATCGTAAAAAGAACAATAAGAGCAAGAGGGAATGCGATCCATCCATTGCCCAGCCACGTCGCGTAGCCGAGCCAAAGATCGTTCACACTACTTTTCAGGCCATGATTGATAACGAAAAAGAGTGAGCGATCGAGTGGGAACATCTATACGGCCATGACTTCTTTTTCTTTCGTCGCAATGAGCGAATCGATTTCCTTCGTGTGATGGTCGGTCTTTTTTTGGACGTCTTCTTCGCCGCGCTTACGATCGTCCTCGCGGAAGTGCTCGGCTTTTTCCGATTTTTTCAAATGCTCGATGGCATCGCGGCGAACATTGCGAATCGCAACTTTCCCCTCTTCCCCGAATTTCTTGACGAGCTTCGAAATCTCGCGACGCCGTTCCTCGGTAAGCGGTGGCATAGGGACGCGAATGACCTGGCCATCGTTCATCGGATTGAGCCCTAAATTTGCATTCCGGATCGCCTTTTCGACCGGTCCCATCTGGCCCTTATCCCACACTTGCACGGTGATCGTGTGAGCGTCGCTCACGCTCAGGTTCGCAACCTGATTCAAGGGGACCTCGCTGCCATATGCTTCGACTTTCACGCTATCGAGCAATGCCGTCGTCGCGCGGCCGGTACGAATTTTCGAGAGCTCATGCCGGACGCTTTCGACCGCCTTCGACATGCGGGTTTCACAATCGGAGAGAATTTCTTTGATGGTGGTCATTGCCTGAACGTAAGGTTTTGGAAGATACCTTAAAAAATTGATTCCCAGCGCACGTTCGCTCCGGTGCGTTTGCGCGAGCACCGTAAAACGATGGACGTAAAACAGCAGCCCCGATCCATACATCCCCTAAAAATTCCTGCGGTCGCCTTCAGACCGTCACGATACTTCCCACACTACGCTCCGTCAATACTTTCTGGAGATTACCCTTGCGGTTCATGTTGAAGACGACGATCGGGAGATTGTTTTCCTGGCAGAGCGTGATCGCGGTGAGGTCCATGACCCGGAGATCGCGCCGCAGCACTTCGCGATACTGGATCGAGGGAATATGCTGGGCGTCAGGATTTTTTTCGGGGTCCGAGTCGTAGATCCCATCGACGCGCGTCCCTTTGAAGACCGCTTCGGCATCGACTTCGATGGCGCGCAAGGCGGCCGCAGTATCGGTCGTAAAAAATGGGTTCCCGGTACCGCACCCGAAGATCACGACGCGGCCTTTTTCCAAATGCCGGATCGCTTTCCGGCGAATGAATGGCTCGGCAAATTGCGTCATCGTGATGGCCGACATGAGGCGGCTATAGAGCCCTTCCGCTTCGATCGCATTTTGGAGCGCGAGCGCATTGATCATCGTCGCGAGCATCCCCATGTGGTCGCCCTGCACCCGGCTGATCCCGTCGATGCTTCCGGAGACGCCTCGATAAATGTTCCCGCCGCCGACCACGATCCCGATCTCGGCGCCCATGCGGGCCGTCTCGCAGACATCTTTCGCGAACTGTTCGATCATTTTCGGATCGATACCGTATTCGCGGTCGCCCATCAGGGCTTCCCCTGAAAGTTTGAGCAGAATACGTTTATAGCGAAGGTTCGAATGCATGGGAACAAAAAGCCATGGCAGGACCACGGCGAAGAATTATGCCACTGCTTCTTCCGCCGCCGGCTCGGCATGCTTGTGCATCTCACCGAGCTGCATGCGGACAAATCCCGTCACTTTGAGATTGCCCGATTCGGTCAGGAGGTCGGTGATCGTTTTTGCGGCGTCCTTAATAAAGCTCTGTTCGACAAGGCAATTGTCCTGGTAAAATTTTTCGAGCTTGTTTTTGGCAATGCGGTCGATGATCTCTTCCTTTTTGCCTTCATTACGCGCCTGCGTGCGATAAATTTCGAGCTCTTTCTCGATCTGCGTGCTTGAAATCTGGGAGCGATCGAGCGCCATCGGGTTCATCGCGGCCACCTGCATCGCAATATCACGCCCTAATGCCACAGCATTCGAACTGCCCGAAATGGCGACCAATACGCCCAGTTTTGCTCCGGGATGAATATAGCTGGTGACAAATCCATTCGGCTCGGTGAGCATCTCAAAACGGCGAGCTTCCAGTTTTTCGCCCAGGCGGCCGGTCTGCGCGCCGACTTCCTCGGAGATGGTAGCTCCGTTCGAAAGTTTCGCGAGCAAAAATTCTTCGTGCGAATTCGCGTTCGCCGCGAGTGCCGCATCGGCGATCTCCTGCGCAAATTGAATAAAGGACTCGTTCCGAGCCACAAAATCGGTTTCGGAATTCACTTCCGCGAGGACCCCGCGCTTTTTATCTTCCGAAACACGCGCTGCTATCACGCCCTCTTTAGCAATGCGGTCGGACCGCTTGGCTGCGGATGCGGCGCCTTTCTTTCGAAGGACTTCGATCGCTTTCGATTCGTCGCCCTGAGCTTCTTCGAGTGCTTTTTTACAGTCCGCCATTCCGGCGCCCGTCTTATCCCGAAGTTTTTTTACTGATTCTGCCGATACTGCCATATCAAATTTACCTGTACGACGTGCCTCATGCACGTCCGATTATTATTCTAAAAAAATCCGTTTAAAGTAAGGGCGTCCATGGACGCCCTTAAACACACCGCTTTATGCTGCTGCGGTAGCCGGCTCGGGCTGAACCGTAGTGAAATCTTCGACTTCAATGCGCCGGCCGCGGCGTTCGAGGTTCATTTCCGGCCTGCCTTCCTGCGCACTTTCATCGGTACGGCGCGCTTTGGCAGCCGCACGGCCCATATTGATCGCTTCCGCAAAGGCATGCACGAAGAGCTGCACCGAACGCAACGCATCGTCATTGGCCGGGATCGGATAATCGACTAAGTCCGGATCGACGTTCGTATCGACCAGCGCGAAGATCGGAATTCCGAGCTTGCGTGCTTCTTCGACCGCGATATGCTCTTTCTTAATATCGATAATGAGCATGGCCGAAGGCAGTCCGCGCATTTCGACAATACCGCCGAGCGTATTCGTGAGTTTTTCCTTTTCGCGGGTGAAATCCAAACGCTCGCGCTTGGTGAAATTCTCGATGGAACCTTCTTCTTCCATCTTCTCGATCTGCTGGAGGCGCTTGAGCGATTTGCGGATCGTCGAAAAATTCGTCAGCATTCCGCCCGGCCAGCGGTCGATCGCATAAAACTGGCCCGAGCGCTCGGCCTCTTCGCGGACCATCTGCCGAAGCTGCTTTTTCGTAGCGACGAAAAGGAATTTCTTTCCTTCGGCCGCAAGCTTTTCCGCTGCATTCAGAGCTTCCTCTGCCAGCGCCTGCGTTTTCTTGAGGTCGATGATGTGAATGCCGTTTCGTTCCATGAAGATGTAAGGTTTCATCTTCGGATTCCAACGGCGGGTGAGGTGCCCAAAGTGAGCACCGGAGGCCAGGAGGTCTTCTAAACTAACTCGCATGTCTGTATTTGGTTAAAGGACGATCGATCATGATCGCTCATGATTCTCATCCGGTCTCTACGGAGCCTTAGTACGATTCGCCGTAGCGAACACCGCGTAATTCGGCTGTATCCGTATCTGTGATGTGAATGTAGCGGCGCGAAACCGCGCCACTACGATTAGTAAACTTATCGTTTGGAGAACTGGAATTTCTTCCGTGCTCCCGGCCGGCCCGGCTTTTTACGCTCGACCATTCGTGGATCGCGTGTCAAAAGCTCTTCCTTGCGTAAAAGCGGACGGTTCTCATCGTTCATTTCGGCCAACGCCCGGGCGATCGCAAGACGCACCGCGCCCGACTGGCCCGTGGTGCCACCGCCCATAACGTTCGCGCTCACATTAAAACTACCGAGCGTATTCGTTACCTTGAAGGGACGAACGACGTCATCGCGGTGGAGCGGATTCGGGAAGAAATTCTCGAACGAGCGGCCGTTGATCGTGATCGTCGAGGCGGATCCACCGGCAGCGGGAGTTAGAAAAACTCGCGCGACTGCGTTTTTGCGGCGGCCTACGTAAATATCTGCTTGCTTTGCCAATGTCTTAAGTTTTAATCTGAATTATCCGATCGTAAACGGCTGGGGGTTCTGTGCCGCGTGCTCGTGTTCGGCCCCGGCATAGACCTTCAATTTCTTGAATGTCTTTACACCGAGCGAATTTTTAGGCAGCATACCGCGAACAGCCTCGGAAACGATCCGCTCGGGATGCTTCGCGAGGACTTCCTGAAATTTCTCGAAACGGGCGCCACCGGGGTACAATGTGTTGTGATAGTACTCCTTTTGCGACATACGCTTGCCGGTCATTTTGACTTTTGCGGCGTTCACAACGACGACAAAATCGCCGGTATCGACATGCGGCGAGAAGGTCGCTTTGTGCTTTCCACGAAGCAGCGTCGCTACGCGTGTAGCCAAACGGCCGACCGTCTGTCCTTCGGCATCCACCAGGTGCCATTTCCGCTGGACTTCGTCCTGTTTCGTCGCTCGCGTTTTAAAAACGCCATTTTTATCCGTTGCCACTCGCAATTTCTCCAAATCTGTTGATAAGTCCGTTTTTCGGGCGGTCTATAAGCGATGAGCCGTGCGGTTAGTTCCTTTTTTGGCCTGTTCCGCTGCTTCTTAAATGCGTTTTCTTACAACCCAATTTCTTAAAGACTATTTTGATTTTGCTCATAAACCCTCTGTTTTCGGTTGTTTTCACCAACTCCGTTTAGAAGTTTATTCTTCATTAGGTTTGCCACCAAATCCGATACAATTACACATCGCACCATTTCCTTACTACGGCGGAGCTTTTTCCGTTAGCCTGCATGTGCAGAGAGACTATAATCCTTCGACTTACATTACCGTCACCGTGGACTCGACCGCCGGAGTTCCGGGAACTTGTTCGTTAGCCGACTCGGGTAGCGGAGCATCGGCAGTCTTTGCGAAATTTGATTCAATCGCGAATTCCTATACACGGTGCTATGCGGACAGTCATCCTTCCTGGGAAGCGCACATGGGTCCGGCCAATATTAATCCAGCCGATACCACTTCCCGACTTCGGGGGCGCTCACGATCATGTCTGGGAAGTTTTCGAGGATGAGTTCTCCGAAGGCGGAGATCGCTTTTTCATCGCCGTGCGTGAGGACCACGTGCTTCGGCTTTAGTCGCCGGACGATCTCGAGCAGTTCTTCGCGGCGAGCATGTGCGCTGAACCGAAAGCGTTCGATGCGGCAACGGACGGGAACTTCGCGCTTCATCGAGCCGAATTTGATCCGTGTTTCCCGCTGGGCGTGGGAGACCACATAGCCCGGCGTTCGAGGATCGGTATAGCCCACGAAACAGATCGCAAAATGCGCGTGCCGCAGCCAGCGTTGCGCCAGCAGATAGCTCGCCGTGCCGTCCTGCATCATGCCGCTGGCCGCCATGACGATGCTCGGTTCGCGGAAATATTTGCCGCCAAACAGCGCGTCCCGCCTCGGAAGCTCCTGCTGTTCGACGTCGGAGGTCTTATCGACCTCGTTCGTGCGCGATCGGCTCGTTAAAAATTGATCGTAGATGGCACTTACTTTTCTTCCCATACCGCCGGTATAGATCGGGACCTTGGGAATTTTTCCTTCCTGCATCGCCTGCCCGATCATCGTCAGCATTTCCTGCAACTTGCCAAGGGCAAAGACGGGAATTAGCACCGATCCATCGGCCGCCAGCGTCTCATTGATCGTCACGATCAGGCGCTCCAGCTCTTTTTCGCGCGAATGTGTCAGGTACGCATCGACCACGCCGTTCGTCGACTCCGAAACGAGCACATCGATCGGGCCTTCGGGTAGCTGCGCTCCGGCGATGAGGTGCTGCGGGTGGAGCGACGTATCTCCGGTATGGAAAATCCGCCTCCCGTTACACTCCATCAGGACTCCCGCCGCGCCCAGAATATGGCCGCTGGGATAATAAGTGACCTTGATTCCCGTTCCTGCGGCTTCGCGAGAAGTAAGTTCCTGGGAGGTCCCCAGTTCGAGGGGACGCATTTTTTGGATCGTTTCCGGCAACGCCAGCACATTATAGAACGGCAGCCGGTCGATCACTTCCTGCGAATGCTGTTTCGGCAGTAAACTGGCCGAATTTACGAGCATGATCTTCGCCAGTTCGATCGTTTCGCTCGTTGCATAGAGTGGGACGTCCGGATAACTTTGGCGAACAAATGGGACGGCACCTAAATGGTCCGTATGGGCATGGGTAATTAAAAAATGATCGACCGGCTTTCCTTCCAACGCTTCGATCGCGGGAAATGCAGCCCAGCCGGTTTTTTCCGGGTGCAGCCCGGCATCGATCAAGAGGCCGGTGCCATCAAGGCCGTAATAAAAGCTGTTAGCACCGATTTCGCGCCCGCCTCCGAGCGCCATGAATGTGAATTCCGCCAAAACGAATTCCTTATGCTGACCTCCCTTTGTTTGGGAACGAAAATTACCCGTTTCGCGCCAAAAGGGCTTTGCGCTAAGAGGGCTTTGTTGGACAGAGCGAGTTTCGCTCCATCTCCTGCTTCCTCAACCGCAAAAAACGAGAATTTGCGTTACAAACATTCTAATGAAAGCGAACAGTTCGTCCGTTCGGCAATGCTCGTGAATGTTTAACGATTCAGGTGAACGCTTCGCCGCGGCGAGGGAACCGTTGCGAACGCACCACGCGGCGCATTTGTCTAATGAAAAACGCGATGAGCGATTTTTCTTCTCACTCTGAATTTCGGCCACGCCCGGGCCGTCGGGAAGGCCGCTTGAAGCGCACGCTTTTCCTGGCAATGATCGCCGGGCAGATCGTGAGTTTTGTCGTGCTCACCCAGGCCCGATACGAAGGCCAGGGCCTGACGCCGATCTACTTTCGGGTAACGACTATGAGCGACGTACTGTCGCTCCTGTTCCCGCTTTGCGTTGCATTCCTGCTGATTCTGGCGCTGATTCATCCCGGCCGTATCGGCCGCGCCCGGGCCGTCAGTCTCGCGATCTTTTCTGGAATTCTCTTATGGCTCGATTTCGGTATCCTACGCACCGCACCCGACGAGTTCACTCCCGAAGCCGCCGTCTTGCTCCTCCTGGCAATGTTCGCGCTCCTGGCGACGCTCATGACCCGATCTCGTGAAGACCTGGGTACCGCTCGCCGGATCTTCCGCATTGTGCGAAAAACATTAGCCCTCGCGATTTTTTTGATCGTCGTCGCATTTTTTTATGCGTTCTTTTTTCCGACCTATTCGAATATCGAAGAAATTTCGGCTTTTAATCCGGACGCCGGCGTCGTGCTGGGTGCTGCGGTCTGGCGGGGCCACGGCCTTGGCGAGCGGCCGAGCCCCGCGCTCCGGGAGCGGATCGATTTAGGCTATGAACTCCTCACCTCGCATGCGATCCCTCGCATTGTCGTCACCGGCGCCAGCGCACCGGGGGAACTTGCCGAGGCCGAAGTCGCAAAACGGCAGCTCGTAAAACAAGGCGTCGATCCATCCGAGATCCTCGAAGAGGCCGATAGTCATACGACACTCGAGCAGGTCCGCTACGTCCACGACCAGCTTTTTCGCGGACAGGGATGGGACCATTTCGTCATTATCAGCGACCAGTACCACCTCGCCAGAGTCTGCGAAATGTGCAAGTTTTGCGGAATGCACGCCATCGGAAGCCCCTCGCACATTCACCAACCGCCACTCGATCTCGCCTACTACCGCCTCCGCGAAAGTGCCGCCCTGCTCGAATATTGGTTCCTCGGGCGATAGCTATCGTTCCATCTGCCCGCAGTATCCGGCGAACGACTTCGATACGGAGGAATACATTTCCATACTCGGAATCTTTAATTCCGATAAACCGGCCAGAAACAGGATCAAAAATGTCGAGTTGAGCGATTTAGTTTTCCATAAGAATCGTACAAAAATCCCATTTTTTTCGATAAAGCACTTGCTTTTTACGAAAAAAACTCGTATTTTAGGGTGTAGTTAAGTGCTCCGAAAACGGCGCCGAGTGATGTGTGAGGGCTTTTTCGCTCTGCTTCTGCCGATTTTGGGCCGTTTTTTAACCCATTTTTGTTCTTGACCATCAACCAGGAGGTACCCAGAATGAACCGTTATAAGGAATTGCAGGACATGCTCGCCAGTTTCGAAAAGGATTTCGAGAAATTCTACGACAAGCAGAATAAGTCGGCCGGCACGCGAGTCCGCAAGGCAATGAACGAATTAAAGCGCAAAGCGCAGGAAATTCGTAAAGAAGTGCAGGAAATGAAGACGACCGAAACGGCTGCGGCCTAACGTTCCGAAATTCCATATTCGGCCCGGGCGCGTTCGCAAAGTTTTTGCGTCCCGGGCCGATTTCTTTTTATAAAAAATCTTCGATGAAATACTAAGAAAATTCCATGAAATATCTTGTGTTCGCCTTTGTCGTTACCCTTACGATCGCCGGCCCTGCATCGAGCCAGATTGCCTATCCGCCCACGAGGACCGTTCCTCAGGTCGATACCTATTTCGGAACGCAGGTCTCCGATCCCTACCGCTGGTTAGAAAATGTCGATTCGGCAGACGTGCACGCCTGGGTCGAAGCCGAGAATACGGTTACCGAGCAACAGCTATCCCAGATTCCCTATCGCGAAAAACTCCGGAAACGGCTCGAACAGCTTTACAACTATCCGCGCATCAGCGCGCCGCATAAAGTGGGCGACTACTATTTCTTCTTTAAGAATAACGGCCTGCAAAATCAGTCCGTGATGTATCGTCAACGAGGGCTCGACGGCGCGCCGGAAGTATTTCTCGATCCGAATACTTTGTCTGCAGATGGCACCGCCTCCCTGGGCGCGACCAGTTTTTCGCACGACGATCGGTATCTCGCCTATAGCATTCACAAGTCCGGCTCCGACTGGGAAGAAATTTTTGTCAGGGACGTCGCGACAGGCCGGCAACTTCCGGACCGCCTGCAATGGGCGCGGTATAGTTCGCCCGAATGGTTCCGAAATGGTTTTTTTTATGAGCGGTACGATGCTCCTCGTTCGGGCCAATACACCGCCTCGAGCGAGTTCCAAAAGATCTATTATCACCGGTTAGGGACGCTGCAATCGGAGGACGTACTCGTCTATCAGGACTCGACCCACAAGGACCGCGTATTCGGGATCAATGCGACCGAAGACGAAAAATATATTTTTCTCTATATCAATCAGGGCGGCGAAATTGGAAATTTAATTTCGTGGAAACGCGCCGATGAGACCGAGTTCCATCCGCTCGTAACAGAGTTTGGATATAACTGCAATGTGGTCGACGCCATCGGGGACAAATTCCTGATGGTCACGGACGAGGACGCGCCGACGAACCGGGCCGTGCTTATCGATCCCGCGCGTCCGCACGAGTATGAGACCATCCTTCCCGCCAAAGCCGAGACGCTCGATGGCCTCGGCTATGTCGGCGGCAAAATCATCGCAAGCTATATGAAGGACGCGGCCAATCATGCCTATGTGTACGATAGCCGCGGACATCTGGAAAACGAGGTCACGCTCCCCGGATTTGGAACTGTTTCCGGGTTCGACGGCAAGCGCGCCGATACGGAAGTGTTTTATACCTTTGCCGGCTTTACGGCGCCGCCAACGATCTATCGCTATAATTTAAATACAAAATCGTCTACTCTGTTTCATAAGACGGACCTGCCCTTCAACCTCGACGATTTTGTGACCGAACAAGTATTCTATACGAGTAAGGATGGAACGCGCGTGCCGATGTTTATCGTCCATAAAAAGGATATGGTACGCAATGGGCAAAATCCAACGAAGCTGTATGCCTACGGTGGCTTCGATATTAGCCTTACGCCACATTTTAGTCCCTCCATCATTGCATTTATCGAACAAGGAGGAATTTATGCACAGCCGAATATCCGCGGCGGTGGAGAATACGGCAAAGCATGGCACGAAGGCGGCATGAAACTCCACAAGCAAAACGTGTTCGACGATTTCATTGCCGCAGCCGATTATCTCGTTGCACAGCATTATACGTCGCACAATAAGCTTGCGATCGAAGGAGGTTCGAACGGCGGTTTACTCATTGGCGCCGTCATGTGCCAGCGGCCGGACCTTGCACAAGTTGCGCTGCCCGAAGTTGGCGTCATGGACATGCTCCGCTATCAAAAGTTCACGATCGGCTGGGGCTGGGCTTCGGAATACGGCACGAGCGATGACTCGCTCGATTTTTCCAACCTCTATCGTTATTCGCCGCTGCATAACCTTCGAGCGGGCGTCCAATATCCGGCCACGCTCGTTTCGACGGCCGACCATGACGACCGTGTCGTTCCGGGACATTCGTTCAAGTTCATCGCAACGTTACAGCACGATCAGGCGGGACCGAACCCGGTACTCATCGAGATCGAAACCAAAGCGGGCCACGGCGGCGGGAAACCCCTGACGAAGATCCTGAACGAAACCGCCGATCAATTGGCCTTCACGTTTTACCATTTGGGCGTGAACGTGGAATAAGAAGGCGCTGGGTGTGGAATAAGAACGCCGTTCTCGAAATGCTAGAACGGCAAATCGTCCTCGCGGGGCGGAAGGGAATCTAAATGCTCGAGCCCGACGTAAAACAGATCGCGTTGCGTCTCGATCGCCTGGGTCGTGCGTGGGGTCGAGTGACAGCAGCTCCCGACGAGTACCGCGCCCATCTTCATCCATTCGAGCGTGCAGGCGGCCATCTGCTCGTCGGTCGAGGCGAGTAAGTTCCAGGAACCGTCCGGCCGCTGTTCGGAACTATTAGGATAGCAACCGAACCAGATGCCGGCGCGCTTCGCCGTTTTTGCGACCAGGGGCAGCGCCGCCAGCATGGTACTCACGGGCGCACAGTTCAATGCGACGAGGTGCGCACCCCCCTCCTTGATACGCTGGATGGAATAATCGAGCGGCGAACCGTCCAGCATCGTTTCCCCGTCTTTGGGAACGATGGAAACCCAGACGTACCGATCGCTCTCCTCTTTTGCGGCCTCGAGTGCACAAAGCGCTTCGCGCAGGGTGCTCATCGTTTCGATCAGGATAATATCGACGTGCGCTTCGTCGAGCCAGCGCGCCATCACGCGGTGTTCTTCGATAAGCGCCGCATCGCTGGGTGGGACCAGGTCCGGCGAAAAACAATCTTCCACGGGTGCGATCGAACCGGCGATCTGCTGTCCGCGGTCCTTCATGCGGCGTGCTTTGCGTGCAATGCGGACGGCCTTCTTCGTGAGCGCTTCGGCATCCAGGCCCGTATCTTTAAGCGCGCGCGGGTTCGTGCGGAACGTATTGGCGGTCAGAATATCGGCCCCCTTCCAGAGATACTCGCGATGCACGCGATAGATTAGGTCGGGATGCGTGATGAGTCCCTTTGCGGTCCAGCTTTTGCCGGAGGTATTGACGCCGCGCCCTTCGAGTTCCGTTCCCAACGCGCCATCGAGCACAAGCGGCCGAATGCGAAAGGCTTTATCCAGATCGCGCTTCATGTTCTACAATAAACGTTCAACGAGTAACATTGAATTCAGGAATGCCTGGAGAAAGCCTGCTTTCTCTTTGACTGCGCTTGAGCCTTGGAATTGAAGTCACAATTGCGCCATCGGGCGTATCATTCTCTGTTTCACTAACTTATTCGCGCCCACTTCCCAGAGAAAAGTTTCAAAAAGCCGTCCGGCAAATTGCTCGGAAAAGTCCATTCGCTCAGGATGCCATTGGACGGCGAGGAAAAACGGCCTTCCTGTCGCATCCGCCCATTCGAGCGCTTCGACCGTTCCGTCGTTCGTAGCCCGGGCACTCACCGCCAGACCATCGCCCGCGCGTTCCACCGCCTGATGGTGCGCGCTGTTGACTTCTCCCACGCCTTCTCCGAGCACACGCCGCAAATAGGTTCCGGGCTCGATGCGAACGGTATGCCGTTGGTCGTATCCATCGACTTTGCGATGGCTCGCGCCGCCAAATTTCTCGATATCGGTAATGAGCGTTCCTCCGCGATGAACGTTCAGGAGCTGCAGTCCGCGGCAGATGCCCAACACCGGCGTTCCCGTTTCATCGGCCACTTCGGCAATCTCGAATTCCCGCTGGTCGCGGGCTTCGTCGATCGTGCCACACAGAGGTTCCTCCGACTGCTTTCCATAGCGGGCAGGAGAAACATCGTCGCCTCCGGTGAAAACGATACCATCGACTTCTCGCGAATCCGCCGAACGCGAAAGATCGACGAGTTCGATCTCATATTCGAGGGCCTCGGCCGCGCGGCGAAGTGCGTTACGATAAAAATCGTATTTGGGGTTATCTGCCGGTGCGTAGGAAAGGCCGATCGTGAGTGTCATGTGTGTGTTATAAAATGCGGTCGATCGCATGGTAAAAACGCTCTTCGCCATGCAAGAATTCGAGCGTGTGATGCAGGATGAATACAGGAATAGAAGAGGCCGCGCGTTCGAAATACCCTTGCGATTTCACAATGTCTTTCGCAGTCGTCACGATCGCTTCTACGCCGGCGTTCTCCGCACCATGCAGGATTTGCGCCACCAGGGGTGCCGAATATTCCGCATGATCGCCAAGGTCCCTGGGAATAACTTCCGCACCTTGTTCACGGAGCATACGATGGAACCGTTCCGGCGAGGCGATAGAAGAAAGGGCGAGCACTCGTTTGCCGGTAATCTCGGTCAGGGGGACCACGGTTCCCGTCATCGACGAACAATGCGTTGGTACATTTTGTACGATCGCCGATGGAATCGTGGTGCCCTTCGGCAGAAACCGTTCGTCTGTCGCGATAAGGAAATCGGCGGCTCGGACGGCGTTTTTCGGTTCCCGTGCCCGCCCGAACGGGATCACGGCGGAGGGTGCCGTCGCGATGAGAATATTCAGGTCGCGCCTCAGGCGGAGATGTTGAAATCCATCGTCAAGTACGATAACGTCGGCCCCGAGGGCGCTGGCTTCGCAAGCACCGCGGGCACGGTCCTCATCGACGATGACGATCGCATTCGGAGCAAGCCGCGCAAACATTTGCGGCTCATCGCCGCTCTGTTCGACGTCCGCGAGGATTTTCTTTCCGTCGCAGACCAGGAGAAATCCGTTCGAGCGCCGTTTATATCCGCGCGAAACGATCGCCACCTGTTTTCCTTTTCGTTCCAGATATTCCGTGAGGAGCAGGACAAGCGGAGATTTCCCGGTGCCGCCCATCGTAAGGTTCCCAACGCTCACGATCGGAATGCCGGGATGCACCGACCGGAGCCATCCGCGTTCATACGCGGTACGCCGGAAGGCCATGAGCCAGGCATAGGGATTCAGGTCGTCACGGATTGCCATCGGCAGTGAAAAATTCTTCTGGGTTCATCCGGACCGCATGGATATCCACGCGCGAGAACGGCAGCGGTACTTCGAATTTGTCCCAGCTTTTGAGCACTTTTTTTCTATGACACGTGATTTCAAGCCGGTAGAGCGGCAGTTCGAGTTCCCGAGCCGCAATAAAGGCGCCGCGTTTGTAAACATGCCGCGGCCCGCGAGGGCCGTCCGGCGTGATCGCGAGCGTATCGGCGTGACCATCGCGGACCTGTTCCATAGCTTCCGTGAGGGCTTCCATCCCCCTTTTTTTGCTCGATCCTCGCGCGAGTGCGTAGCCCCAGAATGCGAGCACCGTGGCAAGAATATTTCCGTCCTTGCTGCGGCTTACGAGCGCAATCGGATTCCGCTTGCGGACCGAGAACCATCCGGCGAGCATCGTTCCATGCCAGAACATGATCACGGCCCGCTGAGGAATGCGTTCCCCACTCCAGCGAATGCGCAGCGTTCGTGCAAGCAGCGTGACAGCGATTGGAAGCATTCGGTTGATCATGCGGCAAGGAGCGATTCCGCCACATGGCGGGAAGGTCCCGGAGCCGGGCCGCGTAACGTTTCCGAAAGGCCGGTCAGCGAGCGTTTGAATTCGGGAAGATCGAGCCCAGCTAACGCCTGCACCATATTTTCTACCGTCACATCGTTTTGTAACAGTTCCGGATATTGTTTTTTCCCAAGGACGATATTCGCGAGGCCGATATAGGGCAGTTTCACCACGCGCTTACCGATGGCGAACGAGAGCGGGTGTGTGCGATAGCAAATAATTCCTGGAAGCCCGAGAAGCGCCGCCTCGAGCGTCGTCGTGCCGCTTTTTAAAATCCCTCGCTGGGCATGGTGCATGAGCTCGTGCGTGGCCTCGGCATTTCGAAACCGGACGAGCGGCTCACGGAGATATCCTTTATAATAGGCAGCTTCAATAGCAGGCGACTCCACAAGAATAGGTTGCATGCCGTGCTGGGCCGCACATGCCTTTGCGGCCTGGGACATCATGGGAAGTAATCGGCGGACTTCTTCGGTACGGCTGCCGGGAAATACCAACAGCCATTCCTGGGACGAATCCAGATGGTGCTGAGTTGCGAACGCGTCCCGGGTCCCGTATCCTGCGCGTTCTTCTTCGATCCGTTCCACAAGGGGATGCCCTATGAACTGCGCGGTCGATAGTCCGGCTTCGCGATAGAGCGGTTCTTCGAACGGGAAAATGACGAGCATTTCGTCGACCACTTTTTTAAGTTCCTGAATACGCGACCGGTGCCACGCCCAGACCTGCGGACTCACGTAATAGATCACGCGAATGCCCCGTTGTTTTGCTTCCCGAGCAAAGCGAATATTGAAGCCGGGATAGTCGATGAGCAGAACGGCATCCGGCCTTCGACGGTCGAGCTCGCGCACCATTTCATGGAATACCCTGCGAAAGAACCAGAACCGGCGCGCCACCTCCACAAATCCAACCACCGACATCTCGCGCACCGTATGCAAGAGTTCCATTCCTTCTGCTGCACTATCGTCCCCCGCGATGCCAAAGAACGATATCGTTCCGCCACGCTCGTGCGCGAGTTCCGTCGCAGCACGGATCGCTCGCGACGCGATCCGGTCGCCCGATGCTTCTCCGGCAATGAGAAGGATGTTATGCGGCATGCGGAAGCAAGGCCTTCAAATACTTCCCGGTCCACGATCGTTCGACCTGCGCGATCGTCTCCGGAGTTCCTTCGGCGATGATCTCCCCGCCGCCCTCGCCGGCATTCGGGCCTAAGTCGATCACCCAATCGGCGCATTTTATAACTTCAAGGTTATGCTCGATCAGGATGATCGAATGTTCGCGCTCGACGAGCGCATTGAGCGCGATGAGGAGCTTCGCAATGTCATCGAAATGAAGCCCGGTCGTCGGTTCGTCGAAAATAAAGAGCGTTTTTTCCTCGTTCTGGTCGGCCAGATGCGAGGCAAGCTTTACTCGCTGTGCTTCTCCGCCCGAGAGCGTGTTCGCCGGCTGGCCGAGCCGAATATATCCCAGCCCGACATCGTCCAGCACCTTCAGCTTTTTACAAATACGCTCGTGCCCCGATCCTGCGCCTGGATCGGCTTGTAACTTTTCGGAAAATTTTTGCTTAAAGCCGGAAAAAAAATCGATCGCTTCGGTCACCGTCATCGCGAGCACCTCGACGATATTTTTTCCGTTGAGCGTCGCTTCAAGGACTTCCGGCTTATAGCGCTTTCCACCGCAGGTATCACATTCGAGATACATATCGGCAAGGAATTGCATTTCGACGGTGACGAACCCTTCTCCCTGGCAGGTCTCGCAGCGGCCGCCGGGAACGTTAAACGAAAAATAGCCCGGCGCCCAGCCGCGCTGCTTCGCATACATGGTGCGGCTGAACGCTTCGCGGATCAGATCGAACACTTTGATATACGTCGCCGGGTTCGAACGTGGGGTCCGCCCGATCGGCGTCTGGTCGATGAGCTCCACATGATTAACGAGGTCCTCGCCCTGGATCTCCCGATGGGAGCCGACAGCGCCAACACTCTCGCCTTTTAATTTCTTCAGTCCGGCATAGAGGACGGAATGGACCAGCGTGGACTTTCCGGAACCGGAAACGCCCGTCACCGCTACAAACGACTCGAGGGGGAACCGGACATCGACCGATTTTAAATTATTCGCATTCGCTCCGGTGACCGAAATGGCATAGCGCAGATCGACGCGGCGGCGTTTTTTCGGAATCGGGATCGAAAGTTCACCCCGTAGATATTTCGCCGTAAGGGACGCCGCGTTCCCATTCATCTGGCTCGGCGGACCCTGAAACAAAATTTCCCCGCCGTGCTCCCCGGCGCGGGGGCCGAAATCGACAAGCTCGTCCGCCGCGCGGATCACCTCTTCATCGTGCTCGACGACGACGACAGTATTTCCCAAATCGCGTACACTCCTCAAAATGCGCAGGAGCTTATCGGTGTCGCGAGGATGCAGGCCAATGCTCGGCTCATCGAGGACGTAGAGCGCACCGGTGAGTGCGCTGCCGAGCGACGTTGCAAGATTGATGCGTTGGGACTCGCCTCCGGAGAGGGTATTCGATAACCGTTCGAGCGTAAGATAATTCAGGCCCACTTCGTCCAGGTAGCGCGTACGTTTGCGTAGTTCGTCGATAATGCGCGCGGCGACGGTCGTTTCGTAGGCGGTCAGTTCGAGACGATAGAAAAATTCCCTCGCTTCGTCGATCGTCATGCGGACGATATCGTGAATGGTCTTGCCGGCTACACGAATATTCATCGCGGCCGGCCGCAGCCGAGAACCGTTGCATTTCGGGCACGTCGTATATCCCCGAAAGCGCGACAGGATCACGCGGTAGTGCAATTTATAGGTCTTTTTTTCGAGTTCTTCGAAAAACCCTTTAATGCCGGCAAACGACTTATAGCCGTTCCACACCAGTTTTTTTTCGCGCTCCGTAAGCGAAGCATACGGAAGATCGATATCGATGTCGGCCTCGCGCGCAATCAGGAGCAGGTCTCGCAAATATTCGGAAAATTTTGCGCCGTTCCAGCAGACGACCGCTCCCTGCCGAAGGGATCGGCTCGAATCCGGAACGACCAGGTCGGGATCGATCCCCATCGCTCGACCGAAGCCCTGGCACTCGGGGCAGGCCCCATACGGGTTATTGAAGGAAAACAGGCGAGGTTCCGGCTCTTCATAGGGAAGGCCGTCCGTCGCGCATTCGAAATGTTCCGAGAACTTTTCTTCTTCGGTCGAGCCGTCTCCCACAAGGAAGGCTACAATGGCGCGTCCGGCACCTTCGTTGAAGGCGGCTTCGATCGAATCGGCAACGCGGGAGGCCAGCCCTTCGTCGTTCGGCTGCCAGATCAGCCGATCGACCAGGATCCGGACGCGGGCCGGGTCGAGCTGGGTCGGATTATCTTCGGAAAGATCGAGCATGCGTTCTTCGCCGGCCATGACGATGCGCGAAAAGCCCTGGGAACGAAGATTATTCCACTCGTCGTCGAGCGACCGCTGCTCATGCCGGTGCATCGGGAACGTAATATAGAATTTTTGCCCCGCCTTCGCGCGCGCGCGAATGGCTTCGATGATCGTCTGCGGCGTGTCTTTCCGGACGAGCCGCCCGCACCGCACGCAATACGTGTGGCCCACGCGGGCGAAGAGCAAGCGAAGGTAATCGTAGATCTCGGTCTGCGTCCCAACCGTCGAGCGTGGGTTGCGCGTCAGCGTTTTTTGTTCGATGGCGACCGCGGGGCTGATGCCCGTGATCGAATCGACCTCGGGCTTGGACATTCGTTCCAGGAACTGTCGCGCGTACACCGAAAGGCTTTCGACATAGCGCCGCTGCCCTTCGGCATAGAGCGTATCGAAAGCGAGCGAAGATTTTCCCGATCCGCTGACGCCCGTAAACACATGCAGTTTGTTGCGAGCGAGGTCGAGCGAGATATTTTTCAGATTATGCAGCCGCGCGCCGCGAACGGAAATCGGCCGTTTCGAAGACGGAAGCTGGCCTGCCGCCTGGCCGCTGGAGGCCTGACCGGCAGGCTCTCGATCGTTCGGTCCATGACCGTTCGGCCGGTTCGAAACCGGCGGATGCTGGATGGGGGTGGAAGATGGCTTCTTCGCAGTTTTTGGCACGTGGAAATCGCGGAATAAGGAGGCAACCTATGCTTATAGCACACCCGTTGGGGCGGAAACCTGCTACAATGTTTTTTTTCAGCGAAGAGTTGTCGGAATGTGCGCTTCGGCGATTTGTGAGATTAATAAGATGAGATTTTGTTTCACCCACCTGTGACACAGGAGGAACGGACTAATATTAAGGTTGGCATCACGGTGCTCGTTGCCATAGCGGTGCTGCTGGCCGGAATCGGCTGGGCAAAGCACTGGTATTTCGGCGCGCCGGAGCAGACCGTGCGCGCCACGTTTCCCACTGCTGCCGGCCTCGAACGGGGCGATCCCGTGACGGTAAACGGCGTCAAATTAGGGAGCGTCCAGGAGATTGAACTGCGCCGCTCGGACGTAGTGGTGACCATGGCGTTCCCGGAACCCATCGACGTGCGTTCCGACGCCACGGCATCGCTCGCAATGCTGGAACTTGTGGGCGGAAAAAAGATCGAACTTCATCCCGGAAATTCGCCCGCATTGCTCGCAAAAAATGCGATCATCCCGGGCTCGAATGCGGGCGATATTGGGACGATCGTCGCCATGATCACGTCGCTTTCGAACACACTTACCTCGATCACCGGCAGGGCCGATACGCTGTTCGGCTCGATGAATGGGATCCTTGCCGGGGACACGCTGAAAGAGAAATTGAACCGTACGCTGAGTGCAGCGCAGGGAACGCTTGCCGATGTCGATCGGGCGGCGGCGCATGCTTCCACACTATTTTCGGAAGATGGCCCGATGCTCGGTCGCACTCTCGAAGCCGCGGACTCCGCCCTTCGCGTGCTTTCTTCCACGGTCGGGGAGAACAGAGCCGGCCTTCGTGTGTTTATAGATTCCGGCATTCGAGCCGTCGCCGATGCACGGCGCTCGCTCGCAAGGCTGGACACCATGATCTCGGGCGGTGCCGAACATAAAACGTTCCTGTACCGTCTTACCAGGGACGAAAGTTTCGCGATGAGGCTCGACTCCGCGCTCGAAAGCCTCACGAAATTATCCGAGCAGATCCGACTGCAGGGCATCGATGCGAACGTGCGGTTCTTCCAAAGTTCGAAACCGGCGAAATAATACGAATTTCAAATCAGTATGACGATGAAAAAGAGCATTTCCCGTATTTTTCCTTCGTTCCTCTTATTGATCGTGACCTCCACGCTCCTCGTGAGCTGCGGAAAAAAAGAAGAGGACATGACGCCCGTCCAACCGGGCGAAATGGTGACCTACAAAGACCTCGTCTATCGGTTTAGCTTTAAAGCGCCGAAAAACTGGGTCGCCGAATCGGTTCCCGGCCAGAAAACGACCTATTATTCCACGCCTTCGACAGAAACACGCTTCCAGAATTTTACCGAAGGCGATTACGGTGCGCGCATCGAAGTCGGTGCCAAAGAGCATGCGTCCAAAGAAGCCGAAGCCGCATCATTTAAACAGAGCATGGACAATGTGACCTTTACCGGTCCCGATCCGGCCACGCTCGGGGGTCTTCCGGCGCTCAAGGTGTCGTACTCGATCCAGGGCGATGCGGACGGTCTCACCGGGTACCGAATTTTTACCGATAAGGACTCTATCGTGACGTATTTCGATGCCGCGACCTTCGGCACGAAACGCATGGCGAAATACAAACCGATCTTCGATCTTTCCGAACAATCCGTTCAGCCGGCATTTGTGATGAAGATCACGGGCGGTAAGTACGACAGTGCATCCCAGGCGGCCATGATGGAGCAGATGAAGCCATCGGCAACGTTCACGAACTATAGCGGGTCCGGATTTTCGATCCAATATCCCGATAATTTCCAGGCGAGCCCGATGGCCGGCGGGGTCGAGATCAAAGGCGAACGCGCCGACGCGATGGTCCGTGTCGATGCCAATCAGGTCCAGAAAGGGATCGACCTGGATAAATATGTCGCCGAAAATGCGTCCAAGACGTATCACGGTGCGTCGGTACAAAGTACAACCCTCGGAGGACAGGCTGCGAAGATGATCAGCTATGGCTCCGCCGGAGCAACGGCCCGGGCCTACTTCGTGATGTCGGGACAAACCGTCTATCGCATCACGGTGTCCTGGCCGAACGAACTCGAAGGGGCGTTCCGTCCGGCGCTGGAAAAGTCGGTCCAGAGTTTTAAGGCAAAATAAGTTCCGTGAGCCATTCTGAACTGAAGGAGCAGATCGAAGCACTGGTTCCGCTTGCCGCCGACGAACTCCTTCGCCGGCGCGACGTCGCGCTCGATCTCGTAGAACGCCTCCGAGCGGCATTGAATAAAGGTGACGTCCGTGCCGCGCAGCCGGATGCGCGTTCTCATACCGGGTGGCGCGTGAATACCTGGGTCAAGCAGGGCATCCTGCTTGGCTTTCGCGCTGGAACCTTAACGGCCCAATCGCTCTCCGCCGCCGACGGAGACAATTGGAATTTCTTCGATAAAGATACGGTCCCACTCCATCCGTTCTATCTGCAGGACAACGTCCGTATCGTTCCCGGCGGGACCGCCATTCGCGACGGTTCGTTCGTCTCGGCGTCCGTCATTGTGATGCCGCCCTCGTATATCAACATCGGGGCGTACGTCGGCGCTGGAACCCTTATCGATTCCCATGCGCTCGTCGGAAGCTGTGCGCAGGTCGGCGAGCGGGTACATGTGAGCGCGGCCGCACAGATCGGCGGCGTGCTCGAACCGGCCGGTGCGATGCCCGTTATTATCGAGGACGATGTTTTGCTCGGCGGCAATACCGGTGTCTATGAAGGCTGTATCGTAAAACGCCGTGCTGTGCTGGCAACCGGTGTCGTCCTGACCGGATCGACGCCGATCTACGATATTGTGAATGAGCGGATCATTTCTCGAGCGAGTCCGGATGACCCGCTGATCGTTCCAGAAGGTGCCGTGGTGGTGGCAGGCTCCCGTTCCATTGCCTCGAAATCGGGTTTCGCCCGTGAATATGGCCTCTCGATGTACGCGCCGATCGTCGTAAAATATCGTGACGAAAAAACAGACGCCCGAACGAGCCTTGAATCGGCCCTGAGGTAATCCTATTTGGCGGTCATTGATGAACAGCCATTTGCTGTCAGGATTGACGATTTTCGTTCGTCTTTGTCATGGACTTCTATAATAAGATAGCGGGTTTCAGTCGCTGGTGACAGACTTAGAACGGCAATTCGACCGATTTTTGGCCGGGGATAACGCGGCCTTTGCGGAGCTGTACCGAGAGCTGAACCCCCGGCTTTCCGCCTATTGCTATAAAGTGTCGCCGGCCGGGACGGACGACCTCATGCAACAACTCTGGGAGCGGGTCATTGCCATGCGCGACCATGGAAAACGAGCACCGATCGCTTCGCCCGCCGCATTCCTTTTCCAGATGCTGCGGAATCTTCAGATTGACGAGCACCGGAAAACGAAATATGCCGTCTCGCTCGAAGATTTTCCAGAATCGAGCGCGGCTCACTTGGAGGTTTCCGGCGAATCCGAAATGGAAGCCATCGTACTGGAAGCATTCGAGAAATTAGAAGCGGAAGACAAGGAAATTCTTGTGCTGAATATTTACAGCGGTTATAAATTCGGCGAAATCGCAGAAATGCTGCAGATCTCGAACGATGCCGCATGGCAGCGGGCTTCGCGCGCGCGGACACGCCTTCGCTCCCTTGTCGAAACCGATGCCAAGAAACTCGGGATTTCGATCCCAAAGAAAACCAGAAAGGAAAAAGAGACCGTATGAACGATACGTTGGACGCCAATATCGAGCAAACGCTCCGCGCGGACGCGAAAGAGCTTCGTGCGAAGTTCCCAACCGTCCCGGGGGAGCGGCTGACGGCAAAGCTTGCGATCGCAACGGCCGGCAAAGGCCTCTTCCGTAGTTTGGGAGCGAAGCTTGCGCTGTATGCCACGGGCGCCGCGATCATCGGCGCGGCGGCGTATTACATTCCGGGTCTTCATTCTTCTTCCGCAGAGGCCCCTTCGATTTCGAAAAATAATTCTTTTTCGAGAAATAATTCTTTGCCTGCGGCTCAAACCGCCGTACATGAACAGCATTCTGTCTCGACCGCATTGCCGATCGAGCAGCCGGGCGAAACACCTACTTCGACGCCCGCAGTAAAAAAGCCGATGGTCCTTGACGAAGGCAACGGAAAGAACGTCCGTGTCATCCGGGACAAGCACTATAAAGGGCCGTTGAATTAAGTAAACGCGACTTCTGAAAATAAAACAGCCGGCGAAAATCGCCGGCTGTTTTTATTTCTGAACTCTATCTCGTTTTATTTAAAGGCCGCCGCCAGGTGCGTTGCTTCGTCCAGAACACTATAGGCCTTTTGGTACTGCCGGTCGTTCTCGAGCAGGATCCGGTAACGGACTTCGTTGCCATAGATCTGACGTCCGATCTCGGCGCGGAGCACGACGGCAAGCCAGGGGCGGTCGATATTGAATTGTTCCATATCGACATCGACCTTCTTGTCCTTCGCACGGCGCAGAATGTCGTTAAACATGGCATCCGTAATCCTGAAGTTTTTTACGAAATAATCGGCACCGCCCTGTTTTTTAATATCCTCGATGTGATGACTGACGAAGTCCTCCGAAAAATCGCTGAGCACACCCGCAGCCCAGATCTTCTTCGTAGTCTGCTGGATCGTATCGTTAGGAACGATGAAGTCGGGCGTAATACCGCCGCCGCCGTAGATCGTACGGCCGGCTGCCGTCTTAAATTTCGGGCGGTTGGTATCGGCAGAATTCACATCGTACTTATGGGAATAATTGTCCTCTTCCTCATCGCTTTGCGCGGCAGCCGTAAGATTTTTCACATAGTGCCCGCCCTCATACGGCTTCTGGATCGAGCGGCCGCTGGGGGTGTAATATCGTGAAATCGTAAGGCGGATCGCGCTTCCATCTTCCAGCGGATACTGCCGTTGCACGAGTCCTTTTCCAAAGGTTGTCTGGCCCACGATGAGCGCGCGGTCCAGATCCTGGAATGCGCCGGAAACAATCTCGCTGGCACTGGCCGAACCATTATCGACGAGAACCACGAGTGGCGTTTTTTCATACTCATCGCCCGGGTGCGAAGTCAAGACATCGTCGAACTGCGAGGCGCGGCCTTTCGTGTACACGATCGTTTTGTTACCGCCGATAAATTCATCGGCCACGCGAACGGCCTGCTCGAGATACCCACCGGGGTTCCCACGAAGATCGAGAATGAGGCGCTGCATCCCCTGTTTGCTCAAGTCATTGAGGGCCTGCATCAACTCATCGTAGGTCGTTCCGGCAAAGCGCCCGACGTCGACGTAACCCGTCGTCGGATCGACCATAAAGTGCGCCATTACGCTCACGATCGGAATGACATCGCGGGTGATCGTAAAGTTGATCGGCTTCTCCTCGCCAAAGCGATCGATCCCCACGTTGACTTTCGTTCCTTTCGTGCCGCGAAGTTCTTTGCGGACTTCATCCTCCTTCATGCCGATGGCCGACTTGCCATCGATCGAGACGATCTTATCGCCGGCACGGATACCAAGCTGATCGCTCGGGCCGCCGGGAATCGGGGCATCGACCGTGATCGTGTCCTTAATAATCGTAAATGTCACACCAATCCCCTCGAACTTACCCTGGAACTGCTCGTCCTGCTCTTCGACATTTTGGGGAGGCATATAGACCGAGTGCGGATCGAGTTTGCCCAACATTCCGACAATCGCGGCATCGTTCAATTCAGCGACATCGACCTTATCGACGTAGTTCTGCTGGACCATTTCGAGAACTTCGCCATATTTATGGATTTGATCCATAATCGGATTATCGCTATAAGCGCGATCGATCCGGGCACCCATGAGCGCGCTGACGACCACAAGCACGGCGCCGGTGAGCGCAAGGCGGCGGCGATTGTAAAAGAGTTTTTGCATAACGAGGATGTAAACTAAAGACTCCAGGAAACGACGCGTGGACGCCGCCTTCGGCTTCTTCGAGAAGATTGTGTTTTTATAGGTACGCTTCGAATGAGCGAGTGGTTTCGTGCAAGGCGTGTGCCGGAATGAACATTTTGAAATCGTTCATCCCTGTCACATTTCACTACAGTCCACGGACGCTTGCTACGTGCAACATGCCCCGCTTTCACGAAAGTTCAACGCTCGCCCGAAGCAAATAAGCAACCGTACGAACCGGTAGCACGTGCGCGATTTCTTCTTAATTCTTCTTAAGGAAGGCATCTCTCAAGGCATACCGCTTGCAGATCGGAACCTCATGCCACAACCCGTACCGTATCCTCAACCCGCACACCCCACGCCAAACAATCCCAATTCTCCGGCGCCGTCCAGACCGGCAAGTCCACCGCCCCAGCCGGGAACTGTGCCAAATCCATCGCCAAATCCGGCTACGCCGAACCCCATGCCGCAACCGCAACCCGCTCCGGCACCCATGCAGGGTTGAAAAAGTCGGGGCGACACGATTCGAACGTGCGACCCCCTGCTCCCAAAGCAGGTGCGCTACCAGCTGCGCCACGCCCCGATGTAATCACAATGCCTGCGTCCCGCCTATCGCAGGAAGCGGGCCTATAACTGTAAAGGCTGCCTTTTTGTCCCTCGCCTATGAGCGCTCAGACGAGTTGCAACGTGACTCCAAACGCTTCTTCGAAGAGATCTTTTTTATTTTCGATCGCCCACCGCTCATGATCGGATTTCCGAGCGGTCAATAATTCGAGACGGACCCGTTCTCCACGGAGCGTCGCCTTAAAATTTTTGATCCGCGACTCATGGCTGCGGTCCATCGCGTCGGCTAAACGCAAAATTCCTCCGAGCATCCAGACTTTGCTTTGGTCCTCCATGCTGAGCGAATTGAAGTACTCATGTTGCGGCTTTGGGAACGCCCGCCGGTGATAACGCGCAATGTTCGCAATGATCTGACGCTCGAGATCGGTGAATCCGGTCAGTTCGGAATGCAGAATAAGGTAGAGGGAATGTTTATGATGCGATTCGGCGGCGATCGCATACCCGATATCGTGCAGGAGCGCTCCGGCGGCAAGCAGCGTGCGGTCCTGCGCTTTGAGTCCGTGGAGCGAACGGAGCTGATCGAACAATTTTTGCGAAAGCATCGAAACGTGCTTTCCATGGGCCCCTTCGTATCCGAACCGTTCGCCGAGGGCTTCGGCCCCGGCCAAATGGCGATCGAGTTCCGTTCGGCGAGCGGTCGCTTTGGGGCCGGCATCGGAAAAGCGATCGAGTAAAATACCTTCTCTCAGGCTCCATTCGCAGGTCCGAAGCCGGTGGATCCGGAGCGCGTCCATCGTATGCTCGAGGATCGCCCCTCCGGCAACGACAATTTCGGCGCGCTGCTCGCTGATCCCGGGAAGTTTTTTTCGCTCCGCCACCGTGAGTGAGGCGATATGCGCGTTGAAATCGGCCAGCTCGGTACGCGTCATCGTAATGCGCGGCAGCAGCCGGCCAGCCGTTTTTTCGCCGGGAACCGTTTCGGTATCGGGAAATGAAAGCGATTGAAGGGCCGCTCCGATCGAAAGGATCGTGCCGGAAGTCCCGGAGACCATGCCCCACCGTGCCCCCTTCATCTCGCGGACCGGGCGTTCGAGGGCGGCATCGATCTCCCGGCCGAGCGCGGCGAGTTCCTTCGCTTTCGGTGGATCGTTCGTCAGGAACTGTTCCGTAAGGCGCACCGCACCGATCTTGATCGAGTGCAGCATTTTCGATTTCGTTCCAGCCATCAGCGAAAGCTCCGTCGAACCGCCGCCGATATCGATGTTGAGAAGTCCCGTCTTGCTCCCGGTCCCGCCGTTCGACGCACATTCGCTGGCGGCCGCAAGGCCGATGAGGCGCGCTTCTTCCACCCCGGAGAGCACTTCGATCTTGAGCCCGGTGCGGGCTTCGACCTCACGAATAAAGGCCGCTTCGTTATCGGCTTCCCGGACCGAAGCGGTGGCAATGACGACGATCTCTTCGGCTCCCAAACTTTGGGCAAGCGTCTTGAAGACACTGAGCGTGCGGATGGCTTTGACGGTCGCTTCGCTCGAAAGATGACCTTTGAGCAGCGTCTCGTGGCCTAAACGCACCATCGATTTTTCGCGGCGTAAGGGAAGCAGGGATCGACGGCCGGCGAGTTCGGCCACCAGCAACTTGATCGAATTCGATCCGATATCTATCGAAGCGATCCTCATGGGACGTGAGAAGCCAAACGAGCGCGTTACAATTCCTGAGCGACCTTCTTTTTGCGTTTCACCGGAGGATGGGGTTTGACCGGAGGATGCGTATGCGTTTGTTCGCTCTCCGAACCATTGACGATCGGGGGAACGCCGAGTCCGCTTTTTTCGGAGGCAAAACTTTCCGGAGCCCCGCTATCGATGACCGCGGTAATCGCGCGACGAAGATCGGCGGAAACCCGTGCGATCGAGCGCGAAGCCCGAATGACTTTAAAGCCGTATTCTTCGGTCATGCGGTCGAACTCTTCCAACAGTTGGGATTGGTACGAGACAAAGCTGTCATAAAAATCTTCCCCGAAGCCGACGTCCATTCCGGATTCCCAATAGTCAAATCCTTTGCCGGTCTCGAGCAAACGAAGGACGAGATCGGAGATCGAATCGATCCGAAGATAAAAGATTGCATCCGGGACGAGCGAGATCTTGTAGACGTCGCGGACCCAGTCGGGGTCCATGCCCCGGACCACGGCGCGCGCGATCGCGGAATACATGTACCGGTCGGTCAGCACAATAAAGCCGGCCTTCAGTGCGGGAATGATTTCATTATCGAGGCGGTCGGCAAAATCGGTCGCATAAAACAATTGCATCGTGATCTTGCCGAGCGTGTGGCCCGTCTTCGCTTCCTTGATGCCTCGGCCCGCAAGCTCCGAGCGGGTCATTCCCGTATCGGCGACCGCATAGCCTTTGGCCTCGAGCCAGGTCCGCAGTTCCGCGATGTGGGTCGAGCGGCCGACCCCATCGGTCCCTTCGATCACGATCAGTTTTCCGGGATAGGGCCGTAAGTCGGCATCGGGAAGCGGCGTCCCGTAAAAGCGCATCGGTGTCATCTTAATGTAACTTTTTTAGGCCTTTGAGGTGCGGCGTGATAATACGCCGCATTTCATGCTGCTGGCGCAGGATCGAGCGGGAAGCATCGATCACGGTAAATCCGAACTCGGACGTCATCTGATCGTATTGTTCCAGGATCTTGCCCTGAAAGACTTTAAAGCTTTCTTCCGGATCGTCGGAAAACTCGCGATCGAGACCGGCCTCGTAATACTTTAGCTCCGGCCGTCCCGAAAGTATTCGCTCCAACGCGATCTCCAGCGGAGCCCGAAAGAAAAATCGCACCGCCGGCTCGACCGCAAAACGATAGATCTGCCGGACCCATAAGGGGTCGCAGCCGCGAACGATATCGCGAGCGAAGGCCGTATAAATATACCGGTCCGCGAGTACAATGGCCCCGGCTTTGAGCGGCGGAATGATATCGCGTTCCGTACGGTCCGCAAAATCGGTCGCGTGGAGGAGCGAAAAAGTCGCCGGGGTAAACAACGTTTTTTTCTTGGCTCGCTTCGTCGTCTCTCGGACCAGCGGGGAAGAATTCCACTCCGAGAAAATGACCGGATATCCTTCGCTCTTGAGCCATTGATACAGCAGAGCAAGTTGCGTCGATTTTCCGCTCCCATCCGTACCTTCGACGACGAAAAGCCGGCCGGGAAAATTGTGGTTGCCATAAGAGGTCATAAAATCGTAAGCACAAGAAGAACCGTTAACATTTCTTTTGGAGAAATAAATATTAAATAATTGTTATGAAATGGGATCTGGCACGGGCTATTTCATCCAGTCCCGAAGTTCACGGCGTGTAGTGCGCGCCCACACCGATCGGAATTTCTTTCGTGCTTTTTGTTCGGCCTTTTTTTGCGAGTTCGCGATCCGCGAAAGGCCCGCGCGATGGCTTGACTTTAATTCCACGATTTGTTCGACCGTTTCGGCTGCAACCACCGCATCCTGCAGCTCGCCAAGGGTGTCTTGTAACTTTTTCAATCGCTTGATGAACGTCTTTGCCACTTCACCCTTTTTTCCCGGGAGTTCATCGATCATGGCTTCGCAGGAATACCGCACGCGTTTTCCGGCTTTTCGGACGTGGTGAAATTTCGTCGAATCGTCCCTGGTTTTCAAGCTCGCTGCGGACGTTGAAAGCTTTTTCCATGAAGTTTTAAGTTCCGGCAGCATGACCTCGAGCGCCGGGGCTCCGGCCTGGGTGGTGACCGAGGGAGCCAACGTACTCATTTGCAAACGATCGAGCAGCGCCGTATAACGTTCGCTCCGGAGCCCTTCTTTCATCGCGGCCTGCGCCGCGCGGTGGCGGGCCGAAAGAATGCGTTGAAGGTAGAGCATGGCGGGCCGGTCTTTCGGTCCGACCGCATCGCGCAGACGCTCGCGAAGCACATCGAAATCGCGGACCGAGCCGAGCAGATGTGCCAGCCAGCGCAATTCCGCTTCGAGTTCCTGGGCCCATTGCGCGTCGAACAGCGACTCGAAAATCCGTAGCATGGCCCGGAGCCGACGGGTTCCCACGCGGATCTGATGGATCGGTTCAGCTTCCAGCCGAAGCGCCGCCGCATGATGTTTTTTTATCGCCGCGAGCGACTCCTCGCACGCGCGGCGCACAAGATCGGCCGCAGAATGAACGGTGTTGCTCGAACGGACGTGCTTCGACACGCGGTGTTAACAAACCCGAGGCCGCTCCTACTCCGAATTCGGACCGTTTTGAAAAAATTTAATATGGATCACAGCGGGATATTTCCGTGCTTTTTCCACGGGTTCGCGTCCTGCTTGGTCGAGAGCATCTTAAGCGCGCGAATAAGACGGATTCGCGTTTCGCGCGGTTCGATCACATCGTCGATATAACCGCGTTCGGCCGCGATAAAAGGGTTCGCGAATCGCGCACGATATTCATTCGTCAGCTCTTCCTCTCGCGCCTGGGCGGCGGAATCCCCGCCGCCCAGGCGCGCTTCCTCGATCTCTTTCTTAAAGATAATTTCCACCGCGCCTTTGGGTCCCATCACGGCGATCTCGGCACCGGGCCAGGCGTAGTTCATATCGCCGCGGATATGTTTGGAATTCATGACGTCGTACGCCCCGCCGTAGGCTTTGCGTGTAATGACGGTAACTTTTGGCACCGTCGCTTCGGCAAAGGCGTAGAGTAATTTGGCACCATGCCGAATGATACCGCGCCACTCCTGGTCGGTCCCCGGAAGGAAACCTGGAACGTCTTCGAACACGACGAGCGGAATATTGAACGCGTCGCAAAAGCGGACGAAGCGCGCACCTTTCGTCGATGAATCGATATCGAGAACGCCGGCCATGGAGAGCGGCTGGTTCGCGACCAAACCGATCGTTTCGCCGTGCAGCCGGGCAAAACCGACGATTATGTTCGTAGCGAAGGCTTTATGCACTTCGAAGAACGTATCGCGGTCCACGATCTCCAGAATGACCGAACGCATATCGTATGGCTTGTTCGGGTTATCGGGAATGATACTTGCGAGCGCGGAACATTCGCGGGCGGGATCGTCACCCGTCTCCTGCCTGGGAGCTTTTTCGCGATTGTTCTGCGGAAGGTACGATAGCAGCGTGCGAATGCCATCGATGCATTCGAGCTCGTTTGGCATCGCAAAATGGGCGACTCCCGATTTCGAGGCGTGCGTATCGGCGCCGCCCAGCTCTTCGCTCGTGACATCTTCATGCGTTACGGTCTTCGTTACATTTGGCCCGGTCACGAACATATAGCTCGTACCTTCCGCCATAAAAACGAAATCGGTGATCGCCGGCGAATACACGGCTCCGCCGGCACACGGGCCGAGCACGGCCGAGATCTGCGGGATAACTCCGGAGGCAAGAGTATTCAGCAAAAAAATATCGGCGTATCCACCGAGCGAGACCACTCCTTCCTGAATACGCGCTCCGCCGGAATCGTTAAGCCCGACGATCGGCGCGCCGGCGTTCATTGCCATCTCCATCACTTTGACAATTTTTTCCGCATGGGCTTCGGAAAGCGAGCCGCCGAATACCGTAAAATCCTGACTAAAGACATAGACGAACCGCCCGTGAATGCGGCCGCAACCCGTTACGACGCCATCGCCCAGCGGCCGATTTTTCTCCAGGCCGAAATCCTTGGAACGATGCCGAACGAACATATCGAACTCTTCGAAGGAATCTTCATCGAGCAACAGCGCGAGCCGCTCCCGCGCTGTCAGCTTCCCCTTTTTGTGCTGTTCCGCAAGCCGTTTTTCCCCACCGCCGAGAAGCGCTTCGGAACGGTATCGATCGAGAAGGTCTTTTGTGTCCATATTCAGGTGATCGTTCTATAAACCATGCAAAAATACGAGAGAAATAACTTTTCGAGCGTTATAGACGAGTTTGGAGGGGAATTTGAATAGCAGGGCCTGACTTCACTTCTTACCAAGACTATGTTTAACATCACGCCGGTCCATCTCCACCTATTAGTAAACCATCTTCCCGTTGAGGGGAGCCTCGTTTCAGTGATTTTAGTCATTTATGCGATGGCGCGAAACAATGCAGAGCTCAAACGGACCGCTCTCATTGCATGCGTCGTCACCGGCATTGCCGCGTTCGTTGCCGATTCGACCGGCGGCGGAGCAGCCCGAGTTGCGAGAACGATTGCCGGCGTCGATAAGCTCGATATTAAAGCGCATATCGCCGCGGCCGATCTTGCCCGGAATGCATCGTATGTCCTTGCCGTCGTGGCACTTGTCGGGCTCATCCTCGCCTGGCGAAAGAACGATTCCCCTGATACGGCGGCGCAGCCGATCACCTATACGCGCCGTCATAAGGAACCGCATCTCGCCATTATGATCGCTACGCTCGTCATCGGTCTCGCCGTTGCCGGACTGATGGCCAACGCCGCGTATCACGGCGGAATGATCCGCCATCCCGAGATCGAACCGAATTATAATAATCCTGCAAAGCCGGACACCACCATTCCGGCCGCAAGCAGCCTGCCGATGCTTTCGCGGCATGCGCACGGTTAAAAGCGGGACCTAAAAGTCTTAGACATTTCCGCCTTAAAAGAGGAAACGGTATTTACCGCTCTGGATAAAAGACGTACATGGCCGTCGGGAACGCTTCGAGCACCCCGCCGGCCGATGCATACAACGCTTGCGCAGGAGCGTTATCCTCTTCGGTCAGGACCCAGGTCTCACGATAGTTTCGTTCCCTTGCGAACGATTTCACGAACTCCAGCATCGCCTTCCCCACTCCTTTTCGCCGATGCTCGTCGGCAACGTCCACTTCATAGAGTAACAGATCGCTGTGCGAGAACCGGTGGAGCACATGCCCGTAAATGCGCCCCATGATTTCACTCGATCCCAAACGGGCTACGACCATAAAGAAACAGGGGTCGTTTAGGAGCATCGCGGCGCGTTCGTGTGAGACGGCCTCGTCATTGAATGCCTTTGCTGTTTCGGTCAACAGGGCTTCGTCGCCAGAACGGAGCAGGACCACTTGCATCTCAGGTCGGGAAATATTGCCATTCATTTAAAGGGCGGTAGGATGGCGCGGTTCATAGATCCTGAGTGTACCGGCGCTCGGAAGCACGATCGTGATCGCTCGTCCCCACCGAGCCTCGTGAATATCGCTGCAGACGACACCCTTCGAAGTCAGCTCCCGGACCGTCTTCTCAATATCGTCGCACATGAGATAAAGCTCCTGGAACTCTTCCTCGGCCGGATGGACCGCCAGCTCCGCCGGAGGCAGTGCAAAAATGAGCCATCCGCCACCAGAATCGATGGAACGAAAGCCGAGCACATCGCGAAAGAACGCCCGGTCCTGTTCGGCGTCTTTCGAATAAATAAGCGTATGGACTCCGGTGATCATCGGGGCTGGGAACGCAAGATCCTCCCCCTTTTGTGCCGGGATCCGGAAGGGAATGATAATCCCCTTACCGCGCCTCGATGGTTCCGGAAATTACAGAGTTAGAGCCGTCGATGCGTAGGGTAATGCCGCCGCCGTTCCGTAACCACGCGATCGAGTTACTCCATTCTCTTGTGATGTTGGTTTTGCCGGATGGGCGCGCGTTCGAGGACCAGTCTTCCGGCGTCATGGTATTGACGGCGACACGACAGACCATGCCCTGACAGGCATTCACCGAGATTTCCATCGTCGGATCTTCCGACGTTGCCGAACCCCCTTCCGTGTCCGGCGCCGTAAGACCTCCCTTCCCATTTCGAAACGCAGTGTAACACGCCGTGTAGGAACACCCGAGCGCGTACGTTCCCGGCGGTACATACCCGAACATAAATTCCCCGTCGTCATCGGTCGTCGTTTCTAAATCGAAGGGAACGTGCCTGGAGCTATCGAGGGTATCCGTCACGCCCTCTGCCGGCAGCGCATGAAGCTTTACTGTGATCCCCCGGAGTGGAGTATGTGCCACACCCTGGCCACGCGCCGGAATAACAGCGCAAACACTAATTGCCAAAACAATCAAAGGCAAACAATTTTTCATCGACAGCAGAAATAGGTTACGGATATCAACCGTGCCCCGCCGAAATAGTTCGATAGGACTACTTCGGTATTTCGCTCGTCAAATTCACCGGACCGGACGCGGTGACAAGGATATTATCTTCGATACGAATTCCGACGTTGCCAACCCACGGTTCGATCTTCTCCCAATGAACGGCAGACCGATACTTCTCTCGCTTCTCGGTATTTGTAAGCAACGCATTGTTAAAGTACAGTCCGGGTTCCACCGTAACGAGATAGTTCTCATCCAGGGGAAGGTCCATTCTGATCCGGATGCCGGCAAATTTATTATCGCCTTTGCGGCCCGGATAGGGGCCGCTTGCATCACGCACGCCAAGGCCGACCATATGGCCAATTCCGTGCGGAAGGAACAACGAAATAAGTTCTGTCTCGACCGCTTCGTCAGCGCTGACGGTAATTACATTCATGTCTTTCAATGCTTCGGCAAGGGAGCGCGCGGCAAGAATATGAATCGCTCCCCACTCGGCGCCGAGCACACAGGCCGCGATCGTACGCTCCTGCGACGTCAGCACGGCATCGTAAATTTCGCGCATCCCATTACGCCAGACACCATCTACGGAATGTGTCCGAGTAACATCGGCCGTGTACCCATTTATCATACCGCCGGCATCGACGACAACGAACTCGCCGGACTGCAGTGGTTTCGATCCCGGCGTGGAATGAAGCCGAGTGGCGTTCGGCCCGGAGCCTACGATCGTTCCGTATCCAACGGTGTCCGCTCCGGCCCGATAGAATGCCGCTTCGATCTCGATCTGGATCTCGCGCTCGGTCATGCCCGATCGCATCATTTCTTTCGCAACGGCATGACCGGCGGCGGTCGCGCGAACCGCCCGCCTCATTTCAGAAACTTCCGCTTCGTCCTTGCGGCGGCGGACATGCAGGTATCGATCTCGCAACTCCGGATCGGCCTCCGAATATTTCGTTACTCCCAGCCAGCGAATTCTTCGACCCTCGCGAGCTTTCGTCCACGACTCCAACTCTTCGATCGGCCGACCGACCGGCGCTTCGCTTCCGCCCCAGACCTGCTCGCTTTGCGAGAGCGGCGGCTCGAAGAGCGTCCATCCTTCGCGCGCGTCATACGCAAGCACGCCGCCTTCGCGCTGGCGGCCCGTCAGCCAATAATATTCAGGATGCGTCTGGAATGGGAACGTTTGGTCTGCTCCGCCGGGAATGGAAATGGGCGAGCCGCCGCCAATGAGAACGATGTCATCGGTTACGTTCCACGCATCGAGCGTTCGCTGGCGCCGCCGTTCGAGAATGTTGGGTTCGAAATGGGCCATAAAGCGAAAAGCAACAGTCCTGCGCCGGCGCTGGTTGCACGTGCGGCCCTTGCTGCTCGCTCTTAATAGGACTGCTTCGACTTATTGCCGTATCGTAACATCGAACGTCCCGTTCGATACACGAATGTCCTTGCCCTGCGTGTTACGCGCATCGAATGAAAACGTACCGGCAATCCGCTCTCCATCCGATTGCGAAATAATTACTTCGCCGGACTGCTTCTCGTGAATGAAATAGATTTGTGCCGTATCAGCTCCAATGCTATAGGTCGCAGTCTGAAGGTGATCGAAATCGGGCATGAGAGCGTACGTACCCGGCTGCAAAGACTTGACCGTAATCTCGATCGTTTCTGGCTGAGTCCCGGAGCTTCGCGTCCCACGGATCGTAACCAATCTGCTCTTTGGATCGACGCTCGCGATCGCGGCATCGTTGTCTTTACTCGATACCGGCATTGCCTGCCAGGCAGCACCATTGATCGTCGCGGAGAGCATGCCCTGCGTTGCGGTCGAGGTAGCCGCCGGCGAAGACTCAGCCGTTTCTTTACTCGCCACGTCTTCTTTGGACGCGCAACCGAACAGAAAGAGAAGGATGCAAAAGATGTAGTTCTGAAATCGAATGCTTGCCATTGCATGGACCGGATCCTCATTATTCGTACCGATTCAGAATGATTCGTAACGCTTTTTAATTGCGGACCATCTTCCGCAGAGTTTCGGCACGGTTTTGTATCGTCTCAGAGGAAATTAGTTACGTATAATCAATAACCGAGAGTAAATTAGTTACCATCATGCCAACAGAAACCAAAAAAACCGAAGTCACAAAGAAAACCGACTCTGACGGACAAAAAACCGTCCGTCGCGAAACGACGGAAACCGAAACAAACGAGCCAAAAGAAATTATAGAGGAAGAAGAGACCATCGAGGAAGACGAAGACTAAAGCGCCTTCCTTCGATACGCATCGATCGGTGCATATCCTTTCGATCCAGGAACCGATGGAGCGTTAAAGTATTGCCGTTCAGGAACAGCCCAATCCGATAATCGCCGACGCGAACACGAAAGGCGCTCGTATGACCTTTCATCTTTTTTACATCGGGAAGATCGGAAATTCGCACGGCATTTTTGAGTTCGACAATGACTTCCTCCACGGACGTGCGGAGCGCCCGATCGCGAATAGCTTCCAAGTCCTTTACGAAACGTTAGGAATATAAAACCTTCACGGACGGCGTAATATTTTCATTACTTCCTCTTCCGGAACGGTATCCTTCGGATCGCCCTCGGCTATCAGTGCAAGCAGTCCAATATCTTCCTTTTCATCCTCACTGAGCACGCGAAAACGCGCGTTGATGCGTTCAAGCAATCGTTGGATGAGACCCATATCTTCTTCTCGCGCCGGGGTGATTAATAAAGATTCCATAGAATTAACATAAGAGATTCGGTACTCGCAACGTTCCTGCTCAAATTCATGCAATGTGGCCCTTGCTTTAGCTTGGGCTCTGCGAGGATATGCCCGTTATTTCGACGATTCCAGTATTTTTTTTGCTCGTCACATAGTCGCAAGCAGCTTTACATCGATATGACACAACAAACGGACAGATGTTACAGTAAAGTTACCTAATGTCTGCCGTGGGCGCATTCATTCCACCTACGATCGTGTTCGAGTAATTTCAACAATCGGAATATCAAGGAATGGAATTCAGCCCAAATAATCCTGTCGTAAAGCTCTGTCTTCAAGGTATGGCCATGGAAGAGTCCGGAAAATCGGAAGCGGCCGGCAGACTATTTCTTCAAGCCTGGACCGATGCGACGGACGACCTCGAAAAATTTATCGCCGCTCATGCTCTTGCACGACACAATTCCAGTCCTGCCCTCAAACTACAGTGGTTCGAAACGGCCCTGAAATTTGCATTAGATATCAATGACGTTACCGTCGCTGGAGCCTTCCCGGCCCTGTACCAAAACATTGCAAAATGCTATGAGGAGCTAAACGACCCAGACGAGGCAAAACGGAATTATGAATTAGCCGTTTCGACCCGGGACCCCGTCTCGGACACCGGGCCTTTTTACCACGGAACGAAAGCGGATCTGCAGTTGGGCGATCTGCTCCGGCCGGGAGGTAATTCCAATTACAGGTCCGAAGTCGTAATGAATCACGTTTATTTCACGGCGTTGCTTCATGGCGCTGGTCTTGCCGCGACGCTGGCAAAAGGCGAGGGACGCGAACGGATCTATATTGTCGAACCGACCGGAGGTTTTGAAAACGACCCGAACGTCACCGATAAAAAGTTTCCCGGGAACCTGACGCGCTCCTATCGCAGTACCGCACCTTTGAAAATCGTCGGCGAAGTAACCGACTGGATACGACAAACACCCGAAGAGCGTCAAGCCTTTCGAGCGAGACTTGCAAAAAGCAAAGGGGAGATCATTAACTGATTCGTGGGATATAAGGTCACATCCCCTTTTCACTCTCTGCGAAACTTCAAACAATCCTGATCCCTGCCTGGGCCGCAAGAATTCATCGGTGGCAAATTAGCCTCCACGAGCATAATGGTTCCGGACATGCGGTGAAGCTCGCGGGCGATCCGCACGAATTTCCGATCATTGCGCGATTGCTCCGGACAGATACCAACATGCCGGACAGATACCAACATGGATGGAGTCAATATAAAGTGCCATGATGTTGTTCCTAAGTATTCTGCACATACGATAGGACCATCCTGATCGCTGACGCGCAACCCTGCGAGCCCTGGGTACGAAACTCGGCATCGATCTTTTTATCTACTATACATTATGAAAGCACTCCTCAGGAGGATACTGCGAAAATTTGCCGTTGATATTCGTCACGTGGGTCCAGGCTGGTCCCCGGATCTAGCGGATTTTCTCGTTGATCGGCAGGTGGACGTGGTGCTCGATGTTGGCGCTAATTACGGGCAATTTGGAAAAAGTTTGCGCGCTCGAGGTTACCGTGGTGAACTCGTGTCCTTTGAACCGATTGAATCGGTGTTCCGAGATCTGCAGAAGCTCGCTCAGCGCGACGGGAAGTGGCAGGCGCGTCAGTTGGCACTCGGTTCCGTTTCGGGAACCGCTGTTATCAACGTTAGCCAGTCGAGCGACTTTAGTTCTCTTCTCGAGCAGACACCATCTGCCCAGAGTTTCGACTCGAATGCCCTCGTTATTCGGCGTGAAGAGATTTCCGTTGCACGATTGGACGATCTCTTTGAGCCGTTTCATAACAGAACCGTATTTCTCAAAATCGATACGCAGGGCTATGAGCGGCAGGTTCTCGAGGGTTCATCCGAAGCGTTGAAGCAGATCATAGGGGTCCAAATGGAACTGCCGATCGTGCATCTTTATGAGGATACATGGTCACTCGAGGACTCGTTGAGCTATATGCGCGATCGAGGTTTCGTGTTGGCCCAGGTAACCCCAGTCAATTGGTTGAGCAACGATCGTGTCTCACTAGTGGAAATCGACGCTGTTTTTCGTCGCGAGAGCTCAAACGATCGGTAAGAGTATTAGCATTGACAGCCAAAGAAAAGTGAAAGAGCGTAATCAAAATAAAAACCCCTGGCGACGACCTACTTTCCCGTGTGTTAACCATTCGCATGATCGCTCATGCTTAGTATCATCGGCCCAAAGCGAGGCTTAACTTCTCTGTTCGGAATGGGAAGGGATGGAACCCTTGCAGTCCATTTTGACTTCCAGTTTCATGGACTACAAGAATGGGGATCTACCAATCACGATAGACCCGGACACACTTGGCGGCGTTCCAGTTTTTCGCGGAACGCGCGTGCCGGTATCCACTCTGTTTGAATACATTGAGGACAATTGTACGCTCGAAGAATTTCTCGATGAATTTCCGTCCGTAACTCGGGAAGCAGCAACGACCATTCTTTCACAAGCTGAACGATATACCATTGAACACGCCGCAGCGTGAGAATTTTGATTGATGAGTGTGTGCCTCGTTTGGTCAAAGGATTTCTGACCGACCACGATGCCCGAACGGTTCAGGAACTTGGCTATTCCAGCTATAAGAACGGCGATCTTTTGCGTTTCGCGGAAGGCAAATATGAGTTATTTATTACCGCAGATCAGAACCTTCGATACCAACAGAATCTTACAGGCCGCGAATTAGCGATCGTTATGCTCTCGACCAATAAGAAGAGCATCGTCAAAGCGAGCAGAGATAAAATTCTCGAAGCTGTTACAGAAATAAAGCCTTCAGAATTTAGGGAATTGTTCCTATAACATTTCCATCGACTTTGTTCTGCTGCCCGCCGCGGCGGGCCACACCACTTCCCCGCGCGGTAAGCCCGCCAAACTGTTGCGGTGAACAACAGCTCTGAGAGTGTCCCGTATGCTTACGGCAAGAAACCTGCTTCGTTGGGAGACACATTCCAGCTCTACGCAGGCTTCCAAGCGCGAACCGAAGGGGGCAAACCGCGGGTCCTGTCCGCATACCACTGCTTTAGGTAGCGGCGGTAGGCTGAATCCTTCCCCGGATCTGTTTCAAACGAATCTCCATACACTTGGTCGGCAATGAAGCGAAGAATGTCTTCCACTTCCTCTCTGGGCGCGTCCCCTTCGAGCTGATGTTCAGTCGTACGCGCATAAAGTAAAAGCAGAGGCTTTTCCTCTGTTTGGTCTTCCTCCCAGAGGTCAAGAAGCGGTTGTCTGTAATCTATATCCAATGCTCGTAAGTGATACCCGTGAATTACTGCCTCGCGCCGAAAAGTCTTGATTCGTGCTAGCGCTCGGTCCTTTTTCAAGGGCCTATCTACTTCGGCTACTATTCCACGGCATCCTCGGAGTTCCTTTCTCACAAGTTTTTCCACATGTCCCAATAGCGCTTGAGTTGCGCGGCCCTGTCTCGCTTCAACGACCTCCTTTCCCGAGACGAGATAAGAAATAAAGATGTATCGTGCAGAACGGTAGTATTGGAAAAACATCATTCCACACACCAGAGCACCCCATTTGCAGACGAGCAGGTATTCTTGTAAGTCGGAATTGATGCCATCGGCAGTTTCTTGAACCCATCGCACCATATCCTCATCATCGTTTCGTTCATACTCCGGAATGCGGTGATAAATATCCAGCGCTCGGCGAAGATCAGGATCATCTCGGCGCGTGATCCGCTTCACTTTTAACGACTTGGGCCGTTTTTGCCAAACACGGTAGCCTACAAGCGCAAAGCTTGTCAATGCGGCTATGATTGCGGCGATGATTGTACTATCCATTGAACTTCTAATTTCGTGCGGTGCACGTTCGGGCTAGCCAATCAGTTGCTGCGGACGGCGGCCCTTCGAGGCTTAACTTGCTTTCTCGACTAATCGCTGGTCAACAATTTGAGTATCGCTTAAAAGATGTTCAACAAAATCAAGCCGTTTCTGAATCGGCATTCTTAAAACACCATCTACAATTCTAAGAAGTGCTCTTGCTTCCAAGAGAACGACTGCCGATGCTCCCGAGAGTTTTCGAAGACCCTTAGCTGGCTCCAAATCTTTTGGTTCAAAAGAACTACTTACAATGACGATTGAGATGTTCTTAACGCCTTTCGCTCGAAGCATTTTATCGGATTGCTCATAATACTCTCGAAGAGCCCTGTCATCCGTCGCAAGGCGATAAGTCTCTTCGCGTGACTTTGCATCAATTACAGCAGCCCAATGTGCAGAAAGATCAATAGCTCGACCGTCGGGATTTCTTCCCCGACCTTGCCCGAGGTCTTCAACTTCAAATCCTATTATCTCAAATGCTGCTCTAACCCGTTTTTCAAATTCAACTGCAACATTTCGATTTTGGGAGTTCCAAGTTTCACGAATTCTTTGAGACGGATGAGCGAGTAATTGCAACGGAACTAAAATTGGCGGCACGAAATCATCCGAAATCTCATAAGAGATTTCTTCAATCGTCGAATCATTAGCACTCGTCAATAAATGGTGCTCTATTCGATCCGAGCTTTTGAATTGCTGCGGAACATAAGGCAGAATGTCTGAAAAATCAGTATTTGATTCTGCAAACTGACGAAGTTTTTCAACGCGTGTTTCAGATTTCGCCCAATCGCTTATAGCTGAGAAGCTGGGGAAATCAGCATCCTGCATTGACGCAACCCTAATGTCTGAGACAGCGGGATATCGTTGAAGTCGACGAGTAAGAGTTCCGAGTGAACGCAGCAGTTTTTCTTCATCTCTAAACTTCTTCTCATTCTTTACTCCTATCGCTGTCTCGTTTGCATCTCCAACGCTTCGAAATCCAGCCTTATACAGAAGTGGTCTAACGCTGGTTTTTTTGACATCGAAAAGCCGCGAGAAGTCTGCATTGCCAGGGGCATTGCCAGTTTGCTTGAAGTGCGCTTTGATTGTTTGGAGAATTTTTTCTCTCAGTGCCTCATCCATAACTTTGAAACAAAGGAATAATAGGTTTCAATCAAAACTTCTCCTCCACTATTGTTTTTTCTATCTTCCAGAAACTGAATCCATTGGTGGATGCATCAAATAATTCATTTTGATTATAGTCGCGAATTTCGGCTATTGGCGTCGTACTAAGAAGATTCAGCGTAGTCTCATTGATCTTAATAACTCTTGTCACGTGTGCATTATCGGTAGCACCCTCTTGATTCGGATTGGGCCTACCATGCCAAAACAAAATTCCATACGAATTCTCATTATCAACAGGATTCTCAGTAATCTGCAAAAAATCGGACTTCGTTCTAATTTCAAAGGTATCAACTTTTCCGAACATCGCACATAAGTCTCTTTTTAGGAGATGGGGGTTGAATTCGATATAACCGTTTGAATCCGGTTCTGGCAACGCATTGATAATGGCCTGACCTCGCGCATCTCCAGGGAATGCTTCCTGGAGCAGCGATCTGAGCGTACCTTTCAAGCACGCGGGATCATAAATTGGTTTTACTTCCATACACATCTTTGAAAAAATAAAAAAGGCCCGTTTGCAAAGCAAACGGGCCTGATATAAAAAACCCCTGGCGACGACCTACTTTCCCGTGTGTTAACCACCAAGTATTATCGGCCCTGCGAGGCGTAACTTCTCACGCCGTTTGCGCATGGAGATCGATCGAGATCGGCTTTTCGTTAGCGAGTTTGCTCACTCCCATCACCGAGAAGCCGAGGACGTTGCCGGCATCATCCACCCGCGCCATGATCGCCTCGTTATCGGTTTCGACCATGTACCCAGGCGCTTCTGAAAAAGTTACCTCGAGAAAATCGCCTTCGCCATCGAACCATAAATTCACGTGTTTTTCCATACTATTTCGCCTTTCTTTATCTTCGTAGTGAAATAGGCAGTCAGCCCAAAGGGTTCCTCATCGTCATCTTTCACGACAATGCATATCCATTTGTCCCCAATTTTCGTTCCAAAATAGTACCGGTAATAAAGCGCGGCCTCCTCATCTCGATTGGAACGTACCACAATCTGGGGTTTCAGCAGAGTTTCTTCAACATAAGCTTCAAAATCTCTCATTTCGAAATGCGCCTCGATATGACGAATTCGTTCTTCCGAAAAGCGAATTATCCTGCCGCGATAATCCTTGAAAAGGAGTTCCATGACAGCAAAAACGAAAGAGTCAGGAAATTCATCCAAATAAAAAACCCGCCCACGCAAAGCGTGAGCGGGTTACGGACGATTAGTCCTATTAAAAAACCCCTGGCGACGACCTACTTTCCCGTGTGTTAACCACCAAGTATCATCGGCCCTGCGAGGCTTAACTTCTCTGTTCGGAATGGGAAGAGGTGGAACCCTC
>JAJPIQ010000003.1 GCA_021324685.1 Bacteroidota bacterium
CGAACCTGACCGGCCAGGTCCGTAACATCGCCGAAGTAACGACCGCCGTAGCAAATGGCGATCTCTCGAAGAAAATTACCGTAGATGTAAAAGGCGAAATTTTAGAGCTCAAAAACACGATCAACACGATGGTCGATCAGCTCTCCTCCTTCGCCGCTGAAGTAACGCGTGTAGCCCGCGAAGTAGGTACGGAAGGAAAGCTGGGCGGACAAGCCGAGGTGCGTGGCGTTGCCGGTGTGTGGAAGGACCTGACGGACAATGTAAACTTCATGGCCTCGAACCTGACCGGCCAGGTACGTAACATCGCCGAAGTAACGACGGCCGTCGCCAATGGCGATCTCGGTAAGAAGATCACGGTCGATGTAAAAGGCGAGATCCTGGAGCTGAAGATCACGATCAACACGATGGTGGACCAGCTCTCCTCCTTCGCTGCTGAAGTAACGCGTGTGGCGCGTGAAGTAGGTACGGAAGGAAAGCTGGGCGGCCAGGCCGAGGTAAAAGGCGTTGCCGGTACATGGAAGGACCTGACGGACAATGTAAACTTCATGGCCGCGAACCTGACGTCGCAGGTACGTAACATCGCCGACGTTACAACAGCGGTCGCGAATGGCGATCTCTCGAAGAAGATCACGGTAGATGTACGCGGAGAGATCTTAGAGCTCAAAAACACGATCAATACGATGGTGGACCAGCTAAACTCCTTCGCATCGGAAGTAACGCGTGTTGCCCGCGAAGTAGGTACCGAAGGAAAGCTGGGCGGCCAGGCCGATGTAAAAGGCGTCTCGGGTACATGGAAGGACCTGACGGACAATGTAAATTTCATGGCCTCGAACCTTACGGACCAGGTGCGTAACATTGCAAACGTTACAACGGCCGTAGCCAATGGAGACTTATCGCAGAAGATCACGGTCGATGTAAAAGGCGAAATCTTAGAGCTGAAGAACACGATCAATAAGATGGTCGATAGCTTAAGCTCCTTCGCATCGGAAGTAACGCGTGTAGCCCGCGAAGTAGGAACCGACGGTAAGCTGGGCGGTCAGGCGGAAGTGCGAGGCGTTGCCGGTGTGTGGAAAGACCTGACGGACAATGTAAACTCGATGGCCGGCAATCTTACTTCCCAGGTACGTAACATTGCCGATGTTACGACAGCGGTTGCCAATGGAGACTTGTCGAAGAAGATCACGGTCGATGTAAAAGGCGAAATCTTAGAGCTGAAAAACACGATCAACGTCATGGTCGATCAGCTCTCTTCCTTCGCTGCCGAAGTAACGCGTGTAGCTCGCGAAGTAGGTACAGAAGGAAAACTGGGCGGCCAGGCGCAGGTAAAAGGGGTCTCGGGAACGTGGAAAGACCTGACGGACTCGGTGAATTTCATGGCCTCGAACCTGACCGCGCAGGTACGTAACATCGCCAACGTTACGACGGCAGTAGCCAATGGCGACTTGTCCAAGAAAGTTACCGTCGATGTCAAAGGAGAAATCCTCGAGCTGAAGAATACGGTAAATACGATGGTCGATCAACTTAACTCGTTCGCATCGGAAGTAACCCGTGTAGCCCGTGAAGTAGGTACGGAAGGAAAGCTGGGCGGCCAGGCCGATGTAAAAGGCGTCTCGGGTACGTGGAAAGACCTGACGGACAATGTAAACTTCATGGCCTCGAACCTGACCGGCCAGGTGCGTAACATCGCAAACGTTACAACGGCGGTTGCCAATGGAGACTTGTCGAAGAAGATCACAGTCGATGTAAAAGGCGAAATCTTAGAGCTGAAGGACACGATCAATACGATGGTGGACCAGCTCAACTCCTTCGCATCGGAAGTAACCCGTGTAGCCCGTGAAGTAGGTACGGAAGGAAAATTGGGTGGACAAGCCGAAGTGCGCGGCGTTGCCGGCGTCTGGAAGGACTTGACGGACAATGTAAACTTCATGGCCGCAAACCTTACGACGCAGGTACGCGGAATTGCTCGAGTCGTTACCGCCGTCGCTAACGGTAATCTGAAACGCAAACTGACGGTAGAAGCCATGGGCGAAATCGCCGAACTGGCCGACACGATCAACGCGATGATCGATACACTCGCGACCTTTGCCGATCAGGTAACGACGGTGGCCCGCGAAGTAGGTATCGAAGGAAAGCTCGGCGGCCAGGCCAGCGTACCGGGCGCTTCGGGAACCTGGAGAGACTTAACGGACAATGTAAACCGCCTCGCTGCAAACCTTACCACGCAGGTGCGCGCGATGGCCGAAGTCGCTACGGCGGTAACGAAGGGCGATCTCTCGCGAATGATCACCGTCGAAGCCGCCGGTGAAGTTGCGTATCTCAAAGATAACGTGAACGAGATGATCCGTAATCTGAAAGATACCACACGCAAAAATACCGAACAGGACTGGCTCAAGACGAACCTCGCGCGGTTCACCCGCTTACTGCAGGGCCAGAAAGATCTCTGGACGGTCTCGCGCCTGATCCTCAGCGAGCTCGCTCCACTCGTGAACATGCAGCATGGTGTATTCTATATAACCGAATCGACGGGCGAGCAACCGTTCCTTAAATTGCTTGCAAGCTATGCCTATCGCGAGCGAAAGAACCTTTCGAACCAATTCAAATGGGGTGAAGGACTGGTCGGGCAATGCGCGCTCGAGAAAGAGCGGATCGTGATTACCGGTGTTCCGAACGATTATCAAGATCAATTCGGGCCTGGGCGAATCGGCACCGCTTAATATCGTCGTCCTGCCGGTGCTCTTCGAAGGCCAGGTGAAAGCTGTGATCGAACTGGCGAGCTTCCATCCGTTCAACGAGATCCACATCGCATTCCTGGACCAGCTCACGGAATCGATCGGAATCGTTCTGAACACGATCGAAGCCAACATGCGCACGGAATCGCTCCTGGCGCAATCGCAGTCGCTCACACAGGAACTGCAATCGCAGCAGCAGGAACTGACCGAAACGAACCGTCGGCTCGAACAGCAAGCCAAATCGCTGCAGGCCTCCGAAGAACTCCTCAAAAAACAGCAGGAAGAACTGCAGACGACGAACGACGAACTGCAGGACAAAGCGAAATTGCTCGGCGAACAAAAGACGGAAGTCGAACGCAAGAACCGCGAGATCGAACTGGCCCGCGGCGCGCTCGAAGAAAAAGCCGAACAGCTCGCACTCACGTCGAAATACAAGTCCGAGTTCCTCGCAAACATGTCGCATGAGTTGCGCACCCCGCTCAATTCGATGCTCATCCTTTCGAAGATGCTCTCGGAGAATAACGACCAGAACCTGACCGGAAAACAGGTCGAGTTCGCGGAAACGATTTATTCGAGCGGCGCAGACCTGCTCGCGCTCATCAACGAGATCCTCGACCTTTCGAAGATCGAGTCCGGAACGATGGCGGTCGATATCACGGAAGTCGCGATCGGCGAAATCCAGGAGGATATGCACCGCACGTTCGATTCGCTCGCGCAGGAAAAAGGCCTTCAGTTCGAAGTCACACTCGCGCAAGGCCTGCCGGAAAAAATGACGACCGACTCCAAACGGCTCCAGCAGGTGCTGAAAAACCTGCTTTCGAACGCGTTCAAGTTCACGCACGAGGGCAGCGTTCGTCTCGAAGTGGCACCGGCCTCCAAAGAACTATTCTTTGGCAATGAGGTCCTCAATAAAGCTCCGAACGTCGTCGCCTTCTCGGTCGTCGATACCGGTATCGGCATTCCGGCCGATAAGCATAAAGTCATTTTCGAGGCGTTCCAGCAAGCCGATGGAACGACGAGCCGGGAATATGGCGGCACTGGACTGGGACTTTCGATCAGCCGGGAAATCGCGCGCCTTCTGGGCGGCGAAATCCAACTGAAGAGTACTCCCGGACAGGGCAGCACCTTCACCTTATATCTGCCGGCGAGTTATATTCCGACCACGATTGGATTCTCGGATGCAAAACCGAATGGCGATCCGGAAAATGGGAATGCGGGAACGCCCAAAAACAACGTTTCCACTGACGCGATCGAAGCGGTTCCGGCTCCGGCGCTTCGCCGAAAGCTGCATGAGCGGCTCGCGACCGAGACCGCGAAGGAACCCGAGCAACCGGATGACTCGGCCCCACGAGTCGATGAGATCGCCGACGATCGCGACACGATCCAGCCCGGAGACCGGACCTTGCTCGTGATCGAAGACGATCCGAACTATGCGCGGATCCTGGTCGATATGGCACACGAGAAGGACTTCAAGGTTATTGCCGCTTCGAGCGGAGAGACCGGACTTTCCTATGCTCGCCGTTATAAACCGGACGCGATATCGCTCGATATTCAACTGCCGGGCATTCACGGCCTTGCCGTCCTCGACCGGTTGAAGCACGATCCGGCCACGCGGCATATTCCGGTCCAGATCCTTTCCGTCATGGATAAACTCCCGCGACAGAAACGGATGGGCGCCGTGACGCAGATGCAAAAGCCGAGCTCGCCGGACGAAATGAAGCATTCGCTCGACGATATGCGCCGATTGACGGACGGCAAAAAGAAACGGCTCCTCATCGCCGAGGACAATGAGATCGAGCGGAGTTCCCTCGTCCAGTTCCTCGATGGCGATGGCGATATCGAACTGATCACAACGAACACGGGCCGGGAGGCACTCGAAAAAGTTCGTTCCGAACATTTCGATTGCCTCGTCGTCGATCTCGGGCTTCCGGACATGAGTGGAATTCAGGTGATCGAAGAGCTCCGGAAAGACGACAAATTCTCGGACCTGCCGGTCGTCGTCTATACGGGAAAAGAACTGACGAAAAAAGAATCGGCACAGCTCGCAAAGCTGGCAGAGTCCGTCATCGTCAAGGACATCATGTCGGCGGACAAACTCCTCGATGAGACTTCCCTCTTCCTGCACCGGAACGAAGCGAATCTCTCGGAGGACAAACGGCGCCGCCTGGAAAATATTCATAGTACCGACGCCACGCTGGCGAGCAAGAAAGTGCTCATTGTCGACGACGATATACGAAACATCTTCGCGATCACGAGTTTTCTCGAGCGTCACAATATGCAGGTGACCTACGCGGAGAACGGCCAGGACGCGCTCGACCTCCTGCAGAAATCGACCGACGTCGATATTATCCTGATGGACATTATGATGCCCGGCATGGACGGCTTCGCGGCGATGCGGAATATCCGCAAAAACCGGCGGTATAAAAACGTACCGATCATAGCTGTCACCGCGAAGGCTATGCGCGGCGATCGCGAAAAGTGCATCGAAGCCGGAGCGTCCGACTATATTACGAAGCCCGTCGATGTCGATCAACTGCTTTCATTGCTCCGAGTCTGGTTATTCAAATAATGGCATCGCAAACGGAGTATTCATGGCAGGATTTCATGAGGCTGGCATATCGGTTGCCCCGGAAGCAATGGATGACGCTTCCGGATCCTATGTTTCTTCCTTCGAGCGAAGGCCTGCTATGAATATTTCCGCTACCAATGGCTCCAAAACGTTCGCCCCGGGCGAGCGTCCTGCCAATGGTTCCAATGGGAAAGCGAGGGAGCTGCCGGTCGTTAAACTGCTGATCGTCGACGATCGACCGGAAAACCTTCTTGCGCTCGAAGCGACGCTCTCGAACGGGAACCCCGGCGGTAAGAGTCCGGCTCCGGAGTACAAGCTCGAATTCGTCCGTGCTTCGAACGGCCCGGAGGCGCTCAGAAAAATCCTTCAGGAAGAGTTTGCAGCCATTTTGCTCGACGTGCAGATGCCGGGAATGGACGGCTATGAGATGGCTGAGCTTATTCGAAAGCGCTCGCAATCCCAGCATACCCCGATCATTTTCCTGACCGCCGTTAGCACGAGCGATGTGAACGTCTTTCACGGGTATTCGCTCGGAGCCGTCGATTATCTTACCAAGCCGTTCGATCCCTGGATTTTGCGGGCAAAGGTCGGCGTTTTTATCGAGCTTTACCGCAAACAAGCCGAGATCCAGCGCCTGGCCGATGAACTGCGGGAGCAGGCGCGGCTGCTTCGGAACTCGAACGAAGAGCTCGGCAAATCGAACAAGATGCTGGGAGGCCTCTACCGGGAACTCGAAGCCAAAAGCGAAGAGCTCCGGCAGTTGAACGAGGACCTGGAGCACCGCGTCCGGCAGCGCACGAATGAGCTCGAGACGGCCAATCAGCAGCTCTGGCAGGCAAAAGAAGCCGCGGAACTCGCCAACTCGACGAAAGATCAGTTCCTCGCGGTCTTAAGTCACGAACTGCGGACTCCGCTCACGCCGGTGCTCGCCATCGTGCAGATGATCAATGAAGATGCCTCGGTCCCGAACGAGCTGAAAAGCTGGATCGACACCATCGGCCGCAATGTGCAGCTCGAAGCCCGGCTGATAGACGACCTGCTCGACCTGACTCGGATTGCCAATGGCAAGCTCGAACTCCATTTAGTTCCCGTCGATATTCATAAGCTCATTCATGAGACGGTCGCGATCTGCGAAGAGGAGATCCGCGCCAAAAAATTGAATTTGGTGCTCCGCCTTTCGGCGGAACGCGGAATGGTCCGCGCCGATCCGGCGCGGCTGCAGCAGGTCCTTTGGAACTTACTAAAGAACGCCGTCAAGTTCACCGGCGAAAGTGGAACCATTACCATCGCCACGTCGAACACCGATGGGGGCGCCCTCCGCTGTCAGGTGACCGATACCGGGATCGGCATTCCACCCGAGCATCTAAAGCGCGTGTTTAATGCGTTCGATCAGGGCGATAAAGCGATCACGCGCCGCTTTGGAGGGCTCGGTCTCGGACTTGCGATCAGTAAGGCGCTCGCCGAGCAGCACCATGGCTCGATCTGGGCCGAAAGCGCCGGTACCGAGCAGGGCGCGACGTTCACCATCGAACTTCCGGTCCTTAATGAGGCGACAGGAACGAAACCGGAAGAACGCCGCGCAAAAAGAAGCTCCACGCCCCAGAATAATTCGAGAATTTTACTCGTCGAAGATAACGACGATACGAGCACGGCCATGCAGGTCCTGTTCGAGCGAAAAGGGTTCACCGTGATCGTCGCGCACTCGGTCCAGTCCGCGCTCGAAATTGCAAAAACATACGCCTGCGATCTTGTCATCAGCGATATTGGCCTGCCCGATGGCGATGGATTCGATGTGATCCGGAAGTTAAACGAGATCCGCCCCACACGCGGCATTGCCATCAGCGGTTTCGGTATGGAAGAGGACGTCCGCCGCTCGCTCGCTGCCGGCTTCGATGCCCATTTGGTCAAGCCCATTCGCTTCGACGAATTGAACGACGTCGTAAACCGGCTGATCGTACCCTCGGCGTAATCCTTCTTATTTATTTCTGCGGCGGGCGCATACTGGACGATGCGCCGGGAATCGAGCCCGTGTTGTCATACCCGCCAGTGCCGGGATCCCGTTCCGGATCACCCGTAAATCAAGGTTTCTGGGATGCATGGATCCAAAGCCATGGCAAAGAAACAAAGCGTAAGAATACCTCTGGCGGAACGGCGGCGCGGCCTGTGAAGTTTGTTTTGTAGGGTATAACTGCGCTGCACAATGAAGTTCACTACGATTCTGATTGCCCTTTTCCTGCTTGTTTGGGGGCAAACGCCGATTTCGGCGATCTCCGTCTCTGATGTAGTCGGAGGGCCGCGCATCGAGAAAAAGCTCGGGCTGGACTCGACGGTCTTTACTATGACCTTCCTCGGCAAACAGCCCGTGAAAGAGGGAAAGACCTTTCAGGTCCGGATTCATGTCTCGCCCGGGAAGGACTGGCATGTCTATAGTTCCAAAATGTCGGGCGAGGAGGGCCTTACCCCGCTTACGCTCGTACTGCCCGAAGAGCTTTCCTCCTATTTCAGCATCGAAAGCCTCAAGGAGACCGGAAAGCTTACGACCGGGTACGACTCGAACTTCATGACGGTCACTATGGCCCATTACGCGCCGTTCGATATTATTGCGACGATAAAGGTTACCAAAAAAGCCGATTCCCCGCTCCCCTTTTATCTCCTGCTCCATTTCCAGACCTGCAACGAGTACATGTGCATGCCGCCGCGCACCTTCGCGATCCCGATGACGTTCTTAGGGCAAGCGCCGATCACGTTGCGCATTGCAGAAGCCGATGAAAACAGGGTCGGATTTCAAGATCACCTTACACTTGCTGCAATGAGTCGATGAAGATTTCAATTCGTCATATTGCCGCATTTTTATTTGCCCTCCTCCTTGGAGCGACGTCCGTTCGCGCCGGCGATCCACACCGAATTGAAAAAAAAATAAGTTTTGACACTACGGTTTTTTCTTTGACCGTCCCACCAGACCAGCACCCGACAGCGGGAAAAGAATTCCAGATCAAGATTCATGTCAAGGTCCAAAAAGGTTGGCATGTATACAGCTCGCTAATGTCCACGGAATCGGACTTGACTCCACTTACAATTCAAATTCCGGATAGTATAAAGGATTATTTCAAAATTGTAGGACTGAGTGAAACCGGCAAAATGAAGGTCGGGTATGACTCGCAGTTTATGGCGGTGACCAAAGCTCACTATTCGCCATTCGATGTCATCGCAACGATTAAAGTTCTTAAAAATTCTGACTCACCAATACCGTTTTACCTATACCTGCACTATGAGACCTGCGATGCGAACCAGTGCATGCCACCTCGATGGTTTGCGTTGCCAATGTTCCGGATCAAGGACTCTGTTACCTGCAGACCAATCTCCTTGAAGATCGCCTATGGCGTCTCCGACTCGACCGGCCCGCCGATGGGGATGGTCAGCGACAGCACGAGTAAGTTTGCACTGAAGAAGGATTCGAGTTCGCGAATGGCTTCGACCGGAGGCGGTTCTGCCAGCCAGCCGCCGGCCGGAGGACCGCCGGCAGCCGTAAAGCCGGCCGGCGATACGAAGGACGTCGAGGAGTCCTCGCTGTGGGGAATTATTCTACTGGCCGCCGGAGGCGGACTCGTGGCGCTCATGACGCCGTGCGTCTTCCCGATGGTGCCGATCACGATCAGCTTTTTTACAAAACGTAATGCGGGATCGAAAAAAGAGGCCCGGAAGGATGCCCTGCTCTATGCCTGCGGGATCATCCTGCCGTTCGTCGTTTTCGGGTTCCTGATGACGCTCATCTGGGGCAAAGGAGCGATCCAGGAATTCGCCGCACACCCCATCACGAATATCGCGACGGCGCTCGTCTTTACGATCTTTTCGCTCAATTTATTCGGCCTGTTCGAGATCGGTGTGCCGGCTTCGCTGCTCACGAAACTGAACATGACGGCGCAGAAATCGAAGAGCCGCGTCTTTTCGGTCGTGCTCATGGGCGTGGTCTTCTCGCTTACGAGTTTTACCTGCACGGTGCCGGTCGTTGGCGGGCTGATGACGGCGTTTTTTAAAGGGGCGATCATTGCGCCGGTCGTCGGCATGTTCGTCTATGCCTCGGTCTTTGCGGCGCCGTTCGTCTTCCTGGCGTTAGTTCCCAGCGCCATGAAATCGCTCCCGCGTTCCGGGACCTGGATGAACAATGTGAAGGTCGTCCTCGGCTTTGTGGAAATCGCGGCGGCGATCATGTATTTTTCGAAGGCCGATTTCGCCTCGTCGTGGCACCTCATTTCCCGGGACATGCTGCTGGCGGCGTGGGTCGCGATCGCGATCCTGACGACGACCTACATTCTTGGCCGCTTCCGGCTTTCGCACGATACGCCGATCGAACATATCGGCGCGATCCGCGTGCTCTTCGCCGTCTTTTTCCTTTCGGTTGGAATTTATATGTACACCGGATTCAACGGCCACCCGCTGGGCATGATCGATGGTTTCCTTCCCCCCGCGGATTACGGGAACGAAGGCGGGCCCGTCGCGGCCTCGCTTGCCCCGGGGACGACCACCACCGGAACTCCGGTGGCACAGACGGTGGAGCAATGGATCCCCTCCTACTCGAGCGCACTCGCCGAAGCGAAGAAAACCGGAAAAAACATTTTTATCGACTTTACCGGATACTCCTGCACGAACTGCCGCGCCATGGAAGCAACGGTCTTCAGCCGCACGGACGTGAAGCAGATTTTCTCGAACTTTATCCTCGCGCGGCTGTACACGGACAATGGCAGTTCGCTCGACGATTCGAACCGGGACATGGAAGAAAACCGCTTCAATACGATCGCGCTTCCCTTCTACGTGATCGTCTCTCCGGACGATAAGCCGCTCGCAACGTTCCCCGGCTTTACACGCGATGCCGAGGACTTCAAGAATTTCCTGAATTTGCGGCGGTCCTCTTCGAGCCCCTCCGTCGCGATGCTGGGGCAATAATCGAAGTTTGCAAGGATAATTACCGGCACGACTCGTTCAACCCTTCGGCCGCCACTCGATGTCCTTGATCCCCGCCTTGTGATTGGCCAGTCGCGCCAGGACAAAGAGCAGGTCCGAAAGCCGGTTTAAGTAAATCAGATCGAATTTCCCGATCTCTTCGGCCTGTGCCAAATGGACAACCGACCGCTCCGCTCTTCGGCAGACGGTACGCGCAAGATGAAATCGCGCCCCAAGTTCGTTCCCGCCGGGCAAAATAAAATGGGTAAGTTCCGGGAGCGTTTTCGTAATCTCGTCAATTTTTTTTTCGATCGCTGTCACATCGCGTTCCGAAATTCGAGGAATGTCGTAATTCGAACGGGTCTCGAGCGGCGTAGCAAGGTCCGCGCCGAGCACGAAAAGATCGGATTGGATCGAATGGAGGAGTGCTGTAAACCACGAGTCATTCGTGGCGGCGGCAGCCATGCCGATCGCGGAATCGAGTTCATCGACATCGCCATACGCTGCAATTCTGGCGGAATTTTTCGGTACCCGGCCGCCGCCGAACAGTCCGGTCGTTCCGTCGTCCCCGGTCTTCGTATAAATTTTTGTGGCCATTTATTCGCGATGGTGATCGATCATTCGACCGCGATCGACTCGTGTACGAGTTGCTTGACTGCTTCGATTTTGGTACGCATGGCACCGATTTCAGCCGGCAGGATCGATTTCGAAACGGGTTTCTGGTAATAGATTTCGAGGGCGTTCAGCTCGATCAGCATGTCGGTGAGGATGGTCAGGGCGGTCCGCAGACGGCCTTTCGACTCACCGCTGCGAAATAGTTCATTTTCAAGGAGATCGCGGTATTCGTTCATCGGGCCCCCACCAGGTAATAGGCGTGGATAAAAGGTTGTCCGTGGCGCCGGTCGAGCGCTCGGCGGCGTTCGCGAAGCACGGCCATTTGCACGACCGCCGGACGCTCGCTTTCACGAGATTCGATCTCGGACATCGCATAGACCGGTGAAACGGTCAGGAGAAAAATGAACATAGCGGCTTCGGCAAGCCATTTTCGAATCGGAATGGCGATCATGGAAAAATGAACGTCCGGTCCTACGAGAACAATCCTTTTGGACGGTTCATGTGTTCCTGCAAACGGCACTTCTCAATGCCACGGGATTTTTTCTTCCGTTTCGGTGTCTCTTTAGAAGTTAATCTTCATATTTATATGAAACAGTACCTCGTTTTCCCTCTCGTAGTGCTGAGTGTCGTTTCAACGTGTGTCCTGAATGTCCGGAGCCAGACGACCCCCCAGGCCTCCAACGCGTTTCAAACCGAAGTCCGGCATATTCTTGCACAATATGCGAATGGCAGCGAATTATACCGTACCTGCGATGTCTTTGCGCGTAAAGTGAATTTCACGGTCGCCCGGAAGTTGGGACTCATGAGCGAAGCCGTTACTCCGCTCAGTTCCGGAAACGATACCTCGCTCGATGTCAGCCGCACGGCAGCAGACGAAAATGAGCCGAATATCGCGATCAACCGAAAACATCCCAATATTATTGTGGGCGGCGCCAACGATGCCGCGATGACGCATCTTTCGATGCCGGCGTACCTCACGACCGATGCCGGAAATTCGTGGAAAACCTACCGGCTTCCTCCGGTCAATGACAAGGGGTCGGGTGCGTTTGGCGATCCGATGCTTATCTCCGACGATTCCGGAATCTTTTACTATGCGTTTTTGGTCGATGAACCGTCGCTCAGCGGCATTTCGGACATTATGATCGCGCGGAGCACCGATGGCAAGAACTGGACGCTCGGCAAGCCGGTCGTCGGAAATATCGATTCTTCGAACGCGGTGCTCGAAGATAAGGAAACGATCGCCGTCGATCATAGTCCCGCCAGCCCCTTTTATGGGCGCCTTTACGTTGCCTGGACCGAATACTACATCGATAGTCCTGGAACTAACGCGGTCCACTATCTTGCCTATAGCGACGATCACGGAGCCACATGGTCCAAGCCCCAAAGCTACACGGATGCGTATGGGTATTTTGCGCTCATGCGAATTGGTAAGGATGGAACGATCTTTATCGCTTCGAGTAACGGAAATGATAGTCAGCCCGCTCATGGCCTTGTCATTTCGAAGGATGGCGGAAAGACATTCACAGAAAATCCGATCTCCGACTTCATCGATTATCCTCCGCTCCAAAATGGATATAATGGCCTTAAGGGAAATGGATTTCGCGCCTTCCCTTATGTCTGTTTCGATGTCGACCCCACAAATAATAAGCTCTATGCCGTCTACGGCAGCTACGACGATGCGAACGGCGATGCCGCAGAATATGAGACGACCTCCGCAGACTTGGGAACGAGCTGGACCGACCCCGTGCAGATCGGGACTCCCGATCTAATAGAGAACGATCATTTCATGCCCTGGGTGAATTTCGATCCGATCGAGCGGCAGGTATTTATTTCGATGTATAGCTCGGAAGAAGATACGGTCCTGAACCTGAAAACGCGCATCGTCCGATGTAATTTCAATACGCCGGACCAGATGCAGAGCATCGGCAACGATCTCTTCAATCCGCTGCTGAACACCGGCGGCGGTTGGAACTTCATTGGCGATTACATGGGGGCCGATGCCTATGCTTCAACGTACGCGGCGGTCTGGACGGAGAACCGCCAACCCAAATTCCACGATGGCGATATTTTCGCTTATGTCTATTCGCCCTTATTGGTCCCAACCATTCCTTCGGGCGTCACGCGCGCGATCAATACGGACGAATTGGACGTGAGCAATTTTTCCCCGAATCCGGTGACGGGTAATGTTGCAACTCTTTCGGTTACTTCCAGCGAAGAGCGCGCAGCACGCATTCAAGTGTTCGATCCTAAAGGTTCCGAGGTTTTAAACACAACATCTGTTATTATGCCCGACGATTCGAGTCCCCTTCGCCTGAATATCACAGGCCTCAGCGCCGGCGTCTTCCGGGTCCTGATAACGACGGGCGATCGCACGATCGAGCGGAACCTCGTCGTACTGCGGTGATCATTCGGCTGCCAGGGCGATCTCAGCCGTCTTTACTTTCGAACGCTCTGAAAAACGCGATTTAAGACGCAGGAAAAACCGCTCGTAGGTCCAATAGCTAATCGTAGCCAGAGCGACCGTACTGCCCGCGACAAAAAAGAACTGGAGCGCCGGCCAAGCCTTCGAGAACGCAAAGAGCCGGTCCGTGATATTGATCCCAAAGGGATGATATAGGTACATGCCGTAACTTATCATCCCAACGTATCGGATCGGTTTATTCGAGAGAGCGGATACCAGAACATGATCGCTCCGAATCGTGCAGGCGATAACAGCGAACATCATTGCAAGGCAAATATAGAACATTCGGAACACATGGAGGATCGCGTCGTTCGGAATCGTCGAGACGATCAGCATGATCCCGACGAAAAGAGGTGCACTCCAGCGCTGGCCGAATACCCGATAGACCGCTCGAAACGATTCCTTGCGGTGCATAGCATAGGCCGCGATGCAACCCAAGCAAATTGCCGTCGAAACACTATTGATTATTAAAATCGGCAGTGGGTACCCCGTAAGGAAGAACGAATACCCGGCGCGCAACTTGACGATCTCATTTGCGGCTATCAACACGAGCATCACAATGACCGGTGTGAACCATCGCTTTGACAGTGCAACGATCCACGGCCAGAACAGGTAAAATTGTTCCTCGGTCGCCAAAGACCACGCCGCGACGAAAATGACTCTCGCCGATGGTAAGCCCGGCCCCCACCCGCCAGGATACACGAACCAGTTTGAGGTATAAGTAAGAAAAGAGGGCAGATTATGCAAATAAATAGCGAACGGCTCCCCGCGCAACTCCTGCGTCGTTAAGCAGGCCACCAAAAAAAGCGCAAGGGTCAGATAATAGGCTGGAAAAATTCGGAGCGTGCGACGAACGTAAAAATTGCGAAGAGAGATTTTTCCGAACTCCGATTTTTCACGTAATAAAATCGTCGTGATTAAAAATCCACTGATAACGAAAAAAAGATGGACCCCAAGAAAACCCGTCCGCCAGATAAGGCGAAGTTCTGGAACGTGATACCAGATGACCGCCAGGATACTGATCGCTCGTAAGCCATCGAGGGAAGAAAAATACCTCGTCGCCCGAAATCGATCGTACGCCTGGTTCTCGAAAGGAATAGAGGGCATGAGTGAATGGGAAAAAGGTGCTTTGAAGGATATTCAGTTCCGATTCTTTATCCAACTTTCCGTCCCCTGCCGGTGTTGGCGAAGGGAAATGCGTTCTCGCCTGCTCCGCCCACGAAATCTGGTTGTGTACTTTGTCCTTGGTATCACGCTCGTTGTTTTCGTGAGGCAACTTGAGACGCTGTATACCGTTCCGGTCTTCGATTCCGTTCGATGGGGAGGCGATGAGACCTGGCTCATGCGCGAGTTCGGAAACCAGGCTCACCGTGGCGTGATGTCGTATCCGGAATCTTTCGGGGGCCGACCGCGGACCGATGGCGTTCTTGCCGGAAGTATGTGGGTCGATGCACTGCTGTATGGCACTCCGGGTTACATCCTTTTTCCGAAATACGATTATGTGACCGTTGGGCGGACCGTCACTGCGATTTTATCGCTCATTTTAATTCTAAGTCTGTATCTCATTCTTCGGAAGCTCGGCGCCTCCGCGATCTTAAGTTCTGCCTCCCTGGCATTGATGGTGCTTTCGCAGGGCTTTGTGTGGGCATCACACTCGGAACGATATGATCTGCTTACGGGACTGGTGCTGATCTGGTACGTCTTTTTTCTATCCCGGCTCGAAACCGGTAGCAAAACGCACATGGCCGTTATCGGTGCGGTCGGAATATTGCTCCTTTGCTTTTCCCGGCATTTGCTGATGCTCGGATTACCGGTGAGCCTCGTGTTCGTATACCGCCAGCAGGTCTGGAAGCATTGGGACCTATTTTTTTCGTGGGTCGCCGGCGCCGTCATTGCGTTTCTTGTTCTTTCCGCCCTCTATATGGCCGGTGCCCATGAATTTTCTCTATTTGGTCAGGGAGGGACCGAAGGAAGTTATGCCTTCGTCATCGGACAGATACCGATCCTGCGACCGTTTTCTCGCAATGTGCAAATTTCTAACATCGAAGAGCGTTGGAATCTTTTTCTGAAGGATGCTCCCGGGGTCCTTATCCTATTGCTCGTGGTCATCCTGTTCTTTGCTTTTTACAAATTCCGGCAGTTCGCTTTCCTGCGCCGTGGAGTCCATTTTCATGTAGCGATAACTCGGGCTCAAAGATTTTTTCTTGCCTCATCGTTCTTCTGCTCGATGAGTTGGCTCCTGATGGAAGGAAGCCGCCCCTACTACCTCTTTCATCTCGTTCCGGTCCTCATCGTTGCCGCAATCATTGTCCTCGAACTTTGGAGTGAAATCTTTCCGAGCCGCTGGTTTGGGGAATCCGGGGGACTGTTGCTATTAACGGGAAGTATTGCTGTTGCGGCTTCGCATGCAATTCCTAATAATGTTTTGGGAATTGCGGTCGCGCGAGATCAGTCTGCCGCTATTCCACAGTTATTGCGTGAAGCCGCTATTTCGGAACCCCGCAAAACTCGTGTCTTGGTCGATGTTGCCGGACTCGATCGCGCACTGATCGATACCGCGCGACACGTCCTTACGCTGGATATGTTTCAGCCGCCGTCTGATCCGAGCGCATTAATGCACAAGCTCCATGTGAACCAGATCGACTATGTGATCTTACGCTCGAGCCCGGTAAGCTCTCCGTTCGAACCCGGACGCGCGATGCTCCCTCATGTCCTCGATTCGGTCGGGATACTATGCGATTCAAGCCTCGGATTTTTTTACGACGATGGCCGGAATTACGATGCGAGTCTTAGTCACCTCATTGATGAAGGGCTCGATACGCTCAAATTATATCGGGTCCCTGAAATGCCGTGATCATTGTGTATCGAGCAATTCCTCGAGCGCGTCCCTATCCGTGACAGGCAGTTCGCAGGCGAAATTCTGGCATACGTACGCTGCAGCCTTCGATTGGATCGTTGGGAGTGACCGGGCAAAAGGAGCGATCGTGGAACTGGCAAGCATTTTTACCGACAGAGGCAAATAGCGCTCATTGATTGCTCGATTAAAATCCTGAATTTCGGTTCCAGACAAGACGATCTGGATCGGAGTTTTTACGTGCCAGAATGCTGCTGCCATCAGGCCGGGCATCGCAAAGGGATATCGACCGATCCTGCCAAGGAAATACGTGAGGATACGCTCAGCCTGTGCGCTGTACTTGCTGTTCTCAGTAAAGATCGCAAGCCGGAATAGATTATCGGCGGCAATCGTATTTCCGGCAGGTTCTGCACCATCGTATTCATTTTTCGTACGCAACAGCAGATCGCGAGAAGCGCGTGCGTCAAAGTACGCCCCCTCCTTTTCATCGAATAGAGCAGCGTCCTGCTCTGTCTGGAGCAATAGTGCTCGTTCGAGCCACACCCTATCGAAGGTTGCCTGATAAAGAGCGAGAAAACCTTTAATAAGAAACGAGTAGTCATCCAACTGTGCATCGAAGCGCGCTTCTCCTTCGCGCCAGCGATGCTTTAACGGGGAATCTTCAACGCGTAAACTGTTCCAGATAAAATGAGCGGCCTTCCTGGCTGCTTCGAGATAACGAGAGTCCTCAAAAATGTCTCCGGCCCTTGCCAATGCAGCGATCATCGAGCCGTTCCACGAGGTGAGGATCTTATCGTCGAGCATAGGGCGAATACGCCTAGAACGAGCGGTCATAAGCTTGTTTGACGATATACTCACACGCTCTTCAATCTCCGCTCTCGACGCAAGAAAGCGTTCGGCCGTGTCATCGAGCGAGCGGGCAAGGAACAGGACATTCTTCCCGTGTTCAAAATTACCTTCGAGTGTCACGCCATAGTGGTATGCGGAAATTTCTGCATCGTCTTTTCCTAACTCATTTTTGAATTCATCCAGGGTCCAGGTATAAAACTTCCCTTCTTCGCCTTCGGAATCGGCATCTTCGGCAGAAAAAAACCCGCCCTGTTGATGCGTCATATCGCGCAGCACATATTCGATTGCACTGCGTGCGGCATCGCGATAAAACTCGTCGTGAGCGATCTGCCAGGCATCGAGATAGGACTCGACGAGTTGCGCCTGATCGTAAAGCATTTTTTCGAAATGGGAGACCCGCCAAAATCGATCGACGGAATAGCGGTGAAACCCACCACCCAGTTGGTCCCGCATCCCGCCCGAAGCGATTTTTCGAAGCGTAATGAGCGCCATATCGCGCGCCATCTCATTTCCAGAACTCTTATAGTAGTGAAAAAGAAAATTGAACTGGACCGGCCGCGGGAATTTGGGTGCACCTCCAAAACCACCTTCGGTCCTGTCGAACGATTGTTGGAAATATTGATACGTTGAGTCCATCGCCGTTTGAATATCCGTAGCCGTTTCCTGAGATACGGTTCGTTCTGCGAGGACCTCCATGATGTGGTCGCTCGATTCGATAAGGGAATCGCGGTCGTTCGTCCATACGTCATGAATTCGTTCCAACAGTTGCAAAAATCCTGGCCGACCATGGGCCGAATGAGGCGGGAAGTACGTCCCTGCAAAAAACGGTTTACGATCGGGGGTTAAAAAAAGGGACATTGGCCATCCGCCGGAACCGGCGATCGCCTGAAGGAAGGTCATGTATACCTGATCGATATCCGGGCGTTCTTCGCGATCGACCTTGACCGAAATAAAATAGCGGTTCAGAACTTCCGCAACTGCTTCGCTCTCGAAACTCTCGCGCTCCATGACATGGCACCAATGGCAGGAGCTATACCCGATAGAGAGAAACACAGGCTTACCTTCCGTTCTCGCCGTTTCGAACGCTTCTTCACTCCATGGGAACCACTCGACCGGATTCTTCGCATGTTGAAGCAGATAGGGAGACCTCTCGGCGGCAAGACGATTCATGTGAGGATTCCTCACGTGCTGCGGATATGGCCGCCTTCAATTTCGACCGTTGGAAACCGCGCGTTTCGAAGCGCGACAAATTTCTGCGGGTGTTCACAAACCAGTGCGCGCGCTCCGCGGGCAACGGCCTGATCGAATTCGAGTTCGGTAGTGATCGTATACACACCCAGGAAAATATTTTTTCGATCGATATCCGCAAGGGCATCCGCGGTCAGATCGGAAAGCATACAGGCGTATCCGGTCGCACGAGCGATCTCCATCCATTCGGACGGCAAATAGCGATCGAGCGGCCGATCGAGGACAATGGGTTCACCGAACGCCCGGAAGGTAAAGAGCTCCCTCATCTCTTCGTGAGGGCGGATAATGCAGGTCGGGACCGTCCATCCCGCTTCTCGAATATAATCCGGACGGAACGATGAAAGAAGGACGTAACGATCCATTTCGAGTTCTTCCAGTAACGTAATCAGCGCATGCATGAACCGCTTTGGATCGCGAGCGGAATATTCTTTGATTTCTATGTTAAAATATGCTTTGTGTTTACCGATCGCGAGCACTTCGATAAGCGAAGCGACTTTCTTATCTTTTAAATCTCGAAATGTCGATTGGTGAACCGCCTGATCGAGTTCCGGGTGGAGTTCATCGTGGTAGCATACAAATTCTTCATCAACGGACCACTGCACATCGACTTCGACCATATCGGCTCCGGAAATAAGCGCAGAAGCAACGGCTTCAGTACTATTCTCTTTTGCGCCGAAGGATGTATCCCCGCGATGCGCAACGATCATCGGGCGTGCCGCAAAGGGATAGTCTTTTAGAAAAATCATATTCGTGTAAGGGAAAAGTTATACGGGGGGTCTAAAAAGATCTCGGTCTCCACGCAAAAACGCTTCCGCAGTCATGGCTCGCTTTCCTTCTCGCTGAAGTTCCAAAACTTCGATGGCGCCATCGAGTGCTCCGCTCAACAGCCGATGATCGTCTGTAACCTGAAACTGTCCCGGCAAAAGCGAATTCGGACCATCACTTGGTATCCTGCTTCTCAATATTTTTATACGAATTCCATGCAAAATTACAACAGCGCCGGGATACGGCGATAATCCGCGAATAAAATCGTGCAGGCGTCGAACGGGTTTTCGAAAATCGATCACACAATCCTCTGGGAATAATTTAGGCGCTGCCGTTATACCTTCGCTCGTCTGCGGGATCGGCGAAAGTGCTCCGTCCGCAAGACCGACAAGAGTTTGAGAAGCAAGTTTTGCACCCAGGACCATGAGCCGGTCATGAAGTTCGCCTGCCGTTTCGTCAGGACCGATTGTAATCGCCTCTGCGAGCAGCATATTGCCGGTATCGACGTTCTTATCGATTAAAAACGTTGTGATGCCCGTTTCTTTTTCGCCGCAGATCAATGCCCAATTAATAGGCGCTGCGCCCCGATATTTTGGGAGCAGCGACGCATGAACATTGAACGCACCGAGCCGTGGAATTTCAAAAACTTCTCTCGGAAGGATTTTATACGCCACGACCACAAAAATATCGGCATTGCATGCTTTGAGGGCATATAGGAAGTCTGGATCTCGATGGTTTGCTGGGGTAAGGATCGGAATCCGGAACTCCTTCGCCACCTGTTTTACGGCCGTGGGCCGTACTTTCTGTCCTCTTCCCTGCGGTTTATCGGGAGTCGTTACGACACGCACGACCGTCTCCCCTTCGCGAACAAGTTCGCGCAGAATATACGCTGCAAATTCCGGGGTCCCGAAAAAAACGATACGAAGTCCCGATGCCATAGAAGTTAACGTAGTAACATCATCTTCCTTGTAACCGTCACATGCGGACTTTTAACCTTATAAAAGTATATACCCGGCGGCCAATTGGCAGCCTCCAGCGTGTAGATGTGGCGTCCGATGTCCAACTTCCCATTTTCGAGCACGGCCACTTCTCGTCCGAACATATCGAAAACCGAAAGCCGAACCACCTCCTGCTGGGTCAATCGAAAGGCGATCTTTGTTTCGGCATAGAACGGGTTCGGATCGTTCTGTTCGAGGAATACATCTCGATTGGAACCATATTCTACGCTGACCGGCAAACTGTAGATCGGCAGTTCCTTGTCGGAAAAGCCGATGAGAACGAGCCGGTAGTAGAGTTCGATATCGCCGTTCAGCGCGGGGAGTTGTTCCGACGCCGTGTACGAGGAATAGGAAACGATCGATTGTCCTCGCCGTGGAGTCCGGATACCGTGCTTAGCATCGACCGCAAGGATTTTTTCGAACGGCCCATACGTCCCGATCCGACGTTCGAGTCGATATTGTTTAATTCCCAATTCGCTTGTCGTCTGCCATCGAAGATCGACTTTGGTCGGCGAAAGTAATTCTGCCGTTAACGTAACAGGCACCAGCTCGACCGGAGAGGTGGTCTCCCGAAAGACGGCTGTGCTATCCAAGGTAAAATACATCGGCGCTCCGACAATTGCGGCAGGCCGTGCAATCGTCCCAAAATCGTCGAAATGGAAAACAGCGAAGGCCGTGGTATCTCGAGAAGCGACCGTAATATTACGTTCAAATTCCGAGGGTTCTCGAAAAGAAGACCGTAAGAACCGCAGTTCATCGAGGTCGAAATCCTTGTTGTTTGTGGAAGAATCGCCGATCG
>JAJPIQ010000034.1 GCA_021324685.1 Bacteroidota bacterium
CACATCGTTCCGTTGTAATACCAGAACGTTGAAGCATACCCGGAATAGGGATTGCTGAGGGCGGTCGAGGTATTGGTCTCATAGACGAGGAGTCCGGTGGCAGGGGAGGAGATCGCGATACGCTGGGCTTCGGTCATGCGGGGGATGAGCAGGCCCCGCGAAGTACTCGTGAGGTCGAGCAGGGCGCTCGCGTCCGGCGAAGTGGTTCCGATGCCTACATTCCCTTGTCCATAAACCGGAACTATAAAAAATGACGCGAGAACAAGGAATAGAAAAGCAACGAACACCGGGAACTTCTTAAGTCCCGAGCTGCGGCGGTTTCGATCTAATAATTTTGCCATTCTATCGCCCGGGATTGATAATCGCGTATCCGACACGAATATAATCGGATCCCTGATAGGTGTTTGCTTCGGTGACATACGGAATAAGAGAGAGATGAAGAACGCAGGAACCGGCGGTGCGGCTTTTCACCTGAACTTGGTAGACAGAATTCTTTGGGTCCGGAGAGCCACCGCCGTTTATCTCCTGAATGACCGCTACGACGATGATACTGTTCGCCGTGATAAATTGATTGTTGATCGTCACGGTCCCTAAATCCTGAAACACTCCCGCTACCGGAGCCAGGGAATTAAGGTCGGTCCCCAGCGAAAGCTGAATGACGCCCGAAGGGCCTTGCTGAGACCAGGCGGTATGTGTCGTTGCGCCCTCCGTAACGGTACCCGCCGAAGGGCTTTGGGTTGTACGTCCCATCGCAAGTTCCCCCTGCGAAATCTGAAGCGCGACGTCGGTCGATCCACCGGCCGTGTTGCCATTCCCGGTCCCCAGAAGGCCAATGCTCCCGGTATTTGAGGTGCTGGTGTTATTGGCAGTTCCCCATCCGGCAATCGACTGGGAAGACGTTGCGCCGGATGCGGCGCCGTATGCCGCGGCCGTTTCCGTTGCGGTGCCGGAATACACGGACGTGAGTTGGTATGAAGGGGAACTCGTCGCAATGCCAATGAAGCCCGTGGCAGTGATCCGCATTTGTGCCACCGCATTGGTAGACATGACGAAGTCCTGTGCATCGGTCGTCCCAATAAAATTGATTGCGGGGTTCGAGCCGATATTTCCCGTCAGACGCCAGCTTGTGGAAGGCACGACGATCGTTCCCCAGGTCGGGGCCGTGTTCGTGCCGGCCGACAATAAATAATACCCACTCGAGCCTCCCGAACCGGCCGGTTTCAATGCCCCCGAAAATCGTACATTGCCGACGACATCGAGCGCCTGCGTTGGGCTGACGGTACCGACGCCCATGCGAGTATTGGAACCATCCTTAAAGACGACCGACGCGCACGTTCCGGCGGTCGCTCCCAACAGACCATAGAGTAGTTCCTGATTGCAACTTGTTTTATTGTTATATCCGCCAATGATCGTGGAATTGCTTCCGCTGAAACTATTTTTCTGCCCCCCGAGGACGACTTCTTCATCGCCGGAAGTGCTGTTCGAACTTCCACCGCCAATGTAACTGGATGTTGCGCTGGCAGAATTATCCTGTCCGCCTGCAACGACGTCCTTATCGCCCGAGGAAGCGTTGCCGCTTCCACCATTGACCGCACCATACGAGCCGGAAACACCCTGCGTGCTGTCTCCGAAAACGATTTCATAATTTCCTGTTACGTTCGTGTGATATCCGGCCGCGAGCGAATAGGGACCGGAAGACGATGCACCGGTACTATCGGAATATTCCCCACCCGAAGCAGATCCACGTTTCCATAACGATTCCGAACCGCTTCCGCCGAACGTCGCGAAGGTATGCCAGCTTAGATTACCCGCTCCATCCGTTACAAGTGCCTGATTGGGGAGTCCATCGGATGGAGGAAGTATATAATGTACCGTTCCGGACTGGATGCCGGCTTTGAAACCGGTGTATAACGTCCCGGAACCCGAAGGCTCATAAAAAATGAGGGCTTCTGCGGAATTCGTTACATTCGTGAGTCCGACATTCCCGGCGGCGAAGACGCGAAGGCGCTCGTTATTATCGGTCTTTTGCACAAGATCGACCGAATCTTTCGTTCCGAGGAAGTAGGTGGTTGGGCTCGTGCCAGAGTTCCCCGTGAGCGACCAGTTATTTCCGCCGGCCATCGGAATCCACACCGTTCCCGTGTAATAATAGAAATTGGCATAGGTCGTATTATACACGATGTCGCCGGTTGCCGGCGTTGAAATTGCGAGCATCTGCGTATTCGTCATGCGCGGCGCGAGGAAGCCCTGCGTGGTCGATTCGAGGTGCAGCAAAGCCGAATTGTTGGCGGCGGCGGTGCCAATGGATACGTTCTGCGCGGATGAGCGGAATGCGCACGCCATGAAAAGAATGGCGAAGCACGCGACGCGTATCGCGGAATGCACGGGTGCCCCGGAACGCAATGGGTTCAATTGTCCGCACACATTTGTCATACTCGGAACCTAACGCATCTCCGAATAAGCCGGCAAAAGAGAAAAACAGAGGTGGCTATTGCCCCGTCCTGCGTCCGCGCTTATTGAATAATGACACTTTTAATTTCACGCTTCGTACCGGCGATGGTGACAAGTTCATAGGCACCACGCGCCAGTCGGCTTGCATCGAAAGAAAGAGGATGAATACCTGTTGTAAAATCCTGATCGGCGATTGGAAGCACGAGCCGTCCGGTAATATCGTATAAGGCCATCGTGATATGCGAATCGGCCGGAAGTTCGAGATCGAGCCGGGCGGTCGAGATAACCGGGTTTGGATAGATCGCAACATCGAGCGAACTGGGAACTTCGATCTCGCTGAAATCGACCGTTCGTGTTCCGGCATGGCTGCGAAGTCCGTCCTTATCGATCTCGTAAAGGTCGTAGGTATAGCGGCCATTGACCGGAAGGTCGTTGTCGATCGTTTCATAGGACGCTCCCCACGGATTTTTTGCAAGGAGCGTCGTATCGTCCATAAAGCTCTGCACGAGAGTCGGATTTTCGCTCCCGGGAGCCCGGCGCTCGACTTCGAAGCCAAGCGCATTGATCTCGCTGTAGGTCTGCCAATCGAGGACCACATGGTTCAGGACCTGCCGGGCAACGAACGGCCCCATATCGACCGGAAGGGAATTATCTGCCGAATCGGACGAAATCGTAAACGGCCGGTTCAAATTTGCGAGGCCATATTTTACCGCCGTAACGACGGCCGATTCGATCCAGCCAAAATTATAGGTCGCACCCGGCATAATGGCGCTGACGCCCGCGGTGACCCAGGCCGGCGTCGGACCCGGAGGGTTTGGCGCGAGTGTATCCCATCGCGCCACGAGTAAACCCGAAACGCTCTGCATCCAACTCGAGACGTAGTCGCCCGGAATCCAATACAAACGAATGATCGCGTCCGCTCCGCCGGTTGGGTTCGGCGTAACGATATCGCCATGCCAGTATTGGATATGACTTACGCTGATGAGGGGCGATTGAATGCTCGTCGTATTCACATACGCGCTGCAAAAATATTGCGTACGGTACGTCGTCGGCGTCGCCGATTGGGGCGTGATGGCGCACGTATTGGCACGTTGCGCTTTCCCGACAGGAAACCAAAAGCGGTTCGTCGAATTCATGTCCTTCTCGCAGGGACCGTTGACGTAGCTGATACAGGGCGAAGTCGGCATTCCGGAATTATTCACCCAATTTCCCTGCGTATCGAAATTGAGAACGTCCGTCTGGGTGGTGTAGCAAATGCCGTTCGTGAAATAGCAATTACTATCGACGATCTCTTTTTGGGTCAGTGTTTTCGAGCCGCCGCCCGTAAACTGCAGATTGTAGAACGTCGTGATGACCGTTCCGCCGACATTCTGGTTAGAACTTCCGTACAGGTCGACGGTTCCAGTTTTCCGATTGAAAGTCCCATTATTCGTAAAATTTCCGCCAATGTTGTAGAGGCCAGCATTGCTGGACGTTGCTGCAACATCGTTCGTAAAATCGGTCGTGATCGTGACGGTTCCGGAATCGTCGATAGAACCCGTCTGATTTTCATAGGCGCCGTTGACCTGGGTGTAAGAAGCCGGTTTGGTGACGATCACCGCGCCTTTATTGATCATAAGTTGCGCGCGGACGAGCAGCGGCATACTTAGATTAAGCACAAGGAAAACGGCCGGGAGCAAAAACCACCGGGACGGCAGAAAATATATATATGGCAGGCGTTTTGGCATTCGCCGAAAATTGCAAACTAAAGCAAAACAAGCGAACCGGGCCATGGTCGGGAAAGTTCGCGAGGTCTTCCCACATTCCTACGCCCCTTCGGGGGACCGGAACCACTTTCCAGTGGCATCGTCCTATCTAACGGCCGGCGTTGTCGATTTTTGTTCCTCGCCAACCGCGTGCCTGAAGTAGGCCAGGGTTCGTTTCAAGCCCTCCTTCCGCGGAACCTTCGGTTCCCATCCGAGCAGCGATTTTGCCAATGTGATATCGGGCTGTCGAATCTTTGGGTCGTCCTGCGGCAAATCTTCGAAGACGATCGTGCTTTCGCTTTCAGGGATCATTTCGAGAATTTCTTTCGCAAGGTCGAGCATGGAGACCTCGTCTGGGTTCCCAATATTGACCGGTAAATTGTAATCGGACATCAACAGCCGATAGATTCCTTCGATCAGGTCGCTCACGTAACAGACGCTGCGCGTTTGGGAACCATCGCCAAAGACCGTGATCGGCTCGTTACGAAGAGCCTGCGACATAAATGCCGGAATGGCCCGGCCATCGTTGACGCGCATTCGCTCTCCATACGTATTGAAAATTCGAATGATCCGTGTATCGACGCCATGATACCGATGGTATGCCATTGTCAGCGCCTCGGCAAACCGTTTCGCTTCGTCATAGACGCCGCGAATGCCAATGGGATTTACGTTTCCCCAATAGGTCTCTTTTTGCGGGTGCTCCACGGGATCGCCGTACGTTTCACTGGTCGAGGCCAGCAGGAATCGTGCGTTTTTCGCTTTGGCCAGTCCTAAGGTTTTATGAGTTCCCAACGAACCGACCTTCAATGTTTGGATCGGCAACTTCAGGTAATCGATCGGGCTTGCCGGAGAAGCAAAATGCAAGAGGTAGTCGAGCTCGCCTTCGATATAAACATATTCGGTGACGTTATAATGGATAAACCGAAAATTCGGCAAACCGATGAGGTGGGCAATATTCTCCATCGAGCCAGTCGAAAGGTTGTCCATGCAGATGACATCGTGGCCTTCCGAGATGAACCGTTCGCAAAGATGGCTTCCAAGAAATCCGGCGCCGCCGGTAATAAGAGTACGTGGCATGGCAATAAAACGATGTTCTCGCACTATTGGTGCGATGCACAGGAGTTATCCGATCTGCTGTCGTTTGTGCAGATACTCGAGTAGGGCGCGATCGAATGGGGTCGTCGTTTCGAGCAGAAGGTAATCGATGCCTTCCGAACGAAGGGAGTCCTTTAGGGTTCCCAAAAATTCATTGACCGACTTTTGGTATGACGCCTGAAGTTGATAGGGCTGCGTGCGTAGTTGTTGTCCGGTTTCGACGTCGACGATCGTGGCGTCTGCCGTATCGAGTTCTAACGTTCGTTCAGCCGGATCGAGTACCTGGAAGGCGATGACTTCATGCCCTGCGTGCTGCATCAGCGCAAGCGGCAATTTTATATGTTCGGGATCGTCAAGAAAGTCACTGATGACGATGACGAGTCCGCGCCGTGTAAGCCGCTCAGCGACCCGACGCAGCGCCGTCTCGGTGCGGGTCGTATGCGAAGGTTCGGTTGTTTGCAGGACACGCAGCATTTCACGTAAGTAACTTTGCTTGAGTCGCGCCGGCATGAAGGTCCGGAGTTCTTCATCGAAGATCGCCAATCCGACGGCGTCCTGTTGACGCATGAGCAAATACGAAAGTGCGGCGGCAAGCATCGTCGCATATTTATACTTCGTAATCCGCTTTGGATTGCTCGTATAGTTCATCGAGCGAGAGGCATCGACGATGATATGCGCTTTGAGGTTCGTTTCCTCTTCGAATTGCTTGATATAATGCCGGTCCGTGCGTGCAAATAGTTTCCAGTCGATGTTTCGAATGGCATCGCCCGGCAGGTAAGGACGGTGCTCGGCGAACTCGACCGAAAATCCATGATACGGCGATTTGTGAAGACCCGTGATGAATCCTTCGACCACGAACTTTGCAACAAGTTCCATCGATCCAAGACCGCTCGCGATCTCGGGACGAAGGTAGTCGGTAAGTTCATCAGCCATAAAATATGGTCCGCCGAGGCGGGTACTTACGTTGTTGAAGTGCTCAGGGAAGAATGATTCGCCGTCGTTCTTAAGATCGCTTTGATGGCTTCGATCGCCCGCTGGTTCTCCTCTTTGGTGCCGATCGAGATCCGAACGCCAGTGGGAAGCCCCGATCCGTCGCATGGCCGGACAATGATGCCGCGGCGTTCCATTTCAGAAACGAAAGCGGTAGCATCGTCGGCCGAAGGAAATGGCAACAAGAAGAAGTTCGCGGCAGTATCGACAAACGAAATGCCGAGTGACGAAAAAGCTCGTCTAAAATACTCCTTGCCGATCTGGTTTGTTTCGATGGTACGTGAGAGAAAATCTTCATCGTCGAGTGCGGCAATGCCGGCGGCCTGCGCCGTGGTGCTTGGCTCGAACGGCAGTTTTACCTTGAGCATCGGCAGAATAAGCTCTTTCGGACCGGTGCCAAAACCGATTCGGATTCCAGCGAGGCCGTGCGATTTGGAAAAGGTGCGGAGCGTCAGGACATTCGGCCGAATGTCATCGACCATCGTAAAATAATCGGGGACATCGCGAACCGCATAATCGTAATACGCTTCGTCACAGAGCAGGATAACATCTTTTGGAACTTGTTTGTAAAAGGCCTCGAAAGCCGATCGCCCAAAAACGGTGCCCGTGGGGTTATTCGGATTGGCAAGATAGATAAGCCGGGTGTTTTCGGTGATCCGGTCGGCCATGGACGTAAGATCATAGCCATGATCGCGTGTGGGAACAGTGATCGTCTTAAGTCCCATTGCATTGGCGAGAACGTAAAAGCCGGAGAAGGTCGCCTCGCTGGTCAGCACTTCATCGCCGGCTTCGAGAAATGTACGCATGACGGTATTCATCACGCCCTCGCTGCCGCTTCCGGCAATGGTCTCATTGATCGAAAGTCCGTATTTTCGAGCAATCGCCTCGCGCAACGTTTTGCCGCCATTTGGATAATGATGCAGGTCGGAAAGGGAGGCTTTAGCGGCTTCGATAGCTTTCGGGGAAGGTCCGAGTGGATTTTCGTTCGAAGCGAGTTTTATGACGTCCGTTAGGCCGTATTCCGCGATAACGTCGGAGATTGGCTTTCCGGGTTTGTACGCTTCAAGTGAGGCAATATAGCCGGGAGGGGTTATTTTCATCGTTGAACTGGCTTTCCTTCGGTTCAGAAGGTCGAACAGGCCCGCAAACGCGGGAGCGAGAACTTCGGCTCCGTTACCTGAAATGAGAGAATTTTCATGGACCGGGAACTCTAAAAATTCGCCGTTTGCTTGCATTTCAGCCAAAAACGTATTATCTTTGCGTACGGCGCGCTGTTCAAAAAGAAAAACGAAGATTCTTGCGCTGGCAACCAAACCGAATGCACCGAGCGAACGCTCTCCTATCTTTCGCGCTGACCGTTAGTTTTGCCGCTGCGGCAACCCTGAGTTCCTGCCGCACCTCGCAGCAGGAAGCCCGCCGCGCCAATGCTGCCCGCGTCGGCAGTGGCAACGTAGCTTCCGCGCACGAAGTCGATTCTCTTCTTATGGTCGAAGATAAGCTGATCGAAGTCATCGATTCGATGACGAACCTTGTCGGCGCCGACCACGAACGCATTCGTGCGCTCGAACAACAAGTCCAGATGCTGGAAGGGCGAACGATGGGAACTCCTGTACCGCCAAACGACCCGCCACCGTCCATCCAACCGTCGTATTCGCAACCGCCGTACACCCCGCCACCGGTTCCCAGCGTTACGGCGCCGACTTCGTTGCAGGAACGATATAGTGCGGCCCTCCAGCTTTATAATAGCAACGAATTCGAAAGCGCCCTTACGGCTTTTCAGTCGCTTGAAAAAGACGATCCTCACGGAGCGTACGCTGGCAATTATAAATATTGGGAAGGCGAGTGTGATTACGCCGAACATGACTATAATATGGCGTTGCAAGCCTTTGGTGCGGTCGTCGAATCGTATCCGAATTCCACGAAAGCCGCGGCCGCGCAGTTTAAACTCGGTGAGTGCTATGAACGCCTGCATATTCCGCAAAGCGCTCATGCGGCGTACGAACGCGTGCTCGCCGATTATCCAAATTCCGAATTTCGCGCCCGAGCCCAGGCGAGGTTAAAAGCTTTACGATAGTAATTTTATGATCAGACCGACAGGACTCCTCCGACGGATCGCGCTTTGCGCAATGTTAATCATGGTGTCGAATGTGCTGCGTGCCCAGGATGCCGATCAGCCGCCGGCAGAACTCCCGACCTTGTTCAGTGTCAAAGCGAGCGCGGGATATGGGCTGGGGCGTGGACGCCAGCTGTATGGTTACGATGGTTCGTCCGAAGTCTGGTGGAGTACCGGGCAAGGCGTAAAACTGAACATCGCGCTCGATCTTCCGCTCATTCCGGTCGACGTTGTCGATTCGCTCGGGAGTGCGAGTGGAACAGTTCCCGTTGTCGGCTTGGAACTCGAGGCCGCGACCGGATATTTGCCGTCCACCGGTGGAACGACCAACGACCCACTTGGGAACGGTTCCTTCCAGACAACGACACGATCGGCATCGTATATTCCCGTGACGCTGGGCCTTAACGCACGCACGAATTTTGGCGGGGGGCTTCCCTCCGTTTATATCGGTGCGGGTGGCGGCGTTTATATCGTTGGCAATTATCAGGAGAACGTGACGTATTCCAACAATCCGTCCGCCAGCTTTACGCGCCAAATGCATCCTCCGATCCCATTTGGATTGTACGGTGCGCTCGGATTCGAACTTCCGCTCATGTACGATCCGAACGATGCCAACAGCATGTTCGATCTCTTTGCCGAAGTGCGGCTCACGGAAATGACAGCCTACGTCTATAATTACGATGTTACGCTGAACTCGAATTCTTCGACGACCCAACAAAATCCGTTGTACGATCCGGCGCAACTCTATCCGAAGGATCAGGCGCGATCGGCTTCGAATGTTGCGCTTTCGATCGGATTCAAGTACAATCTTTATTAAGGAGCACTATGCAAACCCATCTTCGATTTTTTTCGCTCGTTGTTGTGCTCCTCGCATTTGCGATCGGCGGCTGCCGATCGTCAAGATCTTCGCGTAGCGCAGCCGCTCGACGTACGCCGGCGCCGCCTGCGCAGACATCCCCGGGAGGTCCGAGTGCACAGTCGGTCCTGACACACGCCGATAGCGCGCTGGCGAGGGTGGGTCAACTCTCGAATGGAGACCACGAGACGCCGCCCATGGCCGAGCCTCCGGGGCAGCCCAACTTCGAACCGATGCGCACGCCCTGGGGTGCGCCCTATACTCCGCAACCGAACCTCACCGAATACGGCCTCTATGAAGCGGCGTTAGGAGCGTATAATGGCCGCCGCTATGAAGAAGCGATTGCGCTATTTTCACAGATCGTTACTCACGGACGCCCCCCGGAATTGGTTCCAAACGCATATTACTGGATGGGCGAATCGTTTTATGCCATGGGCCGCTATGCAGAGTCGATGCCTTATTTCGAATATGTGTCGCGTGTGGGACCGCAATACAAACGCTCTATAGCACTTTATAAGCTCTCCCGTGCTTCGCTGCACCTGGGGAATCGCCAGGACGCCAACATGTATTACGAACAGCTTAGGAACGAATATCCACATAGCCAATATATTGCAACGTTACGCAAATTAGGCGCGCGTTAAACTCGGCACGGTGGAGATACCGCACCACGAAGATACCGTGTGTCATGAGGAATAGGCTTAGTATCTAACATAAGCGGTAACAACTGAGCTATTGCGATCATACAATTCGGCCCTCAGGGACCAATAAAGGTCCAATTTCGAATATTCATTGTGGTGGAATAAATATTCTCCAGCCGCAAAAATCTATTCTCAGCGTTTATTTAATCGTATTTTTGCGATTTCGTAATGGTACTTTTTTCATTGGCAATATGAAAACTCGCTATTCACTTCATATTCAAAATAGCATGACGACACGATTACACCCTGTTTTACGATGTGCGGCGATCTTCGCACTTCTTCCGCTCTTCATCACGAGTTGCAAAACGACGGGCGGCCCGACGAACGGTATCCCGGTCGGTGAATTCGCTTCTTTGACCGGCGGAACGGCCACATTCGGTCAATCGGTCCACAATGGCGATGTGCTTGCCGTCAAAGAGATTAACGATGCCGGCGGCGTGCTTGGAAAGCCGATCGATCTGATGACCGAAGACGATCAATCGAAAACCGAAGATGCGGTCGCGAGCGTCCAGAAACTCGTGAATTCGGACCATGTGATCGCGGTGCTCGGTGAGGTTGCTTCTTCCCGTTCTATGGCCGGCGCACCGATCTGCGAGAATGCTCATGTTCCAATGATTACGCCAGCTTCGACGAACGAAGATGTGACCAAAAAAGGAGATTACATCTTTCGAATTTGCTTCATCGATCCCTTTCAAGGCCAGACCATGGCGCGATTTGCAGTCAATTCGCTCGGTAAAAAGCGGGCTGCGATCCTCACCGATGTCAAGCAGGACTACTCGGTCGGGCTCGACGATGCCTTCAAGAATATGTTTACGTTCCTTGGCGGGGTGGTCGTCAGCGAGCAATCGTATTCGACGGGCGATAAGGATTTTCGTGCTGCGCTCACAAGCATCAAAGGCTCAAATCCAGAAGTTATTTTCGTTCCGGGCTATTATACGGAAGTTTCACTTATCGTACGGCAGGCTCGGGAACTCGGCATCGACGTCCCGATCCTGGGTGGCGACGGATGGGACTCTCCGGAACTTACGAAAGGTGCCGAGCAGCAATTCAACAATACCTATTTTTCAAACCACTTTTCGACGGAAGATCCGGACACGACGGTACAGCTGTTCATCAAAAAATATCAAGACACCTATCATACGGTGCCGGACGCCATGGCCGCCCTGGGTTACGATGCCGCCCGCATTTTAGCGGACGCGATCAAACGCGCGGGAACGACCGATAGCACGAAGCTCCGTGCGGCGATCGCAAACACCAAAAATTTCCCCGGGGTAACGGGAACCATCACCATCGATGGCCAGCGGAATGCCTCGAAACCGATTGTGATCATAAAGATCGTCAATGGCGCATATCATCTGGCGCAACGGTTCGGACCGAATGGCGAGCCGATGAGTTCGTTCCAGCCGTAATGCTTCAACAACTGATTAACGGGATATCGTTAGGCGCGATCTATGCCCTGATCGCGCTTGGCTATACGATGATCTACGGGGTCCTGCGCTTTATCAATTTTGCGCATGGCGACGTGTTTATGATCGGTGCATACGTCGGGTATTTTGCGGCAACGAGCTGGCTTGCACGTTTTTTTCCAATCGGGACGGTCGAATCGACCGTCCTTGTTTTTTTCCTCGCGATGGCAATCTGTGCGGCATTGGGGGCCATCATCGAATTCCTCGCGTATCGTCCGTTGCGTTCGCGTCCCAAGCTGACGGTGCTGATTACGGCGATCGGAGTATCGCTTTTTCTGGAATATAGCGGCCAGCTCGTTTTTTCGGCGAATCCGCGTGGATTTCCTGCGATCATTATGAATCGCGCGGTCGTACACACAAAAACGCTGACGATCGATACAGTCGAAATTGTGGTCATCCTGCTTTCGCTTGTCCTGATGTTCCTGCTTCGCGTGATCGTGATGCGGACGAAAATCGGGACGGCAATGCGCGCGGTAAGTTATAACCAGCAGGCCGCGAGCCTCATGGGAATCAATATTTCGAAGGTCATCACCTTTACGTTCCTTATCGGAAGCGCGCTCGCCGGCGCCGGCGGTGTTTTGTACGGGACGGAATATCCCTCGATCGAGCCACTCATGGGAATCCTTCCTGGCCTTAAAGCTTTCGTGGCCGCGGTCTTGGGAGGGATTGGGAGCATTCCGGGTGCGGCACTGGGCGGTCTCATTATTGGGCTGGTCGAGACGTTCGTTTCCGGAACGGCGGCGTCGACCTACCGAGATGCCATTGCGTTCGCCATCCTCATTGCCATTCTTGTATTCAAGCCGAGCGGCTTGTTGGGGAAGCGGGAAATAGAAAAAGTTTGAACGTGAAATCCTACCCTGCGCTCTTTCTTTCGATTGCCGCAATTGTCGGGCTTTCCTTCGTGATGCCGTCGCTCAACGATTATGTGCTTGGGCGCATCATTTATATCGGCATTATGATTTCGCTGGCGGTCAGTTTGAACCTGATCAATGGATTTACCGGTCAATTCTCGCTCGGTCACGCCGGCTTTATGGCGGTCGGCGCCTATGCTTCCGCTGTTATCACGACGTTCCTCAATGCTCAGGGATACGCGATGAATGGCGTTACGGGCGCCGTTGCATTTTTAATCGCCCTGCTCTTCGGCGGAGCGCTGGCGGCACTGGCGGGCCTTGGCGTCGGTATCCCAAGCCTTCGACTTCGCGGCGATTATCTTGCGATCGTGACGCTCGGCTTCAATGAGATCATTCGCGTCATCATTCAAAATGTCGATTTTAAGATCCACGGTGTCGATTACATCGGCGGCGCGCGAGGGTTCAGTGTGCTGCCGCTCACGACGTTCACATGGGTCTTTATCGTTGCCGCGGTAACGATTTTTTGTGTCGAGAATCTCGTGAATTCGACCTACGGCAGAGGGTTCCTTGCCGTTCGGGACGATGAGGTTGCCGCCGAAGCGATGGGGGTCGATACGACGAAGTTCAAGGTTCGCGCCTTTGTCGTGGGATCTTTTTTTGCCGGGGTCGGTGGCGGCCTTTTCGCGCATTCGAATTTCGATATCACGCCGCTCGATTTTACATTTCTCACCTCGATCGATATCGTCGTGATCGTGATTTTAGGCGGTATGGGATCGACCGTCGGCGTGATCCTCGCGGCGATCGTGCTTACGACGCTTTCGGAAGTGCTGCGCTCGGTGCCGGAATTCCGCATGATCATATACTCGCTTTTGCTCATCGTGCTCATGATCACGCGGCCGCAGGGGTTGCTCGGCCCGGCCACGATGGAGCGCCTGCTCCGCCGCGGCAAACGCGAGAAACCGCTCGTCACGCCGGTCGAAAGTTAAACCATGGAGCAACTGTTTTCGCCGTGGCGCAGCCAGTATATTTCTTCCTTTGCAACGGAAGAAAAGGGTTCCGATTGCGTCTTTTGCAGTGCGCTCGCTTCCGGCGATGACGAAGCCTCGCTCATCGTATGCCGCGGCTGCGAGGCGTTTGTCCTCATGAACCGGTTCCCATATAACAGTGGGCACCTGATGGTCCTTCCGAAGCGGCACACGGCCGATTTTCTCTCACTTACCAGCGCCGAGCACCAGGAAATGATGTCGCTGCTCGGTGCGGCGCAACGGGCACTTCAGGAACTTTCGAAGCCGCAGGCCTTCAACCTTGGCATGAATCTTGGGCGCGTTGCCGGGGCCGGGATCGATGCACATTTGCACTGGCATATTGTCCCGCGCTGGAATGGCGACACAAATTTCCTTCCCATCCTGGCGGATGTAAAAGTCGTTAGCGAGGATATGGCGGAACAATGGAAGCGGCTGCGCGAACTCTTCCGGCAGCTCGCAACGGTGTGAGCTTTAGAGCTTCGGTTTGTTTTTTACGTAACTTTGCGCTTCAGGACGGGTTACTCTCTCATGAACGTTAATCCTCGAATGCTATGAAAGTCCATCTTTTTCTTTTTTCCGTTTTCCTTTCTCTTTTCTTCTCCCGAACGGCAGCGGCTCAGGTCGTTACTCCATACGACTCTCTGGCGATTGATTCGTCAATTACAACTTTAGGCGTGCAAAATCCGCAAAATGTTTATGGAAAACCGGATAAGAGCCAGGCTCAGCTTTCCAGCAGTTCCGTTCTCACGGTTCAATTCGCTGCCGGAGGCAATATTGTCACGCTACAGAAAAACGCGCCTTTGCATTTTTATTGGATCCGCGAGACGGCCGATTCATGTGGCATGGACATTCAATTCATGTATTTTGGATTCAACGGCGGTGTTCCGCGATTTGGGCCGATTGTGCGAGTAATGGAAACCGGTCCACTCGAAATCCCAAATGAAACGACGATCAACGTTCCCGACACCGGGTACAACGCCCTCCAAATTACGATTGCGGCGGATTCAGGTGCGAGCACGGCTTATCTCGATGCGATTACTCTGATCCAGGGTGGAACTGCAGGTATACAGCCAACCGCTGTTTTAAGTCGAGCACTTCTTACAAACTACCCGAATCCCTTCGAGCATTCGGTATCGACAACCGTGCATATCGATGCCCCGACAGCCGGCCAAGGCATGCTCCTCATTTCGGATGCTTTAGGACGCGAGATCGAACAGGTACCGCTCGGGATGCTTAATGGGGGCGAGCAGGAAACCAAAGTGCAACTCGAAACTGCCGGCGTATTTTTCGCTCGGCTCGTGATCGATGGGAATACGGTTGGCGCACCGCTTAAACTTATTGCTGAATGACACTCGAGTGGCTTTTGCCGCGATTAGCGCTTGCGACACTCTTTGTCGCGATCGCGGGATTCGCTTTTTTTGAGAGTATCTATTTGCAGGACCAGAGTGCTTATTTTTCTGGTGTCGCAACGCGTGGCTCGTGGCGGCACATTGCCGAGTGGATGTGGGCTTTCAGGGCGACCGCTGGAGTATTTCTTATTTTTGCAGCGGCCATATTCCTGAAACGATAGGAGGGAGACGGTGTGATTCGCTCACGGGAGCCGTGTTAGGTGCCAGGGGATGAGACGAACAGGGGTTTCAAAAGCCACCTTTTTTTGGAAGAAAAAAAATCGAATTTCTTGCATACTGGATTTTTATTCCATATATTCGCACCAAAGGAATTGTACAAACCCGGTCTTGCCGTTCGTTCTTGGCATGGCTGGGGGGCTAAAAGTTGCGTTTTTGGCTTATATTCGATGTTTTTGTAGTGATTCCCGCATCTGAAGGAAGTTGGCTTCCGAAGATGCGTCCGGCGCCATCCGGCGGCCATCAGGCCGAAATCTGGCAGAAGGACAAAGTTTTTTTTCTTGCCAGCCGATGTGCCATTTTTCGAAGTGGCGTGGCGGCTTGTGTGACCGGAGCGGTTTGCCGCGCACCCTCTCGCGAGCGGGCGGTGCAGTTCCGATCGGTCCACGAGGGCAAAAACTGTTTTTAATTTATTGCTTCGTTTACAACTTTTTTAATCTCAAGGAGATCGTATGAAATCACGTCGTTCGTGGTTAATGGGGCTTGCTCTTGGCGCTGCACTCTTTTTCGGCGCTCCGAAGGCTCAGGCGCAAAAAATCAGCCCCGAGAGCTTCGGCGGTGTACCGAACGGGTTCACCTATCAGGGCTTGATCGAGCAGAATGGACAGCCTTACAACAGTAATAATACTACTGTAACCTATTCCATTTATGCGGATAAGGCAGCAACGACGTTGCTCTACACGCAAACGGATCCTAACCTTCAGGTGACGAACGGCATTTTCAATGACGTTATCGGACCGTTCCCTCCAACAATGGATTTTAATTCGCAGTATTATCTGCAGGTTAGCGTAAACGGCGTGGTCCTGGGACCGCCGACACCACTTGAGTCGGTACCGTATGCATTGAATGCGGGGACCGTCAATGGTTTGCAGGCGTCTGCAACTCCGGTTGCGGGCGAGATTTTCCCAGTCCCCATTGGCACTGGCTATACCGGGACCGCGAAGATCGATCCCGCGTTCCTGCCTCAAATCCCGAATAGCTTGCTGCAAACGCCGGCGATCCAAACGATCAATGGTATTGCACCGGCGACGAACAATGATTTTGCGATCAATGCGGGATCGGGTATCACGGTCACTCCCGGAACGAACTCGATCACGATCAGCAGCACCGCAGGGGCCAGTGATATCACCGGTGTTTTCGGTACGAACGGCGTAACTGGCGGCGGCACGAGCGGTCAGATCTTCTTAGGTCTCGGACCTGGCTCGATCACGGCGAACGACATCGCGAACGGCGCGATCTCTGGAACGAAGATCACGGGCATTGCGGGCGCGGGTCTTTCGCAGGACCAGCTTGGGCTCGTCGATGTGAACGTCGATAATTCGACGATCGGTATCTCGGCTTCCAATGCGGGTAATTTCCTGTATGTTCTGCCTGGCGGCATCGGAACCGTGCAGTTGGCGAACGGTTCGGTCACGAACGCGAAGATCGCCAATCCATTCATGACCTTTACGAGCACGGGCAATACGCTCCTCGCTCCTGGAACGGTTCAGCTTGGTGGCACTGGTAACTACGATCTCAATCTTGGTCACCCCAACACATGGACGATCGTCCAGAACTTTACCAACCTCACCGATAACGGTACATTGGCGAACACCGGCGCTTTGAATGAAACCGGCGCTACTACGTTGTCCGGTACACTCAATCAATCGGGCGGCAATGTTACTCTCGCAACCACGGCAGGTAATACGCTCACGGTTGGTGCGGCAGGCGGCGGTAACACCACGACCGTCAACGGTGCCCTTACGCAGTCGGGTGGCGTCGCCAGCTTGAACGCCAGTTCGAACTTCGCAACGAACATCAATACCGGTTCGAGCACGGGCAACGTGACGATCGGTAATGGCACGGCACTCGGAACGAATTCCGTTTCCATCCTCGCGGGTTCCGCAGGAACGATCGGGCTCACCGGCACAACGAATATCAATACGGGCGCGGGTAATGGCGCTACTTCGATCGGCAACTCGAGCAATACGCTGACTGGAAATGCTTCCTCGGCGACGCTCACGACCGTTGGTTCTTATGCCGGAAATATTGGAACGACATGGGGAGTTACGGCGGGCACGTCAACGACGCTCTCTTCGCCGGTGAATTCTCTGCTCGGCCAGACAAACAATATCGGCACAACGCAAACCGCGGGCGGTGTCAATAACATTGGTGTTAATGCGATCAGCACGAACACGATCAGTGGCTTGACCGATAACATTCACGGTGCAACGATCAATATCGGCGCGCTTGGCTTGAATCCGAGTAACGCTGTCAATATCGGAAGCGTCGCTGGGAATACGACGACGACGATCTCCGGGTTGACCGCAAATATGTCCGCGACGACCAATAATATTACCGGTACGGCGAACATCAACACGTCCGGCGCGGCGACGACGACGATCGGTGCCACGACGAACTCTCTTGTCATCAACGCTCCGACGACGCACAATGGGATCACGACGTTCAATAACGTCGTCAACCATGGCGCCAATGCGGATAACGGCTCGAACTTCCAGATCACCGGCGGCGCGATTAACGGAACGCCTATTGGCGCCGTTACGCCAAGCACGGGTTCCTTCACGACGCTCATGTCGAATACGGCGGGCGATGTGTTCTCGGGTAACTCCGCGGGAACTTCGATCTTAACGCTTACAAATTCAACGGCGACGGGCAATGCATTGAATGTGACCAATGGTATCGGCACCTTCGGCACCTCGGGCGCGCCGGACGGCGTACGTGTGGTCATCAACGGCCAGGTCAGCCCGACGCCGGTATTGGCGGGGCAGTATGAATTGGTCGTCAATGGCGACGCGCAGGTAACCGGAACGTTAAGCGCTGGGAACCTCACGAGCACCGGCACCATCGGTGCACCGACGGGAGCCTTCGATAATCTGACGACCTTTACCGCGGCCAACAGCAGCATTAACGTCAATCGCGGCTTGAACTTGAACGGCATAGCGGGTCAGAATAACCTCGCTGTCGGTGGCAATGCCACGGTAACTGGCACAACGGCTCTTACGGGCCTTCTGTCGGCCAATGGCGGCATTACGACGAATAACGCGAACATCAACGCGGGCGCCGGCTCCATCACGGGCGGTGCGATCAGCGGCACGACGGGAACATTCTCCGGTCTGCTGACCGCCAATAACGGATTTACGGTTTCCGGTGGTACGATCACCTTCTCGCCGCTTGGGACCGGTGTGCTGCACTCGACTTCAGGTACGATCTCGAGTTCGCTTGTAAACCTGACCTCGGATGTCACGGGAATCCTTCCGATCGCCAATGGCGGCACGAACAGCAATGCGGCGCCGACGCTCGGCGGAATTGCCTATGGCAATGGCACGCAGTATCAGTTCACTGCGGCTGGCACGTCGGGCCAGGTCCTGACCTCGAACGGCGCTGCGGCTCCTACATGGCAGAACCTTCCGGTGCTTCCTGCGCCGACGCCGGCAAACGCCGAACTAAGCGTCAATAGCACAGCCACGGCATTTGTAACGCGCAACAACCTGCTCAACGACGGCACGACCGTTACGGTCACCGGCCCATTCGTGGCGCAGGGCACGAATACCTTGAGCGGAACGACGACGATCTCCGGCAATACGACGCTTTCCGGTGGAGTCACGAGCGTTTCATCGCCGACGGTATCGTTCAACAGCGGCTTCATTTCCGGTGGCGATCCGATCAATATGACGGGACCCGGAAACAGCTTCTCCGGCAATAATGCTGCGGCGGAGTTGACACTAAGTAACTTGGGCGGCCCCGCACTCAACGTCACCAACGGCGTGACGACCTTTAACTCGAACAACGTTTCGGGTTCCAACTTCACGATCACCGGCGGAACGATCAACGGTACCGCGATCGGCGGCGTGACTCCGAGCACGGGCGCATTCACGACGCTCAGCAATACAGCCGGTTTGACCTTCTCGGGAGCGACTGCGCCGCTTACGGCCGGTGGTACTGCCGGAACAACAGGCCAGGTGCTTATTAGCAATGGAGCGGGTAACAGCCCGAGCTGGTCTAGTACGCCGACGATTTTCGTTCCGTTCTCCAATATCACGAGCGGTGTAAATACCGGCCAGACTCTGACTGTTGGTAATGGATCGACCCTCAATACCGCAGGCACGGGCCAAATTCAGGGCGCGATCAACAGCGCGACTATCACCGCATCGACGCTTAACAGCACCCCGATCGGTGTGACGACTCCGGCAGCAGGTAACTTCACCTCGATCGGCGCGACGACGCAGGGAACCGGCGCATTCACGACGCTTAACACCTCCGGTAATATCACCGACGGCGGTAATCTTTCGGTCACCGGCACGAGCACACTGACGGGCAACACTACCGTCGGCGGAACGCTCGGCGTGACGGGTAATCTGACGGGCAGCACGGCAGCCTTCTCGGGTGCTGTCAGCACGACGGGTCTTACGAACACCGGCGCTCTTACAGAGACCGGC
>JAJPIQ010000085.1 GCA_021324685.1 Bacteroidota bacterium
ACGGTCGACTTGGGACTCGGTCTTACGGGTAATGGCTCAAATGTCATTGCGATCACGAATCCGAACCCATCGCTAAATGCCTGTGTGAACGATACGATCGTGTTCACGAATACGACGAATTCGACGATGACGATTTCGAACGTCCTGATCCCAACGAATTCGAACATCACTCTGATTAACACGAGCATGGCGACTCCGATCACGCTGGCGGCCGGGCAGTCGTTCAATGCGGTCGTTCAATTCTGTGGCAACCAAACAACAGGTCAGGTCTTCGATGAACCGCTATTTGTTGCAACGAATCAATCGATCCAACCGCAAACATTCCAAATCCAGGCGGTCGATGCTCCGTCAGCGGCAGGCGTAACGGATGCCGCACCGGCCCCAACGGTCGATCTCGGAATTTCGCCGAACCCTTCGTCTGGCGATGTCGAGATCAGCATCACCAATGCGCTCAATTCGAAAGTGGAAGTCTATGACATTCTTGGCAATTTGATCGCTTCCTTTAACGGCAGCGAGAATATGAGCTGGAATGGTACGGACGGCACAGGCAGTTCGCTTCCGAGCGGCGTTTATATTGTTCGAGTATCGGGCAGGGATTTAATCGGACAGCAGTTCCGAGTTTCAAAACAATTGGTCATTCAACGCTAATTGCTGCCATTTTAGCTGAAAAGACCCCGTCAGGAATGGCGGGGTCTTTTTTACGCGAGCCTCGATTGGAAACGGGAAAGGCTGCATTCGAAACAATCTCGTGGATAACCTAAATGTCCATAAGATACATTATGTAAAGTCACGAATTCCAAAAGACATGTTGATAGGCTCTTCTCTATTCACTTAGAATTAGTTTGGCGTTTGGTTTCGCGGATCACGTTAAGCGATCGCATGTTCTTCTCGGCGTACTCAAATATATCGCCGACATCCCCCTGCGAGTGCAGCCAGTCCACATATGCGGTCACGCTTTCCTCGACGCTGTGCTCCGGACTCCAGCCGAGATTTTGTAACTTCGAAATATCGGAACAAGAATTCCGCGTATCGCCAAATCGAAATACCCCTGGTATGTTCGGTTCAAGGTCCGCACACCCGGAAATCTTTGCCACGATCCGATCGAACTCCTGGACCGAATACGGTTTCCCGCCGCCAACATTGAATTGATTGCCGACCATCCTGTCCTCGTCCAGCGCCCGTAAATTGGCCTTTACAACGTCCCGGTAATTGACGAAATCGCGGCGCATCTGGCCATCTTCATAGATCGTCGGCGCCTTTTTGAAATAATAATGCAGTGCAAAGATCCGGCAGGCCCCGGAATAAGCGTTATAAAAGGATTGACGGGGCCCCTGAACGATCGAATAGCGCATGGCAACGCTCGGAATATCGTATTTCCGGCCGAACGAAAGAGCCATCTTTTCCTGGGATTCTTTCGAAAGAGCGTATTGATTTTCGGGATGAGAAAAGCTCTCGGGCGTCCATTGCCACGTAACATTTTTGCCGCATTCCGGGCATTTCATTTCCCAATCGCCCCGCTCGAGCTGCTCGACAGGACGTGAGTTGGGCGCCGTAAGTCCATGCGTATCACAGAGATAAAGTCCTTCACCATTAACTGCCTGTGAACTTGCTACTACGACTCGTTTGATCGGCAACTTATTCGCAACGATCAATTCATAAAGCAATGCCGTCCCGACAGAATTGACTGAAAAGAACGTACTAAAATCGGGCAGATAGTCCTGGTACGCCGCCAAATGAACGACTGCATCGACACCCTTCAGTGCATCCAGAAAAACCTTAGGATCGCGAACATCTCCAACGATCAATTTAGCCTTCGGATGAAGGTACGACGGTATCCCTTTCAAATGAACCGGCTTCGAGAGATTATCGAGGAGAACGACGTCGTCACCTCGCTCGACAAGGGCGTCTGCGGTGTGAGAGCCAATAAATCCTGCTCCGCCGGTAATTAATACCTTCATAAAGCCCCCTCCTTTTCAGCGGACTGGTTAGCAGGCGCTTTGTCTGTTTTTTCCCCTGCTTTATTGACCCATCCGGCATGTCGTGCCGGCGAACCGATAACGAGTTCGAAATCCTTCACATCCTTCGTTACGACCGCGCCGGCACCCACCATCGCATACTTCCCTATTGTTATTCCGGCGAGGATCGTCGCATTCGCGCCGATCGAAGCGCCTTCCAGAATCCTCGTACGGACCGGCTCCGAATGATACACTTTACTGCGAGGGTACGTGTCGTTCGTGAATGCGGCGTTTGGGCCGATAAATACCGAATTCCCAATTTCGACACCATCCCAGATGCTCACGCCATTCTTGATCGTTACGTCGTTGCCGACGGTCACGCCGGACTCGATGAACGAGTGATCGCCGATATTGCAGCCCGTCCCAACGGCCGCGCCATTCATCACATGCGCGAATGCCCACACGCGAGTTCCGGCACCGATGTTATCGGACTCAACGAGCGCATGCGGATGAATAAAAATATCAGAACTGTGATTGATAGGTCTATGAGTTTATGTAATGAATGTTCCGGCAACAGAAGTCCGAAACCAGCGAGTCCTGAAATAAACGTGATGAATGACTTCAGGGTTCGAGCATGATTGGCAAGCTCCGCACCCGCCCATTCGCCCGGACGATACATTCGTACATTCCGGGTGCCACGCCGTCCGGTTCCCAAACGAAGGAATGAGTCCCGTTCATAACCTCACCGGAATAAAGATGGGAAATTTCATCTCCAAGGGAATTCAAAATGGAGACGTCCGTAAACCCCGCTTCAGAAGCAAATGAAACCGTGGTAAATCGAGAAAAAGGATTAGGAAACGAGGAAAGGCTTAGTGGAAAGCATGCAACCTGCGACGAAACTCCTGCCCATGCTCGCAGGATCGTCGGTCGGAATATTCCTCCCAGCGAAATCGAAGTCACGCTTGTAGAACGCTCGTGATATTGGATCCTCGTATTTGGGCCGGCATCATATCCAGCGTCATACGAATAGGAAAATGTTGCAAAGTTTAGCGACGAATCCGGATATATTAAGGATACTGAGTCGAACTTCAGTCGATTAAACGAAAAACCGTATTGTTTCTGATATCCCGCGTGACCGGCATTATAAATCTGGTTATATCCGCAAGAAACGGAAAGGATGCTATCGAATGTAGAATCGAATGTAATGGTGAATCCCTGACCACCGCTGTACTCACCGCCATCAGGAAACGTCGGACTATTGAATGTAATACTATTGCCATCGCGGGAATAGTCGCTATCCGTGCTTAAAAAAAGGCTTTCTGATCCGGTAGAGGTCGCGAACGATGAACGATAAACTCCATTTACGATCGTATCGTACTCTATGTTTTCATTGAAACCGGCTCCCAGGGAGATCGAGAACGGAGTTGCCCATGGTAATTTGAGTGAATCTGCTGCCGGTTGCGCTGTTGCCGGCAGCACTGAAACGATCAGAATACACCCCAAAATAATTGCCTTCATGGCTTTGAAAAACACGGGATTCATTTTAATATTCCGGCAAGGAAGGTCAAATTTCAATCCCCGTTAAACGTGAGCAAAATGTGTTCTCTTCCTTGATTAAGGAAGTGTTAACGAGAAGGAACTTTGCATTTGCATGAAGATTAACACTTCCCTTCCGTGATCATCTCCAGGAGCCTTACCACCTCCGCCCCAATTTTTCCGCCGTTGATTGGTTCCTTTTTATTTTCAATGCAATCGATGAAATGCCGGCATTCGGCCGCGAGGGGTTCATGGCGCGGGAGCGTAGGAATGAAAATATCCCCAGGGCGATAGGTCAATTCCGCCGACCCGGATTCGTCCGCTCCGATGCGAGTATCGACCGCCTGCGAAAAAATCTTGATCTTCTCGGCCGGCTGCATATCGTCGAATACCACCGTTCCGTGTTCGGCAGAAATTTGCATGAGGCGTACTTTGTTCGACGTGACCCAACTGACGTGCACGTGCGCGGTGACTCCACACTCGAATTCGATGAAGATATGCGTGAGATCGGCCAGTTTATTCTTGACAAAACTGCCGGACATCACTCGGATCGATCGAACGTTCGTCGAAAGTCCGGCTTGCCAGAGAATATAGACGAGAATCGATAGGTCGTGCGGAGCTAAGTCCCAGACCACGTCGACTTCCGATTGGGGCGGTCCGAGATTGATCCGAATGGAATCGATGTGAAACAGTTTTCCTAAGTTCCCACTCCCGATGCGCGCGGCAAGCCATTCGACGGCCGGGGAAAATTGATAGACATGCCCGACCGTAAGTACGGCGCCAAGTTTATCGGCCAGTTCTTTCAGGCGTTCGGCTTCGGAGTACGAATACGCGAGCGGCTTTTCGACCATCGCATGCTTTCCTGCTTCGAGCACCTGGCGGCCAACATCGTAATGTGTAGGAACCGGGGTCGCGATCGCAATGGCATCGATCTCCGGATCCCGAAGTAACGTATCCATGTCATCTTCAACGCGAATATGAGGATATCGCTTGGAGACGAATTGCAGGCGGCCCTGCCTTTTATCGGCCACGGCGACGATCGCCGCGCCCTCTGTGTCGTTAAACGTTCGGACCAGATTCGATCCCCAATATCCGGCGCCGATGATTCCGATTTTTACCATGATGAACGTGCTTGCTGCTAAGGGGTACTATTATCCGCCACCTTTTCCCGTTAAGACGACGCCGATAGTCCGCAACGCGATCGCCCAGTCGAGCCAGGGAGAGATATTGTGAATGTAATAAAGGTCGAGAATGACCATGTCATTAAAACTGACGCTCGAGCGGCCGCTCACCTGCCAGAGGCCGGTCATGCCGGGCCGCACCATAAATCGTTCCTTGTGCCAGGAGGCGTATTGTTCGTATTCATAGGGCAGGCAGGGGCGTGGACCGACCAGCGACATATCGCCCGTGAGCACATTCCAAAGTTGCGGCAATTCGTCGAGCGAATGTTTACGCAGCCAGCGGCCAATGGCCGTAACGCGAGGGTCGTTTTCCAATTTTCCGGTTGGCCGGCTGCCGATCCGAATATGTTCGCTGACGTGTTCGCGATGAATTTCATCCTTGATCCCCATCCGCATCGTTCGGAACTTGTACCAGCGGAATATTTTCCCTCCCTGGCCAATGACCTCCGTCTGGAAAAAGAGGGGTCCTTTGCTGCCAAAGATAATGGCGCATCCGATAGTGAGGAGCAGGGGCGAGAGCAGTAGGATACAAATCGCGGCACCCAGAATGTCGATCACTCGCTTCAAATAACTGGCATAAAAACCATGGAGACCGTGTGAAATCGAGGCGGCGGTTACGTTCAGGAACTCCGACGTGCTCTTCGTTACGCGTTCCTGCACGACCTTAAAATGATCGCTTAAAAGATGGATCGGGATTCCGCCTTCGCGGGCTTCTGCAATAAGCCGGATGACGTCTTCATACGGCAGGTCGTTCTCGGCAACGACGATCTCATGAATATTATGCTCTGGAACGAACTCCTTGAGCAGTGGCATCGCCGAGATTACCATTGCTCCGGAATCGTTCAGCGAAGAATTTCCATTGCGATCGACAACCGCCACGACTTCATACGGGCGGGTCCTTCCGCTCATCGATTCTGCGAGCAATTCCCTGGCTTCTTCGCTCGTCCCGACGAGCAGGATGCGGCGAACTTCTATACCGGTAATCGCCGGAAGCAGTAATTTCCGGAATAGGACAATGCGAAAAAAAGATAGAAATAAAAGCGCCGAAAAAATAAACAAGAATAAATTCGTGCGACTGTGCTGAATGATATCCTCGCGAATGAAGAAAAGGACGGCAATGAGAATGAGCGCATTGATGAGCAGTGCGCGCGAAAGTTGCGCAAATTGCATTACGCCCGTGGAGTAGACCTTGAATTTATAGAGCAGGTGTTGACGAAAAATCAGAATCAGCAACGGGAACGAAGCGTAGAGCGTCGCAATCCGAAGGACGTATTCACCGAGGGAGTGTTCGACGTCGTAGGTATCGCCAGTGAAATAATGCAGGACGAGCGCCGCGATCGCGGCAAGCGTGATCGCGACCCAGTCCAGAAGGACCAGCGTCACCTTTGGCCAACCATGGCGCCGGATCGTCGATGCAAAAATCACGCTCCCCCGCCGCCTCCATAAAATTCCCGGATGGCTCCGGCCGTGTACTCGATCTGATCGTCCTTTAGTTCCGGGAACATGGGGAGCGAGAGAATCCGCTTCGCAGAGCGCTCGGCGCGTGGAAACGCGCCTTCTTTATATCCAAGCTCCGCAAAACAGGGTTGAAGGTGCAGCGGAATGGGATAATGGAGACCCGTCGATATCTCGCGTTGTTCCAGAAAATTTCGAAGCGAATCTCGCCGGTCGGCTTCGATCACAAAAAGATGATAGACGTGCCGTGCTCCATCGCGGACGGAAGGCAATTTTATTTCCGCAACGTCCTGCAATAATTCGCAATATTTTTTAGCGTGTCGTTCTCGTGCTTGGGTCCACGCTTCAAGATACTGAAGTTTTATTCGAAGGACCGCCGCCTGTAAGGCTTCCATTCGGTAATTATGGCCCGCAATGATATGTCGGTATTTTTGTTCCGAACCGTGATCGCGAAGCTTGCGCATGGTTTCGGCAAGCGTACTATCGGTCGTAACGACAGCTCCCGCCTCTCCATACGCTCCTAAGTTTTTTCCAGGATAAAAACTAAAGCCTGCCGCAACGCCCCAGGCGCCTGCCAGTTTTTCATCGAGGGAAGCAAGATGAGCCTGGGCCGCATCTTCAATGAGCGTAAGGCCATATCGCTCCACGAAGGGAGCGATCGAACGCATATCCGCGATCTGGCCGTAGAGATGAACAGGAACCGCAGCGCGCGTACGGCGCGTCATGCGCCGCTCCAGTTCTTCCCCATTGAGCACGAAACACTCATCGTGATCGGCGAAGATCGGCCGAGCGCCGGCGAGCAGCACAGCTTCTGCGGTAGCGATGAACGTATTGACCGGCACAATAACCTCGTCGCCACGCTTGATTCCTACCGCCCAGAGTGCAAGATGCAGTGCGGACGTGCCGTTGTTTGTTGCAATGCAATGCCGGGTGTGCTGTGCATGGGCAAAGGCTTCTTCGAAGGCGGTGACTTCCGGCCCCAGAATAAACTGGGTTGAGTTTAGTACGCGATCGATCGCCTCGGCGATCTCGCTTCGAATAGAGTCATATTGTTGTTTCAGGTCGAGGAACAGTACGCGCATTATGTTGCAGGAAGTAATTTCATTTGTTCTTTGATGGTGTTGATCTCATCGGGAGCAAGGACCAAACCTTCGCGGCCCACATTGACCCGCTCTTCATAGCAGAGCCTCGCCCCAAAGCCCATAAAGACGAAGAGATATTGTGTAAAGACATAAAAGTAGAAAAACGTATTGTCGCTGGTACAACTGAGAGCGAACATCACGGGGGTCATGATAAGAATGGCCTTGAATGGGAAATATTCGTTCATCCCTTTCCCAAGCAGGAGCCCGCGAATGAACATGTCGATAAGACCCAAATAAAACAGGAACAACCCGATGCGGCCACCATCGAAACGGATACGAAGATATTCGTCGTGCGGGGCACCGACCATCGTAATATGATCGGTGATCCACTTGGCGTAGACTTCCGTTCCTCCGGCGCCATATCCCCAGAGAGGCCCGGCATCGGCTTTTTCCTCGAAGTAATGCTGGAAAAAGCTCCGACCGCTGTCGCGCATATTGAGCGAATCGTCCGTATTGAAAAATTTATTTCGCGAAGGAAGGAGAAAAATAATTCCTATCAGCGCTCCCATCGCAATCGTCCCAATCGCCGTATATCGAAGGTTCCTGCGGTAAAACATCGCGATCATGGAGCCGGCCATAAAGACGAATGTTGGCGTTCGGCTGGCGGCCAGCAGCAACAAGACCAGATTGACCAGGTAGACGACCAGCAGCTTCCACTCGAATTTTTCCATCATGCGCATCGTCAGGATCGTCGCCATCGTGCCATAAAAATAGGCGGTGACCGTCCGGTACCCGATTACGCCTTCCGTCATCGCACCGGCTCCGCGGATTGCCGCCCAGCCCGTGAAGGCGTTGTAAAGATCGCAGATGGCGACGACGATGTTGATAATGAGCATCCATTTATAGTACTTCTGAATGTGCGTATCGTTCTGGATGACATTGAACGCGACGAGGTACAAAATAGACGGGAACGCAATTTCAAGGACCGTTCGAATGCCGGTCGCAATATTTTCAGACCAGGCAAGCGAAATAAAATAATACCCTAAGAACACCCACCAGAACTTGGGCGAATACTTCCACGCCCGGCGCCGCTCGGTACGCGTTAACTTTTGCCACGTCATGAAACACACCACCATCGGTAAGACGCCGCTAAACAGTTCGACCTCTGTAATACCGAGATTGATATAGAGACTCTTAAATCCAAAAAGAATATAAAAGACGGGCGTCGCAAAAGACCACAGGATCGTGTAGGGCCGCTCGGTCTTCGAGATGAGCCCGACGAGGACTAACAAGATCGCTATGGCAATAATATCATTCATCGAATACCTGGAACGGGGGTTGCCATGTCCTGTGAGCATCCGGCCGAGCGATTATTCCTGCCAACGGGCAAGCCTTCGCGCAGCATCCATTCATAAATTCGGAATTGGGTTTGAGCGATCGTTTCGTGAGTAAACTGCTTTCGAATACGTTCGACTCCGCGGTCCGCAAGTGCCGTTCGCTCCTCTTCGTTCTCGAAAATCCGATCGAGGACCTGCGCCAATGCCTCGGCGTTCCCTTCCTCGAAAATGATTCCGGCATTCCCAATGACATTCGGGATCTCCCCGGAGTTCGACCCGACCACCGGAATTCCGGCCGCCATTGCTTCCAATAAGATATGACCGAACTGTTCGACCCAGCGAGGAGTCGTTCGACTGGGAAGTACGAGGACATCCATTTTCTCGAGGTGTGCGGGTAATTCATCGTTACGAACCGGTGGGTGCCATTCGAAATCGATCCCGTGATACGCGGCCTCGCGCTTCGCACGGTCGAGCGCCTCGCCGGCACCCACACAATAGAGTTTGCTCGAGCCCACGTGCTGCATTCGGCTTACCGCTCGAACGAGGTCGAATACTCCTTTTTCTTCCGTGATCCGGCCGGCATATCCGACACAAAACGGCGCATTCGAATGCTGCTGTTCTGTGCGCAATGGCAATGGCTCGACCCCGAGTTGGGGTAAGACATGGACGGGCTTCATAAAGCCATGCTCTCGAAGGACATCTCGGGCCCGTGCATTTCCGGCGATCGCACAAGTGGAGTGCGACAGGTTGAAACGTTCTGCGATTTTCTTAATCCCCTTCGGCTGATATGGAAGGTTCCACCACGTAAAAAAAATCGAGCGAGATTGTCTCGAAAATAATTTGAGGGCAAGCAGTACCTGGAGGTAAACGAGCGCGTATGCGCCTTGCTCAACGTGAACAATATCGGGCTGCAGCCGAGCGATAAGCGGGAAGATGGAAGGTGAAAAAAGATACGCGCCTTCTTTTCCGATCCCCCACGCCTTGAGAATACGATGATGGACGTTGGGTGCGAGCGCCGAGTCGAATCGGTCGGTCTCATTCCGGTAGAGCGGCCCCTTCCATGCCTGCGGCGTCACAAGCACGATCTCGACGCCCGGCTGCTTCGCCAGTGCCGCAATCTTGGCATGGTTCGCGCGAACGGTATAGGTATGGCCGATATATAAGATCTTCATCGTCACGTGGCCAGTCCTACGGTGTTGATCATGGTCTGCGCTCGTTTCGCATACGTCTCTTCACGAACGCGTTCGTAACCATTTTTTGATAATGCAGCGCGATGGGCCGGATCGTTTGCAAGCCGCCGTATCTTTTCCGACAATTCCCGGGCATCCTCGAAGTATTCTGCCTCGTCGCTTTCACGGAACCAAGTTTCGTGTTCTTCCGATCGCGAGGCGATCATGGGAGCGGCCGAAGCGGGAATTTCAAAGGTACGCATATTATGGCTTCCCGCATTTTGCGGCCGGAGAATATTGATCGCCGTCGTTCCCCGATGCAAAAAACGAATGGCCTGTTCCCCATAAAGTGCTTTCGATCGCACCCATTCTCGAGGAATATGGCGCGCACGTTCCCACCCATTCCCTGCGATGGCAATCTTCACCCGATCGACCGTTCCTAACACCCGATCTCGTTCCGGGGAATACGTCCCTACGAAGACCGCGTCATAATCGGCGGTGCAGGCGCTACTCTCGACTGGGAAGTGAAGTTCTGGGTCGTATGCGAACGGAAGATAATGCGCTTCTTTGGCACCGGCATCGAGAAAGCGCGCTACAAGTTGCTTATTCCATGTAAAATGTGCATGGTAAAGTGGAATCGTTTCCAACAAACGTTGGGAGCGGTTTGAGGCATCCCATGGGCTGTCGGGATTAAAATTGACAACCGGCCGGTCTTTCACGACCCTGAGGATTTCCAAAAGCGCATCGGCGCTCAGCGTGCGCCCCTTAACGATAAGGACGAGGTCAGGCTGTTCCTGCTTCAACGATGCAATTAATTCCTTAGCGACCCGATCTGCAATAAAAAGACGGGCGACTTTTTCGACAAATGAAATTTTGGAAAGCGCAAACTCGCCAGCACGCCGCTCCCAATCGAACCGAACGACACGCCATCCGATCGTCTCGAATGCCCGTGCATAGCTCTCTTCCAGTGAGCCATGCCAAAAGCTTCCGCAAAGAAGAACGGTCATTCTACCTCCTCCTTTGGCTTCCGCGCCCACAGGATAATATGTGGCGCGAACATAGCTGGCCAGATCGATTCCAGGAATGCAAGCCGAAACAGGCGTGGCAGTTTCCGGCGCAGCATCGAAGAGAGATGCTGCGCAGCATAGCCACCAAAGGCATCGAGCCCATCGAAGATCGATGCGTCGGCATTCGATCGAACGGACTCGATCTGAAAGCCACAGACCTCCATCAGTCTTCGGAACGAATGCAAATTATAAAATCGAATGTGCGCACCGTTCCATTCGTTCGAAAAATCGGATATCGATGTCGATAGCTCCGCTTTGGTCAGGGACCGAAGCCGCTCTCGGAAATAGCCATTATTTGGAACGCTCGCGATGAATAAGCCTCCCGGTTTCAGCACACGGAACGTCTCCTTGACGGCAAATTTCGGATCGTATAAATGTTCCAGCACTTCGAGGCACACGGCACCCTCGAACGAGTTCGAAGAAAATGGGAATGGCTTCGAGAGGTCGTGTTCGCGCGCATCGATTCCCATTCGCCGCGCGGCAGCGATGCCGCTGGGGCTGATATCGATCGCCTTAAGGTCCCGGACTTGCTTCACGAGCCACGCTTGATAATTCGTCGCATCTCCGCAGCCAACATCGAGGACCGAATCGTTCGGATGGAACGCGCCTTTAAAATGAAGATCGAGTTGAGGCTGGGTAAAGGAATGCGTGGGAGTCCAGCCCGAAGAACGATCCCAATAGGTATCGTAGAAGGACGCAACCTCGCCGGAATCTGTTTTTTCAAAACCCTTCTCGTCCAGGATATCACGATAGGCACGTTCGATATTCGTTCCGTAACTCTCCCATCCAAAACGTTGGGCCGACTGAGCCGCGCGCGCTCCGAGCGATCGTGCAAAATTGTGATCGCCGAGGACTCGTTCGATTTGCTCGGCGAGAGAATCGGTATCGGCGGGTGGGACGATGATCCCATTGGTACCGTCTTCGATAAATTCTCTCGCTCCGGTGTATTCCGAAGCAATGACGGGTAGGCCACTCGCCATCGCCTCGGCAACGACAAGAGCGAGTCCCTCCTGGACGGAGGGAAGCACAAACAGATCCGCCGCATGCATATGGCGAACCAGTTCGCGATTTGCGACGAACGGAAGGTGTTCGTCGATTTCAGAGCGCAGGGAATTCGTTTTCAGCCATTGTTCAAAATCCGTTTCAAAACGCCCGATCAGCTTGAGCCGAAACTTCGATCCTTTTTGCCGCAGCCGACGCGCCGCTTCCAACAGGTATGGTACCCCTTTCTGGAACCCTATGGCACCCACAAACAGCACCGTTGGAACTTCGCGCGGTCCGTTCTCCGGACTCGGATAAAATTGTTCCAGATCGACGCCATACCGGATTTTTACGATCTTTTTTGGATCGAATCCGCGGCGAAGAAAACTTTCGCGGGCAAATTCACTGGGTACCACGATCCGATCGGCCTCATGGTATTCTTTAAGCTGTTTTTCTTCGAGGAGCCGATCCCAGCGGGAATGCGCCATGGGTGGGATGCCGAACTTTTTTCGTTCCGTATCGATCAAATGGTATTGCTCGGAGATATGCGTGGAACCTCGCTCGACGATCGTTTTCGCACCCCGCGTTTTTGCTTCACGTAACTGAAAGAGCGATTGGCTCGCCCACCCTACGAAAAGATCGCCGCCAGCAATGAATTTTACGGCGGACCGATCGTATAAATTATCCTTTACGAAGTAGGAAAACGGCTGGTTATTTCTCATCGGAAGCTGCCGAATTCCATAGGAGAGATACTCGGGCAGCGGGACCCGGCGTATGCGCGATAAAAACGCAGGATCGTTTGCGACGGAAGCAGGAAGTGTTCGATTGGGCAGTAAGGTATCGTTCAGCGTGGTCGTAATAAAGCGCTGCAAAAGGCCGCGCTTAGCCAGTTGCTCCACTAAATGATAGGCATGAAAGCGTCCGGCGACGCTTACGGTTACACGCATAATAATTACTCGCAGCTTTTGGCAAACCGCTGCGATCGTTTTACAGGATCATCTTTCAGGCTAATTCGATCTCAATAAGCGGGGCATTCTTTTCGACCGAACTTCCCTCTTCGACAAAAATTGCTTTAACGTGGCCCTTTCCATTTGCCACAATGTTATTTTCCATTTTCATCGCTTCCAGCACGACGAGTATCGAGGCACGGTCAACGAGGTCGCCGACCTCGACACGGACGACTCGAACGAGCCCGGGCATTGGCGCCTTCACTACAAGGGTTCCAGTGCGAAGGGTTCCCGTGTCCGAACGTCCCTGAAAACGGTCTCGAACGATCTTTTCACGCTCCGTCTCGATCTTAAGCTGGACGCCGTCCAGGGCCTCGCCATCGCTTAACGATCCGTCCGGAAGCTGGAAGACCTCCTGAAAAGCGCTGCCGTTGGTTATGAGGAAATGTCCCGGGGCAACCTCTCGGATCTCCTCGATCGAAGCGGTCACCTCTTGCCAGGTGCCATTCCACTCGATTCTAAGCGTTTTTGAGTCGGCAGAGTCGTTCGGCAAAGCTCGCTAAAAGAAAATATGCGTCTGTATAAGGGCGGTCGTTTCGGTATGGTCTTCGGATTGGTGGGGATCTTCAGGAGCCGGCGCTGTCCCGCGGGCCACGCGAAATTCGGGGCGAAATTCCAGAAACCGAACCGGAAACCACTGTAATCCAACGGTAATTCGGCTTTTAATGTTCGTTTCCGTGCCATTCGCGTTGCCATCCCGATAATTATCGAAGCGCAGGATACCCGTAAGGCCTTTCGTAAGATCGACGGATGTCTCGATGGCAAGGGCATGGACAGTATCGGAGTATCCGCCCGAAATAACATGGTAAATGTAGTGCCCGAAATCGACTTCGGCAAGAATACTTACGATACCGACATGGAGGCCGCCATGAATCGCGCCCAGCATTGTATGCGCCATGGAATCTGGAAGTCCCGATGCACCGGTAATATTCTCGATCGTATGGTAATAAAGCGAACCCCCAATTTCCGCTGAAACAAGCCGTTCCAGCAACGGACCGGTATTAACAACCCCACGAAGTGAAAATGCGTATGGCTCAAGCGGATTATCCTTGAAAATTTGCATTTGACCGGACGAACCGAACCCGGATCCTTCGTTGCCATTGAGGATATCGGCCGTAACGAACGCATGATCGAATAGCTCTGCGCCAAACTCCACGCCTTCGTCCTTATAATCCGGCTGCCAGAAGAGACCCGCTGGTCCGAACCCCGATAAATTCGCATTGCCTCCTCGTGTATAGATGGAGTGATCGTCGAACCGGATCCCGAACGCAGGATAAAACGCACCGATCTTGACATAGGCATCGCCGACGACGTCGCCGGACTCTAAGAATTCGCCCGAAGAATGAACGAAATGGACGATCCCATATCCTTCCCAGGAGTTCGATGTTACCCCGGCCGCGACAATGGGATCGATTTTAATATAGGCCTGGACCGCTTCGGAAAGCTGGGCGCTGAAATAGATCGGCAATGCCATTTCGAGTCCCCCGCTCGCCTTTGTGGTCGTATCCCGATGCAGGGTACCCGATGGGAGCGAAAGCGTGGACGTGACATGGTCCGAAAAATAAAGGAATTGGCTTCGCATATCGACTCCGATCCGGATCCCCTGCCCAATATTACCGCTGAAATCTGTTTTCGTTGGCCACATCGCGAGTCGGTTCATCGCGAATTTGTCGCCGCCTTCGGTCCGAATGCGCCCCCCGGTGGGATCCAAATGACATCCGCGGCAGTCCGCATCGCCGCCGCGAAGGGCAAATCGCGGAAGGGCAAATGCTCGAGAACTAAAACTTAAAAGGATTAAAACGATGGCACTCGACAGGATGGGATTTCTTTTCATGGTAAGATTTGCAGAAGTGAAATAAGGACACTTCTCGCTGCAAAATTAAGACACGATCGGTTGCGAGATATAAGCTCAGCCGTTTCCGCGCATACCCGCGACGTCGTTCGCAATCGCTTGCCGAAGTTCTTCGAGCGAGCCGAATTTTTCCTGCGGCCGAATATACCGTAGCAATTCGACAGTGAGTATTTTATCGTAAAGATCGCCTTTGAACTCCAGGATCAACGCTTCAATGGCCCGCACGCCGTTTTCGTGCGTTGTCGGTTTCGTACCGATGCTCACGGCCGATCGCCAACGCTTGCCGTCAAGGATCACCCGGGCTTCATAAATACCATCGGCAGGAATCAATTTCACCGGATCGACTTCAAGATTAGCGGTTGGGAATCCGAGCGTACGTCCCAGAGCATCTCCATGGACTACTCGTCCTGAAAATGTATAGGGACGTCCGAGCCAGATGTTGGCATTGGTAATATCTCTTTCTTTAAGTGCCGACCGTATCTTGCTGGAACTTAACGAGATGCCATCGACGGTTACAGGTCCCACTTCTTCAATAGCAATGCCCATTCCCGGTGCGATCTTCTTAAGGTGCTCGGCATCTCCTTCGCGGTTTTTCCCAAATGCATGATTGAATCCAACGACCATTGCTTTACTTCCAAGCGCTCGCACGATCGTCTGATGAAAAAAGTCGAGATACGAGGTCTGGGAAAACTCCTTTGTAAACTCGATCACCAGCGTTTCGTCGATCCCCGTTTCCGCAATGAGTTCCAGGCGTTCGTCGATGGTCGTCAGAAGTTCCACCGAGGTGTTATTTCGACGAAGGACCTCCTGGGGATGCGGATGGAACGTGAGAAGAAGCGAACGGTCGAGGCCGAGTTCTGCTTTGCGTTCGAGAAGGCGGTCAAGAATATGTCGATGCCCCCGATGGACGCCATCGTAGGCACCAAGCGTGGTTATGGTCTTCGGATCGAAACGAGCGTTTTCTAATCCCCAGGTAGTGTGCAAGGATAATCGACGAATTATGGATGAGTTGCAACTGGAGTTTCCGATGGAGCAAGCAGCCTGATTGCGTCTGTAAGCGTGAGCGCATCTTCGTTCTTGTACGGTCCGATCGATTCGCGCACGAGATCGGTGAGAATGCCACCGGTTCCGAGCGACGCTGCCAGGTCACGTACGATACTGCGAATATACGTTCCCTTCGAAACACAAACGCGAAATGCTGCCTCGGGCCACTGGGTAGAGAGTATTTCCACCTCGTGGACGAGAATAGCACGCGGCTGTAGCGTTACCTCCTCTCCCGCGCGGGCGCGGCGATAGACCGGCTTCCCTTTCTGCTTGATCGCACTAAAGGCCGGTGGTTCCTGATTGTGCTCGCCCTGGAGTGCCAGAATGGCATGGCGAAGCTCCGCATCGTTGAGATCCCGAGGTGCATCGCAGATCTCGATCGGCCGTTCGAGATCGAAACTTGGAGAAGTAACGCCAAAACGCATACGGACGCGGTATGTCTTTCCCAGACCCATGAGCATGGGAATTTTCTTTGTCGATCGCCGAGTGGCAAGCAGCAGCAGACCGGTGGCCAGTGGATCGAGCGTTCCGGCATGGCCGCATTTGATGCGACGGATCCCGGTGGCACGACTGATCGCCCCGCGAATGCGGTTCACGACAAAAAACGATGTTTCGCCGTACGGCTTGTCGATCGCAAGAAGTCCGCCCTCTTCGCTTAGCAGTTCTTCGCGGGCAGCATCGGACGCGACCGCATCTTCGCTGCGTCCCAGGATCCGGAAGTCAGGCGTTTCCGTCAGCACCCGGAACGATCCTTTCAGATTGGCCCCGTTCTTCACCGATCTGTTTTAAGAGTTGTTCGACCCGTGCGACTTCCTGCTGCGTATCGTCGAGATAAAAGTAAAGTTCCGGTACGAACCGCAGCCGTACGGAATGCGCGACCGCCGAGCGCAGGTGCGGGGTCTCGGCTCGGATCCGTTCCAGCGTACGGGCCGGGGCCTGAGTACCGCCCATGAGGCTGATATAGACACGGCCGCTGCGAAGATCGGGCGACATCCGCACTTTCGTCACGGTGACCAGCCCGTCGGAAACGTCGGAAAAATCCTGTTGTAAGGCACGCGCCAACGCCTGCTGCACTTCCCCGGCCACGCGTTCGGTTCGGATCGACATGATGTTGAAATTGGAATTTATCGCGCGGGCACGGCGGTCGTTAGCTTGCGTTTCACTTCTACGATCTTGTAGGCTTCCACTACGTCGCCCACTTTCACGTCATTGTAATTCTCGAGCCCGATCCCGCATTCGTACCCGGCATCGACTTCACGGACATCGTCCTTGAAACGGCGCAGCGAAGCCAAACCGCCCGAAAAGACTTCGATGCCATCTCGTAGGAGCCGGACTTTGTTGTTTCGAACGATCTTCCCGTCCGTGACGTAGCATCCGGCGATGGTCCCGACCTTCGGAACTTTAAAGATCTCGCGAACTTCGACGGTCGCGGTCACTTCCTCTTTCTCTTCCGGCGAAAGCAACCCTTCGAGGGCATCGCGGACGTCATTGATACAATCGTAAATAACGCTGTAAAGGCGAATTTCGACATGCTCGAGCGCCGCGAGTTTCCGGGCGTCCAGGTTCGGGCGGACATGGAACCCGAGTATGATCGCACCGGAGGCGGCCGCAAGCGTAACGTCGTTTTCCGTGATCGCGCCGACCGCGCGGTGGACCATTTCCACCTTTACTTCCGGCGTCGAAAGACGCTGAAGCGAGTCGGCAAGTGCTTCGACCGAACCATCGACATCTCCCTTCAAGACCAACCGCAGGTGCTGTACGCCACCCTGCTTGATCTGCGCGCTGATATCATCGAGCGTAATAAACCGGACTTGCTTGAAGTCCTGCTCGCGCTTGAGCTGCTGGCGACGCCCGGATATCTCTTTTGCCTGCGAATCGGATTCGAGGACGATAAACTGATCGCCGGCCTGCGGGATGCCGTCGAAGCCAAGCAACTGCACGGGCGCCGAAGGACCGGCCACTTCCACTTTATTGCCACGTTCATCGAACATCGCGCGTACACGGCCCGAGTAGACGCCGGCAAGAAACGGATCGCCAAGTTTGAGCGTCCCTTTTTGGACGAGCACCGTCGCCTGAATACCACGGCCCCGGTCGACCTCGGCCTCGATAATGACACCACGCGCCGCTCGTTTCGGGTTCGCTTTCAAATCTAAAATCTCCGCTTCGAGCGCAATGCGATCGAGCAGCGCTTCGACGTTAAGTCCGGTCTTTGCCGATACTTCGACGCAGCCGAACTTGCCACCCCATGCTTCGACCAGGATGTTCCGGTCCGCAAGCTGCTGACGAATGCGGTCCGGATTTGCTTCCGGGCGGTCGATCTTATTGAGCGCAATGATAATGGGAACGCTTGCAGCCTGTGCGTGGGCAATGGCTTCCCAGGTCTGGGGCATGACACTATCGTCGGCCGCAATAACGACGACAACAATATCGGTGATCTGCGCGCCACGGGCCCGCATGGCCGTGAACGCTTCGTGGCCGGGCGTATCGAGGAACGTAATGGGGCGCCGTCCGGGAGCCGACACTTCGTACGCACCGATATGCTGCGTAATTCCACCGGACTCTCCGGCGACGACATTCGTTTTGCGAATGTGGTCCAGGAGCGACGTTTTGCCGTGATCGACGTGTCCCATAATCGTTACCACGGGGGCACGGGGCTCGAGCGTTTCCGGCGCGTCCGGAGCATCCTCGAGGACATCCGTCGTAAATTCTTCCTGGAACTCGACCGTATAACCGAACTCGTCGGAGACGAGCTGGATCGTGTCTTTGTCCAGTCGCTGGTTGATCGAGACCATCAGGCCAAGTCCGATGCACTTCGAAATAATGTCCCCGACGCTGACGTTCATCAGGTTGGCGAGCTCGTTCGCGGTCAGGAACTCGGTTGCCTGAATGACCGCCTGGTCGCGCTGCGTCTCTTCCTCGGCGCGGCGTTCCGCCTCCTCGGCACGTTCGGAGCGGCGCAACCGCCGGGCCTTCGCGCGGCGGGCCATCGTCGTCCCTTCGTCCATCCCGGCTAACGTCCGGCGGACCGCATCTTTTACATCGCGTGCATCGACCGATTTTTCTTTCGACCGGCGGCGGCGAAGTTCCGGAGTTCCCGGAGCGGCCGGTTTTTCAGAGGTCCGTTCGTGCTTGGTCACCAGTCCCTGGATACGGGAACGAAGTTTTCCATCCCGCGACTCGCTCGGGGTGCTCGGCTGTTTATTCGAGAGCGGTTCGAGATCGATCTTCCCTTTGATCTTGAGGCCGGGAAGCGGCACGCGGAGATCCACCGGTTCCCCGGTCGCAATGACCGTTTTTCTGCGATGGCGGCGTTTCAGGCCATGTTTCGGTTCCAGGTCCGATTCCGCGGTCGCAGAGGAAGGCGCTTCGCCGACCGGAGGTGCCGCCGTGGGCGCGACCGGAACTTCGGGAGCCACCGCTTCGACCGGCTCTTCGGGAACGGGAATTTCTTCAACGTCCGGGGCCGCCGGTGCGGAAACCGCTTCGACTTCCTGCGGTGCGACGGCGACGCCGATAAAATCAGGTTCGGAAACAGCCGGGGCTACTTCGGGCGCGACCGGAATAGGAGTGGGAGCCGGAGGCACAACTTCTGCCGGTTTCGCTTCGGCCGGGCGATGTTCGGGATGCTCGTCGAGAAAATCTTCGCGGGTCTTCGCCCGTTTCTCTTTAAAGGCGGCAACTTTTTTCTGGCGCTTTTCGGCGACGTCCTTCTCTTTGCCGAATTGCTTCATGACGATCTCGAGCGCGTCCGGCTCGATCTTCGACATGATCGACTTGATAGAGGTGAACCCCTTCTTTTGAAGGAATTCGATCAGCGTTTCGTGAGAAACGTTGATCTCGGTCGCGAGGGTACGGACCGTAATTTTTTTCGCTCCTGACGAAGCGGAAGTCAGCGTATCGGTTTCTGTCATTGCTCTCCTTTTTCGAGCGGACGTGAATAGAATCCGCTCTTGCGATGAATGGCCGAAACCGTTAGCTCATTCATCGCCCTGCGTGAGCGATCAGCTACGACCGCTCATTCGGATGAGCTAACGCGGAGGAACCATTATTCCCCGCTCGACAGCGGCTTTTCTTCGTCGCAACCGGGCGACCCCAAAAAAGCCTATCCAGACCGGCTCGACCATGCCGGATCATCAGAGTACCGTCTTATCCATTGTTGCCACTTTCTTGGTGCGAGGCTTCGGCAGCCGGGGCCGCCTCACCATCGGCTTGTTCTTCGACCGGATGCAGCACGCCGTCCTGATCGGCAGCGATTTCGCCGAGATCGGCCGTTTGGCCGGGCCGGAGCGTCACCAGCGAGACGCCCGCTTTTTCGGCGGTGCTTTCGAGGAGCTCGTCGGCCTGGGCAAATTCGCGTTCGATCGAAAGCCGAATATGCTCCAGCCGTTCCGGCGTCATCCCGGGAATACGCAGCAGCGTTTCGCGCGGCGTCGCCAGGAATTCCTTGGCCGTATCGATGCGGGAGCGGATCAGCTCGCCGTAAAGTTCCGCGCCGATCTCGTCGCGGAAGTCGATCAGCTCGATGTCCTCTTCGTCGCGCGCTTCCTTGACCAGGTTGATCTGGTACCCCGTCAGCCGCGAAGCAAGCCGGACGTTCTGCCCCTGCTTGCCGATCGCCAGCGAGACCTGGTCGTCGCTCACGAGTACGGTCGCCGTCTTCGAATCCTCATTGAGTTCGACCTCGATGAGCTTGGCGGGCGATAACGCACGCCCCAAAAATTGCACCGGGTCCGGAGACCACGGAATGATATCGATATTCTCGTTGGCCAGTTCGCGGACGATCGAATGAATCCGGACGCCTTTCATTCCGACGCAGGCACCGACCGGATCGACGCGGTCGTCCGTCGTTTCGACGGCCACCTTGGCGCGTTCGCCGGGTTCCCGCGCGACGGCCTTGATAAGAATAATTCCGTCGTAAATTTCCGGAATTTCGATCTCCATCAGGCGCTCGAGGAAGCGCGGGTCGCTGCGCGAAAGCAAAACGACCGGGGCCGAACTCGGCCCGCCGCGGCGCACGTCCTTGACGATCGCGCGGATCGTATCGCCTTTGCGCCACCGTTCCCGCTGGATCTGCTCCTGCTTCGGCAGCAGGAGTTCCCGGCGGTTGTGGATCACGAAGAGGTCGCCATGGCGGATCTGGTACACCTCGCCGACGATAATTTCGCCGATGAGCTGATTATACTCGTTGAACACATTATCTTTCTCGATCTCGCGAATACGCTGGTTCAGGTTCTGCTTGGCCGTCACGATCAGCCGGCGGCCAAAGTCCTTCCCCATATTGATGATCTCGACGTATTCATCGCCGGGTTCCAGTTCCTCACCCGATTTTTCGAGCGCTTCTTTCGGCGTGATCTCGGTCGCCGCGTTTTCGACCTTCTCGACCACCGTTTTTTCGAGATAAATTTCGATATCGCCCTTGTCCATATTCATCACAAGGTCGAACTTCGCGTCCATGCCGTATTTTTTACGGATCATCATGGCGAAGGTCTCCTCGATCACGGACATCAGGATGTCCCGATCGATCCCCTTCTCGCGGACCATGTCCGCAAACGATTCTACGATAATTGGATTCAAAGAAGTACTCTGCTAAATCAATGAAGTGAATATGGAAGAAAACGATCCATTCCCGGAATGTGCCGCCCGTGCAATTTAAGCGCGATGGGCCGCCCTGCAATTCAAGCGCGCGCTTCATATCCGTCAGCGCGCCACTTGAATCGGCCCGCTTCGTAACACCCGGCACGCGCACAAATTCCAAAAACAGCCGGTTCCGTGCCTGATTCCGGATGATTTCTTCATCATCAAGGGCTTTCCCAAGGGCTTCCCTGAGGGCTTCCCCAAAGCATCCGGGCTTTCTTCATCATCCAGGATTGCCACGCCAGCGTTCCTTGCTGCCAGGACGCTCCTGAATGAAAAAGCCCGGCTCCCCAGGATGCCGATCACGATCGCTCATCCGTTCCAGAAGCGGGCACGTTTCCGAGAAGTGCTAAGCAACAGCACCTATTTAAAAATGATTCAAATTGAGGAAACAGCTTAAATTGTGCCTTTTTTATTTACCCTCGCAAGCAAATCATAGCCACCTCCACCAGCAACTCAGCGTCGCAGCTTCCTGCCCGTCCCTGGCGCGACTGCTCCCATCCATGCATTTTACGAGCGTAAGAATATGCAACACCAATAAATATTTCAGGTCGTTCCTACGGGTAATATCATGGGATATTCCAAAAAAGCCAGAATTTGATGCTTTCTATTCTGGCACATTTGGATGGGGATTGTTTTTCATGAACTAACGGTCGTTAGTTCATGACAGCGGGAGACTGAGTTCCCGATTTCCGAGAATTTTACTATTATTTTGCAATATCAATGATGGCCCGTAGGTCGAGCGTCCCCGCTCGACTCACCGGAGAATCGATGTCGAGCGAGGACGCTCGACCTACGCGCTGCGAAATTCCTAATTAAAAGGCCCCGGAGAAAGATTACGCGTTGGTATCTTAATATATGCGCCAATCATGTTGCTTCGGATAGTATCGCCGAAAGGCACATTAAACTGGTAAAAAGGATAGATGAATATTCCGAGGAACGGAATTATACTGAAACCACTGTAAACATGATTATCCAAAAAAGTTACAGTGGGGCCAACGTCGAGTCCGAAAAAAAGCATACCTTCCACGCCGATATGGAGTCTCTGAAAGCGATGACCGAAATCGACATCTGCGGTAATCCCGTAAAATGGGCCAAGGGACTCCGATTGGCGAGGAAGGTACGTGGCCTCAAATCCACCTACCAACCCGGACCCAAATTCATAGCCAATTTTAGGGCCGATGCTCCACCATGATGCCTTTTGTGCTAAGCAATAATATGGGAATAAAGTAAGCATTGAATAGACATACATGATTCGAAAAACTTTATTTCTCATAATGTTATCATAAAACGTAATTTATTACGCGTAGGTCGAGCGATCGATCAGAATAGTGAAACCTTCGTAAATTCCCTTTCTCCTTGCCCGTGTTTTAACACAATAAAATAATCGCCCGCTGGCAAGACGCCGGTCGTTATGGATTCTTCAATGCCAGACAGTTGCTCCCAAAAACAGCACGTCCCGAGCTCATCATAAATAAAGACCTCACCCGGTTCCCGTAACTCTGGTTCCCGGACTACGATGCGGCTGTGAGAGGCGTAGACGGAAAGCGAAGAAAATCCCGATTGAGAATAATCCTTCACCGCATCGGTTTCAGGTCCCCGATAAACGATAAGGTCCTGACTGCCTATGGAGACGTCGCCTGTTTGCGGACTAACGGCCATACAAAAAATAGTGCTGCTGTCAAGGGCTTTTTCTTTCTTTAGAATTTTGTTCGTTGCTAAATCGAACCATTCAATCGTATCATTCCACGTATTGTAATTATTGAAGTGCCCAAGCGCAAAACCTCCCACATATTTGCCATCGGGAAGTCTTATAACCGTCCCCATGGTACCGTCGTGGGGAATTTGTTCTGTTGCACTATTAAAAATATTACGAATTTCATAACCGTTAGTGCCATTCACTAAAAGAGCAGAGTCTCCCGGCATAAAAGCGATCAGACCGATTCCGCCCCACCCTGCATCGCTCCGATTGAGGGTAGCTAAACGCTTCCCGGTATGAGAATCCCACACGTAAAAATTATTTGGGTCGCTTGCCGCCAAAAAACTTCCACTGTTCGAAAAAACGAGGGCGAAAATTGGGTTAAGCGGATTATCTAGCGTTGCGACTAACCGGCGCTGTGGCCCATTCCAAATTTGGGCAGCATTTCTTTCGTCCTGAGACCATCCGCTTTCGGAATAAATCTGTGTGGCCACAGCAAATTCGGAATCGTCCGGAGAAACGGCGACAACAGTTGGAGCAGATGTATCGCAAATGCCGGATCGCAACTGCACTCCGGTGTCTGACAGGTCCGACCAAAAATAAATTTCTCCGTTCGGGCCTCCTCCGGTAACGGCATGGTAACCGGTTGCGGTCGAAGAGCGCCCGCCAACAATGGATAACGAACGTACCGCTCCGTTTTTAGCATCGAAGATGCTTCCGGCAACGAGACTTTTGCCATCTGCGGAGAACGCCCCATAGAATGTGGGGGTACATCCAAGGTCTTGCACAACCTCGTGGCGAGAAATAGAATAGAGGGTGGGTCCCGGAACGATAAGAGTATCTTCGTTGAAAAACGATGCGGAAGGGAATGGCAACGGAGTAACTGCGTGAGATTTAAGATCGATAATATCGGCCGTTTGCGCACCATTCAAAATATTGAACTGCTCCGACGTTATGCTTGAACCGGAAGGACTGAAAGTGATTGCTCCTCCGGCATTTTCACTTCCCCATTCTGCCAGAATCGCTCCCGAAGTATCCATTTCCTTTAAATCGTTATCCCAGACAATGAACGTTCCGGCACGCTTCGGATTGAAGGCGAGGACCTGCGGCGTATTAAAAATATTGCCAAAGCGACGCACTTCTTTTTTCGACGGTATATCTATCAGTGACAAAATACTATTTGCCGTTGCCGCAAGCAGCATCGTGCCGTCGGAACTTATACTAACACGGCCTCGATCTTTTGCTTTCACGGTTAAGTACAGGCTGTCGCCGATTCGATCGAACAGATACTCCATCGAATCCTCATAGCTCACACATATAAAGTTACCATCGGGCGTTGCATCGATAGAGAGTGGAATACCCTCCGAAGGCAAGCTTACAAGGAGCGTAAACTTGTTCGAATCTGGATTCCAGGCTATGATCCGTTCTCCACATGCAGAGATGATTTCATGTCCGCCCTTCGTTGAAACAGAGGTCCACGCGACGTCACGGCTCAAGTGGTCGGTGTCTGCAAACGAGCTGCCGCGTTCCGGAATTACGGCATTACTGAGAGGCCACGCTTCCCACCCCTCCAGGGTCGTGAATAAAAGCATGTCCTGTCTCGTCGACGGCACGAGCGTTCCCGCTGTTCCGCCTCTTGCCCACAAAATGTCCGGCGTCTGCGCGAAGGCGTCCGGCGCAAACACAAGAATGCTTATCGAAAGAATGGCCCGTTGTAACATTCTACCTGATTTCCATCTTCATGTCAGCTCTAAAATTCCCGTTATCGAGGCTTTCGATGGAGCAGCGCGTAGGTCGCTCTAGAAAAATTTAAAGCTCAAATGAGAGCCCAAGAATAACTCTGAGATCGGTAGTCTTGACATTCGAGCCGGCCAATGGAGTTGACGCTTCAATTTAATGGTCGAGAAAGATTCGAAAGCATTGCGTGCCCGACTGAATAAAATAAAGCCCGCGCGTCGCATTCGAAAAATCGAAGTCGTAACATGTGCTGGATATTGATTGCGGCGCAATATTATTTATTGCCCGGCCGAGTTCATCGTACACTTTGAATTCGCGCGGGCTACAATTCCGCGCCCAAAGATAGGCGTGGCGATTACGGAAATAACATTCCAGGGAGTCGTCACTCGTGCCCTCCCTAACGCCGGCCCCGCCAGGCATCACAGGCGTCGCCAATTGAAAACTGATATTGGGAATGTTATATAAGAATTTATAAACGGAATCGGCGGGTGTAAAAGAAAAAAAGTGAAATTCGAACCAACACGCGTAATCAATGGTATCGTCTGGAAAAAGGCGTCGAACTACAAAAGGTCCGATGCTATCGTAAATGTTTTTAAAAACGAAACGCCATTGAGGGTAATTTGTATCGATTGCCGTCCACGGTAGCTCCATGATCGTATCGGCCGGCGCCCAGGGGACCCATATAGGAATCTCTAAATGAATACCGCGATGTATCCAAATTGGCCCGTCGGATAAGTTTGACAAACACGTGTCGAGCATCACGGAATCGGGGTTGTAGAGTGAATCGTCGTGGTAAAAGTCATTTCCATGATACAAAGCATGAAAATACAACTCGAGACAGGTGGTATCGATATTCCACCGATTTTGCGCCGAGGCATGCTCCGCCGTCCATGGTGCAGCCGCAACCAGGATTAGCACGACGGCAAACAAAACCGATTTTCGTGTGCGATTCATGGGATTTGATAGGAATTTAAGCTGTATTCGATGGGATGATTAATTTTGAAAACAAAAAGGTCCCATAAACTCGGATTGAATCTGAAGAAAGTACGGGCCGCGTGCAAGTCCTTCTATGTCCAACGGACCAAGTGGATTAACTCTTCCCCTTCGAACGACTCTGCCGCAGATATCGAATATAGAATAATCCGCGGCCGCGAGAAGACCTTCAACAAAATATTTTCCATCCGATTGAACCGACATTCGCAATTTCGTCGCTGCGGCCGCATTGCTTCTCACGCTTTCATTTGCATGAACGATTATCGGCTGTCCTGCCCACCATACCTTTGAAATCAGGGGGATGCTCGAAAGAATATTGAAGATAGAATCGCGGGACTGATAATCGTTGAAAACGACCTCAAACGTTTTATAGTCCGAGCTTGTCGAGTCCCCATTAGCCGGGTAAACTTTTCTAAGCCAAAGTCCTCCAAAGGTAGAATCAAGATGCGCAAAGGCTGTGCGCGTAAGAGGGTACGCATCCTGAATATACTTCCAGGGGACTTCGAGGACCGTATCGGTCAGGATGGGTGGAAGCGTAATCGCTGCATACTGGAATTGAATATACCAGGAGCGCTTCGAATAGACCGAGGTGAAACTATCGGAGTTCTGGCAGGTATCGATCATCGTACTATCCGGATTTAGGATCGTACTATCCATCAATTCCGGATCCTGATGCCTCATCACATTTTCAGCAAGTTCAAGGCATGAGTCCCTGCCATTTCCCGATAGCGCCCCTGCAACAGGATACCCGAAGAAATATGCATTAGCGACGTTTGGAATCGACTTTAAATAATTGACAAAAGAATCGACCGGCACGAAACGGCCCAGAGTTAATGTATAAATTTTAGATCCCAGCCAATTAGTGTCAAGGGTCATTAGCGTCAGTTTTATACGGATACCTCCATAAATCGAATCCATGAAACGAAATATAGTGCGTGTTTCCGCATAGGTCGTATCAATGGCATGCCATCCACCAGGAACGATGCTGTCGGCTGGGAGGGAATCGAGTGGAATGACTGCGTACTGGAACTGAATAGCGTACGCCTGGTCGCAGTATATAGAATCGAACGTAACGGACTGCTCGCACGTATCGACCATGACGCTATCGGTATTTCCCCATCCAAGGTATTGGGGAGTTCGCTGCGCAAGTTGAAGGCACGCATCCACACTTTGCGCCGCAACTCGTTCCGCCGTCCAGGGTGCTGCCCCGGCCAGGAGCAGGACGACTGAAAACAAAATCGGTTTTCGCGTGCGATTCATGGAAAATACAATCTAAGCTTTGGTTCTGCGATTGGAGTGAAGTAATGGATATAGCTTTATTCTTCAATTACTACTTTAGAAACATACGGTCCATATCGAACAAAATAAAGGCCTGTCGAAATTGTTGAAAAATCGAGGGAACATTCATCGTTAGAACTCCATCTTGACGGTATCGTTGAAATGATTCGACCGACGGCATCGCAAGCCACAAATTTAGAATCATTCCCTAACGATGGCACGCGCGCTGTCGCTATTCCGTGGGTGATATTGGGACAAATCATGAATTGCTTGACCGTTGCATCCAATCCTTCGCTTACTCCTGCTCCTCCCGGGATCAACGGCTTTGCAAATGTAAAAACAAGATTGGGTATTTCCAATAAATAATGATAAACAGAATCAGCGGGACTGAATGAGAAAAAATTGAATTCAAAGCCGAAGCCATCGGCGTCGGAAGTATCATCAGGCTCATCTTTTCGCATTACATAGGGCCCAATACTATCATAAATTTTTTGAAAAACCGTTCGAAATAATGGGTACGATGTGTCGATCTTTGTCCAGGGCGCCTCTAGAATCGTGTCCGGCGGCCCCCACGGTAAGCGGATTGGAACGATTAAATGGATTGCACGGTGTATCCAAATAGGCGCGTCATCTACAACTGGTAAACACGTATCGAGCATCACGGAATCGGGGTTGTAAAGTGAATCGTCGTGGTAATAGTCGTTTCCATTATACAAAGCATGAAAATACAACTGGAGGCAGGTGGTGTCGATATTCCACCGATTCTGTGCCGAGGCACGCTGCGCTGTCCAGGGTGCAGCGACACTGAGCAACATGGCAACTGCGAAGGAAATCGATCTAATTGTGCAGTTCATCGGATTTTGAGCTAAATTTTCTTTTGAGCTAAATTTAAGACACTCGGTCACATCTCGAACCGTGGGATGTCGGGCCGTGGAGATAGTAACCCTTTAGAACGAAAATCGTTACACGCGATTTTTTGAAATGTTTGGAAAAACAGGTTGCTCGAGCGTCCTACACCGTTTCCATCTTCACTCGCTTAGCGGCTTCTTTTCGTTCTATTCTTTTGGCTTCTTCGTCCTCGACTTTCATCACGGTAAACGAAAGGCCGGCCTGCGACAGGCGATAGCTATGGTGCAGGCCGAAGGTGCGGGCACTCGTAATAATGCTCGCGCCGAATTTATCGCGAATGTTTCCCAGCGTGCGCGAAAGGATCTCCTTCCGGACGTCATCGCTGACGAAGAGTTCCTCCTGCTCCCGCACGGGCTCGAAATCGAAGAGCCGCACGCCGAGAAAATCGATCTTTGGGTTCGGGTGCTCGCGCCAGATATCCTGTACCATTTCGGAGACACGCGGCAGGACGATCTGCTCGGACTGGATCCCCTCTTTTAAATGCACGACGCGGGTGGCATAACCGTCCTGCGACAGTCGTACGCCAAACGATCCTCCATCGGGATAGGCGCGGCCGTTCGAAGCGAAACGGACAAAAACAGAAACGCCGCGGGTACGCTGGTGCGCCGCGCGCAAGCGCCAGAGGCAGCGCTCGGCGATATAGAGCAGGATCGATTCGACGTAGTCCTTGTCGGAGGTTGTCTTCTGGAGCGTGCTCTGGTGGGAGATCGACTTTGCCGCGCCGCGCTTCTGGAGCGGACGTTCGTCGATGCCGCGAACGAGGTTCCATAAGAAATTCCCATGGACATTCCCGAATAAGGTAAGGAGCACGCCGTGGCCGATCTTACAAAGATCGCCACAGGTCACAACGCCGAGTTCGCTGAGCTTTCGGTGGGTCGCGTGGCCCACGCCGGGAACGGCTTCGATGGGCAAGGGATCGATCCAGTCGATCTCATATCCGAACGGGACGACGGTAATACCGTGCGGCTTTTTAAAATCGCTCGCCATTTTTGCGAGCGCCTTGCCGGACGAGATTCCGATCGAAGCGCCGAGATCGAGTTCGTCGTCGATCGTTTTTTGAATGGCCCTGGCAACCTCCAGCGCAACGCTCGCGCGGTCGTCCGCTTCGGGCCATCGGTGCTGCACGCGCGTGAGTTCGAAAAAGGCTTCGTCCAGGCTCAGCGGTTCGACGTCGGGCGTGAAACGATAGATGATCCTGAGGATCTGCTCGGAGGCCTCCTGATAGCGGTCGTAATTGGCCCGCACGACGACCGCGCCCGGGAAATCGCGCAGGGCGACCGACGTCGCCATGCCGGTCTTGATCCCCATGCGCCGCGCCACATAATTGCAGGAGGCGACGGCTCCGCGCCCCACGGGGCCGGCCGCCACGAGGACCGGTTTGCCGCGAAGGCTCGGGTCGTGCTTTTCTTCGACCGACGCGAAGAACGCGTCCATATCCAAATGACAGACAATGCGCTGCATGAGATTGCCGGCAGGCGGTCGATCATGGTCTCTACGGTTGCCCATAGGTGCCTATATCGGCCAGGTGCCCATAATTGATCACACAATATAGCACCATTTCCGTTCCAGTTATCGTTTTCTCTCTTTCCAGCGATGACTTTCAACCGGATTCGTGATAATATCGGAGATATTCCGCTCATGAGCGCGGAGGACGGAAAGATCCTCTATGAATTTATTCTGGCGACGCGCCGCAGGCGGATTCTCGAACTGGGATTTGCGCACGGCACCTCGACCTGCTACATGGCGGCGGCGCTCGAGGAACAAGGCGACGGCAGCATTGTCACCGTCGATAACACGTCGGCGCGCGAACGCGAACCGAATATTTTTTCGCTCCTGGAACGGACCGGACTGAGCCCTTTTGTGACGCCGCTTTTCTCCGAACCCTCCTACACGTGGGAGCTGAAAAATATGATCGAGCGCCAAACGAGTGGCAACGTAACGGTCCCCTGCTTCGACTTCTGCTTTATCGACGGAGCCCATGCCTGGGAGCCGGACGGACTCGCGTTCTTTCTCGTCGAGAAATTGCTGGTGCCCGGCGGATGGGTACTCTTCGACGATCTCGACTGGACGTACGACCGCTCGAGCATTCGAAATGACGATTGGGTGAAGGCGATGCCGGACGATTACAAGGCCACTCCTCAGATTGATCGCGTTTTTTCCCTGCTCGTTCTGCAACACCCCTCCTTCGAGCATTTTCGCCGCGAGGGCCGCTGGGGCTGGGCACAAAAGAAGAGCGACCTTCCGGGCCATTCGGACGCCCAGCTCGACTCGATCTATCTCGACCAAAGTATTTCGGGCGATAGCAAACGGCTCCTGAAAAAAATAGCGAAGCGGCTCCTGCGTAGAAGCGCCTGAGCGCACCCTTCTGTCGGCATTCGGCGTTTTGATCTCTTATGAAATTTGGTCATCTGAACGACGTTCGGGGCATCGACTTTACCTTGCCCGAAGATCACCCGATCGTTGAAAACGTACTTTCGGGTACGGCCTCGAAACATCCAACGGTTTATTCCGGTCTTGCGGAATGGGGTAACGAAGGGTTCCCGGGCAAGATCTATCCGCTGAAGACGAAGTCGAAAGACTTTTTGAAACTCTACGGGCAGCTATTTCGATGTGTCGAACTTAACGCGACGGGCTATCGCGTGCCGACCGTAAAGACGGTCGAGGGCTGGGTCGCGGCGGTCCCAAAAGATTTTGTGTTCTGCCCCAAGGTCTCGCAGCCGATCAGTATCACCAGCCCGCTTGGAAAAAATGAAGCAGCATTAAAAGATTTCCAGGAAGCGATGGACGCGTTCGGCGATCGTATGGGAACGGTCTTCCTGCAACTGCGGCCGAACTTCGCTCCGAAGCGGATGGACGACCTGCTGCAATTCATCGATCGATGGAATGCCGGTCGTCCCAACGGTCGGCGCCTTCCGCTCCACGTGGAACTGCGGCACAAAGGATGGTTCACCGATCCGGAACTGCTCGACAAACTCCTCCGTGAACTAAAGGAGCGAAAGACGGGCCTCGTCCTTACCGACACGCCCGGCGAGCGCGAGATCGTCCACATGGCGCTCACGATCCCGGAAGTATTTATTCGGTTCGAGGGAAACGAACTCGATCCCTCGGACTTCATACGGCTCGACGCGTGGGCAAAGCGGTTAACGGCGTGGTTCGAACGCGGGCTGAAGACCGCCTATTTCTTCCATCACACGACCACCAAGGCGCTCACGCCGGAGATGTCGAACTACTTTATCGGAAAGATGAACATGCTGATGGGACTCGGCCTCAAAGCGGCGACCATCCTCGAGGAACCGAGGCTGGAACTATAGCGGCACGCTCGAACCCTCGGGGACCGGCGGCCGGATCTTTGAAAAGCCTCCGTGGAGATTCAGGACGTCTTCAAATCCCTTTTTTCGGAGCAGGCTCGCGGCGATCATCGAACGGTATCCTCCGGCACAATGAATGAGGTACGGCTCGCGCGGATCGAGCTCGCCCAGGCGCGCTTCGAGTTCGGCCAGCGGGATGTGCTGTGCGCCATCGACATGGGCCGTCTCGAATTCACCCAATTTTCGAACGTCAAGCACGGTCCTCGTGCTTGCGCTGTCGTGAAATGCTTCGGGTTCGACGGAAGAAATTCGTTCCACCGGTCGTCCGCCTGCCTGCCAGGTATCGAAGCCTCCGTTTAAGAACCCTACAACCTGTTCATAGCCAACGCGCGCGAGCCGGCGAATGGCTTCTTCTTCACGCCCGGGCGGAGCGACGATCGCGAGCGGTGACCGGCTATCGATCAACGTTCCAACCCACAAAGCATACTGGCCGTCCAGCCCGATATTGATCGAGCCGGGAATAAATCCCAATTCGAACTCCTCCGGACCACGAACATCGAGCACGAGGGCGCCCTTCGAGCGTGCGCCCTCGAACGCTTCGAGGTCCAGGGCATGAACGTTCCTGGCGAGCACTTCCTCGAGCGGCGTATAACCCTTTTTATTGATCGTCGCATCGAAAAAGTAGTATGCCGGCGGAGCCGTCAGCCCCTCCGTGACCGCATGGATGAACGCCTCGCGGGACATCTCGCGGAGCGCGTAATTCCGTCGCTTCTGCTCGCCGAGCGTGGACCATGTTTCCTTACCGATATTCTTGCCGCACGAAGAGCCGGGGCCATGCCCGGGATACAGCACGATATCGTCGGCCAGCGGTAGGATCTTATTTCGGAGCGAGTCGTACATGCGAGAGGCGAGCGACTCCTTCGTCACGCGGCCGTCGAGGAGATCCGGACGCCCGACGTCGCCGACAAAGAGCGTATCGCCGGTGAAGATCGCCGATGGCCTGCCGGTTTCGTCCGATAGCAAATAGCAGGTCGATTCCGGCGTGTGTCCGGGGGTATGCAGCGTTTCGATCGCGAGGTCGCCGAGCTGGAACCGTTCCCCGTCCCGCGCGGCATGGACATCGTAGGCGGTCGTCGCTTCCGGCCCGAACACGATCGTGGCCCCGGTCGCCCGGGCAAGATCGAGATGGCCGGAGACAAAATCGGCATGAACGTGCGTTTCGAAGATATATCGAATTCGCGCTCCGCGCCGCGCCGCAAGCTCCACGTACGGTTCCCACTCGCGAATGGGATCGACAATGGCGGCTTCGCCATTCGACTCGATATAATAGGCGGCCTGCGCGAGGCAGTTGGTATAAAGTTGCTCGATATACATGGAACCAGCGATCGTAGAACGAACCTTAGGAATGCTCGATCTTCACACATAATTCCGTTGCGACGCCGACCCCGATGATCTCCGAACTTCATGCCGCCCGCGCCCGAATGCTGGCGGGTAACGCCCAGGACGCGCTCGAACAGCTCGCTCGATTCGAAGGCGAGTTTGCCTCGCTCGCGCTGGTGCGGGGCGAATGCCAGTACGTGCTCGGCCATTGGCGGGAGGCCGTCCGAGAGTTCGAACGCACGCTTCGGCTCGCACCGAATTCCCCGCGTGCCGCGATCCTGCTCGAACTCGCCGGCGAGATGCTGGAACTTTCTAACCTGATGCGCCCCGCCGCATCCCCGGAAACCTTACTTCCGGCAACGTTACTTCCTCCAACGCAGCTTCCGGCAAGCGAACCTGCGCCGCCCTTACGACTGAACAATTCCATCGAACAAACGGAAGCGGCTCCAGCCGAACCGCTGGACGAAATCGGCCTCGTGAGCGAAACGCTCGCCGAACTCATGACACGGCAGGGAAAAATAGAGGAAGCTCGCAAAGTCTATATTCAACTCTCGCGGCTCAATCCCGACCGCTACGACTATTTCAAGGAACGAATCGAAGCGTTACGTCCGAGATCGGTATGAATTTTACACAGCGATATGACACCACGGTCCGGGACCTCGAGCAAAAGCTCGCCTCCCTGATCGATACCGGTCAGGAACTCGATTTCACCCGGTCCGGCGACGTGCTTTCGATCGAATTCGATGACGGCAAAAAGATCGTCATTACGCCGCAGTCCCCGCTCGAGCAGCTATGGATCTCGGCAAACTACGCCGGCCACCGCTTCGACTGGAAGTCGGAAGCGTGGCGAAATGAAAAGACCGGCGAAACGCTCGAAGAATTTCTCGAACGGGCGTTATCGGAGCAATTAGGAATTCCTGTCGCCTTATGATCGCGCCCGATCTTCGGCGTGCTTTTCTTGACTACGAATTAAAACGCGCTCCGAGCTATGCGATCGATACGCTCGGCACAGACGCCGTCCTCGAAAACCTGAGCAGGAAGCTGGACCGGGCAACGATCGCTCAGATGGAAGACTATGCAGCCGTTCAAAAGTACGCGGAACTTTGTCCGGTCGCCGGTGCGGACCCCGTAGATTATTTTAACAAAATTATCGAGTTAGACGGCGATCGCGCCATTTGCCTCGTCCCCTCGTTCGAGAATTTGGACGTCGAGCGCCCCTTTGTCCTGGTCAATTTCAGCACGTTCGATGTCGTGGACCGCCTGGAGGAGATCTGGGAACGCGCGGCGTTCGAATACCGGACGTTTCGGCCGGTCCGCTTGAGTTTTAATGGACCGCCCGGACTTCCCGATTTCGATGCGGACATTCATACCTACGCCTCGACGTTTGGCGAACTTCGAGCGCGACCGTATCCATCCGGTTACGATCGCATCGCGCTCGGAGCCGAAACGAATTTGGATTTCTACGATCGATATGCCGAACTTTATCTGCGCCTAAAGGAGAAAAGTCCGGGCCATCCCTCGTTCCAGGAATCGCGCGAATCGCTTACGCGAGTGATGAACGACCAGGGGCTGTTTTCGATCTTCGTCGATGGGAACTGGGCGGGGATCTTCGGGGCACGGAACGAATACGAACGTTACCTTCACGGCTTTTGCGTGATCGAAGAAATTCTCGCCGAAGAATATCGCGGACAGCATTTAGGGGCGGCGTTGCAGCGGCGGGCCATCGAAGCTATTCCGGCGGACGACCGTACCGTGCTCTTTGGCACGATCGACGGGAAGAATATTGCTTCCCAACGGACCGCCGAGCGGGTCGGAAGAAGACCGATCTATACCGCCTACTGGTATCCGCGCGTGTGAGCGCGCGGATTCTTTTAGCGTTTCGACTTTCCTTTTTGCGCTTTTCGGGCCGGCTTTTTTGCTTCGATCTTCTCGGCAATGCTCTTGGCCTGCATAAAGAGCAGCAAATAATCGTGCCCGCCGGCTTTGGAATCGGTCCCCGACATATTGAAGCCGCCGAAGGGATGCGCGCCGACCATGGCGCCGGTGCACTTGCGATTGATATAGAGGTTCCCGACGAAAAATTCCCGTTCGGCTTTTTCGATGTTCTTCCGACTCTTCGAATAGACCGCGCCCGTGAGCCCATATTCGGTGTTATTCGCGACCTCGATCGCCTCGTCGAAATTCTTCACCGGGATCACCGCGAGCACCGGGCCGAAGATCTCTTCCTGAGCAAGCCGCGCCGTGGGAGCGATATCCGCCACGACGGTCGGCTTGATATAATATCCTTCCATGCCGGCCGGCTCGCCTCCGGCCACGACCCGGCCCTCCTTGCGGCCGATATCGATATAACTCAGGATCGATTTATACGCCCGCTCGTTCACGACCGGACCGACCCGCTTGTTTTCCAGGGGATCGCCGACTTCAATGGCGTTCACACGCTCGACGATCTTCTGGAGCATTTTGGGATAGACGGCTTCCTCGATGATCGCGCGCGAGCAAGCCGAGCATTTCTGTCCCTGAAATCCATAGGCGCTGGTAACGATTCCATCGGCGGCCGCATCGAGATCGGCGTCCCGGGCGACAACGATGGCGTCCTTGCCACCCATTTCGGCGACGACGCGCTTGATCCACTTCTGCCCTTCGCGCGGGGCGGCCGCATTATGCGCGACGCGCAGGCCCACCTGCTTGGAACCCGTGAACGACACAAAGCGCGTGATCGGGCTATCGACTAAGTAATCCCCTACTTCGCCGCCCGGAGCGGTAAGTAGATTGAGCACTCCGGCGGGAAGCCCGGCCTCTTCCATGATCTCGTGATAGAGCCAGCCCATCATCGGCGAGTCGCTCGACGGCTTGAGCACAACCGTATTACCGGTCACGATCGCGGCGCTCGACATGCCGACTAAGATCGCGAACGGAAAATTCCACGGTGGAACGATAACGCCGACTCCGAGCGGAAGGTATTCTAACCAGTCTTTTTCACCTTTGAGCTGGTGCAAGGGCTGCGGCCCGCCCAGCCGGAGCATCTCGCGGGCATAGAACTCGAGGAAGTCGATCGCTTCGGCCGTATCGGCATCGGCTTCCGCCCAGTTCTTTCCGACTTCACGGACCATCCACGCGTTGATCTCATAGCGCCGGCGGCGAGCGATCTTTGCCGCTTTAAAAAGTAAGTTTGCCCGTTTTTCGAACGGGACGCGGCTCCAGGTCTCAAATGCTTTTGCGGCCGACTGCAGCGCCTGTTCCGCATGTTTCACGGTCCCCTTTGCAAAATTGCCGACGATCTCGCTCGGGCGCGCCGGGTTGCGGGATGCGATCGTTTCGGAGGTTGCAAGGTGTTCGCCGCCGATAACGAGAGGATAGATCTCGCCTACCTGAGAGGCCGTCTTTTTGAGCGCGGCTTCCATCGCCTTTCGCTCGCGGGGCTGCGTGTAATCTTTATAGGTCTCGTTCTGGAATGGAGGAATCTTGGTCGTTGGCATGGGCCGCTAAACACAGGCATCGAAGATTATGCTCCAAAAAAAGTTGTGCGTGCTTCAACACATTGTCAACGCACTATTCCGGACTGTGGAAACTCAGGAACGCTCCCGCCGTCTCGTGCCTGCTTCATTTGCTGAATAACACTCGGTTGGGAACCGGATGCCGCGCCGGCCTCCGAGAGCTTTACAAGCCGCGTGCTCGCAGAATCGTTCGCCGCCTCTCTCGCCCGGAAGAGAGGCGGCATTAATCGCTCAATGCTCGATCGTAAACTGCACGGCTTTATGCTGACCCTGCGTTTGAAGATCGGCATAATAAATCCCACTCGGAAGCTGCGAGCAATCGAGCTGGAGGCAGAGGCCCAGTTCCGCTTCCGGCGTTGCGTTATAAAGCATGGCAACTTGCGTTCCCATTTCGTTTACCACATCGACCGTCACCGGAATACCGCCCGGAATATCTTCGACGCAGACCTTCACGCTCGTCCGCGCTGGGTTCGGATGCACCGTGACAGTCAACTCCGGTTGTGGGGTACCTAAAGCCTGGGGATGAGGGTCGGCTATCTTGAAGCCGCCGACGCTACTGTCGGGAGGAGGAAGGACATCCTGGATGGGATCATCGAAACTCTCGATATGCGCAAGCGTCAGATTGTCGGTTGAATCGCCGCGAGCAACATCCAGCGTTAGAAAGAATGAATCCGCGATTGGAATTATTGCATGACCATAACCGCTATCCGCCACGTTAGTGCTCGAAATAAAGGTAGAGCGAGTGAGTCGCGCCGTATCGAGCACCAGTACAATAGCACTATCGGCAGCACGACGAAGATTAATCGACGCTCGAAAATAGTCACCGCCGGTGGAATCGAGTCCAGCTTGAATGACGGCCGTATCACCTACAGTGAAGGTTCCCATACGGAAAAAACGTGTATAGCTGAGTGAATCGCCAGCGCTGGCTATAAATGTACTTGTCCGAACACTCGGCGAGGTCCAACCAATGTGTGGCGGAGGTTCAGTGCTGTCGAATCGGTTAGGGGCAATCGGAAGCCATGATGCAGTGGTTGGTATTCCGCCTCCCGAAGGAAAAGCCATAGGAGGGTGACCGCCACCTGAGCGAATTGCGAATACAATACACCCAAAGTTGTCGGAAGCAGTAATCGTCTGCATCATTAATTTATCTTGCTGAACGGGTGTAACCGGAAAATCGAAGCGAGTAATTTTTGCATCATACGTGCTATCGGAATGCAACGAGGTACCTCGAAACATGACAGCCTCTGGCAAATTATTCTGGTTTAGCTCCCAAACGGCTGACGAAGGAGCTATAGATGATTCCACGAAGTGAAGTCTATTCCAGCCGTTGGAATATGAAGGATATCCATAGCGTGCCATCGTGACATGCCCCAAAAGAGAATCGCTCCAAACAATGCGTTTCCAATCGCGATAATACAACGAGGGTCCCGTAGTCGAATAAGTCGTAGCGTCCTGGGGAAGCGATAAAAGGTCGCGGAGTCCTTCGATTGTAGCATGAATAACATTCGGGGTATACCATGCAATGCAATCGAACCACGTTGGGGGAAATGCTGGATTCTTTTCTCGCATCATCACCCATTTATCCCAGGCTATGAGGTCGGTATATGGCGAGTATATTTTCTGCCATTCCCACGTAACAGTAACATACCCTTTCCATCAATCGAAATACATGGTGTACGATGTAAGCAAGACCCGTATCCATTAGATATTTTTGTAAGCCTTCCAGTATCGATGATTCCAGGGTTCACGGTATCTGGCCATGCTTCAAGGTAATAGATATTTCCGTAGTCCGGGACTTGCGGTGGAATCGAGGGATAGGATACAGACTCCTGAAAAGCAATATAACAGCGTTTATGTCCGGGCCAAAAAGCAGGCTGAGCATAAGAAGAGCGCGATGCAAGCGAAATAAATTTCGTATTCGAAGGATCGCCCGCGGAAAAATAGCGAATGCTGGATCGATACCCCGGACCGACAAGCGCGATCGCTCCGCCTTTCGTTGGATTTCGCCAGCCAACCCAGAACGAAGCGCTTGCAGTATTCCACAACGTTACTGAAATAGCAGGTGCAGCAACATAATATGAATCTGTGACTGGAAAAGCTTCGAGTGTGTCCTTTTCAAAATAAATGCGGTCAGTTGTAGACGTTGCGAAGCGGAAAATAATGAACGTCGAATCGCCCGTTGTGCCCGCATGGTCAACACTATAGACGATCCCATAACCCCTCCCCACGTCGGGATTGATTGCAATAGCGGGGTTATGAGCCTTGCCACAGGGTTCAAGTAGCAACTCAGGGTTTATCGTGTCGGTCTCGCGCTTCGAAAGACTTGTGGGAGTTTCAAGGGGAGAATTGACATAAATGTTCCCCTTTCGTTCATAGACCATCCAATAAGAGTGCGATGTATCATACCCTGTCTCATTGTAGGCCATGTGACGAGCGTTATTCCATACATTAGTGGTGAGTTTGCCAATAGTTTCGCTTGTCGAGGGAGCGATACGCAGCAGCGCTCCGCGGCCTGCACCAAGTGTGATCGAGAAGTTGCTGTCCAGTCCCACGATAGTATCCCATCCGGTTCCCTCGTTCGTAATTTCCCACACGGACCAATTAATATAAAATGGATTGAACGCGCTATCGCGGACCTGCATTGTGATCGTGCGGGTGTCGGTTTGGTCAGTGCCGGTAGAGTCGGTCCATAGAAGACGGTTTAAGACCGAAAGATAGCGGGCGAGACTATCCGAAGGAAGCTGATGAATGCCAAAGTCCAAATAAGAAATTGCATCGGTTGTTCCAGAAAGATTTTTCGTGCTAATACTTTGCACTGGCAATCGGCTAAGATACGTCGGTGTAGAATCTTTTTTATTCCAGCACACCGATCCCAGCCAATTAAGTTCCTGCAACAGGCTCGATTTGACGAGCGGTGATAGGTCATCCCGCATTTCACGTTGCACTTCGTTGAAGAGGTGGGCGTAGTTGTTTGGAGGAGGGAGCAATTTGATAATGTGAGAGTTCCCTGCCGAATCAACATATGGATATTGATGAAAATCTTCGAATATTGTATAAGGTTGACCATTCCCGTCGAGTATGTTATAAAATTGGGCAACTCGCGTGTCTAACCCTGCGCCACCATACCTAAGATATATATCTGGAATCCCAACGACACTCTGAGTCTTTGTCAAATCGGGCTGAACAATTCCGTGCTGTTGTAATCCATCATCGCTACCATAGTTCAAAAGATAGCCCTTTAGGCCGTGCGTAATGCCCCACCAAAGTTGAAAACTCGCTTCTGTCGTGGTAGGCATTCTACCTCCCCACCAAAACCAATCGAGCAACGAATCGAGCTTTACTACGGTATCATAGGGGTGCCTTGCGCGGTATGGATTAAAAATTAAAGAAGCCGTGAGCTCATTTTCAATATAATGTGACCACCAGTCTTGTCGGTAAGCAACAGTGCCATTAGATGTCGAAAATGCCTGATTGATCCAATTATTGATATCTGCTGTGTCTCCGGAACCCAACTGACTACTTAGAACCCCACGAAAAAACGATGTATCATTATTCCCAATAGCCCAAAGGAGTACCATCTGGATCGAATCCATTTTCCACTTCGGCCTCTCCCAGTGCCCTCCTAACAGTTGAGGGCTCATTCTCATGGGGACAATGGGCCCTGTAGGATCGTCGTAGCAGGAACTCGCGAATTCCTTCATGCCTTGCTCCCATCCCAAACCACCTCCTGGTGTTTCAGAAGCGTACCCAATAATGGAGTCCTGATAATTCCGCTTGAACGTTGAAGCACCAAGAACGTGAATTCCGTGTCGGAACGCAGTAAAGGAGTCCGGCATCATCGCCGAAGGCACAGGCGTCCAATAGTTATCGTTATATATACCGTAAGCAGATTCGCTCACACGGGCGTTGAAGTGCTGATATCGTCATGTAAACGGTAACCAACTCCACCGAACAGACCCGCTTCATACCATAGCTGCCCCTTTGCGACATTGACATTTTCGCACTGGTCGCGCCAGATGCGCGCCAACAGGTCCATTGGCCCACCCTGCAATAAATTAAGCGCCGGAAGACCGTTATCGCAAAAAAGATTGTGAATGTAGGCCAAGCACCGATAGCCGAGCGGCGACATTTCGCGAGTGAATTTCCAGCTCTTATCTGCGCTGTTATGCGGAGAGACATTCGCTAAAATTTTTCCCGCGGCGACGAGAAGGCTATCGCACTTACCGGACAAAACTTGCTCTGCGATCCAATTTCGAATGCGAATCAAACGCGGATAGATCGGCCACACACCATAGGAGAATAACCGAACATCGATCGGAGCGCCGTGAAGAGCCCGAGTTACGCTTGCGGGTATGGTAATTCGAAGCCGTTTGTACGGAATAGGTTGGTTCGGGAAGCTTACATTTGGAGACTTCCAAGTCGCGAGTGAGTCACCACGAACGCCACGGCCGTTAATTAGTTCGTTTGCGATCGGAAGGGTCGCGTACGAAGCCGCGGTTATAATTGTGCTGCTAAGAATCTGCGTATCGCCGACCGAAATATCGAGCCGGAATAAATTACCGGCTGGTATTGCTACCGTATCCATTCTGAATACAAAATCGTACGTGTATGCGCCAACGTGATTCGTGTCGAGCCCGAAAATCGTCGGGTCTGTAGTGTGATATGGGTCCGTACCCGCCGGATTGATATTCGTGCTATCGCTGAGCTTAAGCACATAGCCGCCACTGCTACTCACGGCTGTATCAGGAATAAACCATTCGTTTGAATTCCTTGTCCCGAATGGAGGAGCAAGATGATAAATGGAGTCATTCCCACCAAGCGCGAAGTTCCACTTGTAATCATACTGTTTCGTCCATCCGGCAGTGCCTGGCAGGAACACGCGCACCTCGGGCGTCTCCACAGCTTCAGTAAAGAGATTCACGATCGAGGAATCGTTATGGCCGGGATATGCCACGGTGTGGACGTAATGGGTATTTACGGATGTATCCCAATAATACGGGTCCCGGATGCTCACTGTGAATGTATCGAATGGCTGCCCCTCTCGTGCGAATTGTCCACCGTCACCCACGGAGTGAAGTTCGAAGTAGGAATTGATGCCGAGCATTTTGACTAGCGAATCTAATCGTTTGACAGAATCTTCCCCTTCGCCGGTCAGGAGCACCCCGATCGGGAACTGATCGTGGGTTGCTGGCGCACTTAAGGTATCGGGCGTTTGTGCCCGCGCCACTACCGAGTTCAAAAGGAACAAAAAAATCACAGGGACATACCTTGCACGTCCGCGGATCGAGGGAACAAATCGTCTCTTCATGGTCGTAAAAGAATGGTTAGTGTTGCACGATAAATCGTGTGGTGGAAACTTTCGCAGATGATTGGTCATCCATACTGCCTGCGCTGAGACGAGCGATATAAGTTCCGCCTGGCCACGCCGAGGTCTCGAAATACTCTGTGTTGCCGCCGGCATCGATCTCGACTCTCCGGGAAGCAATGGCATTGCCCAATAGATCGAAGATCGTTAAATTCCCAGAGACGGATGTTGGCGTTTCAGTGTAAATCTTGACGTAGCGGTTGGCAATTGCCGGAAAAGCCGACATCGCAATGGTTGGCGTTTCTTCTGACGATTTCACTTTTAGCCACAGCGGATTTGTCCGGTGCGGCATTTTATCGCCATTGCGATAGAGCAGGAGGTCGAGATTCTCTACGGAAACAAGTACCGCGGAGCGCCCTGAATTATCAATACTATGGAGGGTATCGAGAGCATCGTATTCGTCATCGAAACTTGCGTTTTTTTGCAACAATCCATCGAAGAGAGAGTCCAAAGCTTTTCCGCCACAATAGAAAAAAACGGCATCGTAATCCCCCGAAGTGGAAGACCGCCCGATCACGCCGAGCACCGGAACTCCGGATCCCGTCATATCGCCGCAGTTGAACATCGAAACGGCCCACCCGTCAATATATGACCAATCGCTGCTGAGTCCTTCGAGCAATGCCGGATGTGGAATGCGGTAATACGCGCGGTCCTTCGTCAGCGGGTAGTATCCGAGGGAGTCCGAGCCTTTGAAAATATAGATATAGACGCCATCGGTCACGAGTAAGTCGGGGATGCCGTCGCCCGTAATGTCCATCGTGTACAGTCCCGTCGCGGCAATCATACTGTCGGTGCCCGGGTGATAGATGTGAACTGCCTCCGTCGTGTGAGAGAGATAAACGACCGTGTCGTGAGCAAGATCGTTGAGATACCGAATGACTCCAATCTTATAGGTTACAGTATGAGGAGTATCCGGTGATGTCGCGCTGCCGGCTATGAACATCATTGGTTTTGCGTTTTTGCCATAGGTTCCTAGTGTTCCAGAATTCCATGCCACTTCTGGGAGGACGAGCATGGAATCAGAGGCTGTAATAACAGAGTCCTTAAAATGTGAGCCGCCGTAATATGCGAAGAGTGCGAGAACGCCACTACCACCATCGGCGCCGAACACATCAGGGATACCATCGGCATTTACATCAACTGCACCGATTATTCCTGGAGCGTCAGCATAGGCTCTATGATAGCGATCAGTAAAGAAGCCCGTGGCTGAATCAAGATAAGGATAGTCTTTTTTGCCTTTAAAAAAAAGAGGCCCATTCGATAACGTAAAACCATGAGAAATCAAATCTTGAATTCCATCGCCATTGAAATCACCATGAAGAATCGGCAGCGTAAATGGAGCTACCAGGCCCAGGCTATCAAAAAGTAACGGACCACCGTACTGATATGTACTTGGATTGTTGTAATCGTACAAGGATAAGTCATCGAACGAGTCATCGTTTAATAGCCCCATGTTAAAATCGGTTACGAAAACGCGCCTGAGCGTATCCATCTTCGCCGAGAAGTCCACGTAGTTCGGGTCGTAGGCATGGGAGAATTGCGCCTCGATGGGAGAGGCGGCAAAAAGAAGCATTACCGTTGCGATCAGTCGTTTCACGTTCATTTCAATCGTTACAAACATACAAAGAAAAATTCTACTTCCACCGAATCCGGTGTAGATTTATCCGGTGCAACCCGATAAGTTTGCACCCATTGAAAAATCCGAAACACATCCTTAAAGTAGCTGCCGGCAACATTCGCCAAATCAGGTTGAAAAATAATCTTTCTCAGGAGAAGCTTGCCGAGTTTGCTGATGTGCATCGGAATTATATCGGTCGTGTTGAACGCTGCGAAATAAATCTGTCGTTGGTCCAACTGGCCCGCATTGCTATGGGTCTTAAAGTCCACCCTTCCGAACTCCTCCGGGAATAATATTCAACGTGTATCCGATCCAAGTTTGATTGTGGGCCAATTACTGATTTTCCGTTCTTTCATAGCCTTGAATGGGCAATGCGGCGGCAAGAGCGGTTGCACCGCCCCAAACGAGTAAAACGCCAAAAACCGAAATGACTTCACATCACGAAGACCCATAAGAGCGCGGAAGGTTACAAAGCTTGGAGCACAAAAGTAAAGTAAAAATTTGGGACTGTTATGAAGTTCGAATCGAGCACGGTTCATTGGCGCTCCCGCCAGGAACGTCGCATTCAGGCTTTTAAGTGTGAGTCCGATTCAAAGACGTTATCTCAGACTTCATAGAGAAGGTCGGCAGGTGACCTGAGCGGAATCTTTACCGAGTCCCACAACCTTGCTTTCGATCATTATTCATTGGTAACGGCGGAACAGCACCAAAGCTAACACAAAAGTAAGGTATAAATTTTCACTCTTCGAAAAACGGGACTCGTGCGATCCTCAGGGGAAAATAATTCATGGAAGAGAACGAACGAGAAATCGTATTTTTGTAAAAGTTCTTTCGAAAGTTCTTTCGCATGAATAGACGGATTGCCACGTAATGAACTCTACGCTCCTCGTTTCCCTGCTGGCGGAGGTGATGCCGCGCTCGCCGCAGAATGGCTACTTCGGTGTGCTGCTCTATGCGTTCGGCCTGTTGCTCGTGCTTTTTTTGCTCATCAATCTCGACCGCCGGTTCCGGGAATACATCGTGCGCTCGCTTGTGCGACCGTTCAATTTTTTTGCAGATGTGCGGGACCGGCGGATCCTTCCAAACGGGCAAACGACCTTGCTCGCCCTCATTTGCTCTGGGGCATTTGGAATTTCAGTGGCCACACTCGTCCATGGGTATGCCGCCGATCCTGCGGCCGCACCCTATTTTTACACGATGTTTCCACGTGCTGTGTACGATCCCATAAAAGGATTTTTATGGGACTATGCCGCGCTGCTGATAGCCACAACGGCGATGTCCTTCATCGCTATTTTTTTCGTGGCCCTTCTTCTCCGGCTCTGGGCGATGTTCGTTCGCGGACGATTTTATTTTGCGGATACTTATAACGTCGCGGCATGGTCCGTCCTGCCGATCGCTCTTTTACTTGCATACGATCTAATCCTGCCGCGGCTCGATATGGACCAGCCGACGGCGATGCTTTCGCTCGCGGTCATTGGCGCTCTCTTCATCTGGTCCTACTTTCGCGTGCTCAAAGGCACCGGCGTGCTCTTCGATATTTATCCGACGAAGATCTATGGCTACGGAGTGCTCGCGCTCGCACTCTTCGCTTTTCTCGTATTTCTATTTCTTCAGAAATAAGGAACGGCGTGCTTTTTTTCGGGTTTTGAAAGTCCGTATTGCTCGCTGCCGTTAAAAAATACGCAGCGACTTCTGTTCATCGGCGAGGTTTCGTCCTACCATGTATTTATCGAAATTAGAGATCATCGGTTTTAAGTCGTTTCCACAAAAAACGATGCTGAAGTTCGACTCGGGCATGACTGCGATCGTGGGCCCGAACGGGTGTGGAAAGTCCAACGTCGTCGATGCGATCCGTTGGGGCCTGGGCGAGCAGCGCGCGGGCACGCTCCGATCGGACGTGATGGAAAACGTGATCTTCAACGGTACGCGCACGCGCAAGCCGCTCGGCATGTCCGAAGTTTCGATCACGATCGAAAACACGAAAGGCATTCTGCCGACGGAATACCAGGAAGTGACGATCACGCGCCGGCTCTTTCGCTCGGGTGAGTCCGAATACCTCCTCAATAAAGCACAGTGCCGCCTCCGCGATATCGTGGAGCTATTCATGGATACCGGTATGGGTGCCAATGCCTATTCGGTGATCGAACTGAAGATGATCGAAACGATCCTCTCGGACCGGACCGAAGAACGCCGCAAGCTGTTCGAGGAAGCAGCCGGCGTAACGAAATATAAAGCACGGCGCAAAGAAGCACTTCGCCGGCTGGACGAAGTGGCCGCCGATCTCGCCCGTGTCGACGATATCGTAAAAGAAGTTACAAAATCGGTCAATTCGCTCGAGCGCCAGGCCGAAAAAGCGAAGCGCCATGCGGAGCTTTCTCTGGACTTGCGGACTCAGGAGATCGACCTGCTCGAACGTGAATACGCGCAGACCTCCGAACGGATCGCCCCGCTCGTCAACGAACTCCACGATGCCGAAAGCCAGCGCGATCGCATTACCAGCGAGCTTTCGAAATACGAGGCGTTGCTCGATGTCCTGGAACGCGAAGAAAACGAGATCGAAACCCAGCTCATTTCTTCGGAACGCTCGGTTAAAGAGAAATCCGAGATCATCCAGCGTACGCGTGAGACGATCGTTGCAACGGACGAGCGCATTAAAGCACTACATGAACAGAAAGCCCGCGCGGTCGCTGAATACGAGCGCCTGGAATCGGAAAAGATCGAGCTGGCACAGCGTATCGAAACGCTCCGCGAAGCCCATGCCCGTGCCGGCGAAGACCGCGAAAAATTAGGCGAAGAAAAACGAGAGAAGGAGCAGGTCCATGCCGAAGCAGAAACCGTGGTCCGGACCCGACGCGCCGATCTCGGCCGCGCTCGAGACGAGGTCTATGCCCTGCTCGACAAACGGAACGACCGCTCGAACGAACTTGGCCTTCGCCGTGCGCGCATCGAGGAATTAGAACGCCGCCTTGGAAAATTCGGGAGCGAATATGCAACGCTCGACTCGAAACACGCTTCGCTCCAGGAGGAAGCCCAGCGGCTTACCGGTCAGCTTGCAGAAGCGGCGCAGCGGATCGAACAGGCCGAGACTGCACACCAGGCCGCACTCGATCGGCAGCAGACGTTAAAGGCAAAATTAGACGAACTGCAGAACGCTTCGTTCACGGTCCAGAACGAGATCGGAAAAAAGATCTCGAAGATCGAATTCTTTACCGGTCTGGTCGAGCAAGGGATCGGGGCCGGTGAAGGAACGCAATATCTCCTTTCGGCTTCCGGATGGGCAAGTTCCGATCCCATTAGCGTCGCCGATGCGTTCGATTGCGATTCGGAATACCGCGTCGCATTCGAAAGCGCGTTAGGCGAGATCGCCTATTATCTTATCGTCGAGTCGAGCAGCGATGCCTTCGGAGCGGTCGAAGCACTGCGGCATGCGCAAAAAGGCAAAGCGACGCTCATCGCGCTCGATCGTGTCCCGAAACTCCCGGACTCCGCTCCTTCGGTGCATAACGGCAGGACGGCGCTATCGCTCGCGCGCTTTTCGGAGCGGTATCGCGATCTTTTTACGATGCTCCTTTCGAACATCGCGATTGTCGATTCGATCGACGTCGGATTTTCTTTGCTCGACGCCTCGTCCTCCATCGAACGCTGTGTCACGAAGGACGGCGAAGTCATTACGCGCACGGGCTTTGTCCGCGGCGGCTCGAAAAAGAGCACGGAAGGAATTTTAATCGGCAAGCGCGAGCAGATCCGCGAGCTCGAAGTCGATGTCGCCAATCTCAAGGCGGAACTGGCGCGCTACGAGCAGGAGATCGCCGAAACGAACCGTAGCTTCGAAGCGATCGACGTCCGTTCCCTCCTCTCGAAACTTCGGGAATCGGAAGAAGCCCGCCGCACGGTACAACTCCGCGCCGGACAAGTGCAATACGAGCTTACGCGCAGCGCGGAACAGCGCGAGAACCTTTCGCAGGAAGAAGCACGGCTCAAGGCCGACGTTGCTCCGATGCTCGAATCGTTACCGCCGCTCGAACGAGAGGTAACCGAGTTCGAACGCCAGCACGGCGAGGCGCTGGAACGCGCGGCCAAGCTCCAGGTCTCGGTCGAAGAGGCCGAGCGGCTGCTGGCCGAAGAAGCCCAGCGCTCGACCGAAGTCCAGGTCCGCTTTGCAAGCCTTGTTTCGGAGGTCTCTCGACTGGAAAGCGAAACGCGGCAGACCGAGCGCGCCATCCAGAATGCGGGCCAGCTTGCCGAACAGCGCCTGCGCGAACGCGAGCGGGCCGAAAGCGATCTTATCGAGCTCTCCGGAAAGCTCGATGAATTTCGTTCCATGCTCACGGGGCTCGACGAACAGCTTGCGGAAGCTTCCGGCTGGCATCAGGAGATCGCCGAACTCCGCAAGGCCAAACAAACCGAAGCCCATAAGTACCGGGAAGCCCTCCGCGAAGAACGTCAGGCGCACGATAAGACGATCAATATCACGCATGAACTCCAGATGAAGATCCAGGAGTTCGAAGGTAAGCTACGGCAGATCGAAGACCGCGCACGCGAAGAGTTCGAGATCCCGCACATGGAGTGTAAGAGCTTCGAGGACGAATTTAATTTCGAAACGGCCCGGGAGTCCGTCCGTGAATTAAAGCAAAAGATCAGGAATCTGGGCGCGGTCAATCTGCTCGCCTACGATGAATTCCAGAAAGAGTCCGAGCGGCTGCAATTCCTCACGACGCAGCGGCGTGACCTTGCCGAAGCGCAGAAGAACCTGACCGATATGATCGAAGAGATCAATCAAACGGCCACAACGCAGTTCCTCACGACCTTCGAACAGATTCGCACTCATTTCCAGGATATTTTCCGTTCCCTTTTCGCCGAGGGCGACAATTGCGATCTTAAGCTCGAAGAAGACAAGGACCCGCTCGAAGCGCAGGTCGAAATTCTCGCCCAGCCGCGCGGCAAAAAACCGCACTCGATCGAACTCCTCTCGAGCGGCGAAAAAACACTCACCGCCATCGCGCTGCTGTTCGCGATCTATCTCGTGAAGCCAAGCCCGTTCTGCATCCTGGACGAAGTCGATGCTCCGCTCGACGATAACGCGATCGACCGCTTCCTATCGATCATTCGTCGTTTTGCGGTAAACACGCAGTTCATCGTCGTGACGCACAATAAGCGGACGATGGCCGCGGCCGATGCACTCTATGGCGTGACACAGGAAGAGGACGGCGTTTCGAAGATCGTCAGTGTACGGCTAAAGAAAGAAGGTGTGGTCGTCCGCTCGAAAGATAAACGCGAGAACGCGATAGACAAACCTGAAGAAGAGATGCTCGAAGCAGCGTAGCCCGCTTCTCTATCTGCATCCTCTGCGCTTGCAAGCTTACGCTTGTACGTTTAAGCTTGCATGAGATATTGCACTTTTACGAAGAACTGCCGCTCATGGGGCTGGACCGGAGAAACGAGATCGGCCGCAGTGAAATCGTGAGTGGAACCGGCATAAAAGCAGGTGAAGGGATTTAGTTTGTAAGCCAGCAGCGGGTCGATATCGAGCGTTCGGGTGAACCCATCGTATTGCACAATGGCCCGAAGATTCAGTTCCTTCGTAAACTGGTAGGTGATCCGTGCGAAGTAAATCGATCCGGAATAAAAATATCCGCCGCTATCGTTGCCGAGCTGCGAGAACGTATAATTCGGTTCGATCGTCAGCTCGTCGAACGGCCGAATGCGCGCATACAAATTGAGATCGGTCTGTTTTCCGGCTTCGGGAATATCGAGCAAGTGAGCAATTTCCCTTCCCACGGTAATTTCCCCGCCGAGCGTGACGATCTGATCGAACCGTGTGCTGCCGCTGACGTCGAACTGGTGAAGCCCCGTAAAGGTCACGTGGTGGAACTCTTCGTTATAGGGCCGGTAATAGACGTGGAGCTGGGTCTCCCCCACCATGGAAAGGTCTATTTCGGGCCGCAGGGCGACGTACTTGGTCTCGTTCTCGTAATTCCAGGTCCGGGAGGCGCTCAGGCTGCCATCGATCTCGACAAGCCATTTCAGCCAGGCGGGCGGGTCGTGCTGTGGGAATTTATACCCTGTGAACTCCTCGGCCGCATGATAATCGCTTGTCGTGATAAAACCGTCCGCCGCCCGAAAGGTCGGGCTGTAGTCGATATACGAAAGCTTTACGTCGAGACCCGGAGTAAACCGTTGAATGGCGGCATAGTCCGAATTTCCCCAGAAGTGTTCTCCATCGAGTTCCAGCGTATGGGCTCCGCCATCGAAGCGTTCCGCTGTTCCAAGGTAGGTCGGCGCGAGCGAATCGAAGGACTGTTCCCGAGTTTGGCTGAACAACGTCTGTCCCAGTATTTCAATATTTTCCCATAATCGGACATGCCCATCGAAGCCGAAGACCGTATTCGTTCCATTCATCGTGTATCGCCGATCCGTGACGAGGATGCCCAGGTAATCGCTGCTTCCGAAATTATGAGTCGCGCGAAAGATCGTGGCAAGGCTTTTACCGACGTCCGGCAGAATGACGCTGCGTTCCTCGAGCGGAATGATCATCGGAGTATTATCGTCGTAGCCGCTTAAGAAGGCGACGCTATTATGCTCGTCGCGATGCAATGTCTTTACGATCGCAAAGGGGCTGTTAATGGAACGTGTATAGACCGCACTGATATACGTGTTCAACAAATCGCTCCCGTCCTGAAAAAACGGACGGTGCTCCGGATAAAAGAGCGCAAAGGGTGTATTGACTTGTACCTGCGCCTGATCGGCCTCGACCTGGCTGAAATCCGGCTTGATCGCGGCTTCCAGGTCCGTCGCCGGCCCGAGTGCGTACGCGATCCCGAGCGATGGCGAAATCACCGGGGAGCTATTGACGAGCGGCGCACTCGGCGTGGAAAGGTTTGACTCGGCATCCTGCGAGACCACAAGCGCCGGCAGCAGGTCGAGCTTGCCGGCGGGATGGATATTTTCGATCCCGGTCAGCGTGCCGAACTGACAAAAAAAGCACGGGATCGTGAAGTCCATGGGCGCCCAGCTCATTTTGTAATCGACCTCACGAGGCCAGTTACGCCAGAACGTCATATGAAAGTCCTGCACGGTACGGTTCGGGAAACGGAGGCTTTTGAATGGGATGCGCATCTCGGTCTGCCAGCCCGTCGCGGTGATCTTGGACTCTGCATCGTAGACAAGATCGTACGTGTCGTCTTCATTCGTCGTCGTCCAGAAGAGGTCCCCTTGAATGCCTTTGGGCGAAGCGTAGATTTCGAAGGCGCGGGTCGCATCGCCGTAGGGATCAAGAATAATTCCCATGAAATCGTCGTCCCAGATCTTATCGCGCGCGACCATGCCCGCCCGGATCCGCTCGGGATGATTGTCATACCCGATCATGGCGATATAGAGATAATTCTCATCGTAGGTGATAAAAGCTTCCGTCCGAACTTTCGGCTTCGTGTCGGGAATAGGGAGCGCGCAGGTAAAGACATCCGTGTGCGCGGCATGCTTCCACCCTTCGTCGTTCAGATCGCCATCGATCGCGATCTCACCTTCGCGCGGCGTAACGTGGAGCGTCGGTTTTTTTATGGGGCGATATGCCGTGTCGGCGGCTTCCTGAGCGAAGGCAGTTGGGGCCGTACACAGTGTTGCAACGCATAGCGCCACCACACACAGCAAAGCAGTGAACGATCGGGGCATCGGGGTATCAAGAAAAAGTGACCGCAAGTATGAATTGGTATTCATCCCTACGGTACGCTCCCCTCCCGTGTTACACTCTTTTGGCCGGCGAGACGCCCTACTCTCGAACGATCTTCATAGCCGCGCTTTCGCCCTTGTCCGCAACGACCTTGTAAAAATAGGTACCCTCCGAAAGGTCGCCTTCATCCAGCAAGAGATCGCTGAAGGCACTCGTGACGCGATAGCGCTTCACCTCCGTTCCGTCTTCGCGAAATAGCACGATGTCACCGGCCACCGACGATTTGTTACAGCTTTAATTTCGCGAACGTTGCCCTGTTTTCGCTTGTTTTTGGCCCGGTTCTCCGCATTGAATTATTTATGAAGCCGACCGATACTCAAAACCCCGATTATTTTCATAAAGTCGTCGATTGCCAATGGGCATGCCCGGCGCATACGAACGTGCCGGAATACATCCGGCTCATCGCGCAGGGGCGATATGACGATGCCTACATGGTCAACCGCGAGTCGAACGTGTTTCCGGGGATTCTCGGGCGGACGTGCGACCGACCCTGCGAGCCCGCCTGCCGGCGCGACCGGGTCGACGGAAAGCCGGTCGCCATCTGCCGTTTAAAGCGCGTCGCTGCCGATATGCGCGACGATATTTCGGATCGCCTGCCAAGCATCCCCATTGAGAAGAATGGCAAGCGCATCGCCTGTATTGGTGCCGGCCCTGCCTCGCTGACGGTCGCGAACGACCTGATGCCGCTCGGTTACAATGTAACTATTTTTGAAGCGATGGACCAGCCGGGCGGGCTCATGCGCTCGAACATTCCCTCCTTTCGCCTTCCGGCCCATGTGCTCGATGAAGAGATCGCGATGATCGTCGATATGGGAGTCGATGTCCGCTACAACTCCCCGATCGCGAGCATGAAATCGCTGCTGGACGAGAATTACGATGCGGTTTTCGTCGGCTCCGGCGCGCCCCGCGGAAAAGATCTGAATATTCCGGGCCGTAAAGAAGCGGCCGCCAATATTCATATCGGGATCGACTGGCTTTTCTCGCTCGCCTTCGGGCATATCGATAAGATCGGCGAGCGTGTGCTGATCATCGGTGTGGGAAATACGGCGATGGACTGCTGCCGCTCGTCCCGTCGATTGGGTGGGAAGGATATTAAAGTCATGGCGCGCCGCCCCCGCAAATATTTCAAAGCATCACCATGGGAATTGGAAGATGCGGAGGAAGAAGGGATCGAGATCGTGATCAACCACGCGCCGAAACGGTTCGTGATCGAAAACGGCAAGCTCGTCGGAATGGAATTCGAGCGGCTCGAATGGAACGAAGGCGCCACCGAATCCCGCACCGTCGATACCGTCGTTATTCCGTGCGACGATGTGATCCTTGCGATCGGCCAGGACAACGCCTTCCCATGGATCGAAAAAGATCTCGGAATGGAATTCGGTAAATGGGACATGCCGAAGGTCGACGAAACCACGCACATGTCCACGCTGCCCGGCGTCTTTTTCGGGGGCGATGCCGCATGGGGACCGAAGAATATCATCTGGGCGGTCGAGCACGGACATCAGGCGGCCATTTCGATCCACAATTATGCGAGCGGGGTCCCGGTCACCGAGCGTCCGCCGCGTGGAATGAATTTGGTGAGCCAGAAAATGGGACTGAGCGAGTGGTCGTACCACAATAATTACGATCCCATCATGCGGCAGAAAATGAAGCACGTCGATCTCGTCGAGCGCTTCAAGAACCTGTCGACCGAAGTGGAACTCGGCTTCACGCCCGAGCAGACCGCGCACGAAGTCCAGCGCTGCCTCAACTGCGACATGGAAACGGTCTTCTTCGCGCCGAAGTGTATCGAGTGCGACGCCTGCATCGATATTTGCCCGGTGCAGTGCCTCACGATCACCAAGGATGCGCCCGACGAAATGGAACTTCGCAGCCGGCTTTCGGCTCCAGCGATAAATCTTAGTCAGGCGCTTTTTGTCTCGGAACCATTAAAGCAGACCGGCCGCATTATGGCGAAGGACGAAGATATTTGCGTACACTGCGGCCTCTGCGCCGAACGCTGCCCGACCTTTGCATGGGATATGCAGAAGTTCGATGCGATCATTCCGAAAGCGATCGATATGCGGGAACTGGCGATGGCATAATTTCTTCTGAATCTCTAAGCTTTCCTACGTTCTCCATGTCCCTGAAGCTTCTTCTCACCGGCGCGACCGGCATGGTCGGTGAAGGCGTGCTGCACGAAGCATTGCAGTTCCCGACTGTCGAACGCGTTACACTGCTGGGGCGCCGTGCAAGCGGCGTGGTACATCCGAAAATCCGTGAAATAGTCCACGAAGATCTTTTCGATCTATCTTCGATCGAAGACCGGCTTTCGGGCTTCGATGCCTGCCTCTTTTGCCTGGGAACGACCTCCATCGGCAAGGACGAATCCGAGTACCGCCGCACCACGCACGATCTCACCATGTCCCTTGCCGAAACGCTCGTGAAGAAGAATCCCTCAATGACCTTTTGCTACATTTCTGCAATGGGAGCAGATAATTCACTGCGCGGAGGCGGTTCCAAAAGCAGATGGAAAGGAGATGAAGCAAAAGGCCTGTGCCTTCCCTCGAACAGGCCTGCTCGTACCATGTGGGCGCAGGTGAAAGGTGAAACCGAAAACGATCTGATGAAACTGCCGTTCAAAGCGGTCTACTCATTTCGTCCGGGATTTCTCTATCCGACTCCGGGCATGAAGCATACTCAGAAATATTACAAGTATATTCTGTGGATGTATCCCTTTCTTCGCATTTTCGTCTCCTCTCGTGTTTCCACCCTTGCCGAACTTGGCCGCGCGATGCTCCGCGTTGCGGAGAATGGATATCCGAAAACTATTCTGGAGGTGACGGATATAAAAGCAGCTGCTGTGCTACGGCGCTGAATACTCATCCCACAGTGCTTTCGCTATTCTGGCAATGACCGATTCCCTTACCTCCATCTCGGCATATGAATCTCCGACGAACACCGCGATGGCAAGATGATGGTGATTCGGAAGTGTGATGATACCAACATCGTTTGTCGCCGGAGAAAGATGTTCGGCGTTCGTGTTCGAGGTACCAGTCTTGTGTGCGAAGATGGTTCCGGGCGGAAGCAGTGCTTTTATGCGAGCTTGGCCGGTTGTTGTCTCCCTCATTGTTTGAAGTAAGTAATCGTTACTCGATTTGGAAAGTGCGCTTCCCGCACTCACTATTGCGAGAAGATCGATCATGGTTTGAGGAGTACACCAATTCCGATATTGTGCCGGCCACTGAGCCGCCATTTGACGCTCCGAAACCTGGATCGAGATCGCTTTTAGTCCCAGGGTATGCATGTATTGATCGACTGCCTTTGGACCTCCGATGAGTTTCAAAAGTCGATCGCATGCACAATTATCGCTAAACGATACCATCGATTGGATTACTTCTCGGGCAGGAATACTGACGTTGCCTTTCGGATATTTATCACGAAGTGGGCTATTAAACGTCTTAAACATATCGTCCCGAGTAAAATGAATAGAATCGCTAAGCGAGAACTTCCCTTCATCGACAAGATGTAAATAGGTCATAGCGATCGGCAGCTTAAAGACACTATGCAACACGAAGGGTCGCGAACCATTAAAAAAGATGGTATCGCCTGTTTCGAGTTCCTTTACGCCAAGCCCAACAACTCCTTTAGATTCCAATGCAATGTTTGCAATCTGGGCACGAAGTAATGGATGATTCGACTTCGTGTCCTGTCCGGTAAGTACAAGAAGCGAAAGTAAGAAAAGTGACTTCATTAAGCTGCGAACCGGACCCCCTTTAAGAAAAATCCAATCGGGGCATAAACCGTCTGATATCGTTTTTGAAACTCTTCTCCAAAAACTTTCGTATATTTGTAACCAAGTGGTTACGCATTCAGCACGGAGGGACGTTTTTCAGGCTATCGCCGATCCGAATCGGCGGGCGATCATCAGTTTGTTAGCGCAGAAAAAGCTGACCATGAACGACGTCGCGAACCACTTTACCGTCAGTCGTCCGGCCATATCGAAGCATGTAAAAGTACTGACCGAGTGTGGACTTGTGAAGATCGAAAAGCAGGGACGCGAGCGCTATTGCACCATCCAACCAGATAAACTTTCCGAAGTCTCCGACTGGGTCGAGCAATACCGCCAGTTGTGGGAAGAGCGCTTCGACCGGCTCGAAAAATATCTGGAGGAAATTCAATCGAAAGATAAAAAACATGGCAACAAAAAATCAGATGACCGTTGAGGTCGTCGACAATGAAGTCATTTTGCGACGCATGATCAATGCGCCGAGGGAACTCGTGTTCGATGCATTCACGCAGGCGGAACACATATCGGAATGGTTTGGACCGCACGGGATGGAAACCACGGCCGAAACCGATCCACGCGAAGGTGGGTCATTTCGCATCGTCATGCATGCGACCGATGCCCTTCCACTCGAGTTCCAGGGCGATTATCCGATGTTCGGAACGTATCTCGAGTTCAAGCGGCCGGAAAAACTTGTCTGGACGAGCGATCTTTCGGAGCATTCCGAATCCTGGAAATCCCGGATGCGGGAGCGATGCAAAAGCTCGATGGACAGCGAGGTGTTTCGAGCGATCGCCACTCTCACGCTCGATGATGTGAATGGAAAAACATTCGTTACGCTTCGTTCCACATTCGTTTCGAATCCTATTCGCGATGGATATGTCGAAACGGGCATGAACCAGGGATGGAGCGAAAGTTTCGATCGTCTTGAGCGATATTTGGAAAGGGTCCCGGCATGACAGGCCCGAGTACACCTGTCGTTGTGGAACGCACATTCCATGCACCGATCGCAGCGGTGTGGGATGCGATCACCAACAACGATGCAATGAAACAATGGTACTTCAAACTACCCGAATTCCGGCCCGAGGTGGGGTTCGAGTTTGAATTCGAGGGCGGGCCGCCGGACAAGGAACCCTATCTCCATAAATGTAAAATCATCGAGGTGATCCCGATGAAAAAATTAGCGCACACCTGGCGTTATGAAGGATGGAAAGGCCATACGGTCGTGACGTGGGAATTGTTCGAGGATGGAGCGAACACACGGCTTCGACTTACACATTCGGGGCTCGAAAGCTTCGTGCAGAATAACAATCCCGATCTCGATGCAAAGAATTTCGAAGCCGGATGGACGGATATCATCGGACGGTCGCTGAAAGAATTTGTCGAGACGCGAAGTTCATCCATTGATCGCAGCATGGATGCAACCCGCATCCTCGATGCTCCCCGCGATCTCGTTTGGAGCGTCCTGACCGATCCCGAACATATTAAGCACTGGTGGGGACCGAACGGCTTTTCGCTGACGACGCACGAACACGAGTTGCGCAAGGGCGGCCAGTGGAACTTTACGATGCACGGTCCGGACGGCACCGATTTTCTGAACAAGATGGTCATCGAAGAACTCGTTCCAATGGACCGGATCGTCCTTACCCATGGCTCGGCTCCAAAATTCCAGATGTTCATATCGCTTTTCGATCTTCAAGACAAAACGGAACTTCACTGGCGCAATGTCTTTGAATCAGCAGAAGATTATAAGCGCGCGGTGGAAGTATTCCATGCGATCGAAGGCCTGCATCAAAACGTCGATAGACTAAAAACGTACATTTCCAACAACAATAACATTTAGAATCCTAAAAAGACAAGATGTCAAAAGTACGAGTTCAAGGATTTTCGTTATCGATCGATGGTTACGGAGCAGGACCGAATCAGGACCTGAAGAATCCCCTTGGGGTCGGCGGCTTCGGTCTGCACACATGGTTGGTCGAGACCCAAACATTTCATAAGATGCTTGGGAAAGAGGGCGGTGCAACAGGAATCGACGACGACTTTGCCCGGCGCGGCTTCGAGAATATCGGAGCCGAGATCCTGGGGCGCAATATGTTCGGACCGATCCGAGGTCCGTGGCCTGACGATGAATGGAAAGGCTGGTGGGGCCACAACCCACCGTTCCATTGCGACGTGTTCGTGCTGACGCACCACGCTCGCCCGTCCATAAAGATGGAAGGCGGCACCACGTTCCATTTCGTTACCGACGGGATCCATTCCGCGCTCGAGCAAGCAAAAGCGGCAGCCAACGATAAAGATATCCGGATCGGTGGCGGCGTGGAGACCATCCGGCAATATTTGCAGGAAGGTCTCATCGACGAGATGCATCTTGCCATTTCGCCGGTGCTTCTCGGCTCGGGCGAACATCTCTTGTCTGGGATCGACCTGGTCGCGCTCGGGTATGAGCGCATAGAGCATGTCCCCACCAGTCAGGCTACGCATGTCGTCATCAGCAAACATCCATCAGCACCTTAATTGCCGTGATCGATTCGTTCCTTAACAGCTAAGTTTCATTTTCTTAATTCTATACCCTCATGTCAGAAAAAAACAAACTAACCGTTACTGCCGAAGCAGGCAAGCACGAAGCACTCATGACGCGAGAGTTCGATGCGCCGCGCGACCTCGTTTTCAAGACCATGTTCAGTGGCGAAGCCATTCCCGAATGGTGGGGCATGGGAACCGTTGTCGAAAAATTCGATGCGAAGCCCGGCGGATCCTGGTCCGTGAAAGCTCAGGGCAATGGCTATGAGTACCGAATGCACGGCGTATTTCACGATGTGCAGTCGCCGGAAAAAGTTATTCGTACCTTCGAATACATGCCCGGCAAAGTGGCGCTCGAAACTACAACGTACGAAGACCTCGGCGGCCGCACCGCCATGCGCCTATCGACCGTCTATCCATCCGTCGAAGACCGCGACTGGGTCGTCAAGAACGGAATGGAAAAAGGCGCGAACTGGACGTACGACCGGCTGGAGCAGTATCTTCAATCCAAAAAATGAATTCCTACAATTCGATCGTATCGAGGCTCCGGGAACTGCTCGCGCAAAAGAATCCCGTCCTCGCTGCGATCGATGGATATGGAGGGGCTGGGAAAACGACGCTTGCAACGCAGATCCAAGCCGAATTCCCGACTTCTCCCATTATCACGCTCGACGCGTTTGCAACCGACACGACGACCGGTGCAGATCGCATACGCTTTCGTACTCACGTCCTGGAACCGCTGGCCTCACGCCGGACCGCACGATACCAGCCCTTTAACTGGAAAAAACGAAGCCTGGACGATTGTTGGGTCGAAGTAAAAGCGGATGGCCTCGTTCTTATCGAAGGCGTGTCGGTGCTCGGCGAGGATTTCCAGCATTATTACGATCTTCGGATCTGGATGGATTGCCCGTTCGAACGTGCCCAGGAGCGGATGAAGGAACGCGAACGCAAGGCCGGCCGCGAATTTTCGCTTTCGAATTATTTCAATGTCTGGGAAAAGGAAGACCGCGACTATGGACTTACAAAGCCATGGGAACGAGCGGATATTATAATCCCCGCTTGAATTTACATTTCCGTCTATCGACCAACGCGTTGCATGCCGATCCCTACGCAAACTCGACGCTCGATGACAACGTCTCTTCCCTGCCGGCGCCGATCGAAATAATTTCCAGCGGGCATTCGACTTCGCGTTCGAGCGCATCCAGATAACGCTGGATCCGGGGATCCAAATCTTCGCGTGTTTCCGCGCCACTCAGGTCCTCCGCCTGCCAACCTTCGAACGATTCATAGATCGGGCGAATATCGGCGAGTTGTCGGAGATCGTTCGTGAAATGCTCCAGCGCCCGGCCATCGCTCGTGCGTTCGTAGCGGGTACAAAGCTTTATTTCGTCAAGTCCGGAGAGCACATCGAGCTTGGTGATCGCCATGCTGGAAACGCCATTGATCATATTGGTATATCGTACTGCGACGGCATCGAACCATCCGCAGCGGCGAGGGCGGCCGGTCGTAGCACCGTATTCGTGGCCGGCTTCGCGCAGCCGCTCGCCGGTCGCGTCCAACAACTCGGTTGGGAACGGACCGTTGCCCACGCGCGTCGCATAGGCTTTCGCAACTCCCATAACACGGCGGATGGCCATCGGCGGAATGCCAAGACCCGTGCACGCTCCGCCTGCCGTTGGATTGCTCGATGTTACGTAGGGATAGGTCCCAAAATCGATATCCAGCAATGCCGCCTGCGCGCCTTCGAGCAGGAGCGACTTTCCTTCCGCAATAGCACGATTTAAAAATAGTGACGTGTCGGTAATGTACGGATCGATCTCGCGATCGAAGACTTCGTATTCTGAAATTATTTTATCGACATTGCACAGCTCGCTCGCGCCATACACTTTTTCGAGCAGCTCGTTTTTTTCCGCAATATTTTTTCGAAGCTTTTCGCGGAGGGAATCCCGGTCGAGCAGATCGACAATACGAATGCCTTTGCGCGCGAATTTATCTTCGTAGGCCGGCCCAATCCCGCGTCCTGTCGTCCCCACGGCGCTGCCATCTTTTGCGATAAGGCGTTGCTCCGCGGCCTGATCGAGCATTTTGTGATACGGCATGATAAGGTGGGCATTGTGCGAAATAAAGAGCCGACCTTTGACCCGAATGCCCTGCGCTTCGATCATCGCGATCTCTTCCCGGAGCGCCACAGGATCGATCACAACGCCGTTGCCGATAACGCACGTAACGTCTTCATGGAAAATACCGCTTGGAATTAAATGGAGGACGAACTGACGACCGTCGGGCAAATGGATCGTATGGCCGGCATTGGCACCACCCTGATATCGAGCGACAATATCGACATCCCTGGCGAGAAGATCGACGATCTTTCCTTTCCCTTCGTCACCCCACTGGGCGCCGAGAACGATCGTACATGCTGGAGAAATTCTGGAGAAAGGCTTTGGCATGGGTAAAAAAAAAAGCTCGCGCGGGCGAACTATCTTTTCTTTACCCTTGAACGGGCAGGGTGATAAACATCCTCTAATACGAAAAGTTCGACGGGAAGGGAGCGTGAAATAAGGCGCGCCGAAGCAAGAAAGGAACCCCTCGTAATGGATCCAAGAAAAAAGTGAGAGCCGCACGCAAGCGATTGCCATTGGGCTCTCAGAGGCACGCACAAAGGGCGAACGCGTTCCGGAGAACAACGCGAGTCCTGAATTTTCAGAATGCGTGGTGAGCGTTCGCCGAATGGCGCGCCGCGAATAGACTCACCACGCGGTTTCTTACATCATTCCCTTTCGGTTTGACGTCGGTCCGATCCGATAGATGATTTTTCGGATCGTGTCGATCTGCAAATAAGGATAGACTTCCTGCAGGCGTTCGAGCGCTTCCGAGCTTTTTAATTCGTGCTGCTCCCGCATCGCCTTGAACGCTTTACGAATAATATAGTCTCGAATTCCCTTCTCATTAATGAGGTCATTCGAGCGGAGCACGAAATACAATTCATCCGGGATCAACTCCGGAACCGGATTCTGATCCGACACGGCATCGCTCGCCGGGTATGGGCTTACCCGCAGATCGATAAAGGTCGAAAAATCCGAAGCGGTGGTTTCCGAGTGACTGGAACGAGTAGAAGGAAGCGAAGAGAGGTGCCGTCCGCCAAAGCTTCGATTAGCTCCTCCATTGGTCGGAGGGATCGGACTGACGCTCGTGGAAGTGTGAATCGTTGTCGCTGACATAGTCTTTCAGAAGTTAATGTTACGCGACTCTGCAAAGAAAGAGCTTTCGAACTCGCTTTGGAATTCCTCGCGATCCGAAAAATTGGTGACGTGCCGCTTTGAGCTTCTTTCGCCTTAAGTTATTTCTAACTCGCAGCTGAGTTTGTGGCTGGCCGATCCGAGTCTGGAGCCAGTTACTAATCCCGTCAGAGCGGGAGCAATCGCTTCCTCTCTCTTCCGGGCCGCTCAAAGCGGCATATCACCCGCCCCTTCCACAACGCATGATAGCACGTGGTCGGAACGTTTAGCCCTTCTGAAGCCGGAGCCTCAGACAGAGTACCGTATCAATGTTCTACTGAAAGTTATGTTTTGCTACTGATTGTAAGATTCATCGAAATGTAATCTCGATGACGTTTCCAACATAAAGACCAACGAATTGCGAAAAGGTTACAATGGCCAGAAGGTCATTTTTTCGTGACCTGCTGGTTTGGGCACGTTGGCGGCCCTGTCACTTAGTAGCAAAAATCAGATAGGCGGTTCGAATGGGTTGACTTTAAGCATAGCAAATATACGAACGATTCGCGAACATCCCTCAAAAATGAAAAATGAACGCCTCTTTCCCCTAATCAATCTGATTTTGGCATTTCAAGTCTAATTTTGGCATTTTTGTATTATATTGCAAGCATGAATATGAACCTTCGTCCTTTCCTCGTGACTTCCCTGTTATTCCTGGTCCCTGCGGTGACATGCCTGGCTCAGCCGGACACGATCCCACGAGAGCTTGAAGTAACGCCATTCTGGATGACTCAAAATCTGAGTGCTGTTTTTCGAAGTCCGGATACGGTCCTCGCATGCCAGCAGAATTCTGGCTGGCTGGCCGTCTCTTCCGACATGGGTCGAAGCTTCGATTTCCGCGATACGGCGTCACCGTCCGGCGGTCACGTGATTTTAACGAAGTCCGGACCCCTCTGGCGGAGTTCGGCTCAAAGAACCGTTCAATGGAGCCGTGACCTGGGCGTTTCATGGACCTCCGTGAACGAACAACAGAGCGGAATTTTAGGAGCGACGAGCGATGGGCGTCGGTTTTGGTGCGGCAGTTCCGATGGAAAAAAAATAGTTACTACCGGAGATTTTGGTTTGACATGGGATACGCTTCCTTTTTCCGCATCTGTGTTGATGTCCTGGCTGGACGTTTTGCATGGAGCGGTCCTTATTGGCGATCAGGCGTTACTGTTAACAACGGACGGTGGATTGTCCTGGGACACGTTGGTCAATGCAGCCAGTTCTCAGAAAGGAATCCTACATGAGGCCGCGGCGATCGCGTATGTGAAAATTGGAACGTTAGCAACAGAGAGTACCACCGGCCGCATCAATTTAAGTACGGATACCGGTCACACCTGGAAAAGCGAAGTTGGGACACCCTATTGGAATATTATCCCTCTGCGCGACAGCATGTGGTATGCGACTGCTACATCGGGCGGAGGCATCGTGCGCTCAACCGATGGCGGTCACACGTGGAATGATATCCATTATACTTGTCCCAACGGCCCGGGTCCCTTGGCTTTTTGGGACTCGACGCATGGCACGACACTTCAAACGGCCGAAACAACGGATGGAGGACTGTCGTGGGACTGCCTCGATACCACGATCTACGTCAACCAACCGTTCTATCCGAGCGGGTACGATGCCTCGACCTATTATGGAGAAGCGACTCGATCGGGAGCGACCTGGCTTTGCGTTACAACCGATCGCGGCGACCATTGGTCGGAACTGTTCCCAATGGCCTCCTCCACGTTTATCCCGTCGGGCCATCGCCTCTTCTTCGGTTTCCCCGATAAGGTCACGTGGACCGATGACGTTGGACAAACGTTCTCAGAATTCGATTACGGGTATTACGGGAATAGCCTCCAGCTTCTCAATGCCCCGGACGGAGAAATTTGGGCCGGTAATGAACTCAAACTGTTTACATCGAACGATAATGGCAACACCTGGACGGACCGCTCCTCGGCGCTTCCGTACCGCATCGATTCGCCGCAACTCTATTATACATTCCTTCCAGTCGATGGTCGATCCGGCTTTGTAAAGGTCTCGAACGGCAATATTTTTCGCACCATGGATACCGGATTGACGTGGCTGCGTGACTCGATCTTTCCGACCACGGTGATCGATTCAAGGCACTGGATCTCCGGTACAAAAATAACGATGAATGCCGGAGACACATGGATCGCTCTGCCAGCCCCGTCGAAAGGGACCGGGAATTTCCTTGCGATCGATTCTGAGCGATGGATCGACAAGGGAAACTATACGACCGATGCGGGTACCACCTGGACTCCTATCGCCGGTTGGAATGCAGAACCGACGGTCCACTTTACAGCGATCGATTCTTTGACTGCATTTGGAGGCCTTCTCTGGAGACTCGATATGCCATGGTACCAAAAAGAGATAAAAAACAGTGTAACTCGAGCCCCGAACGAGTCGTCGCAAATCAGTATGGTCTCGGTCAATCCGAATCCTGTCCGGCAGGAAGCAAATATTTCTTTCGATCTCTCACAAGCTGCATTCACGACCATTGAAATCTTCGATGTTCTCGGTCATTCCGTCAGCCAGGCGAATCTAAAGTCCGAGATGGCCGCTGGGCATCATATGGTTTCTCTTCCGATCGGAATGGTCGGCGCAGGGACGTACTATGTACGTTTGGGAACGGCCGATGGATCTCTTCAAACATTGAAAATAGTAAAAGAATAGATAAAGAAAAGTCTAATATAAAAGCCCGGCATCGATCCTAAATGATCAATGCCAGGCTTGCTCTTAAAGTAAAGATTTAACGATTCCCGATCGTATCGTCATCTAACGGACGACGAGGACGCCGAGGCATTTCGTTGCCCTCGTATCCGCTCGTACGTGGCTGCGGATTATAACCTCCTGGCCGCGACGGACGAACGTTGGTCGAATAAACAACTTGTCCTCGCTGTTGCCGTATACCGCCGCCCTGCTGAGGTCCTCCCGGTCCCGGGGGCTGAGGACGATACCCGCCCTGCTGAGGGCGAGGCCGTTGCTGCGGCCGTCCCTGTCCATAAGGTCGGTTCTGTGGTTGTTGACCGTAACCACCGCCCTGCTGACCATATCCACGGCCTTGTCCCTGTCCGCCACCCCACTGGCGTCCCTGGTTCGGGCGTTGCGGGCGTCCCTGGCCTTGCTGCTGTCCATAGGATCGGCCCTGCTGTTGTTGGCCATAAGGTCTGCCTTGCTGAGGTTGCCCGTATGGTCTCGCCGGGCGTTGACCGCCATACGGCCGGCCCTGTCCCTGGCCTCCGCCATACGGTCGGCCCTGTCCCTGACCGCCACCATATTGTCGGCCTTGTCCCTGACCTCCACCAAATGGGCGGCCTTGTCCCGGTCCGCCGCCGAATTGTCTACCGGAAGGCTGGCCATAGGGTCTTCCCGGACCTTGCTGCCGTGGGCGACCTTTGGGTTGCTGCTGCCAGCCACCGCGTTGAGGACCACGTTCGGGACGCTTTGCACCCGTGCGAGGACCTTTTCCGAACTGTTTCTTCGGTCTTTTGTCTGCGGCAACGAAGACTCGTTTGCCTTTTTCAGCGTCATACTTTTTCTGGGCGTGTTTGCGCTGCGGCTTTTGTGTTTTCCTTGGGGCGCGAGCAGGCGGAACGACTGCTTTCCATTCTTCCTCTGCAAGCTGGGATTGCGCTCGGACCGGTTCTGCAATAAACTTGAAGGTATCCAGGCCCATGATCCGGTCGGCGATCTCTTTTCCGCTCCAGAACGCCGAAGCGATCGAACTCTGACCCGCTACATAATCGCCGGCCAGATATAACGGCGCCTTAAATTCGCCTTCTTTAATCGTATCGACCGAGAACGGCGACGAAGAGAGAAATGCGGCCGGCCACCTCTGGATCTCTCCATAAGTGATATCCGGCAGAGCTACATCGAGTACCTCTTCGAAGACTCGCTCGACGGCGATGAAGGTCTCTTTATCCGATTTGAGCACATAGTCGCGGCTGATTTCGGCTCCCAATTGAAGCACAAATGCCATCTCATTCTTCCGAATGCCCAGCGGCCTGCGAAGGCTTTCCTGTGACAGCCAGAAGATCGGCGCCGTGACATCGTCCGTAAAGAGTGCAGAAAAGGGTTCTGGAAAATCTATCTTCGACGTGCCGAACATCGCACCGATCATCGGCTCGTAGTTGACATCATTAAAGAGGTCGCAAATCCGCTTAATTTTTTTGTTCGAAGCGGCGTGCGGTAAGAGCAGCGCCAGCGCATATGGTGCCGGCAACGCGATAACGACCCCTTCCGAAGGCGTTGTCTCCCCTCGCTGATTGCGAAGTTGATAACCATTGCTTTCAATGACGATATCGCTGATGCGTGTATGGGTGCGAACTGGAATATCCCTGGCGAGAGCGTCGGCAAACGCCTTCATGCCGCCATCGATATAGGACCAGTTGGGTACTTCGACCTGGTGAGCGTTGCGGATAGACCGGCCATCGAAGCGGAAAACAGGCGCCGGAAACGCTACCGCATGGGCGAGCACTCCACGCTCTTCTGCAACGGCCTTGAGGAGCGTACGAGCTTCTGTTTCAAGATTATTGGCAGAAAGCGGGGTAAGATCGATGCGCTGAGCGCCGGAATCCATCGTCCGATACCCGACATTTCGTGTAGAAGCTCGGCCCCCGAGGCCTCGCGACCATTCTAAGAGTGTAACGTCTTTTCCAGCACGATGGAGAAAATAGGCTGCGGACAGGCCGGAGAAGCCTCCGCCGATGATCGTAATCATGGTGTGATTTGCTTTATGTGAGCTTTTTTATCACCGGTTTCGCAAGAGAATAGGTTTAGCGCCCGGTGAAATCCGTTATTTAAGTATGAATTGCAAACTTCCGGCATTGCGGCAAAGTGGACTAAAAATGCGCCGCATTTCCGGTGCTGCGGAGAAATTCGAACGTATTCTATTGTATGGAGCTTACCCTTCTAAAGTTCGGAGAATCTTCAAAAGGTCAGTTTTTTCGTGAAACGTAGTCGTGAGAGTTGCCCGCCGCCGCGCGCAAGAGGCCATCGTAGCCCGCTCTTGACATTTTTGACGATCCGGCTTTCGCTGCGAGGTTTAAGTAAGAATGAAAGCGAACCTGAAGCCCGACCGTTTTGAACTCACGGCAGTCCGGCGTGAGTAGATTTGAAAATCCCGAATACTTAAAAGGAGTTCCACTTATTAAGTTAAATTTCTTTCCAGGAGCACCGGATTCATGGATTTGCTCTTCTGACAGGAAATTACAAGAATGTTTGGTCAAAATTTTCGTTACCGCGGTGTGAGGTTCTCATCGTTTAATCGCGGCGAAAAATATTGCCTGACCGCGCTATCCATACTCACGTTTTTGCTTCGCGTTCCTTTGGCGTTACGGCCAACGGCAATGCTGACCGCCCTTCCCTATGGTGACGACGCATATTATCTATTTTCCATTGCGAGACATTTATCATCAGGCCATGGCATTTCGGTCGATGGCATTCATCTGACAAACGGCTTTCAACCTCTCATCCTTCTATTTTATACTCCGATTTTTTGGCTGTTTGGTTCCAATGCATGGCTTGCCGTGCGGTGGACATTTGTCATGAATGCGGCTATATCTGCATTGACGATTTGGACAGGAGCTTTTACGGTTCGAGCATTGGAACGCCAAACGCAACGAAGCACCGTGTCGGCACCGGTGATCTTCGCTGCTTTGAGCGGTCTCGGTTATGAATTCTTCGCCCAGATGACGAATGGTCTTGAAACGGGACTTCTTACACTCCTGCTACTGATATCAATTTATTATTACAACAAGATTGCTTTTGAAGAAAAAAACGAGAATGCTCCTCGATCAGAATATATCGCCCTTGGCGTAGTTCTGGGACTCACGGTGCTCGCACGGATCGATGCAGCGATTCTTGTTGCGATCATCGTCTTGTCGCTTTTCCTCAGGCGCAAGATCGTTCCAGCGATCATTACCGGAAGCGTGACCTTCCTCATTACCCTGCCGTGGTGGCTCTATAATGTCATTTACTTCGGGAATGTAATGCCCTCCAGCGGACAGGCAGAAAATAGCTGGCCCGTACCGCCAGGAATTTCTTTACAAAGTGCCGTGAAGTCGCTCTCTGAAATAATCACATTGATATTTTATCTTCCGGGCTCTTTTGGACCTGTTATTCGAACTCTCTGGATTCTTGCCTTGCTTTCGGCAATCGTTTATGCCTTCACTCGAACACGGTTAAAGAATGTGCTGCGTACGATGCGGTTCAATGTTCTCCTGCCCTTCATCCTTTTTTCTCTTATTCTTCTGGTCTACTATACGTTCTTTTTTGGGGCGCCGCATTTTATTTCACGGTATATGCAGCCGATGCGGATATTATGGGCGATCATAGTATCGTTCGCGGCATCCTGGCTTTGGGATCAGCGGGGGAAATTCGCTCGAGTGCTATTGACTCTGGGGGTAGTTTTGGGAATCACATTTACTATTTATCAATATGCCTTTCTGTATTTTCCGTCGATCGGGACCTGTGAGCTGTATCATGCTGGCCTCTGGGCAAAAGACCATCCAAGGGAGAAAATAGCGATGCTGCAATCCGGAATTGCGAGCTTTATTGCGCCGAACATTAGCAATCTTGACGGGAAGGTTAATTCGGATGCCCTCAAAGCACATCTCGATGGGCACCTTGGCGAATATCTTCAACAAGAGAAGTTCTCCTATATTGCCGATTCGAAATCGTTTATTTCCGACATTAACAGGCTGGCCCAAAAAGATCATGTTTACTTCGATTCCTGCATGATGATCGGCTCTATTGAAGTCATGAAACGTCGAGATGATTGATACAATACTTACAGAAAGAGGATTTTTTTGAGTGGCCGTAATCGTTTCGCGTTTTCATGATACTCATAATCCCATCGATTCCGATCGTCCATGGCGTTTGTGGCGGCCAGATCGCTTCGCTTGCCCATGAAGTCCATCATGCCGATGGTGAGATTTATTCTCACGATCCGATCGATCGCGCGCGATTACTCCGGAAAGAAAATGCAAAGATGCTCCATCTCGAGTTTCTGGATCGCGATGCGTGGGATGACTCCTGCCTGCGGCTTATCCATAACATCCGCGAAGCGGTCGATATACCGATCGGAGTTTCCGTGGCGGAGGTACCGGCGAGCGAAAACCAATGCAGACAATTGTTCGATGCTGGTATTTATCGCATTTTTCTTCCGCTTGGAACTCCGGAAGCAATGTTTTTGCAGTATTGCAAACAATTCACTTCAAGGAAAATCATTCCTAAGGTCGATCTGACGTACGAATTTGAAACGAAGCTGCCGCTGTATCGGAGCATGGGTGTCGAACGGATCGGTATCGATATTTCCAAAAGTGACCGGCTCGAAAGTGGAACGATCGAGTGGGCACGACTTCAAAGAGCTGCAAAAATTGCTGGCGAACTGGGAATCCGGATTACTGCCTTACATGGCGTTCGCGGATATCCGGAACTTCGGGAGTTACAGGACTTACATGTCGCACTCGACTCTCTCATACTCTGTCGGGCCTTGAACGAAAATCGGTTTCCATGCCAACTTATCTGGCGCGAAATGGAAGCAACTTCTGCGCTCGAATCGACGCCTGCAAGTAATCTTTGGAGCAACCCGTTAGCAGGAAAACCTCACATTTAATTTAACGCCGTTTAAAAAGATAAAAATGTCCGATCGTCGTCTCGAGCGAATAACGGCTTGTGAGGAACTGGAATAATTCCGTCCACTGAACGAGGGAATGATACGAATCGAGTGAACTGCCGGTAATATACGGCTTTGCGTCACCAAATTCCACTACGAAATAAGACGGACTCGAAACCTGAAGCTGAGAAAGAAGGCTTGCTTTCCAACGTACCGGAGTAAACGACGTTCGAAGCGGAGTCGCAGTCAGACATAGCGTGCCTGGATCCTTTCTCAAATAATAATAGATCCCAACGTCGTTCCCCCAGAGGAAGACATTCTCGTCCGAAATTATCCTTTTGGAAAGATAACGAGCAACTTCAATCTGTTCCGTTGCAAAATAATCCGAAACCCGCAATTGCGCGCGTTCCACACGATCCTTCCTCAAGGCATGGAACGGCCAGTAAAACGTTTGTGTGAACAGTCGGGGCATAGGCGAAAAAATCGTGAGCAACAATATAAAAGCGAGCGCCATTACTGTTCTGCGATTTCCCTTTTGTCTCGTCATCGCCTCGCAGAACTTAAATATTCCAATTGCCATAAAGGGAGAGATCGCCCACAAAGCGCGCGTATACTGATATGGAAATTCAAATTTGCGTTCGAACAATATTCCCGCTAATTGTAAAATGAAAGTAAGAGCGAGTAATGAATAAAATACTTCGGTCTTTCCTTTATCAAGATTGTCCATTCTTCGGTAAAAATAATAGCCAAGCACCGCAAGAAGGAAAAGAGAAAGGGACATCGAATAGATCAATCGCTCGGGGAATATCACGAAGTAGTCTTCGAGCGCAGAACGATTCAGCGATGGAAGTGAACTATAATGTAAAAGCCATTCAAGCCATTCACGATATGGAGTAATTGCATCTGCCTGCCAAAGAATATACAGCCCGACGAATCCTATAATAAACGCTGATAAAAAAAAGCCAGTCAAAAAATAAAGTGTTGCCTTCTTATCCATTTTCCTCGTAGCGATAATAACGAGGATACTTGCAACTCCACCGAACACGAAGGTGATCTTGAGCAAAAAAAGAGTAGCCGTTGCGACGGCCGCTGTTATCCCCAGGATGAACGCTTTCGACGAATTTTCAATCGCACGAAGCGTCACATCGAGTAAAAGGACCGAAGGGATCAGTGCAAAACTTTCGGCTTGAGCGGTCATCCAGAATCCGGAGCCGGCATACATGATCTCTGTCAGGGAGACAGCAACGATTGCGATTTGAACACTGCAATAACGCCGCAGTACTCGAAAGAAATAATAGCAGGCAAGGAGTTGATAAATGACATCGAAAGCATGAGGCGCCCACATATGGTGTCCGAACATTGCGCTTGCAGCCGCATAAAGATAAAAAATGAGCGGGGGTTTCGTATCCAGAAAATCGCGAATCGGAAGGGCGCCGTTGCGTACCATCTCACCGCCGACACTAAAAACGGCTTGATCGTAACCAAAGGGATAAAAAATCGTTGCCACCAACATCACAAAAGCGATGATGGCAACAATTTTCAGGAATGGGCGAGAAAAATCAGAAGTGCGCGCGTTCAAACTTCTTCCTTAAACGATAATCGGAGCACTGATAAGTCCAACAATTTCTTCTTTATAGTATCGATTTCAAAATAGAATCATTGAAAGAAACATGTATCGATTCGATACAAATACAAAAAAGCTGTTCGAAGTTGAGAATTACAGCAATGCCCTTGTTTGATTTTGGAAAACATGTTGTCGCAGAATTAGCCAGTGTCTGAAATTGCAAATATTAAAAACGATAAATTCGACGAATTCACTTAAATTTTCTCCATTTAAAGTATTCAAGCAGGACTGAAATTCGTCATTACTAATGATCGCATCACGATCAAAAGCTCAAAATCATACAATAGCTCAGCCTCCAATTGTTTGTAAGGCGGCTTCCCAACTGACCGTCAAATCAGGAAGAGCCTCAGACTTAGTTGCCAGGCGGCCCATGAAAAATGAAAACTGCAGCAGCCGTTATTGCCTCAGCGGTGCTAATGTTTGGCGCCACCCGGGCGTCCGCACAGGCGGATGCCCGGACTCAAACACAGCGCGTCTCATTACCGGAGTCCTCCACCCCCCGAGCGGCGGAGGAACATCCGAGCATGAGTTTCGCTGAAGTGAAATCCATTACGGAAACATCCCTTCGAACTGCAATTAGCGAGCAGCTCGAAGGCATTACCTCCGACGAAGTCATCGAGCATCTGTCAAGTTCGTTCGATGCTCTCGAAAGAGGACAAGAAGTAAATTTCACGACTCCTGTGTCGGGACTTTCCGGACATTCGATCACGGAGCAATATTCGATGAATGTCATGGTCCATTATGAACCGCGGCCGATCGGCGGTATTCTGTCGGTCAAGGTAGAACTGGTTCCACTTTTCTGCGGCATCGGTTCGGCAAGCCGTCCGGCGGCTTACCGCGAGCTTTCGCAAGCCATCGATAATCTGGATGACGATGCACTCGGTCAGACGGTTTCTTCTCTTACTCACGATCTTGGAGAAGAATACGCTACCCGATAGAAAAGCTGAGAAAATTTGTGCTTTCGTAAACGGCTTCAGAACAATTTCTGAAGCCGTTTTTTATTCCCGGCACTAAACGATGCCAGAGTCCGTATTTTTGCATCGTGAATATCGAACTCATGCAAAAATATGAGCCCGTGATCGGTCTCGAAGTCCATGCGCAAATGCTGACGCGTTCAAAGGCATTCTGCTCATGTTCGACGGAATTTGGAGCGGCCCCCAATCATCATACGTGTCCAACCTGTTTGGGGCATCCCGGTTCCCTGCCGGTCCTGAATGAAAATTTGCTCCGTTATATAATCCGAATGGGACTTGCGACGAATTGTAAGATTCGTGAGCGCTCTATTTTTGCCCGTAAAAATTATTTTTACCCTGATCTTCCCAAGGGATACCAGATCTCCCAATACGAAACGCCGATTTGCCACGCTGGTTTTCTCGAGGTCGAACTGAAAGACGGTACTCTTAAAAAAATTGGAATCACGCGAATCCATATGGAAGAGGATGCCGGCAAATCGATCCATGATTTCGGCGCTGAAACGCTGGTCGATCTGAACCGTGCTGGAGTTCCCCTGATTGAGATCGTGAGCGAACCCGACATGCGCTCGTCGGACGAAGCTTATGCCTATCTCACCGCCATTAAATCCATTGTGACCTATCTCGAGATCTGTGACGGCAATATGGAAGAAGGATCACTCCGGTGCGATGCCAACGTTTCGGTGCGCCTTCGAGGAACCGAAAAATTCGGACAAAAAACGGAAGTAAAAAATATGAACAGCTTCCGTAACGTTCAACGCGCACTGGAGTCCGAGATCGAACGTCAGATCGGACTGATCGAACGCGGTGAGCCCGTGATCCATCAAACAATGCTATTCGATGCGAACAAGGGCATTACACGACCCATGCGCTCGAAGGAGGACGCCCACGATTATCGGTACTTCCCTGAGCCGGATATACTTCCCGTAACTGTTCCGCCGACCTACCTGGATGAAGTACGTCGCGACATTCCGGAATTGCAGCGCGCACGGCGCGATCGGTTTGTCACAGAATACAAATTGCCGAAATACGATGCCGGCGTTTTGACTGCTGAAAAACCGATCGCTGACTTTTTTGAAGAAGCTGTCCACGAACTTCACAATAAGAGCGAAGACAGTATTAAATCGGTCTCGAATTATATTATGGGCGATGTGATGCGCCTTATGACCGAACGGAAGGAAAATATTCTTCAACTGAAGCTTCAACCTCGGCATTTATCCGAATTGGTCGGACTCATCCAGAATAAAACGATCTCGAACAAGATCGCAAAAGATATTTTCCCTGAACTCCTCGGCTCTCCCGATTCTCCGAAAGCAATCGTTGAAAAGCGTGGACTTGTACAGGTAACGGACATGGTGGCTCTTCGAGAAGCGGTCCGAGATGTCATTGCAAAAAGTCCCGGTCAACTCGCACAATACAAAGCCGGCAAAGTAAATCTATTCGGTTATTTTGTCGGTCAGGCCATGAAGGCAACCCAGGGTAAAGCGAATCCACAAATGATTAACGATCTCATCCGAGAGGCTTTGGAGCAAGAATAATCCATATGCGCTCAAAACTCATCGCCGGCAATTGGAAAATGCATGGCACGATCAAGGAAACTCGAAAGCTCATTCTCCAACTTGCCGTCGAATGGAAAAAATCGTGCGAGCAAGTGGAAGTGTTGGTGTGTCCGCCATTCACATCGCTTATCGTCGCCCGGCATGAGCTTGAAATGTCACACATTAAGCTTGGTGCACAAAACTGCTTTACCGGCATCGACGGCGCATATACCGGCGAAATCTCGGCCACGATGCTCGCTGAAATTGGCTGCAGTTATGTCATCGTAGGACACAGTGAGCGGCGAACGATCTTTGCAGAAACCGATGACCTCGTTTCGAGAAAAGTTCGATCCGTTTTAGATGCAAAACTCAATGCTATCGTCTGCATCGGTGAAAGTGAAGCCCAGCGAACAAGTGGAGAAACAGAAGCCGTCCTCTCACGGCAACTTAAGGGAAGCCTTGCCGGACTCTCAGCTTCAGACATCGTAAGTGTAACGATCGCTTACGAACCGGTCTGGGCCATTGGTACTGGCAAAACCGCATCGCCAGAAGTTGCGGAGACGGCCCATAGATTCGTCCGCTCGGAACTCGAGACTCTCTTTCCCGGAACGAGCGAAAATGTTCGAATATTATACGGGGGCAGTATTAAAGCCGAGAACGCCGTTTCGCTATTTTCTCAGCCCAATATCGATGGAGGCTTAGTCGGCGGTGCATCGCTCGACGCGGAAGGTTTTATCGACATCATCCAGGCGGCCGTCAGCCTATAAAATATATTGACTGAGGTCTCGATTGCGGACGACTTTCTCCAGGCGATCTTCGACAAATTTTGCGTTAATCGCAAGCGTCTTTTCCTTCACGATATCTGGCACATCGAATAAGACCTGCTCCAGTAGCGTAGTCAGAATCGTATGAAGCCGCCGGGCGCCGATATTCTCAACCGCTTCGTTGACTTCAAAAGCGATCCTTGCGATGGCTTGAATGGCATCCGGCGCAAATTGTACTTCCACCCCTTCCGTCGCCAGTAGCGCAGTATACTGCTTCAGCAGGGCGTTTTCCGGTACCGTAAGGATCTTAACAAAATCCTCCTGGGTCAGGCTGTCGAGTTCGACTCGAATCGGAAAGCGGCCCTGAAGTTCCGGAATAAGATCGCTCGGCTTCGAAACGTGAAATGCTCCGGACGCAATAAATAAAATATGGTCGGTCCTCACGATCCCATAGCGGGTGCTGACATTCGATCCTTCCACAATTGGCAATAGATCGCGCTGAACGCCTTCGCGCGAAACGTCGGGTCCCCCGCTACCGCCCTCCCGTTTCGATCCGCTGGCAACTTTATCGATCTCGTCAAGAAAAATGATCCCAGAACTTTCGACACGGTCGATCGCCTCCCGGATGACATTATCCATATCGATCAGCTTCGCAGCTTCTTCCTGTTCGAAGATAGCGCGTGCTTCGGCGATGGTCACTCGTCGGCGCTTATTCTTTTTGGGAAGCATTCCTCCAAGAATATCCTGTATGTTTTGCCCGATTTCGTCCATTCCCGGGCCGCCGAGCGGTCCCATAATTTGCATCGATGCGATGGGTGGCGCCTGCTGCACGTCGATCTCGACTTCCTTTTCCTCCATTTGCTTTGCTCGCAGCTTCTCCCGAAAGCGCTTGCGAGTATTTTCATTCAGTTCTGCCTGCTCGCGAACATCGGAGGGTGTTCGCGGCGGAGCTTGATGAATGCCGGTGATCGTCGGCGTGCTGACCGGAACCCCGGGAAACATCATCGGGGGCGGTGTCGGAGGAGCCGGAGCAACGGGAGGAACTAATAGATCGAGAATTCGCTCCTCCGCATTCGCCCGTGCTTTGGGTTCGATGATCTCCATTTGCTCATTTTTGATCATCGTGATCGCAAGTTCGGTCAGGTCTCGTATCATCGACTCGACATCGCGGCCGACATAGCCGACTTCGGTATATTTCGTCGCTTCTATTTTGAGGAATGGCGCACCGGCAAGCCGCGCGAGCCGGCGGGCGATCTCCGTTTTCCCGACGCCGGTCGGTCCGATCAGAATAATATTGTTCGGCATGATCTCTTCCCGGAGCGATTCCTCGACCTGCTGGCGGCGCCAGCGATTTCGGAGAGCGATCGCGACCGAGCGCTTCGCATTCGATTGGCCGATGATATATTTATCGAGTTCCGCGACGATCTGGTGCGGCGTATGATGTAACTTCTCTTTCGAGCTGCTATCCGAAGCGGCTTCACCGTTCTGCTGCTCGTTCGAAATTTTTGAAATCTCTTCAGTCAATTCCATATCCATGTATCGATACTCGCAAAATCACTTTTAATCGAGAGTTTCTATCGTAATATTCGTATTGCTATAAATACAAATCTGGCCGGCAATCTGAAGCGATTGCTCGACGACCTCCTTTGCACTTATTTCCGGCTTTGCTTTTAAAAAAGCTCGAGCGGCCGCCAGGGCATAAGGACCGCCCGATCCGATGGCTACAATGCCGTTTTCCGGTTCGATCACGTCCCCCGTTCCGGAAAGTAAAAATGCATTTTCGCGGCTGACGACAGCCAGCATCGCTTCCAGCCGTCGAAGATACTTATCGTTTCGCCAGTCTTTTCCGAGTTCTACGACGGCACGCGGTACGTTCCCGCGGAATTCCTCCAACTTGCTGTTAAAACGGTCATACAGCGTGAGGGCGTCGCTCGTAGAGCCCGCGAATCCTGCGATCACCTGCCCATTCTGAAGCACTCGAAGCTTTTTCGCGTTCGCTTTCATCACGGTATTGCCCATCGTCACCTGGCCGTCAGAGCCAAGAGCTGCCTTGCCGTCTTTTACAATACCGAGAACTGTCGTCGATCTGATCTTCATGTGATACTAAATATAACACCTGTAACTGTCAGCCATATAAGGCTTCTTCGAGCGGCTCGTGGGTGGTTGCCCAGGCCATCAGGAGGGCCGAGAAAGAAGCGATAGTCCGCTTCTCGTCCTCCTGACGAATAACCAGCCCATACGTTTCAGCGACGAACCTCATATTCGCCAATACTTTCCTTAGCTGGGCATCGGTCGCCTGGCCATGCCAATAACGCACCGTTTCGAGCAGCATTTTTTGGTGCCTCCGAAGAAACTCCGCCATCGAAATCACTGCCGCGATCCGGCCATGACCATTCATTGCGATTTCTTTTTTCGGGCTGGGCTTAGCGATATTGAGCAGGTCGCTAACATATTCATCGAAATGCTTGATAAACGTTGCATTCCCGGCCCTTCGAAGAAACTGCGCTCGCTTCAGAGAAAAATTCGCTTTCGACTGCACTCGAAACCGCGGTTTGAGGACGTACAAGTCGTAAAATTGTTTTAACTTGCCTTCCCGGTCGTATTCGTTATAGACCCACCGGCGTTTTAGCTCGCTCCAGGCTGGGATTCTGACGACCGGGTCCTTTTCGCTATCGATCACGACAAAACGCTCACTTTTGGCATCGAACCCCACGATCGTAACCCAATGGCCCCATTGGTTGATACAAATAAGGCATGGGCGTCCGGCCAAAAGCGCGGCTTTCAAGGCTCGAAAGGCGGAGGCCTCGGTAAAACGCCTATTTTCGATCAGTTCGCAGTCGAACCGCTCGGCCGCGCGCCGGAGCATTTTTTCGTCTGTTCCTTCGCGGGTCGTTCGGGCCGCACGTGTAATGGAATCCTCATCGACAAAATGGCCGACGATCGCCAGCGCATGCTTCAGCGCGAATGGGCCGCACTGCCAACGATTATTTTGAGGATAAAAACCCACGTCCGCACACCAGGAATTTCAAGCCGCGTGTAAACAGGACGCATGCGGGTTATGTCTCACTAATTCCGACCGGAATACATGGGACGTTGATCGCGGAGGACAATCTTCTGTATCCAGCCGGTGTATCCAGCCGGGCAATTTTCAGCCACTGGCCTTTTTGCACCGTTTGCGCCCATTTTTTGGAGTGAGTTCGGTTTTGTGGGATTGCGTTTTCATGAACAGGGCCGAGTTCCCGAAATTCAGGAAATTTTCCAATTTATCTGAAGGATCCTGGATTCAGATATGTCACCTCGACCGACCCGTGGCTGTGGGCTATTTCACCGGTTATATTTCTCCGGCCACAGTGACTTCAGTCGTTCCAGGATCGTTTTTTCGCGGCCTTGCTCGGTGGGCTGGTAGAAGATTTTGTCCTGTAATGGTTCGGGAAGGTACGTCTCGCCCCTGGCAAAGTGGCCGGGTTCCGAGTGGGCATAGCGGTAACCTTTGTGATATCCTAATTCCTTCATCAGTTTCGTCGGAGCATTACGAATATGGAGCGGGACCGGTTGGTCGGGATCGTTTTGTGCCGCTTCCATCGCCGCGCCGATCGCCGCCGTCGTCGCATTCGATTTTACGGCGCTCGCGAGATAGGCAACGACCTGCCCGAAGATAAGCTGTGCTTCCGGATAGCCGACCGCGCGGACGGCATCCCAGCACGCGGTCGCAAGGAGCAGAGCGTTCGGGTCGGCATTGCCGATGTCCTCGCTCGCAAAAATGATCATGCGGCGGGCGATGAACTCGATGTCTTCCCCGCTTTCGATCATTCGAGCGCACCAATAGAGCGCGGCATTCGGGTCGCTCCCGCGCATCGACTTGATGAAGGCGCTGATGATATTGTAATGCTCTTCGCCGGCTTTGTCGTATCGGGAAGCTTTTCTGCCGAAGGCGCCTTCGATCGTCTCGATGGAAATAACGATGCGTCCCCCGTCCGGAATCGGTGCCGGGCTTAATTGAACGGCTAATTCCAATGCATTAAGCATTTTTCGCGCGTCGCCACCCGACAGTGCCATCACGGCACGGCGGGAATCCTCGCCGAGTGAAATATCGAGCGATTTTAGTTCTTCGTCCTCTTTCAGCGCTCGGTCCAGCACCGTTTCAAGGTCTTCGCGAGATAAACTTTCGAGCACGAAGACGCGCGCACGGCTAAGGAGCGGCGAGATCACTTCGAAGGAAGGATTTTCGGTCGTTGCGCCGATCAGAGTAACCACGCCGTGCTCGACGGCGCCAAGCAAGGCGTCCTGCTGCGATTTAGAGAACCGGTGGACTTCGTCGATAAACAGGACGCTTCGGTCGTGGGAAGTTTTATTGGCTTCGGCGGCTCGATCGATGGCATCGCGAAGGTCTTTGACCCCTGCGCTGACGGCCGAGAGCGAAAAAAACGGTGCATCGACCGAGCGAGCGAGGATATTCGCCAGTGTCGTTTTTCCGGAACCCGGCGGACCCCAAAAAATCATAGAATGAAGCTTGCCCCGTTCCGTCATCGCGCGCAGCGGCTTGCCCGGAGCAATCAGGTGCTTTTGTCCGACCACTTCATCCAGCGTACGCGGCCGCATCCGTTCCGCAAGCGGCAGAAAGGAATGTTCTTCTCCCCCCATGGAGGCAAGTCCCTCCATAGAGGCAAGCGGCATCGGAGGTGGTTTTGAGGTGGTCTTTCGAGTTGGCACTACTTCTATTCCTTTCCGGGCGATGGCTCCTGCTCCGCAAGCGGGACCCGTTGAAACCGAACCCGGAGATAATTCATTTTAGTCGCGCGGATGATGGATCATCCTGGATGATGGCCCATCCGGTATAACTATAGTTAGCCATTAACCTATCCTCGCATGACGCGTTCTTACCGCCTGGTTCTTTTTTCGGCCATTTTTGCGACTTGCTCCCTTCCCTTTTCACTCCGCGCACAACAACAGAATTCTGGCGATGGCGACGCCGAGACTCTGAGCGCGCCCGTCAAGCTTCCGCCTCCGGTAGGAATCTATAAAGAACTTCAGAGCACGCCCGAGCGTATTCGGCAGTCGGCTCCCTTTGCCCGCGCGCTCGAAGAAATGACGAAGCGGGCCGGAGCCGACGGCACGTACGATGTCGAGGCCCGGATCGCGGCCTTCCAGCAATCCCAGCGGGACCTGGTACACTCCGCCCGAGCAGCCGAACAAACGCTCTCCTTAGGCGGCGAAACTCCGCTTTCGAATGCGTGGACAAATATCGGTCTCGTCGGTTCTTCGAGTAATGGAGTATTTTCGGCCGGATGTACGACCGCGCTTGCCGTCGATTCTGTCAATCCGAATATTGTATACGCCGGTGCGACGAGCGGCGGCGTCTGGAAGTCGACGAATGCCGGCGCGAGTTGGGCAGAACTTACGGATATTGTGATCCCGAATCTTTCGGTCGCTTCCATTGCGATCGATCCGAAACACCATAATACGCTCTATGTCGGAACGGGGAACGGATATGCAAGCTTCGATGAACTGACTGGAACGGGAATCTATAAATCGACGGACGGCGGCGGAACGTGGACGCACCTGGCTCCGTCGACGATAACCGGTTCTGTTGTGAAAGTTCTGGTCGATCCGGTCCATAGCAACGTTGTTTTCGCTTCGCTATATCCAAACGGGCTTTATAGTTCAAACAGAGGCGTCTACCGCTCGACCGATTCGGGGGCTTCCTGGACGAAGGTCTATACCGGTGCTCAGCCCGTGTGGGATATCGTAGCCGGGACCGAATTCGGCGGTACGCCGTATCTCTATTTCGCCGAGGGAAACAATGTCTATAATAATTCGAGCGAATGTGGGATCTATAAATCGTTGAATGACGGCGTTACATGGACGCGGATCAGTTCCTCGACGTTTCCGCCGGCCGACTCCTTCGGCCGTTGCGCACTCGCGGCATCGGTCACGCACCCGGAACGAATTTTCATGCTCGTCGCCGATCCGTTGGGCGACGAGATCGATGCCTCGCACGCGCTCTATCGATCCACCGATAATGGAGTCACCTGGAGTACCATCACGATTCCCTCGACGTTATTCCTTGCCCAAAATCCTGCCCCGCAGGGCTGGTACGATTGTGTGCTGGGCGTTACTCCGAATTCGCACGCGAACGCAGATACGATTTACATCGGCGGTATCGAAGCCTACGTAAATTATAGTGACGGGACCGGCTGGAATGCCTATAGCCTTTCGGGTCTTAATACCGCGGCGGCTCACGTCGATCATCATTCGATCGCATTCAATCGGAACGATCCCTCCGTCGTTTACGATGGCTGCGATGGCGGCGTCTACTGGTCCCAGGACGCCGGCTATGCCGATCTCAATAGCGGAATCACCACCTGGGGATACCGCTCGAGTGGAATGGTTACCAACCGCGTCTATCGCATTGGCCTCAGCCCAAGCGATTCGAAGACGACCATCGCGGGCTTACAAGACCAGGGCATTTGGCAGATCGTCAACGGCGGTTCGACGGTTGTAAACGCAAGTGTCGGGGGCGATGGAAGTCAGTCCATCATCAGCCCCGCAAGTTCTAATACGATCTATTCCCAGATTGCCGGGGGTGCGGTCTGGAAATCGACCAATGGATTTTCCGGAACCTTCAACAGCGTGAATTATCCGATCTTTCCAAACGGTCCGCTTAGCGCAGCGATCGATTATTCGTTGTTTGACCCGCCTTTTAAAATGTCCTGCACCTCCCTGCTGGGCAATGCCGCTTCCAACGTGCTGTATCGAGGTCGCACACACCTCTGGCGCACGACCGATGGTGGAACGTTCTGGGATTCTATCACTTCGGAATACAACTATCCCATTAGTGCAATTGGAATTTCGGAGGCGAACTCGCAGGACCTCTATATTGGGTTCCAATATGGAGGAATCCAGCGCACGACCAATGCCGGAGCGAACTGGACGGACATCACTACCGGTACGCCCGGAAACATCAACTGGGTCTCTTCTATCGTAACGTCCTGGCGCGATACGAATTTTGTTCTCGCAAGTTTTTATACGAAGCCTGGGAGTTCTCTTGCTCGCGTGATGCGATCGACCGATAAAGGCGCGCATTGGTCTAACTTCTCCGGAGGTACGAGTGCCCCACTTCCCCTCGTCGGCGTAAGCTGCGTTGCGCTCGACTCGGTCGATCCGCTCCGGATCTGGTATGCCGCGACCGACAATGGAATTTATTATACGCTGGACTCGGGCGCGCATTGGTCCATTGCCGGGGCCGGCATTGGGCTCGCGCCGTGTACCGACGTTCAAATTCAGGCAAACAAGACGACCATTCGCGTTGCGACGTTTGGCCGTGGCATCTGGGAAGCCAACACGGGAACGCTTCCAGTCGAGCTCGCCGGGTTCACCTACCAAAAGATCCAGAACGCGAACCTGATAGGAACCCAGCTTTCCTGGCATACCGACAGCGAGCACGGATCGGCATTTTTTGTCGTCGAGCGTAGTATCGACGGTGCTGCCTTCGAGGACCTTTCCCCTTCCATTCCCAGCAAAGCCCCGGGCGGTACATCGAGTACGATGCTCGACTATGCCTTTTTCGATTCGACGCATGCGGCGGGAGATTATATCTATCAGTTGAAACAGATCGATCTCGATGGCTCGGTCCATTTTTCGAATGCGGTCGAACTGCACTGGGGCCAGAGCGGACTCATCGTTTCCCAGAACTATCCCAATCCGTTCGTCATCGGTACCCCTTCCTCGACAAGCGGATTCAATCCGTTCGGAAGCAATCAGGACATCATCGTGTCGCCATGGCCGACGACACGCATTCACTATGAACTGCCGGACGCAGACGTCGTCACGATCAAAATTTATAACTCGACCGGTTCCCTTACGCGCACGTTACTCGACCATGCACAGCAGAGTCCCGGCGACCCCGATGTCTTCTGGGATGGCAGGCAGGACGATGGCTCGTTTGCGGCGAGTGGGACCTATTTTTATGTGGTCGAAACGGCCCACTATGGGACCGTCGTCAACAAGTTGGTCCTGATCTCGAATTAACACTTCGTCGAGGCGGCTGACATGCCGCCCCATTTCTTTTTACAACAGTCTTATTGGACCGTTTGGCGGTGGCCGTTCGAACGCACCATGGGCTGCTCGAACGATCCATTGAGGTTTGCCGATTTCGGTTCCATTCGCTCGACGCGAAGCTGATTGTTGACATTCGCTACGCCCGCAGCTTCGTCGGCAATGTCTTCGGCAAGGCGTTTCATCTGGCGATCCGGAACCTCGCCGGTGAGAATGACTTCTCCCTGCACGACTTTCACTTCGATATTCGAGGGATCGATATAGGGATGTGCGGTAAGTCGATCGCAGACGTCTTCCTGGATCCGCGCGTCTGACCGCTGGTAATTCTTGGGAGCGATTCCGGCAAAACCTCCTCGCCCAAAGCGCATGTCGTAATCGTTCCATCCCCGTCCGTCGCCATTGGAATAGCTTCGATTTGTAAATCCGCTGCGGCTCTGTGTGTCCTGCTCCGTTTCGCCGCCGCCGTAATCGGCGTATTCTCTCGTTTCGGAACTCGGCCGGTAATACAACCCGCTCCGGGATTCACCGATGCGTGGGGAGGAATCGCTTCGGGACCGCCCGGCGCTGCTATAGGTATGCCGTTCACGGTCCCATCGGCCGCCTCGATAGTCCTGCTCGCGATCGCTGAAGGGCGCGCCTTCGCGCCATGTCTCGACATCCGCTTCCTCGCTCCAGCCGCGATTGATGTCCGGATCGTAATACGCTCGACCGTAACCGGAAAATCCATAGCGTTCACCGTAGCCAGGCTGGCCGTAATCTTCACGGTAATCGCGAGACGTATAATCGGAGGGGCGCCAATTGCCATCGCCTTCACCGCCACGGTTGTAACGCGTGGCGTTCTCATTGCGAAAGTCCTGTGTCGAGCGGTGTTTCCTCTGCGCGGAACGTCTGCGTTCATTGCGAGAGTACCAATCGCCTTGTTCGCCGTAACGAAGCGACTCGCCTTGCTGCGCATGCTCGCGAAATCGATCGGGTCGGCTCGGTGTCATTGCATTCCAGTTGCGCCTGCTGTTTTCCCGATCATTGCTTTGCCGGTCCCTTTGACGGTTGTTCATGTATTTCTCCTGAAAAAAGATTCAGCAGGTTTAGCGGCAAAAAGCGCACCACCAGGGTATAATCCATGCGGAAATCGGAATTCTGGAACATGGTTGGAGTAAGTAAAAAGGTATGCGTCGGATCCCCTTTGGATTTTTCGTAAGAATAGTACTCATGACTATCTCCCTGGTCCTGGGCATTCTTTCACTTGCTACACGGATTCATTCGGAGGAATTAGTCTATGCCGCCGGTTCTATCGCCGCGGCGATGCTCGTGCCGATGTTTCGCAGAAAACGGCGCATTGGCAATAGCCACGAACGCAGGCGCAGTTCTTCAAAAAAAAATCGCCAAAAATTAACGTTGGAAAAACGTTACCCTCTAAAAAATCGGATCGCCAAACATACGGGGGTGTAGAGGATGGGAGCGATGCTCCATCGCTGTGTCTTGTGTTTGAGAAGTTTTAAGTCCTTCGCAATGGCATTAATATAAGGACACCGTTGTTTTTCGCTGCATCATAGAACGGATCTCAGTACCAGATTTATCGGGTCAGAATGTACGGAAAAATTCAGCAGGAACTACAATCGGAGCTTGAGGCCATCCGCGATGCGGGGCTCTATAAGAACGAGCGGGAGATCACGACGGCGCAGGGTGTCGAGATCGAGGTCAAGGGCCGCCCGGGGATCGTCTTAAACTTTTGCGCGAACAATTACCTCGGGCTTTCTTCGCATCCAAAGGTCATCGCGGCGGCGCGAAAAGCACTCGAAACGCATGGCTATGGAATGTCGAGCGTCCGGTTCATCTGCGGGACGCAGGACCTGCATAAAGAACTCGAGCATGAAATTTCTCGCTTCCTGCATACGGACGATACGATCCTCTATGTCGCCTGCTTCGATGCCAACGGCGGTGTATTCGAACCGCTTTTCGGCGAGGAGGACGCGATCATTTCGGACGAGTTGAACCATGCTTCGATCATCGATGGCGTTCGCCTTGCGAAAGCGAAACGGTTCCGGTATAAACATGCGGACATGAAGGACCTCGAGGTGCAACTGCTCGAAGCCCAGTCCAGCCGGCGGCGAGTGATCGTCACCGATGGCGTCTTTTCGATGGATGGCGACATAGCGAAACTATCGGAGATTTGCGATCTTGCGGATACATACGATGCGCTCGTCATGGTGGACGATTCGCACGCAACAGGATTTGTCGGCAAAACCGGCCGCGGTTCCATCGAGCATGAGAATGTCATGGGCCGCGTCGATATCGTAACCTCGACCCTCGGCAAAGCCTTGGGGGGCGCGGCGGGAGGCTTTACGTCCGGCCGTAAGGAAATTATCGAGATGCTGCGTCAGCGTTCGAGGCCATATCTGTTTTCGAATACGCTCCCGCCGCCGATCGCAGGGGCGGCGCTGGAAGTGCTGCGTATGCTCGGCGAAACGACCGAACTTCGCGATAAACTGGAAGCGAACACGAAATACTTCCGTGACAAGATGACGGAAGCCGGCTTCGATATTAAGCCGGGAATCCATCCCATCGTACCGATCATGCTCTACGATGCACCGCTTGCGCAGAAATTCGCCTCTCGCCTGCAGGACGAAGGCATATATGTCACCGGATTTTTCTATCCCGTTGTCGCGAAAGGACAAGCACGGATACGCGTGCAAATTTCCGCTGCACACGAACGCCATCACCTCGACCGCGCCATTGGCGCCTTTACCAGGGTGGGCGAGGAATTAGGCGTATTGAAATTAGAAACCGCTTAAAATCGACACGGCCGAGCTTGGAATAAAATGAGTTGGCCGGAATAAAATGCATTCATTTTGTGTCCATAACGGAGACGATTTGAACATGGAATGACACAGAAGGCAAATCGAGGGTATTCATTCGTAGCATGGCTCGGCATCGCCGCACTCTTTGTGCAGGTCAATGCTATTCCGCTCGACTATTTGCTTTTTCGATTGAATCAGCAGGAGATCTCGCAAACGCTCTGCGAGCACAAGGTTCCACACTGCAATGGCCATTGTTACCTGATGAAGCAGATCGCAAAATCGGCGACGGCAAACACCGAAAAACGCGCGGAACGATTAGGATTCCAATCAAGCGGCCCATACCTTGCGAGCGCTTCCAACGTCATTTCCCCGCTGCCTCGAGAGGAACGTTCCATCTCTTACGCCCCGATCGGCTCCCTGTCATTCGGGTATCATACGACGGTGCACCAGCCACCCCGAACGGTCTGATACCTCCCCTATCAGATCGTTCCATGCGCTTGAAGCATGGGTAGCTTCTCACTATAATTTTTATTTCGTATGAAAACATTTCGGTGGTTTGCACGGGCCATGTCCGCGTGCTGTTTCGCGTTTTTTGCCGTTCCCTCCATTCAGGCGCAGTTGCCTCCTGGAATCTATTCCAATTGCGATTTTTGCATGTGTTCGATGGGTATTTCGCCACTCAGTATGAATGGCTCCTCGGTCCGATTCGATTCCCGCTACACGGAGCTCGGACAGGAATTCTCGAACGGGAACCGTGTCCCCAACCCCACGGGCGCACGGGAGACTTACCTTACGGACGTGCTTTCACTACGCGGGCAAATCACGGACGATTTCTCCGCAACGCTGATGGTCCCCTTCGCTCACAAAGCCGAGAGTTCGAACGATCCCACAAATAGCCTTGCGAATATTTCCAATTCCGGCGTAGCGGATATGTCGCTCCTTTTTCGTTACAATCTTATCGCCGATCATAACGGCGGAACGATGGCCGGTGCCAACATGAGGATGCTTAGCGTAACCGCGGGCGTTAAATTTGCCAACGGATCTACGTCGCTCATCTATAATGGCTCGCCCGCGGATCCCGACGTACAACTTGGGACCGGAACTACCGATTTCTATGGCGGTCTGGGATATCTTCTCGGCTTTAATGGTTGGAACGTGGAAGCCGATGCCCTGGGAATGGTTCACGGTTTTGGCTCCGGCTCAAGCTGTCATACCTACGGCGATAACATCAACTACGACGTAATGGCCGAGTACCGTCTGTACGAAGACCAAAGTTTTATACCAACGTTGCTCAGTCCTACCGTCTTTGGCTCGCTTGCGATCCGTGGCGAATGGCGCGGATACGAGACGCAGGATGGCCAGCCACTCGATAACGATTTCCTTGGTTGGTCCGGCGGCAACGTGGTGTATGTTGCGCCAGGTTTTCAGGTGTTCTTTGCGCCGCGCGTGTCGCTCGATGCGTCTGTATGGCTTCCCGTTATCCACGCACTCCCTGGAAATCAATTAGGCGAGACTATAAAAGCCATGGGGGGCATTCAGGTCGGGATGTAGTTCGCAATATGTTGGCGCTCTGCGATGCTACCATCCAACGCGATGGACGGTGCGGCCGTCGCTGACAAGCAGCACCGCCCCATCGCGGTCCGTTCGGCAAATGCTTGATCCTGAAGAGAGCCATCGCTTTATAACCGCGGGGGCCGGATGACCGAAGACGTTATGCTCGCCCACCGAAATGACAGCATACGAAGCATTGGTCGCTTCGATAAACTGCTTCGAAGAACTGGTGAGGCTGCCATGGTGCGATACTTTTACAACGTTCGAGCGTAGAAAACTTCCATAGTTCGAGAGCATCGCTTCTTCTTCGCTTCGTTCTATATCTCCGAGAAATAAAAAGCTGGTCGCACCGTACCTCACCTGGAACGCAAGGACGCCACTGTGAATATTTTGTCCGAATGCGGTCCGCTCCGAAGCTAAGACATGGCGATCGGGACTTAACACATAGAGCACGATCCCCGAATCGAGATGGAGCGTATCGCCTCGAGCAAGGATGCGAGTCTCGACCTTGCGTTCGCGAGCGGCGAACTCCAATTCCCTTGCGGCGGTGCTTGCCATACGCTCGCCGCTGCTAAAGAGCGTGCTGACGGAAGCATTTTCCAGCAACGCCGGAGCACCGCCTATGTGGTCGACGTGAAGATGGCTGATAAAGCCGGCTTCGACATCCGTGATATTTTCCGCTCGAAGAAATGGCAGCGCCGTTCGTTCGAAGACGGAGTTCCCGTCGTAATCGCTTTTACCGAAGTCCACAAAGTACGTTTTGCCACTCGGGGTATGGAGTAAAATACAATCGCCCTGTCCCACATCGAAAAAGAGGACTTGGAGCTTCCCTTCGTTCCTGGCAAGGACCGAATTCGAAAACGGAAGCCCGAGTTCATGAAGTGCAAAGAACAGGGCAAGGACCAGCGTACAACGACCGACGAGTTCCCGGCGCGTTTTTGCAATGAGGCAGTAGGAGACACCAATAATAAATAATGTCAGAAAACCGACACTGGGCGAACCCGCGGCTCTCGATGCAAATAAAACATGAGCGAAGAATTTTGTAAGGGCCAGAAGTCCGATCGCTAAATATCCAGTGGCGTCGCCGTAGAGTTGACCAAGCCAGTGAGAAAGTGCGGTCAGGGGGATCAATAAAAATCCCAACGCGGTAATAAGGGCCGAAAGCGGTATCAAGGGGACGTTCGCAGCAAGGCCGATAAACGAAATGCGATAGAAATGAGCTGCTATGACCGGATACGATGCGATCGACGCTCCGACCGATAATGCAACAGCACTCCCCGTTTGCTTGACAAACCTACTTTCGAGCATACGATATCGTGAAGGTCCATCGTCTTTTGAATCCAATTTTAACAGCCACAATATTTTGGGAGTGACGAGGACCATTCCCAATACGCCTGCATAGGAAAGCTGGAATCCAACATCGAAAAGATCGAAAGGGCGGAGTATCAGGTTGATCGCCATGGCACTCATTACGATATTGAGGGGATCCGGCTTGCGTTCGAGGAGTTGCGCCACGAGATACAGTTCGATCATCATGAGTGCACGGACGACGCTGGGCTGAAAGCCTACGATCGCGGAATACAAGAGGACCATAAGCATTGTGAGCGAAATCCTGGTACGGTGCCAGTAGATACCGAAGATTCGCAGAAGTTGAGCAACGACAAGCGAAACAATCGCGACATTGAAGCCACTGACGGCCAGGATATGTGCGACCCCGGAAGCGGTAAAGTCATTAAGCGTCTCTTTCGACATGTCGCTTCGGTCCCCCAGGACCACGGCCTCGACAAATCCGCGGGCATTATCGTCACGGATAGCACTATCGAGCAATGAGAGGATCGAGCGATGGATGCCATCGATGGAGCTCGATATGTGTGTCCATACGTTCGATTGCGCGGGTTCTAAAACATAGTAATCGAATCTGGAATGAATTTCTCCCTGTGCCTCTGTTCGGGTTGCTGTCTGAAGCTTTAAATCACTTGCAAATTCATGCGGATTCGTCGCGGGCTTGAACGGTTCCAGCGAATTATAGACACGAAGTCTCGACCCCACTTCCGGCAACCGTATATGTTCTCTTGAAGAGTTTGAAAGATATAATAAAATGTTACCGTGAACTCGAACCGGTCTTTCCCGGGCGATCCCCAGGCTATCGACTTCGAACGTCCATTGATAACCATGTTTTGTTTCATCGATCTCACTCAGGGTCCCGACCACGACCGTTTTGGGCGGCCTCAGGGAAGCGATCCTTGCGATCACCGTATCGCGGTAAGACCGGCCTTCAAAGCTTGTAAGGCAATATCCGAGGAATAGGAAGAAAAGGAAAATGGCGACCAGTCGAGGGGCCGGCATGCGAATAATGATAGCTCCACATGCAACCGCGACGGCTCCCGCGAACCAAAGAATACCGACGCTTGAAAAGGAAAGATTGCTTCCGAGGACAATTCCCAACGCGAGAGCGATCGCAGCGAAGAGCGCAGGACGGCCTTGGAACATTTCTCAATCGGGATCCCGGAGGATCAACTACTGCTACTTTTGTATAACGATCTTCTTCGCCCTCACGTAATTACCGGCTTTCATTTGAACCAAGTAGGTCCCACTCGGCAGTGCGGAAGCGTCGATGCGGGCAGTGTAGTATCCCGGCTGTGTGAAGCCCTCGGCGATCGTTTGAACAATATTCCCCTGCTGCCCCACCAGGACGATCTGGGCATTGCCGGACTCTGAAATATCGTATGCGATCTGGATCGGTGAACCCTGTCCTTCGAGCGTTCCGGCGGGATTCGGCGTGGGGTTCCCAAGCATCATGGCCGAAGGGATCGCCGGCTGCGGTTCGAGATACTGCGTCCCGCAGGCGGGATCGATGGCGACATAACCGCTATCGAAGAGATGGTTCGCACACGGATACGGGATGGTAGCATCGCTGAAGGCCGTCGTAAAGTGGATCGGGTATCCGGCCTGGAATGTGTTCGGATCCACATCTCCCGCCACCGGCTGGAACTTAAGCCAGATCAGGGGAAGCGAGCTGTCGCCGCCACCGGTAATAGGAGTGTTCCCGCTTAATTTTCCTTCGCCTCCCTGCTGAAAAATGATCGTGTCATTGCCCGGTACGGAAGAATAGAGTTCCGGATATCCCGGCGGCGTGAGCGTATTCGTCATGACGATGTCCACGAGCTTCAGGTGCGTCGCATCGTAATGGAGAATGATCTGATACCCGTCCGCACCGTCGGCATTAAGCGAGTCCTTCGCGTAGATCGGCACAAGGAAACTATTATCGAGAATGTAGGCGTGAATGTTCGTTGGAATCGCAAGCTCGAAGGTGAGCTTATTTCCAGAACCGGCAAGCGCTACCGTGTCCGGCTTTGCATTCTTTGGGAGATCGAATGTAAGGACGGCGCTTGCAGATCGAATTCCTGTATCGACCGGTGAAAAGAGCACCTGCACGGCAGCAGAACCATGAGCAGGAATGACGAGGGGTGTTGGAGATGAGACAGCAAAATCTGCCGCGTTCGCACCGGCGATACTTGCTCCGGTGACCGTGACCGGAAGGTCGTTATTATTCGGGATCGTAATGTTAAAGACCGAATCGTCACAGACGAGGGTCGATCCCCAGGATATCGCTGCGACAGCCGGAGCCAGTGCCGTGATCGTTTCGATGCGAGCGAGGAGCACCACCACATGTGTGCTCGATTTCGAGGTGATCGTGAGCTGGGCTGTATAATATCCATTGGCCATCCCAGGATTCGGCGTAAATCTCAGGCCGATCTTTGCTGCGCCCGATGGCGGCTCCGGGATCGAAAACGTTGGTGTGACCGGTGATCCATTATAAAGAATTCCGGTCATGCTGAAATCGGTCGGGTCACCGGTGATCTGAACATTTGAAACGTCGAGACCGGCCGTTCCCGCGTTTCCGACATACACTTCGGAGTCGGCGGCGAGATCGGATTTATCGAACGTTCCAAAGAAAAGAGTATCGATCGTATAGATTTTGTTCGTATCCCGGAAGACACCCATTTCGTCCATCACCCCGCGGCCGTAGACATCGACAACATAAGCGCGAAGGTGGTCGGTCTTCGCGGTGATCTGCGTATGCATTCGTCGGTTGACCTCGTGTGGCCAGAATTCAATCGTAAACGAATCGGTCGCGAGAGGAGCAATGGTGAGTGGAATTCCAGGACCGCCAAAAGAAGGTCCCGTCGGAGTCGGTGTGATAGTGTTACCGTTCGAAGTTTGTGCAACGTAAAATCGATCGGTATCTCCAATGCGGCGTGGAAAGGAATAAACATTAACCGTATCGGTCGAAACGTTTTGCAGGACGACCGTGGTATCGAAGTGGTCGGAGTTGGAGTATTGGTATGGCGGCGTAATATCGGCAGCGGCCAACACACGATCCCCGAAATCGATCGAAAGAGCGACCGTCTTAAGCGGCGTAATGGTTTTAAGTCCCGTACCTCCCGTGTACGCATAGCTATCGACGGGACCCAGTGCATAGACCGTGACACCAAAAGGCTTTGCACCGGAAATATTATGAGTTCCCTGCTCGAGCGAGTGCTGTGCGTAGGCAAAGCGTGTATTGGGGATCGGTTGAAACTCCGCCGGGTTCATGGGGACGCCGTCGATCGTCATGGAATTCACGGCGCTCTGGTCAGCGACGATATTTACGAAGTTTCCCGTGAAGGCGTCCGCATTGATGATGCTGAGTATGGTGTAAGAAGTTACAAATTGTTCGACTGGAAAAACCAGTGCCAGCGCAGGATCGCCATAGGCCGGAGGAAACGGATTGCTGATACCGCCTTTACTCGTGTGCATATACTGCCCCACTTCGATCGGTTTCGTGGCCTGGATTGACGTAACGCCCTGCAGTTGATGTATCTCGTAAAAATCCCCGGCGTTGAACCACTTTCCTATCAACGAGCCATTGACGGAGATTTGAGTGCTATCCTCCGCACAGACGACACGCACAAGATCGGGCAATGCAGAAGTCGCATACGGAACAACGAGTGCGGAATCGCCCCAGGCACTTACAGGCGGCAACTGCTCTACTAAATGGTCGCGACTTGGCGTCCCATCAGAATTGACCGCCCCGGCCGGCATTTCCGTTCGTTTATGTCCACTGAAAACGGCGATCGGCTGGTCGGACTCGACCAGGCTCCCGGTCAGATCGTTCGAGTGGTTTTGCTGGCCCTGCACAAGGTAAACATCGCCTTTATTCATACGGACGGTAACCGGCCGGTTTGCAGGGGTGCCAACCGATGAGGGATTTCGAAGCGTAATGGTCACATTGGTCGAGTCGACAACGGCAACGATCCAGAATTCTCCGGGTGTTGTACTTCCGAATCCATCTCCCGAAGAGTTGTAATTCATTGTGCGATATTCGGTGCCCAGAACATTCACCGGCAGCCCCATAAACGCATCGCTCGAATAAAGCTTATGGTTGAGACCGAAGACGGCCACTACACTGTCGCTCGTGATATGAACGGCCATGCCTTTTACGACCTGCTCGTCCTGAAAATCTTTTAGTTCGACGGTTTCAAGCGTATTCGTCCCGTCAGGTAAATGAACGGTCGTAATTTGGCCGGGCGTGGTAGTGAAGGTTTGAAAGAAGTTTAACGCCGGGATTTCAACCGTTCCTTTAGCGGGGACATGGCTCGTGAGGTAGAGGTCCATGACGTTGTGGTCCTCATCTCCGCCTAAGTTTGGGCCGAAAGCGACATAAAATTCAGTGCCGAAGTTATCGCGCTGGACGTTTTGAGCGAGTGCGGAGTGCGAAAGTCCCAAAATAAGAAAAAAAGCAATAGCCACCCCGCCAGTCTTAAGCTGGTGAATGAGCGGATTCAGCTTCCTTGATTTAGGACGACACATGAGAGGAATCTGCTGTACCTCCTCGAAGTAAAATGCCATCGTTTATAAGACCCCGGACGGCATGATTAGTTACAGAAAAATTATAAGAAAATGGGAAAAATGAGGGCTGGAAGACCGAGAAGGAAGCAGTGCGGGAGAGGCCTTAATTTTCAACCTGAATTTTCGCCTCACGTACCGGGCCGGGTGTGCCATCTGCTCGAACGGTCTCTATCCGAAGAAAGGCAAGACCAGAAGCCGGTAAAAGGTTGGACGGCAGTTCGATCGTGCCATTGCCGCTCATGAGATTTATGTCGAGATGCCCCGATTCGACGCCGGCTTCATTGAAGATCGATAAACTCGCCACTACGGGTTCGGATGCGCGATATGCGAGCTGCACTCCTCCGCCGGCCGCCACCGGGTTCGGCGAGAGGCCGATCAGCGTAAAGATCGGCGATTCGTGCATCATAAAGTTCCTTATCGTTTTGTCGCCGCAATCGTCCGCGTAAGGGATCGAAAGTGTAAAGCTCTGCAAATTATACGCACAGGGATGCTGCGCCCATGTGAAAGTCGGAGTAACGACAACCGTCGTATCGACCGTTAAATAGGCCCGCATCAGAATATCGAGCAAGAGATCGTTCGCAATTCTCGCCGAGTCAGAGACCGCCGACCCCGTAACGACGATCGTATAGGTTCGCGTCGCCTGGTCCCAGTAGGTACTGATCGTGTAGTTCGAGTCCCCGGGAACAGCAAGCGCATTCGTCGTATCGATCCCGACCGGCTCGAAAAGATCGTTCGAGAATTGGAGCGAAAGCGTCCAGCTATTGAGTTCGGACACTCCGGCCCTTGGGCCTTCCACCGTGATCGGTAATTTCAGATCGGAAATATCGTTGGCGCTCGAAACGAACTGCGGCAAATGAGCGTGGAGCGTGAATACGCGTTGCTTCCGGACGAGGCTTGCCGTCAGCGTATCGACCGTAGCGGGCTCCCCATCCAGGCGGCGCTGGAACACCAGGAGTTTTGTGAGCTGCGAACCGTTCAGACTGTCGGCAGGAAATGAGTAATAGAGGAAAAGTGGATAGCTGCTGTCCGGAGCGATATTGATCGGAAGGTTGAAGGTCGAAGGATGGTAACTGAACCCTCCGCTCGATGGAACGAATGCAAGGCTATCGATATGCACTTCGACCGGATAGGGATTGTGGAGTACGATATCGTTCGTAATGGTGTCGCAGGTGGTGACAACGCCGAAATCGGTGCTCGCCGGCCCAATGGGACCCGTGCGAACTTTTGCCTTCAAAATAATCATCGGCCGATAAGAACCGAGCGAGTCATAAAGCCAATAGCGAGTATCGTTGTGCGCATAGAGCGTGTCGAGGAAATCGCCTTCGTCCGTCACCATGAAACTAACGGTTCCCGTCAGCACCTCGCCGACCGAAAGGGCTTCGGGGATCGCCGTAGCGGGCGGATTCAATGCCACAAGAAAATGAGCGGTATCGCGATGCACCAACGAGTCGAGTTCGGCGGCCATGGTGGCCGTGTCGGAATTTAAGATCGTAAACGGAAGTGAGACCGGCGGCTGGGGTGCCGTCCCTGGCAATACAGTGATCGTTCCAAAATCGAGGACCGGCGGACTCACCAGCACGAGCGGTTCCGTCCCCTTTCCAAGGAGCGTATCGTACAGCACGATTCCATCGACCGTATGGATTCGAACGATCACCTGCTTAGCGCCGATCGACCTTGGCTGGAAATGGACAACGAACTCGAGGACCGTGTCGGCACCGTCATATCCAAGTCGCGCCGGAAGTTTCCGCGAAAGTGTGTCCATTTGAAAATCGGCGCTGGGATCGAATGAAACGCTATCGATCGCACTCGTGTCCGAACCGCGATTTACGATCGTTATCGTGTCGGGCGGTGCCGTCGAATCGACGCGCCAGGAACCGAAATCGTGGCCCGTTGAAGTGACATTCGGTTCTACCCCGGTCCCTAACAGGATGACAACCGGTGTATCGTTTAATAGTCCCGTAATACTATCGATCCAATCGATCGGTATTTTACCGACCTGTAGCCCTGTTTTTTTGGGAAGGAAATGGACGGAATCTCGGACGGCTCCCGCTACCGGATTGACCAGCGGATACAAGATCAGCTTATTGCCCGAACTTGGGACGGTGTTAGCCGTAAAATCGGTACCCGATAAATTCGTTCCAAAATCGAGGTCCGTCAGTGTGACCTGATATTGCCCAACGTTCTCGATAATATAGCTGCTATCGCGATTCTGACCGAGTCGAACTCGGCCGAAATCGATCGTGTCCGGCAAGACTGCAACCTGAGGTGCAATCCCGCTGCCCTGCACATGAATGAATACGGAATTCACAGCGCTGGACCAGACCCGAAGCGTCGCCTTATAAAAACGTGCGGAATCCGGATGAAATCGTATCGGAATTTGCGGTTGTGAAAGGGGCGGCACAAGAAGCGGTTTTGCGATCGGATTCACAATATCGAACGCGTTCGTGTCGCCACTCACCCATTCATAGCCATACACCGTCACGGTATCCGTCGCCATGGGCACGACGGAACTATACATAAGCGACGGCAGGACCGGTCGCGCGTTCACAGCCACGGCATGGAAATCGAGATCGATAGCGAACAGGCTGTCGATGTAAGGATAATCGCCGCCGCCGGCGTAGGTGTAAGAGTCCTGAAATCCGAACGCATAGGACTCCGCATAGCACGGTAGTGAACTTTGAATTCGTTCTTCCCCGATCGAAGGAAAAAAAATCCCATATTGGAAATTCGTCCCGGGGATTCGTTTCCACCGGCCATCGAGTGTTGGGGATGGATGAGCCCCATTGAGGAACGTCGTCGAGGTCGCCGAAGTATCAGAAACGATCAGAAGGCGCCCCTGAGTGAATATTTCCGGGTCGTGAACGCCAGGAAGGGTATACTCGGCTGCAAACTGATCGACCGGGCGACAAAGGGTGAAGTCCGGGTCGCCGATGCCATCCGTATTCCAGTTCCCATCCTGCATAAAATGAGCGACGAGGATGGGTTGATCGCTTTGGACGACGCTCGTTCCTCCGGACATGAAATCGCAATGCTCGCCGGCATTCAGTGTATACGATGCCGTTCCATTGACAGAAATATGCGTGGAATTTTGGGATGCAAGGACTCGAACAGCATCGCCGCCCGGAAACCGGGTATCGCTTGAATCCTGTCCGGCGCCACACACGATAAAGCTCTTTCCCCACGCTGAAATCGGCACCATTTGTTCGATCAAATGATCCCGGGAGGGGTTTGCGGTGTATTGATATTCCAGTGTGAACGGTGCGGTCGAACGTTCATGGCCGCTGAAGACAGCGATCGGTTTGTTCGACGTAATATAGGAACCCGTCAGATCGCAATCGGGGCCACCATTCCAGGGAGCGTAAAGTTCCGTCCAGTCCGGAGCGGCGTTTCCGGGCGGCTCGCTTGCGACGTGAACGCCCGTATCCTTCGCCATGATCTGATAGACCTGCCCTCGGTCGAGCGTAATCGAATAGGTGGAGTCCGCTAAGAGGCGTCCCGAAAACGAGGTCGCGGAAAGCGTAAAATAAACGACGGTATTATCCTCGGTCGCGACAATCGCGAATTCGCTGCGGGCATGAACACCCAGCGAGAACGCCGAATAATTGACCGCGTTGCGTGAACTCATGGCATAATACGAAGTTCCCAGAGACGGTACCGGGTACAGGACAAATCCGTCAGAGCTTTTTTCATTATGCGAGAACCCATAGACGGAAATTACATCCGTAGAATAAACATGCACAACCTTGTTCTCAATGAGTTCGTAATCGTCGGCTCCGAGCGCGATCCCGCTCGGCAGGTCCACGCGGACCATCGTACCGGGATCAACAATAAACGTGTTTTTATAGGAGGAGTGGAGAATTTCAACCGTTACCCTGGCCGGGGCTCGGGCGGCAATAAAAAGTGAGCGAAGTGTATCGCCATCGGAATTCCCCACCACCGAAAGAAAGCACCCATAAAATTCGCTCCCAGCGGCAGTCCAATTCGTATGCAGGGACAATGTCTGCAACGAATGCGTCGGGTCGGTCCGGGCTGCTTTCTTTACGCGAGTAAACGCATGCTGAAGCGCACGAGCAGGAAAGGAATGTAATTTCGAGGCGTTCTGCTCTGAATTCTCGGAATTTTGTGCTGAAACGCGTAAGCCGGAGCCAGCAATGAATAAGAAGATTGCGAAAAAACAGATTACGGACAGAGAGTTAGAAAAGCGGCCGTCCTTTTCCTGTTTCACCGTCCGTAATCGTTCACAGTCCATGGTTACTCACCCGCCACGATCGGCACTCGCTCATTGATATGGAGCTTTTGCGATGTGATCACGCAGGTGTACACGCCATCCGGCAACCCGCGCCGCTCGATGCGAACGGAATAGGGGCCGGCCGGGAATTCGGAGGACGCTACCTGCTGGACGACACGCCCTAATTCATCGTAAAGCACCATGGTGATATCGCCGGTCTCGGGAACCGAAAAATTAACCGTCGTATAACTCGAGAACGGATTCGGACTTGCAAAGGCCGAAAGTGCCGGCGAATTATTTTCTGCCACTCCGGCCTCCGCATCGGGATAGAGCGTGAACGGCATCTCAGCCGGCTCGAGGTTCATATACGAAGGCAGGTGTGAATAAATCCGGAGCGTCCCCTCGACCGGAGCCGGCAGTTGATCATCGGAAACAAGATGGATCTCAGCCGACTGACCGACCGGAAGTACGCCAATATCGTAAGCGATTCGTTCCTTGACGTGAATCCCAAGATTGCGCATCTTCGGGTTGTCCGCAATAAACACGGCACTGTCGAGATAAGCATCCTGATATGCGGTGTTGCGGAAATCAATGGTATTCGTGTGATGCCCCCCCATCGCCTGCGGTGGATATTGGATACCGATCGCGCGTTTCGGGACCAATAAAATTCCCGCCGTATAGCCGTAGGAAATAACTTTGCCGAGGCCATAACTTAAAATCGTAAAACCGTCTTCCGGCGGCATCATGGACGTAATGGTGTGGGCGCCCTGATTGAACCCGGTATATTCCGTTAGCGCATAGGCATGTCCGCCGATCGATCCTGGAACCTTTTGAAAAATGCGGCCCGGCAGCGCTTGTCCGTCGAAGAGGATCGAATTCTGGGCGAGCGTATCCGTGACAATAATAACCTTTTGAAGCGGATAATCGAGCTTGTCCGGAGCGAAAAACGTATAATTATTGAACGATTGGTCGACCGCGGGAACAACGGCGAGAAAGGGATCGCCGTTTGAATTATTATTGATATCGGTATGGGCGTATTCGCCAACCAGGAGCGCGCCGGAACCTTTAACCAGGACCGGGCTGGAGATCATCGAATCGGCGAACTGGTTGTGATTCAACGTAACCCAGGGATTGCCATTGACCGTTACGGTCGTATTGTCGTTCAGCGCAACGACGCGCATGAGGTCGCCGCCGGGATTTTTTGTTCCCTGCGCGTCGATGTCGATGGCGTTCAGTACGAACGCCGTTCCCCATGCGCTCGTCGGAGGCATCGCTTCCAGGAGCATATCCCGACTGGTGCTGACGTCGGTGCGAAGGAATTGATATGGGATTTCCGTACGCGCGTGGCCGGAATACACGGCCACCGGTTTGTCGGAGGCAACGGTGGAACCGGTAAGGTCCAGCGCATCGACCGATGGATCGGTCTGGACCTGATAGCCCTGGCCGGATTGAAGCGTGACCTGAAACGGAACGCCTGCGGCCCGTCCGCCTGCCGTTGCCGCCGAAGGGGTAATTGTAACCGTGGTGTTGTCCTGGAACGCGGCAACAGCAAATTGCGAAGGCATCCAATCCCCGGAAGTATATGCCTGGGGATTATTGGAATTCGGATAGCTAAGGATGCGATACTCGGCCGCGGCGGATTCAAAGGGCAATGCGAGGAATGCATCGGCCGTCGCGTCTTTATTATTCAGACCATAACATACAATGGGCGATGTCGATTGGACCTTGACCACGCGATCGTCGGGAACTTCATCGCTCGTCAGCCATAGGTTCGACATTTCATCCGAAATTCGATATGTTTTAGAACTATCGGCTTGCAGGAACAGGACCTTACTGACCGTAGGATGACTGTTGGTTGTAATCGTAACGGTTGCGGTATCTCCCAGGGAGGCGACGTAAATCTCCAAGAACTCATCGTCATTGGGTTCTGAGTCCCGATAATTATTCTGCTCGAAGCACAACAAAAAATTTGTTCCCGCATTCGAGGGCGTACCCGTGATCGCCGTTCCATTGCAGTCGGGCCTGATCTTTTGTGCTTCCGCCTTGGAGCAAAAGAGGAAAACGACGAAAGCAAATAGGACGGGTATGAAGCGAGTCCGTCGAACGTTCGGAAAAGAGTGAGTTGTATTCATGGAAAGACCGGATTGATTAACGCATGAAAAGACCGTTTCACTAATATACGATATTTATTGGGCTTTCGCACAAAGGTACCTGGGCGGAACGGTCCCATAGGAAGACACATGAAAGGCTATAAAGTAACGGTTTTGTCATTTTCTCTTTGCAGAAGAATCGTTACCGGACCGTCGTTGGTGAGTTCAACGGCCATCCGGGCTCGGAATTTCCCGTTGGCTACACGGTCCGTCCCTAAAAGTCCTCGTAAATTCGTAAGGTAATCCTCGTAGAGCCGTTCGGCCCTTTCAGGCTCGGCTGCGGCCATGAAATTCGGGCGATTCCCCTTTTTGAGATCGCCATAGAGCGTAAACTGGCTAACGGCGAGCACACTTCCCCCTGTCTCCATGAGTGAAAGATTCATTTTTTTCAAATTGTCCTCAAAAATGCGGATTTGGGCCGTTTTTTCAGCCATCCATTGCACTTCCACCTCTGTATCGGCTTCATGGATTCCGACAAAAGCGACAAGTCCATGACCGATCGAACCGATCAATTCGGAATCGACCGTAACCGAGGCACGACTGACTCGCTGTATAAGAATTCGCATAAAGGGATTTTGTTACAGCTATAAAGCGAAATTATGACCGGGTTGCTTCGTGGAATTCACTGGCGCGGAATTTTCTCATGATTTCACCCGTAATGGCATTATGGAAAACACTTTCAAAACCACTATTGTCGAAACATTAGAGCAGCCTGTCTCGAAGCTGGCAAAAGAACGGGGCCTGCACCTCCTTCGAATTCAGGTCCGTGGATCGCAGGCAAGCCCCGTTATTGAAATCCTCCTCGATGGCGACCGGGCTATTTCTATCGATGACTGCGAAAGCGTTAGCAAGGATCTAAACTCGGCCATTGAGTCCAAAAACCTTGTTAAAGGAAATTATCGACTCGATGTGATGTCCCCGGGGCTCGAAGAACCGCTCGTCGAAGACTGGCAATTTGCACGAAGTGTCGGCCGATTGATCGAAGTTCAGTATCGCGAGAATGGCGAACATCACACATTACACGGACATTTGCGAATGTTCAGCGAAAAAGAAATCGGTGTTGAGCCCGTGCATGTTAAATCGGCAAAAGTGATAAAGCCGAATACGATCTCGACCGACAGCGGTCCGGTCGAAATTGAAAAGGATGAGCAACTCTACGATCCACCGGTCGAATTAGTGAAGCTCGAACGCAAGCATTTGATGAAAGTCATTGTTCAGCCGGAGTTCGGCAAGTAACAAAAACCGTCTCGCCATGAAATTCGGATGTTTCGGGATACTCGTACTTTCCTTTTTTTTGAGTACACGGGTTTTTGCACAATCATCGGCGCAGCTCGATCGCGGCTTAAAAAAATACGGTCCTGTTCTGTTTGCCGATTCGGCCCATCATAAGTATCCGCTCGATACGAAGCAGCATATTCGTATTGCGTGGGCTTTCATGCACGAAAAATCTCATCTGGCCAAATATACGAAAGCAGAACAAGCCGAAATGCTCCGACGCATTCGAGAAGCAGCGGCTGCACACGGCATTTATTTGAATGAATGAGAATCGAAATTACCGTTCCGTGCATCTTTTCCTCGTAATTTTGCAGAAAGTTTTTTTAGGGAGAAGACGATCAAGCGATTAGCTGTTTTTGCATCCGGTTTTGGCTCGAACCTCGCTCATATTCATCGCGAGATCGAGCAGGGCCGACTGCAGGGTGCCTTCGTAGCGCTTGCAGTATCGAACATTTCAACTTCCGGGGCATTGGAATATGCCCGCACGAATGGCCTGCCGTATTGTCATCTTTCTCTGGCTTCCTGCGGCGGCGATGCGTTGCGGTTCGAACGAGAATTATTGGAAGTTATCCGGTCTAACGGCATCGACCTGGTCGCTCTGGCGGGTTACATGAAAAAGTTACCCGATTCGTTCGTGCATCGGTACGAACATAAGATCCTGAATGTCCATCCGGCCCTGCTTCCTTCGTTCGGCGGGAGCGCGATGTATGGCATGCGCGTTCACGAAGCTGTCATTGAACGCGGGTGCAAAGTGAGCGGAGCGACGGTGCATTTTGTCACCAGCGAATACGATGCGGGACCGATCGTTTTGCAGAAATGCTGTGCGGTCCTGGATAGCGATACGCCTCAAACGCTCTCGCAACGCGTGCGCGAGGTGGAATTTCAAATTTATCCCAAAGCGATCGAGCTGGTCGCCCAGGATAAAGTCACGGTTCAGAACAATCGAGTATTCATTCATTCCTAACGATGATAGTGCAAACGGAATCAGCACCTTCTATTTCGATCGACCGAGTTCCCATCCGGCGGGCACTCGTCAGCGTCTATGACAAGCAGGGTCTCGACGAACTCGCATACGCGCTCGCCGCGCGCCAAATAGAAATTCTTTCGACCGGTGGGACCGAGCAATATCTTCGGAATCTTGGAGTTCCCGTAAAGGGCATTTCAGAATTTACGCACTCGCCCGAGATCTTCGGAGGGCGGCTGAAGACGCTTCATCCCATGGTCCATGGCGGTCTCCTGTACCGGCGCAGCCTTTTAACCCATCTCGAAGAGGCCGGTGAGCATGGGATTCTTCCGATCGATCTTTTGGTGGTCAATTTGTATCCATTTGAAGAAACCGTGGCCCGCCCCGCAGCAACGGAAGAAGAAATCATCGAACAGATCGATATCGGGGGCCCGGCAATGCTCCGGAGTGCGGCAAAAAATTTCGAAGCAGTGACCGTCGTAACGTCACCGGAACAGTATCGAACTGTCATCGACGAGCTGAAGCATCTCAATGGAGCTACTTCCCGTGCCCTTCGAAAAAAATTAGCAAGCGAAGGATTCGAACGCGTTGCAGCATACGATCAGGCGATCGCCCGGTATTTTGTCGGCGCGAAAGAAAATGTTTCCATCGAGGACCGTCTCGAGATTTCTCTGCCGCTCGTGCAACCATTGCGCTACGGGGAAAACCCTCATCAGCAAGCAGCGCTCTACGGCGAACGTTTTTCAAAAATTTGCACGCAGTTCTGGGGAAAAGAATTATCTTATAACAATATCCTCGATACGTCGGCTTCGCTCGCTCTTATCTCGGAATTTTTGGACGAGAATCGAAAACCGGTCGCCGCAATCATCAAGCATACGAATCCTTGCGGTGTGAGCGAAGGAACTTCCGGACTGGATGCGTTCGAGCGCGCATTTCGCACCGATCCTGAAAGTCCATTTGGAGGAATTATTATTTTGAATGTCGGTATCGATACACCGCTTGCCGAACGGCTGAATCAGTTTTTCAGCGAAGTGATCCTTGCTCCATCCTATACCGACGACGCTGTTGCCATCCTGAAAAAGAAAAAAGATCGCCGACTTCTTACATTTAAACCGGATGAGCTTCTCCATACGCTTTCAAGCACGCAGGACGTGCGCTCCGTCGTTGGCGGCATATTATTCCAAACGCCGGACCTCGAATTGGTGAGCAATTCCGCGCTAAGTTCTGTTACCAGCCATCCGGTGAGCGGCGAAATGTCGCAGGGGCTGCTTTTTGCTATGAAGATTGCAAAGCATTTAAAATCGAATGCGATTGCATTTTGTGGAATTGAGCACGGGAAAGTTCATACGTTGGGCCTTGGGGCGGGTCAAACCTCGCGGGTGGAGTCAACTCGAATAGCCATCGAACACGCTCGACGTCATGGACTTTCACTGCAAGGCTCCTTCGTGGCAAGCGATGCGTTCTATCCGTTTGCGGACAGCATGCTCGAAGCGGCAAACGCGGGAGCGGTCGCCGTTATCCAGCCTGGTGGCTCCGTGCGAGACGCTGAAGTCATTCAGGCCGCCGAAGAACATGGCATCGCGCTCGTCATGACCGGAATGAGACATTTTCATCATTGATCCTCGGGGCCCCTCGGTCACGAGATTATAAAACTTTTTCGAATCCATCGTGACCGAAGGTCACGACTACACCACATGCTCAGTTTATTCAGCGCCGATATTGCAGTCGATCTTGGAACGGCGAACACGCTCATCTATATGAAGGGCAAAGGCATCGTTTTAAACGAGCCTTCCATCGTTGCATTCGATTCGACAACAAAAAAGATTGTCGCCATCGGTCGCGAGGCACAAGCCATGGTCGGCCGAACGCACCGCGATATTCAAACGATTCGTCCGATGAAGGACGGTGTTATTGCCGATTTCGAGATCGCAGAAGGAATGCTGCGCGCTTTGATCAAAAAAGTGCATCCTTCGTGGCTCCCCTCTCGCCGTATCGTTATCAGCGTTCCTTCCGGTATTACGGAAGTTGAAAAACGAGCCGTACGCGACTCTGCCGAACATGCCGGGGCGAAGGAAGTACATCTCATCGCTGAACCGATGGCCGCCGCGATCGGTATCGGCCTCGATGTCGAGGCACCCGTCGGCAATATCATCATTGACATTGGCGGCGGCACGACCGAGATCGCCGTCATTGCTCTTTCGGGTATCGTCAATCAGGAATCGATTCGTGTTGCAGGCGACGAACTGACGATGGCCGTTATGCAATTCTTCAAGCGTAATTATAACATTCTGATCGGCGAACGAACGGCTGAACTTATCAAATGCCAGGTCGGTAGCGCTATGCCGCTCGAAGAGGAACTGATGGTCGAGGTCAAGGGGCGTGACCTTGTTGCCGGTATTCCCAAAACGATCGAAGTAAGCTCAACAGAAGTGCGCGAGGCATTGGCCGACCCGGTGAATCAGATCGTCGAGGCCGTTAAAGTAAGCCTTGAGCGTACACCGCCGGAGCTCTCGGCAGATATTCTCGATCGTGGAATGATGCTCTCCGGGGGTGGCGCACTACTAAAAGGGCTGGATGAGCGTCTCCGCCTGGAAACAAACCTGCCAGTTCACGTGGCCGACGATCCGCTTACGGCCGTCGTTCGTGGTACAGGAAAAGTACTGGAGAATCTCTCTCAATTTATGAAGGTACTCATAAAAAGCAGAAGGTATTAATTACGAATTTCGAATTAGGAATTACGAATTAGTTGGAATGGCTTGTGCCGTAATTCGTACTTCGTAAATCGTAATTACTGTGAGACGATTTCTCGATTTTTTCATAGCATTCAAGGAATACGTGGCGTTAACCGCTTTTGTGGCGGTGTCGCTCACGATGATCGCCGTCTCTCGAACGACGGACGTCATGCCGCTCCGCGCTTTTGCTACCGGCCTCGTCGGTGCGATCCAATCGACCTATGCCTGGATCCCCAATCCCATCGCGCTCGCACGCGAAAACCGCGATCTCGAATCCCAGTCGATCGAATTAGCGGCGGAAGTAGGCCGCTTGCGGCGTGCTGAAGCGGAGAACCGTGAGCTTCGGCGTTTACTCGGAATTGCTCCCCATCCGGACTGGAAACTGGTCGCGGCAGAAGTTGTCGGAAAGACCACAACGTTTCAACGGAACATGCTGACGATCGATCTGGGCTCGAAGGACAGCATCGTTCCCGGAATGGCCGTCATTACGGATGCAGGATTGGTCGGCAGGATCTATGCGACCAGCCAGAATTTTTCTCTCGTTCAAATGCTACTAAATACGGACCTTCGTATTGCATCGAAAATCGCCCGAACAAGAGTCGAGGGAATTATTACGTGGGAAGGCGGCCCGTCGCTCTCGATGCGGAATATTCCGAAGGCCCTCGATGTGCAACTTGGGGACCTGGTCGTTTCCAGCGAATATTCTTCTTTTTTCCCTGCTGAAGTTCCTATTGGTACAGTCGATAGTATCGCACCCGAAGCGAATTCGTTGTTCCGGCGCGTCATGGTCCGTCCTTCGGTTAATTTCTTTCGCGTCGAGCATGTCTACGTCATCCAGAAAGACATTACCAAAGAGCGCGAGCGACTTGCGCTCGAGGGCCGCGTAAACGAAGGAAAAGCTCAAAAACGATAACACCTTCCCATGCAATACTTATCGTATGCCGGTCTTGGCTTGCTGATCATCATTGTGCAGGTGCTCGTGAGCCGTTTCCTTTCTATCGCGGGTGTTTCGCCGGATTTTCTGCTCATTTTTCTCGTCTGGCTTACGATGCGCGAAGGCCAGTTCGCCGGAGAAACAGGGGGATTTGTTCTGGGGCTGATCCTCGATATTTTGTCCAGCAGTATTTTAGGCGCAAATGCGTTATCGAAGACCGCAGCCTGTTTTTGCATCGGGTACTTTTTCGATCGCGAACGGATCGATCAAAATATTCGCAACTGGCCGTTCCTGGTTTTGACCTTACTGGCTGCGATTATCAATAATTTTCTGTATTACTTCCTGATTACTCGAGGGTCCGAGATTTCCTTCGGGGAATTCGCTTTCCGATATGGAGCCGTTGGGGCCCTCTACACGGTCTTTATAGCAATCTTCCCTCTTTTGTATTGGTCTCGAAAGCGAACGTATTGACTTCGTAAACCTTCGGCTGTTTTCGACGTATTACCTCTTTTAATCACTCTCTCATGGGCAAGATCGTACTCTTACGACACGGCGAATCGCAATGGAACCTTGAAAATCGGTTCACGGGCTGGGTCGATATTCCACTTACCGACAAAGGACGTGAAGAAGCTCGTCGAGCCGGCGAACTCTGTAAGGATATTCGTTTCGATCGGGGTTTCACTTCGGTCCTCATTCGCGCGATCGAATCGCTTGAGATCGCGCTAACAGCCGCTGGTCAGCCAGATGTACCGATCGAAAAGAATCAGGCGCTTAACGAGCGGATGTATGGTGACCTGCAGGGACTGAATAAAGAAGAAACGGCTAAAAAATTTGGCGCCGAACAAGTCCATATTTGGCGCAGAAGTTACGATGTTCCTCCACCCGGCGGTGAAAGCTTAAAAGATACGGCCGCCCGAACCCTTCCCTATTTTCAATCCAGGATTTTACCGCTCGTGTTGGCCGGCAAAAATATATTCGTCTGCGCACACGGCAATTCCCTTCGTTCCATTGTCATGAGTATTGAAAAGTTAACGCCGGAACAAATTCTTAAAGTTGAACTTGCGACCGGCGTTCCGATCGTTTATGATATCGATGCCGAAGGAGCGGTGTCCTCGAAGTCGGTCCTTTCTGCGACATAGCGAGGAAACTTTTGACGAGCGGGATTCGTAGTTTGTCGCTCCTGATAACGGCGCCGTAGCCAAGTGGTAAGGCAGAGCTCTGCAAAAGCTCCATTCCCCGGTTCAAGTCCGGGCGGCGCCTCAAGTTCCTCTCAGAATCGCCCAAACCCGGCTACCTGCATGGTATTTTGCCGGAATTATATTCGCATTTTTTCTCATATCTGAACATCCGTAAGGGCTTTCCAAGTAGTCTTACACACAGGGGAATTTGGAACGATTGTAAACCGTCAAATGCATCGCCATAGCGACCGCAAGTCGGTGCTCGAAAGACGAACCTTTGTAAGAAGAACTATTAAAATCGATCAAGGCGATCCAATCGTTCGGATCACATAGTGATCATCATGCTTCTGCCTGGGCAGGAACGCGATGCAGAAGGCAATGTGGCGTGCCGCTCCTAAGAAGTTGGAGCGGCACGCCACGAGCCCCAAGAGCTGGCCTAGCTTAGATGCCATGTTGGTTGCGAGATATAGGGCAACACTTGCTTCATTTAAGTTTGCATTATAAGAGATCCACAGTTCGTCCGTGCACGTACCCGTTTCCTTCCACTGCATGGGAGCGCACCGGGGCAACCCGTCGGAGCCTTGGGGACTCCGGCCGGGTGGAAAGAGTTGTTAGTTGCTTGCCCATCGGTGCGACACTTTCTATGTATTTTTAGCCCAGCACTCCCTGGTCTATCACCGTTACACTCGTCGTGGAAGTCCACATGACCTCAACCATTTTTCCACTTGCGAGCTGAACGATTGCATTTGTTCCAACCGGGACCGTCTGTCCGTTGATCGTGATAGAAATTGCCGGGTCCGCGATCGTAACCGAGTCCGTACTATTGCCGGGAACGTTTACGTAATAGTTCTGGGGTTGAGTCGAAACGGTGACCTGCCCAAGCGGGTCCGACTGCTGGTTCGAAATTTGGAATGAGACATCGGCAGTCAGGCCTTTATTCGGGAATGCGAATATGGAAGCGAGCGCAAGAAGGGTTGTGAAAACGAAAAACTTCATGTGTGTTTGAGTTGAAAAAAATGATTGCTAAGCCTTAATAAATTGAGAAGTTGCGTTCGGGCTGCAAAGTTACTGCAGGCCGAGAGCCAAATCCAAGGACAATATTGCTTTTTTCTCTATATTTGCATTAGGATTATGGGACAAAAAATGCTTTTTAAAACCATAAAGCTTTAAAAACAGCATATTATATTAAGGCAAAAACATCAAATCACATGGACTCAAGTCTTCAAATCCTCGAACTATCGCGTATAATTAAGAATTTTGGCAATAAAAACTCAAAATCTCTATTTCAGTCGAATCAAAAAAAATCTCAAATTCGCGCCCTGGCCCGCAAATTTGCTTTTCAAAGTGGTGAAAACGAGCACGATTGGGCTCTCGAGATCTGCAGAACGAGCGAGCACGACCAGAAATACATTCGAATTCGAAGCCAGCTCAAACGGCTGCTCATCAGCCGGGTTTTTCATCTCGATATCCGTTCCGGCTCGGAACTGCGGAAAGCAATTTATCGGAATGCGAAAGAACTCTTTTGTATTCGCGTCCTGATCATGCTTGGTGCTCGTGGGGCGGCCGTCGCTCTCATTCCCCGAGCGCTTGACCGAGCACGAACGTTCGAATTAACGAACGATCGAATCGAACTCCTTCACATCCTCCGGCAACATGCAACGATCAATGGTTACCGAAAGAAGTTCGCTGAATACCAGAAGGAACTGGACGATGTGGAACGTATCCGATGCGCAGAAAGGCGGCTCAATGCTCTTGACGACGCAATCAATGTGGAACTTGTCGGTCGCGCTCGAGCACCGAAAGCAGCGATCGAATTAGCGAAGTCCGCGCGCGCAGAGGCAGAGATGTTATTTCGAGAATTTCCACGCTTCAATGTCGGAGTCCATTATTATAGAATTGCCACCCTGGCCGCAGAGACCAGCCGGCAATTCACTGAGTTGATCCGGCTTTGCAGTGAAGCCGAATACTTTCTTGCACAATTTCCACATCTTGTCACTCCGCTCTTTGCCGGCCAATATGCGATAAAGCGGCTTACGCCTTCCATTGCCTTGAGTAATGAATCGAGTACGGTTTCGGCTCTCGAAATATGTGAGCGATCCTTTCCTGTCGGCGAAAATAACTGGTTTATATGGAAGGAATGCGAATTTTTTTTTCGAATGCACACCGGCGATTTTGAGAGTGCCCAGCGCGTTTTTGCCAGCATTGCCGGTAACGACCGCTTCCAATCGCAGCCCGAACAGGTCAGACAAAAATGGGCGCTCCTGGGATACTATGCCGACTTTGCACGGTCAGCCAAAAGTCCATCGGCGCCCGTGCGATTGCGTGCCTTTCATCACATCCTCCGGGAAACACCGATCTATAAGAAGGACAAAGCCGGCTATAACGCTTCACTCTATATATTGCAATATCTGATTGCGGCATCCCGAAGCGATCATGAAACGTTGCTTCAGAGATCAGAGGCGATAGCAAAATATACTTCCCGGTACCTTCGAAACCGGCACGAGCAGCAGCTCTACGCATTTTTAAAGACACTGCAAGTTCTCCGCAAGCACGATTTCAATGTCGATGAAACAGCGATTCGAGCTCGACGTTACATCAAACAGTTCAGCGTCCGAGGGAAAGAATTGATCGATGAGACACAGGTGCTGCCGTATCCGATGATGTGGCTATGGATTTCGGAATGGTTGCGGAAATCATATTAAGTTCCGGCGTCGGCGGCAGAACACTGTTGCAGAAATGTCTTTTGGCAGACACGTGCGGACTTCACACGAAAAATCCTCCTCTGTTCCCTATTTCGACGCTACCAAACTTCTGTGTAAAAACATTTGGCAATGGCCGGTCTCCTGGAACACTAAGCCACACGCGGAGCAAATGGCGCCGGCGCTCCGCTTCCGGCCAGTCCTCGAAGCCAGTGCGATCGTGTAGCAGCGTGTGATTATAGACGAATTGCATGTCGCCTCGCTCGAGTTGCATGGAAAAATTAAGTTTGGGATCGTTTGCCAATTCATCGAAAAGATTTAAGGCCTCCACATGCTTTGCCGTAAGTCGAGGCGCGTCCGAAAATCGCTGCGCCGAATCGATATATTGCCGCTGATAGATCGACGTTAGCGATCCTTCGAAATAATTATAAACGGGAATTAAATAATACGGAAGCATGCCTTTCGGCGTTTCCCCCCGGCGGTCCGTAGCGATCGGATGAAACAACAACGCTAAGAGCTCTGGCGCTCGTTTACGCATCTCGTTAAAGATGGTATTGGCGCTCACGAGCAACGACAATCCTCCGGATTTAGCCGTTTGCAAACAAAGGAGACCGACAACATCCGTCGAATCCGTATGAAAGGTCTGGCGCTCTTTCGTCTGGTAGATTCGGACATTCGGATCGGTACTTGCCATCCCGGCATCGCGAACATGGCCAAGCAGATGTCCGAGCGCATTCTGCGGACGTGCACGTCCAAGCCACGAACCGATCCCACAAAACATGATGGCCGCTTCGCGTTCTGTATACCGATCGACGGGCAATCCTTTGAATAACGCAAATCCCCGGCCGTGAATTAAATCGTTTCGGACCTGTGAAATCTTTGGACCCAACATTGGAAGATCGAATGCTTCGACCAGAATATGTTCTGGGACCGCATTCGGGTGAAGACCCTCCCATGTTTCCAGCGCAGATTCGAGTTCCGAGATATCTCGCGGAGAAAGCGAGATCGTCCATTCGTTTTCCCGTCCTCTCCAGTCGGGGCCGTACCAGCAAAAACTATTTTTTTGCTCGGGCGGTAGCAGAAATTCCATATGCTTAAAATAAAAAACCTCGGAACATCATTCCGAGGTTTTGAGAAATGCAATGGTTTGGATTTAAACCGTAACGCCGCCGTTCGATTTCACGGTATAAAGCCCAGGCACTCCGGCCGGGACTTCCGGCTTTTCCGTTTTGATCGCTTTATAGGAGTTCGTGCTGGCATCGTACTGGAAAAAATCCTTGTAGTTGGAAAGCGAACTTGCCAAATCGGCCACGCTTCCAACTCCCGGGATAAGACCGAAATTCGGCTTTTCGGAAAGTTCGTCGAAAAGCCGGCTGGCGGTCATCGGTTCCCAACGGTTCGATTTGAACACCCCCGTCACCGCCTTAACGAATGGATGTTCTTCCCGGCTCAATCCCATCGAATTGGAAGAGACAATGCGGGTGCTTCCGTCCGTATTTTCGAGCGCCTCTTTTAACTTTGCCTTGGGGGAACGATCCTTTAAGGACCAGGTCTTGGTCGCGCGATCGTATTCGATAAAGTCCTGCCGAACATTGCGAAGTGTGATCGCAAAAGATTTGTAGGGCATTTCCGTCTCGATCGGCTCCATCATTCCTTCCTTTACAAGATATTCGTAAAGTTCTGCAGATTTCACCGGGCGGTGAATCTTATCGGTATATTCAGCCATGGCAATAATGGCATCTTCAGAAATTTCTGGCTTTTTCAGCGGCCCGATTTGCTTTTGAATTCGTGGCACCCGCTGCACAGGCGCATAATTGGTATTACCTTCTTCCACATTGCCGAGGCCTCCTTCTGTAACGCGGGGCATTTGCAGCCACCGGGGGTCGCCGGTAGACCCGTCCCCTATTAACATCTGGAGCGCTTCTCCGATACGCTGAGCGCGCGACTCCAGTGCTGGTCTTCGGATTTCTATGACACGCAATTCTTCTTTGATCATGCCCAGTTCTGAACGCAAGCGTTCAATGGCATCGCTAAGCCCGTCTTTCGGTTTATAATTCATTTGAAGTGATCTATAATTGGAGGAAAATTTATGAATCGCCTGAATGCGTATTTAGTGAATACGTATTCAGGTGTCCACTATGGTATCAAAACGCCTGGAATATCTCGCTTTTTCCGGCGATGGATCAAAACTTAGTTGTGGTGTGCGATTATGGATTTGATTCGCATGGAGTGCAATCTGCGCGGGTTCGTGTCAGCCCGTCACAGACGAAACTTTCTTATGAAACTGGCAGGCCAGGAAAGGCGGCACTCGCAACATTACTTTGTTGACTTTTTACACCTGTGGCCGTCTATTTGTTCCCTCAAAACGCATATTTTTTCCTATTTACAAAAGGTAATTTTTAGTTAATGTCTGGCAACGCCGCCATCGACATTGACGGTCTGGCCGGTAATAATGCCAGATTCATCCGAAGCAAGGAAAGAAACAACTTGTGCAATGTCTTCCGGCGTTTCAGCTCGTTCGATCGCCTGAGGGGGTAGAAGGTGAGCGAGAATATTACCCTGAGAAAGCCGTGTGCCCGGTGGCCTCTGCGTGGCCGTTAATCCGAGCGTGATCGCGTTTACCGTAATTCCATATTTTCCAACTTCCGTAGCGAGCGCCCTTGTAAACCCAACGACCCCCATCTTGCTTGTTACATAGTGAACAAGATAGGGCGTACCCAACCAGATCGTATCGCTCGATAAATTGATAATCCGTCCATGACCCTGGTGCTTCATGATGGGAAGGACAGCCTTCGTGGAAAGAAAAAGTCCGGTAAGATTGACATCGAGGACACGCTTCCAGGCATCGAGGGAAAGAAGCTCGAACGGCTCTTCGTCATACAGTCCGGCATTATTGACTAAAATATCGACTCTTCCGAATTTCTCCTTCGCGGCTGCGGCCATCTCCCTGGTGGCCGATTCACTGGTCACGTCCACCTGGACAATGAATGGTTCCAGTGCATCGCCCAAAGCACGAATGCGTTCCCGCGTTTCAGCAGGCTCGATAAGATCGGCCAGGATAACCTGGGCTCCTTCCGAAGCCAATTGTGCTGCAAACGCCTGTCCATTTCCAATCGCTGCACCGGTAATGATCGCGACTCGGCCGGAATGTCTTTTTACGCTCTGCAAATTTTTCTTCGTAAATTTGAAACATTATGATCGCCGGTAACCAAAATATTTATCGATTGAATTCCCATGGACCTCGCAATTGCATCGAATAATATCGTAAAGACCTATGGCCGCGGCTCAAAAGCGGTCCATGCGCTCCGGGGTGTGAGCCTCTCCGTTCAGGAAGGAGAAATATACGGGCTATTGGGCAAAAATGGTGCTGGAAAAACAACATTTATCAAGTGCATGTTGGGCATTGTCTTCTTAAATTCTGGCGAAGGCTCCCTGCTTGGCTATCCGTTTGGATCGGTCCATGCGAAAGAACAACTCGGCTATCTTCCGGAGAACCATCGATACCCGTTGTATCTGACCGGCGAACAGACCCTTGCCTATTTTGGAAAACTTTCGGGGATTCCGAAAGCAGCACTCGGGGAACGGATCGACCGAACGTTAAAAATTGTGGGTATGGCGGAATGGCGCACCACCAAAGTTCGAAAATACTCGAAGGGCATGATGCAGCGACTGGGACTGGCCCAGGCGCTTATAAACGATCCGAAGCTCATTCTTCTCGACGAACCGACCGATGGGGTCGATCCCGTAGGCAGAAAGGAAATTCGCGAAGTCCTTATTCGTCTGAAGAACGAAGGCAAAACGATCTTTCTGAATTCCCATCTTTTGAGTGAAGTCGAGCGCATATCCGATCGTGTCGCGATCATGGATCACGGTACGATCGTCAAACAAGGCTCCATCGATGCGCTGACCCGTACCGACCATGTATACGAACTAACGGTGACCAACACGAGACCGGAACTCCTTACCGCGCTGGGCTCGAGCCTCCTTCGCACAAATGGTTCCCTTCTGGAGATTTCCTGTGAAACGCCGGAAATGCTGAATAGTGTAATGGATACGATCCGCGCATCCGGCGGCGTTATCGAAAGCATGGTCCCGAAAAAATCGTCGTTGGAAGATGTCTTCGTCGATCTCATTAAAGGCAGCGCCGTAACCCACGATTAACGATTATGAAATTCTTAGCCATTATTGAAGCCACGGTTCGCGAAGGGATCGCTCGAAAAACGATCCTCGGAATGTTCATTGTCTCGACCATCACAATTCTGTTGGCAATTTTTCTGTTCCAGCTCAATGCCATTCAGCACGGCCTGCTCTCCCCAGCGACCGGGCACGTACGGACCGGCCAAAACCAGCAGCCCATGCAGCTTTTAGGCGTGACCGTCCTGGACATGATGTGGATGGGGGTTTCAGCGTTCCTTCTACTCATTTCAATTTTTGTAGGCAGTTTTGTGACGGCCGGTTTCGTGACTTCCCTGATGGAAAAAGGAACGATCGACCTTTTGCTTTCCAAACCGGTCGAACGATGGCTCTACATCGCCGGACGTTATGTCGGGGCAGTGCTTATCATATTAGCCGAAGTCGCATACCTTGTGCTCGGGCTATGGCTTGTTGCAGGGATTTCGCTCGGCTCCTGGAGCCCGAATTTTCTCATCAGTATCTTTGCGATCACCCTCGCATTTGCCGGTGTCTATAGCCTTGTAACGCTTTTCGGAGTCCTGACAAGAAGCAGTTGGTTCGCAATTATTATTGTGCTGGCCCTCTACATTCTCGTCGGTTTTATAATACCGCTGGCACGATTTATCGACCGGCTTCTCAATGGAGCACCCACGGAAGGCGTACTATCCACGATTGCAAGTGGCCTGCAGTATATCATGCCGGCGCGTGGACTTAACACGCTGATTTCTCACACTATACTCCTTCAGCCGGTAACAATTACCCCGATTTTCATAACCGCCGGACTCTCTGTTCTTTACCTTGCTATCAGTTGTTTCGCGTTTAGCAAAAAGGAGTTTTAAGGCCAGCTTCCCGGCTCAACCGATTTAAGTGGACGGCCTAAGCCCCTTATAATTAAATAGCTTACGGCTTTATTCTAAAATAATCCGTAGCCTCTATCAAGGCTGAGCGGTTCTCAAGCTCGGAGGCAGCATGACCCGAGGCTGGTGTAATTATGAGTTTCGCTTCCGGAAAAGCGCGGTGCAGATCCCATGCACTTCGGATGGGGCAGACAATATCATATCGCCCCTGAACAATGATGGTGGGGATATGCCGAATTCGCTGAACATCGCGCAGCAACTGCCCTTCTTCCATAAAACCTTTATTCACGAAATAGTGACACTCGATCCTGGCAAATGCGATCGCAAACTCGGGATCGCTGAAATCGGCCACTAAATTGGGATCGACATAGAGTTTCGAAGTAGATCCCTCCCATGCGCTCCAGGCTCGCGCCGCTTCTATGCGGACAGGCTCATTCTCGCTTGTGAGTCTCTTATGATAGGCCGTAAGCATATCCTGACGTTCGTTCTCCGGGATCGGTTGGAGATATTTTTCCCAGAAGTCGGGAAAAATAGCATCGGCACCGCGCTGATATAACCAGTCGATCTCCCACTTCCGGAGCAAGAAAATCCCTCGCAGCACGAGGTGCGTTACTCGCTCGGGGTGCGCTTCAGAATAGGCCAGCGATAAGGTAGATCCCCACGAGCCACCGAAGACAAGCCAGCGGTCGATGGCAAGATGCTCTCGAATTCGCTCGATGTCACTCACCAAATCCCACATCGTATTCTCTCGTAACTCGGCATGAGGCGTACTTCGACCGCATCCACGCTGGTCAAAGAGCACGATGCGGTAATGCGATGGATCGAAAAACCGGCGATAATCCGGCCGACAACCGCCACCCGGTCCTCCATGGACGAATATGGCCGGCTGTCCGTTCGGATTTCCACATTCTTCAAAATAAATTGAATGCAGATCCGAGACTTTTAAATGACCATGATTGTATGGTTCAAGTTCAGGATAATAATCTCTCATTGTGTTTCTTGAATTTCTATCGGTGAATCGAGAAGTTCGTGAATTGACTTGAGCGTTGTATTCCAGCTTGCCCACCGGACCGACTGTTCCAACGCGTGCCGTGGTTCATAACCGCGCATTATAAAAAAAACGTATGCAGCCCCGAATACATCGCCCGAACCGGTCGTTTCGATCGCCTGAATTTCGGGGGCCATCACATCGTGCACTTCGCCTTTATCCAATAAATAGATACTTGCCCCCCGCGAAGCCCTCGTCATGATGATTTGAGAAGGCCGTTCGTCGGGAGCCAATTGTCGAATTGCGGACAGGAGGTCTTCTTCGGAACGAAATTCGGGATCGGCCAACCATCGAGCTTCGAATTCATTCATCTGCACAGAATCCGCAAGCCTGAGCCACGTGCGCCATTCCAGAACCCCGCGCGGCTGGCGCCCGGCGCCGAATGGCGCACTCGCATTTCGGTCTGAGAGCGGCCCAAGCACGAGCGCATGCACATCGAGATGAACATAGGGTCGCTTTTTTGTCTTCGATAAGGCGGTTTCCAGAGTCCCTAACGAGACGTCGAAACCGGAAATCATATTTACAAAAAGAGCATCGAGCCGTTCTATCAACGCCGGCGTCAGTTCCTGCGCCGTAAGTGCCGGTAAAATATGAGGGCAATGTTCATTCCGGTGGCCGTTTTTTTCATACACTAATTGAACTCGGTTCGAGGGGATGTTCGTTGGCCAAAATCCTTCGGAGCGATCGAGATGCTCGAACGATCCGACCAAAGGACCGAGCAGTTCAGCATCCGGTTCCGAAAACCAGGTTAAAGGGACAAAGGTATCGTTCTGGCTGCCATACGTTCGCATAAGCCGCTCCATCGCGGCATAGGAATACAGTACGCCACCCAGGGCTTGCGTGGGCCGATCGAGTCGCATCCCCGGTTGAACGATTTCATCGATACAGGGCTGCCCCAGAATTCCAACCAGCATCAGGAGGCCGCCCGAACAATATGGAAATTAAACTGTGGCGATTTCCAGAGGCCCATTAAGCGGATCCAGATTGGAAGCAGTTGCTCCGTCCCGCGGGCGGTCGAAATATCGCCAAGATCGATGACGCTCTTCCAGCCGAACCAATCGGTTACGATCGTTCGAACGGTCTCTTTTGCATCCTGATCATTCCCGCTAAGGAACAGATCATGCACTCCCGGAACCAGCGAGGGATTGACCATCAATTGGCAACTGACCGTATTGAGCGTCTTAACGACCTTTGCGCGAGGGAACTCACGTTGGATTTGTTCGCCTAACGAATCCGTATTACAGACCGAGAGGGTCGGAGGAAAACCATGAGAAAAATCGAGTGGATTCGAAACATCGATCACCGTTTTTCCTGCCAGATTATCACTCTTTGCCATTCGCATCGCATCGAGCGCACCCAGCCCGTTCGTGCAGTTAAAGACGATCTCTCCAAAATGCGCGGCATCGGCAAACGTACCATGAGAAGCAGACGAACCTGCCTTTTTTACCCACTCCTCCGCCTTTTGGTTCGTTGCCGACCGAGAACCTAACGAAACCGGATGCCCTAATTCGACGAGTTTCGTTCCAATGGTCTGGCCGACCATGCCCGTTCCTAAAATTCCGATATTCATGGAAACCTCTCGAAATATTTTATGCAAAAATACGGATAAATGCCGCTCGAATACGTGTTTGATTGTTTTCTATTTTAGCCACTGTGAAAGAACGTATCCGTATTGCTTCCGGCCAGGGATTTTGGGGCGATCTCCCTTCCGCTCCGATTGACCAGATTCGGCGTGCATCGCAAGACTCTCCGCTCGATTATATGATGATGGACTACCTCGCCGAGGTAACGATGTCCATCATGCAAAAGCAAAAATTGAAGGATCCTCGCGCCGGGTATGCTCGAGACCTCATTGAAGTTATCGACGCGGTACTTCCCGACATTGTCGAAAAAGGCATTAAGATCATTACCAACGGCGGCGGCGTAAATCCCGAAGGATGCCGGGATGCGATTTTCGAAGTTGCACGACGTCGTGGCATTTCGATCCGCGTGGGAGTCGTCTTAGGTGATAACATCTTAGATTCGCTCGATTCCCTTCTCTCCGATGGTCATGGCTTGAAAAACATGGAGACCGGCGAGCCCCTTAAGAACATTCGAGATCGGGTGCTTTCGGCGAATGTTTATTTTGGCGCCTGGCCCATCGTCGAAGCGCTGGAGCAGGGTGCGCAGATTGTCGTTACCGGCCGAACGACGGATACCGGCCTTACGCTGGCCCCGATGATCCATGAATTTGGATGGAAACACCACGATTGGGATCATATTGCCGCCGGGACCATCGCCGGTCATATTCTGGAATGCGGCGCCCAATCCTCCGGTGGGAATTTTTCAGCGGACTGGAAATCGGTTAAAGACATGGCCCATATTGGGTTCCCAATTGCCGAAGCCTATCCTACCGGCGAGTTTTATATCACGAAGCATCCGAAAACCGGCGGCACAGTCTCCCGCCAAACCGTTGCCGAACAGTGCCTTTATGAGATCGGCGACCCGAAGGACTACATCACTCCGGATTGCGTAGCTGATTTCACAACGATCCAACTTCAGGATGAGGGCCGGGACCGCGTTCGCGTTTTTGGCATTAAAGGTCGGCCGGCAACGGATTCGTACAAAGTATCGATGTCCTATAGCGATGGATTTTCCGCACAGGGGACCCTAACCTACACGTGGCCCGAAGCCATGGCTAAAGCTCGGCTCTCCGACCATATTCTTCGAACACGTCTTAAGGATGCCGGCTGTTCTTTCGATGAAATGCGGACCGAATTTCTCGGGGTTAACTCCTGTCATGGCCCCCTTACTCCCGTCGATATGGATGAAGTACAGGAGGTGGTCATAAAATGGGGCGTCCGTAGTCACGATAAAAGGTCCGTGGAACGGTTTGGTAAAGAGATCGCGCCACTGATTCTTACCGGCCCTCCCAGCGTTACTGGTTTTGCAGGCGGCCGGCCAAAGCCCAGTGAAGTTGTTGCCTACTGGCCGGCTCTTCTCGACAAGAAAGCAGTCCAGCCACGCGTGGTCGTTGAATCCATCAGGTCATGACCGAAGTCGGTAACGATGTCGCAAAAGCCGCAGAACTGCTTTCGCGTGGCTTGCTTGTGGCGATTCCGACCGAAACCGTTTATGGACTTGCTGCCAACGCCCTGAACGAACCAGCGGTCCTTCGAATTTTCGAAGTAAAAGCCCGTCCTCGCTTCGATCCCCTCATCGTTCATGGCGCAGATCAAGATCGGCTTTCAACGTATGTCAAAGACTTTCCCAATTGGGCTTCGACGCTGGCCGCTCGTTTCTGGCCCGGACCGTTGACGCTGGTGCTGCCAAAGAAAGATATCATTCCCGATCTGGTGACATCGGGACTCAGTACCGTCGCGGTACGAGTTCCCTTAAGTCCGCTGACCCACGAGTTACTCCTGCAAGTCGATTTCCCGCTTGCGGCTCCGAGTGCGAATCCGTTCGGTTACGTGAGCCCCACGACGCCCAGCCACGTGCTCGATCAACTGGGTGGACACATCCCCTACATTCTCAATGGCGGGGAATGTTCGGTCGGGATCGAATCCACCATCGTCGCCGAAGAAAGCGGAAAGATCCATGTACTGCGTCTTGGCGGTGTCTCGGTCGAAGAAATAGAAGCTCTGGTCGGCCCGGTCACGATCGGTGGAATCGAAGGCAGTGCGCCAGGGACATTAAAGCATCATTATGCCACTCGAACGCCGCTGACCCTGGGGCCGATCGATCCCCTAACCGTTGACACGCAACGGACCGGAATCCTGAGTTTCCAAAAGCGCTATCCTGAAATCCCGTTGGAGCATCAGGTAGTTCTTTCTCCGGAGGGTGACCTTCGCAAGGCGAGCAGCTATCTCTTTGCCGCAATGCGACACCTGGACGCTTTGGGGCTGCGGAAAATTCTTGCGGAACCGTTCCCGGAAGTGGGGTTAGGCCGGGCGATCAACGACCGGCTACGGAGGGCGGCGAATGCGGCCTGAGCCACGCCGGGCTTAGTCGAATCGGAACGTGTCGAAGATCATTCGGGTCTCTTCGAGCGTCGTTGCGAAGCGGTCAGGGAACGATGAAAGGGTGACTTTGTATGCTCGGCCGCCTCTCAAAAAGAAAATCGAGCGCCATTCGATCGTCTTCTTGTTCTCTGGAACATACGCGGTACACGTATAAACGATGCATGGAATTCCCTTGAAGACGGAATCGCTTCGGGAGATAATTTTTAGGTCCGTGAACGCAGCGATACCGTCCCAGATCGACTCATAGTTCTTACAGAACGCTGCCAGGTCGTTCACATTCGGAGTGACTTCGACATCGAAGGTGGTCTTCGAAACCCATTCTTCCGCGATCGAAGAAAGCACCACGGCTTCACGCATCTGTCCCTGAGGGTCCATCTGCTTATACGTTGCTGGGTACTTCAACGAAAAGCCGTATGTGGAACTTTGAAAGTCGCCCGGCTGCTGCGCGAGAACCGGGACGGCAACAAGCAATGCAAAACACAGAAACATGGTCTTAATCATAGCATTCTCGAAATGATAAATTTTTTGCAGGGAACGGAGCTCTCATTCAGAGTCCAGGGTGCCTTACGAATGCCATGAGGAGAATCGGTCGCCAGCACCGGATGATTCCAGCGACAGATCTCGCACGATTACTTCGCGTCCTCGACCGTTACCAGATGCTGGACGGTGCGGATCATGCCACGAATGGCCGGCGTATCGTTGTGGATGGCAACATAGTTCGGACGGCCGAGACCGAGCGCCTTGATCGTGCGCTTGTGGACTTGAAGCGTGTCGTTGACCGAACGAGTCTGTTTGACGAGGATCTTTTTTGTCGTTGCCATATCGTAATGTACCTTATCCGTTAAATACTTTTGTGAGCGAGATGCCGCGGCGTTCGGAGACCATCGAGGCATCGTTCAGGCTTTCCAGCGCGGCCATGGTCGCTTTGACGAGGTTATGGGGATTCGAAGAGCCCTGCGACTTCGTCAGGATGTCCTGCACGCCGGCCAGTTCCAAAACAGCACGAACGCCGCCGCCGGCGATAAGTCCCGTTCCGGGGGAAGCCGGCTTTAAGAACACTTTTCCGGCCCCGAATTTCCCTTGGGTCATGTGGGGGATCGTTCCACGACGCAACGGTATGGAATGCACATTGCGCTTCGCATCTTCCGTCGCTTTGGAAACGGCGTCCGCCACTTCATTCGATTTTCCAAGACCGATGCCGACATGCCCGTTGCCATCGCCAACCGCAACGATCGCATTAAAGCTGAAACGGCGGCCGCCTTTGACCACCTTCGCCACACGATTGACGGCGACCAGTTTGTCTTTTAGATTGAGTTCCGCTGAGCGAATTTTTGCCACGATATCGTTTCGAATGATTTTAGAATGCCAGGCCGCCTTCGCGCGCGCCTTCGGCCAGCGCCTTTACGCGGCCGTGATATAAATACCCATTGCGGTCGAATACGACCGACTTAATTCCCTTTTCGATCGCCGCGCTCGCCAGCGCTGCACCGGTCTGCTTTGCAAGCTCGGATTTTTTGCCCTTGAGCCCACGGCTGCTCGCTGCAGCGAGCGTAAAACCCTGCGTATCATCGACGAGTTGGGCGTACATCCCGCTATTACTGCGAAAAACGACCAATCGCGGTTTCGCGCTCGTCCCGCGAACCGTCTTGCGGATCTTATAAACACGGCGCTCGCGTCGCGCCGCCTTCTCTTTTAATTTCAGTTTCGATGCCATAATTACTTACCTGCTGTCTTTCCTGCCTTGCGAATGATCGTTTCGTCGGCATATTTCACGCCTTTGCCTTTGTAGGGTTCCGGCGGACGGATGGAACGAATTTTTGCAGCAACGGCGCCGACCAATTGCTTGTCGATCCCATTGATCGTGACCTGCGTCGGCGCCGGAATATCGACCGTGATCTCGGCAGGCGGAACGAATACGACCGGGTGCGAGTACCCGAGCGCAAATTGGATCCACCGGCCACGCTTTTCCGCCTTATATCCCACTCCAACGAGTTCCAGCTTTTTCGTAAAGCCGTTCGTTACGCCCTCGACCATATTGTTCGCGAGCGCGCGTGTTAGTCCATGCAGCGCGCGAATCCGGCGGTCGTCCGACGAGCGGGTGAACGACAACGTTTCGCCTTCGACGTTCACGCCGATCTCGGGTGCCACATGGCGCTCGAGCTGACCTTTTGGCCCTTTGACCGTGAGGAGACCGTCTTTCGACGTCACCGTTACTCCTTTGGGGAGCGAAATAATCTTTTTACCTATTCTCGACATACTTTCTCTTCCTTTGCTTACGCTAATCCGCCATGCCTCGTGACTCGGCGGACGCTGCAGCTTCTAAAATGTTCTTACCACACGTAGCACAAAACTTCGCCACCGATGTTGGCCTGACGGGCCTGCTTATCGGTCATTAGTCCCTTCGGGGTCGAAAGGATCGCAATCCCGAGCCCCGAAAGCACACGGGGTGCTTCGATCGCTGACGTATAGCGGCGAAGGCCGGGAGTCGAAATGCGCTTTAATCCCATGATCGCCGGCGCGCCGTTCGTATACTTGAGCGTTACACGCAGCACGCCCTGCTTCGAATCGTCGATCCGCTCGACCGACTCGATATAGCCCTGCTCACGCAGGATTTCACCCATGGCGAGCTTCAGCTTCGAGGCGGGCACATCGACATACTTGTGCCGCGCCGCCAGGGCGTTACGAAGTCTCGTTAAAAAATCTCCAATCGTATCCATTCGTTAGTTTCTAAAATGTTATACGTGCTGATCGACCAAAATCGGGTTCCCATCCGGGTCCTCGGCCATGAAATAGGCCGGTCCCGTCGAATGTTCATCCGCTTCCATCGAAAATGCGATCCCGCTGGCCTTCAGCTCGCGCTGTAATTCCCGCACGTCGGTATAGGCCGTCAGTGTTTGCGCATTCTGGTCCCAGCCCGGATTGAATGTCAACATGTTTTTCTCGAACATGCCCTGGAACAGCCCGATCTTATGTTCGCCATTCTTGAGCACCAGCCAGTTCTTCGACTCGTCGCCACCGACGGGGCGGAAGCCAAACCGTTCGTAGAACGCCTTGGAGGCTTGCAGGTCCCTGACTGCCAGGCACATCGTAAAGGCTCCGAGTTCCATCGTCGTATCCTGTACGTTGCTTACCAGCTCGATTTGCGGACGCCAGGAATTTTTCCTTCGAGTGCAAGTTCCCGGAAGCAAATCCGGCACAGTCCGAATTTCCGATAAAACGATCGCGAGCGCCCGCAACGGTTGCAGCGGTTATGCTTGCGCGTCGCGAACTTTGGCGTCCGTTTCGCTTTGACTCTCAGGGCTAATCGTGCCATGCTGTACTATCCAAATTAAAAATTTATGCTGCGGCTCCTTCGCGCTTGCGGAACGGAAGCCCGAACGCCTTGAGGAGTTCCAATGCCTCTTCGTCCGATTTCGCGCTCGTGGCGAAGGTAATGTCCATGCCGGTAATGCGCGATACCTTATCGACGTCGATCTCCGGGAAAATGATTTGCTCCCGAATTCCGAGCGTGTAGTTCCCACGTCCGTCGAACGATTTGTCCGGAATACCGCGGAAATCGCGAATACGCGGAATGGCCGTGGTCATGAGGCGGTCCAAAAATTCGTACATCCGCGCGCGGCGCAGCGTCACACGGCAGCCGATCGCCTGGTTCTCGCGAAGCTTGAAGTTCGAGATCGACTTTTTCGATTTCGTGATCGCCGGCTTTTGTCCGGTGATCGCCTCGAGATCGCGCACGGCCGCATCGAGCAATTTCGGATCGCTTGCCGCTACGCCGACGCCGATATTGATGGCGATCTTTTCGATCCGCGGTGCTTCATTTACATTCTTGTAATTGAAGCGCTTCATCATGGTCGGAACGACGCGCTCGCGATAGATTCCAAGTAACCGCGCCGGGGGAACCGGACGGTTGGAAGGCTCCGATTTTTGTTCTCCGGAATCAGCGCCTTTCGCTTTCTTTTCGCCTTTCGGCTTTCCTTCGCCCTTGGACTTCGATCCCGATCCTTGCTCGGCCTTCGGAGCTTTCGGTTTTTTCTCTTTTTCTTCTGCCATGTTACTTTCTTTCAATGACGATAGTGGCCGTCATTCCAAAATTTTATCCAATTGCATCGCCGGAACGCTTTGCAAACCGCTCGAAGCGGACTTTGCCTTCCGTGCCAACAAGCTCGCGCTTACCGATACGCGTCCGAAGGTTCGTCTTCGGATCGACGAGCATCACATTCGAGGCATCGATGGGTGCTTCGCGCGTTGTGATCCCGCCCTGCTGATTTCGTTGCGAGGGGCGCTCGTGCTTGAACTGGTTATTGACACCTTCGACGAGTACTTTATTGGTTTCCGGGTAAACGCGAAGGACCTTACCGGTCTTGCCGCGGTTCTTACCCGTGATCACTTCGACGATGTCGTTCTTCTTGATCCGCATAAATCCCTTAAATTCGACGTTTTCAGTTGCTTAATTGCCACGCACGGCATTTGTACTTCATGAACGCCGTAAAACTTTTCATTAAATCACTTCCGGTGCCAGCGAAACGATCTTCATATACTGGCGCTCGCGAAGTTCGCGGGCAACCGGTCCAAAGATACGCGTGCCGCGCGGTTCGCCCTGCTGGTTGAGCAATACGACCGCATTCTCATCGAAGCGAATGTAGCTGCCGTCCTTCCGGCGCGATTCCTTCTTCGTACGGACGATCACGGCCTTCGATACTTCGCCTTTTTTGACCTGCCCGTTCGGGATCGCCGCTTTTACGCTGACAACCACGACATCGCCCAGGCCTGCATAGCGGCGCTCATGTCCACCGAGAATGCGAATGCAGCGCACCCGCTTGGCGCCCGAGTTATCGGCTACGACTAAGTTCGTTTCTTCCTGTACCATAGTTCTTCAGCTTTCTCCCCGTGCAGGACATGCTATAGCGTGCCCTTTCTTTCCGTAGCGCAAGCGAAAGCATGCGCCACACGGGTATTCGATTTTTACTTCGCTCGTTCCAAAACTTCAACGACCCGCCAGCGCTTCGTCTTCGAAAGCGGCCGTGTTTCCATGATGCGGACCGTATCGCCGATCTTCGCATCGTTTTTCTCATCGTGCGCGACGAAGCGCGTCGTCTTCTTAAAATATTTTTTGTAAAGCGGATGCGGGACCTGGCGCGTCAACGTAACAACGACGGTCTTCTGCATCTTATCGCTCACGACTTTGCCGATACGCTCTTTGCGGCGGCCACGGGCTTCCGTCGTTTCTGTCGCGGTACCTAAAACTTCGTTCTCTGCCATCGTTTATTTCACCTCCGGTTTACGTGTGCTAAGCGCAGTCTGCATGCGGGCGATGTCGCGCTTGAGGGTCACGATCTGCGCGTGATTATCGAGTTGGCCCACGGTCTTTTGGAACCGAAGGGCGGTAATACGCGCCTCGTTATCACCGATCTGTTTTTTAAGCTGCGCTTCCGTGAGGTTCGCGAGCTCTGCGAATTTAAGTCCTTTCATTGCTCTACACTTTCCTTATTCGACGTAATCCGGACGAGTAACCATTTTAGTCTTAACGGGAAGCTTATGGCCCGCAAGGCGCAATGCTTCTTCCGCCAGTTCTTTCGAAATGCCGCCGATCTCGAACATGATGCGGCCCGGCTTCACGACCGAAACCCAGAACTCCGGGGATCCTTTTCCAGAACCCATGCGTGTTTCCGCCGGCTTTTTCGTGACCGGTTTATCGGGAAAAATACGGATCCAGATTTTTCCGTCGCGTTTCATCGTACGTGAAAGCGTAACGCGGACCGCTTCGATCTGACGGCTGGTGATCCAGCCCGGTTCGAGCGCCTTAAGCCCAAAAGAACCAAAGGCGACCTGCGCGCCACGGGTCTCGTTGCCCTTGACTTTGCCGCGCTGCGCTTTACGATATTTTACTCTCTTTGGAAGAAGCATGGTCTTCTACAATTCCACTAAAAAATTTATGCTGTTTCTGTTTCGGCGCGCTCGCCACGTTTGCGAAGCACGGGCGCTTCCCCGCCGGACTCCGCCCCGCCTTCACCGCCGCCCGTGCGCGGACCACGATCCCGATCGCGATCCCGTCCGCCTCGGCCACGACCGCCACGACGGCGGCCTTCGCTGCCTGCTGCCGAAACGATCGGACGCTTATCTTTCTGCTCCGTTCCATTGACAGCCGTTTCCGCTGCCATCTGGAGCGGCGTCTGGCCGATGATATCACCGTGGCAGACCCACACTTTCACTCCGATGGCTCCGTAAATGGTCTGGGCCGTCGAGCGAGCGAAGTCAATATCGGCACGAAGCGTATGGAGCGGAATGCGTCCCTCTTTGTATTGCTCGGACCGTGCGATTTCGGAACCGCCTAAGCGGCCGCCGCACATCACACGCACGCCTTCGGCGCCAGCCCGCATCGCGGCGGAGATCGCACCTTTCATCGCACGCCGGAATGAAATTCGGCCTTCCAACTGCTGTGCGATCTGGTCGCCGATCAGTTGGGCATCGGTCTCGGGGCGCTTCACTTCATTGATAAGGATCTTCACTTCCTTACCGCCCGTAATATTCTTGAGCTCTTCTTCGAGCTGCGCAATTTCCTTTCCACTTTTTCCGATCACGACCCCGGGACGCGACGTATGGATCGTAAGTACGATCCGCTTCGTCGTGCGATCGAGCACGAGCTTCGAAAGCCCCGCGCGCTTCAAGCGGTTTTTGACGTAGGCGCGAATGAGGTTGTCCTCTTCGAGCTTCTGCGCAAAATTCTTATCGTCGTACCAGCGTGCATCCCACGGACGCGTTACCGCTACTCGAAAGCCGACCGGATGTGTTTTCTGTCCCAAAATTTATTCGTTTTCGCTCGTGGATGTTTCCGCTTCCGCCGCGACCGCAGATTCCGCCTGCTTCGCTTTGGACGCTTTCTTTGCTGAAGCCGCGGAGCTAATGGACTTTGCCATTGCCACGCGTGACGCGCTCGATTTTTTGCGCGCTTTTTTCACCGTCCCCATCGGCTCGTCACCGACAACGATGGTGAGATGGTTCGAACGCTTGCGCACGCGAAACGCCCGACCCATCGGTGCGGGAAGGACGCGCTTGAGCACCGGGCCGCCATCGGCCGAGCATTCGCGAACATAGAGCTCGTCGACATCGAACCGGGCATTCTCCGGGTCCATTTGAAAATTCGCGACCGCCGAGCGCAGCGTCTTTTCTGCTACGATCGAAGCGTGATTCGGCGTAAAATGAAGGATCGAAAGCGCTTCGGGGACCCGCTTGCCGCGGATCTGGTCCAGCACGATCCGCATTTTGAGCGGAGAGCTCTGGATCCCTCGCTTGATCGCATGTGCTTGCTTTGCCATCGTTCTAAAATCCTATAAACGTTCTTTGTTATGCGGCTTTCGTCGCGGCTTCCGTCTTCGTTCCCGAGTGTCCGCGGAACTGCCGCGTCGGAGCGAATTCCCCGAGTTTATGGCCGACCATATTCTCCGTCACATAGACGGGAATGAATTTATTTCCGTTGTGAACCGTGAACGTATGACCCACGAATTCGGGCGAGATCGTGCTCGCCCGCGACCAGGTCTTGATCACTTTCTTTTGACGAGCGCTGTTCAGCGTCTCCACTTTCTTGAGGAGCTTCTCGTCAATAAACGGTCCTTTTTTTAACGATCGTGACATCTTTTTTAAGTGCGGAGTGCTAAGTGCTGAGGGCTGAGTATTTCAGCCTACTCTCAACGCCTTACCATCTCGTTTCACATTCTAACTGTAAATCCTTTTTTCAAACGTAGCACTTAGCACCAGGCACTAAGCACTCCCTTACTTCGAACGACGCTTGACGATATATTTCGTCGATTCTTTTTTGCCTTTGCGCGTCTTGTAACCCTTCGCGAGCTGACCCCACGGCGATTTCGGGTGCTTGCGTCCGCCGCCCGATTTCGATTTGCCTTCGCCACCGCCCATCGGGTGATCGACCGGGTTCATCGCCATACCGCGCGTTTGCGGACGAATACCGAGCCAGCGCGAGCGGCCTGCTTTGCCCCAGCTGATATTGAAATAATCCGAGTTCCCAACCTGGCCGATGGTCGCAAAACATTCGAGTCGAACTTTGCGCGTCTCGCCGGAAGGAAGCTTCAGCGTTGCAAATTCTCCTTCTTTTGCCATGACCTGGCACGAGTTCCCGGCCGAGCGCGCGATCTGTCCGCCTTTGCCGGCGCGAAGTTCCACGTTGTGCACGAAGGTTCCGAGCGGCATATTCTTCAGCGGCAGGGTATTGCCGACGTTGATCTCGGAATCGGGGCCCGAAGTGATCGTACCACCGACCGCCAGGCCGTCCGGAGCGATGATGTAGCGCTTTTCGCCGTCCGCATACTGCACGAGTGCAATGCGAGCATTGCGGTTCGGATCGTATTCGATCGAAGCGATCTTCCCGGCAATACCGATCTTATCGCGCTTGAAGTCGATGACACGGTACATCCGCTTGTGCCCGCCGCCGCGATGGCGCGAGGTAATACGGCCCGTGTTCCCACGCCCGCCCGATTTACGGAGCGGTTCGAGGAGCGATTTTTCCGGCGTCGTCTTCGTGATCTCGTCGAATGTCGAGATCGAATAATACCGGGTGGCCGGCGTTCTCGGTTTTAAGTTCCTAATAGCCATTGCTTATAACGCTCCTTTATCCTTCCCCTCGATCGGCGCGAAGACGTCGATCGTATGACCCGGTTTGAGTTGTACGATGGCCTTCTTATAACCCGACTTCACACCATGGCGAGCTCCTTTGCGTGTGAACTGCGTTTTGTGCTTCGACTTCTGCCATGACATACGCACGGAATCCACCGCAACGCCAAAACGTCCGGCGACGGCCTGCGCCACTTCGATCTTGTTCGTGTTCGGCGAAACCTCGAAATGATAAATTCCTTTCTCGGCCTGTAAGGTCGCTTTCTCCGTCAGGAGTGGACGCCGTAAAACTTCTCGTGTCATATTCTAAACTTTCTTTATGCTGGAATTGAAATATGTTCCACTTCCGGCTTTTCCTGAGCGGTCCCCGCGAAGCTCTTTTCGAGTGCGGCGATGGCCGATTCTTCCGCAATGACCGCGCGCGATTTCCAGATGTCGTACATCGAAGCTTTATCTGCCGACGAAACCGTGAGCGTCGGAATGTTCCGGCCGCTGCGGTAGACGGTATCGTTATCGCCGGCGGTGAGCAGGATCGCCTGCTTCTTATTCAGGTGCAATGCATTCAAAACTTCCTGTACTTGCTTCGTACGTGGACTGCTGAAGTCCAGGTCCTCGACGACGACGAACGCACCGGCCTTTACTTTCTCCGAAAGCGCGCTCTTGCGAGCGAGCTGCTTGACCTTGCGCGGAAGCGACTTCGTGTACTTGTGCGGCTGCGGCCCGTGCATCGTGGCTCCTCCCGGATGGAGTCCGCTTTTGATCGAACCCTGCCGGGCGCGGCCCGTGCCCTTTTGGCGAAACAGTTTCTTCGTCGAGCCCGATACCGCACTACGCGGCAGCGTGCTATGAGTTCCCTGACGCTGGTTCGCGAGGTGCGTCTCGATCATGAGCCACATCGCGTGCTCATGCGGTTCGATCGCGAAGATATCGTCCGCGAGCATGATCTTCCGCCCGGTTCCCGTTCCCGCTTTGCTTAATACTTCTACCTGCATGACGCTTATGCCTTTACAATTTCTACGACCTGATTTTTCGCCCCTGCGAACGAACCGCTGACGAGCACCAAATTTTGCTCCGGCAGCACCTTTACGACACGCAGGTTACGCGTCGTCACGCGCTTGCCGCCCATGCGTCCGGCCATGCGCTGGCCTTTGAACACGCGGGAAGGATAGCTCGATGCACCGATCGATCCCGGAGCGCGAACGCGATCCGACTGACCGTGCGTCGTCGATCCGACCCCGCCGAAATGGTGACGCTTCACGACGCCCTGGAACCCGCGGCCCTTCGAGGTCGAAGAGACGTGCACGACGTCCCCCTCGTGAAAGAGGTCGGCGGCCGTAATGGCTTTGCCGGGAGCCAGCTCCGCGATATCCTTATCGGCGAACGTACGGAACTCTTTTAAATACCGTTTCGGCGTCGCGCCGCTTTTCGCGAAATGACCTTTCTCCGGGCGATTCAGCTTGCGTTCTTCGATATCCTCGAAGCCAAGCTGGACCGCATCGTAGCCATCGGTCGCTTTCGTCTTCAGCTGTGTCACGTAGCACGGGCCGGCCTGGATGACGGTCACGGGAACGTACTGTCCCTGCTCGTCAAAAATGCCGGTCATACCAACTTTTTTGCCTAATAATGCGCTCATTTTCTTCGCTTTCTTCACTGTCATTGCGAGGAGAACGGACCGGCCCGCATGATCGCTCATGCACATGATCGCTCATGCTTAGCACATGATCGCTCATGCTTAGGAAAGCCCATTCGACGAAGCAATCTTTTTCCATTCAGGGATCGCGGTGCCTCGTGCCTCGCAACCTCCGATTGCTTCGCCGCATCGTTTCCGATGCCTGCTCCGCCATCTCCTCCTCGCAATGACGTTGGGAGAAGACCGCGAAGCTTGCGCGTTAAACTTTAATTTCCACTTCCACACCCGCCGGCAGCTCGAGCTTCATCAGCGAATCGACCGTACGGCTGTTCGAATTCAGGATGTCGATAAGGCGCTTATGGGCGCGGATCTCGAACTGTTCGCGACTCTTCTTATCGACGTGCGGAGAACGGTTGACCGTATAGATCGACTTCTTGGTCGGCAGCGGAATGGGCCCGCTGACAACGCATCCGGTCGGCTTGACAGTCCGAATGATCTTCTCCGCGCTCTTATCGATCAGGTTATGATCGTAAGATTTTAATTTGATTCGAATCTTCTGCATTATTACAAATGAAGCGCGCACCCCGAAAAGAGTGCGCGCTTCTTATAATTACTTCGTGATCTTGTCCACCACTCCTGCACCGACGGTGCGGCCGCCTTCGCGGATAGCGAAACGGAGTCCTTCTTCCATGGCGATCGGGCTGATAAGCTCGATCTTCATCTGGACGGAGTCGCCCGGCATGACCATCTCGACGCCTTCCGGAAGCTGGGCTACGCCCGTTACGTCCGTTGTACGGAAATAGAACTGCGGACGGTAGCCATTGAAGAATGGCGTGTGGCGTCCGCCCTCTTCCTTCGAAAGCACATAGACTTTGGCTTCGAAGTTCGTGTGCGGCGTGATCGAACCCGGCTTCGCGATAACCTGACCGCGCTCGAGATCGGTTTTTTCCACGCCACGGAGAAGGATACCGACGTTATCGCCGGCCTGGCCTTCGTCCATTTCCTTGCGGAACATTTCCACGCCCGTCACGACCGACTTCTTGTGCTGGCCGAGACCGACGATCTCGACTTCATCTCCGACGTGAACTTTGCCACGCTCGACGCGTCCGGTGCCCACCGTACCGCGACCCGTGATCGAGAAGACGTCTTCGACCGACATGAGGAACGGTTTATCGACATCGCGCACCGGAGTCGGCACATACGAGTCGACCGCATCCATCAGCTCGTAAATGCACTGCAGGCGCGGATCGTCCACCGAAGCGGAAGGATCGGAGCCGGCATTGAGCGCATTGAGCGCGGAACCTTTAATGATCGGGATCTCGTCGCCCGGGAATTCGTACTTCGAAAGGAGTTCGCGAACTTCGAGTTCGACGAGCTCCAGCAGCTCGGGATCGGCGGCATCGACCTTGTTCATAAACACGACGATACGCGGCACCCCGACCTGGCGCGCAAGCAGGATGTGCTCGCGGGTCTGCGGCATCGGGCCGTCCGTGGCGGCGACGACGAGAATGGCACCGTCCATCTGTGCGGCGCCGGTGATCATGTTCTTCACATAGTCGGCGTGGCCAGGGCAGTCGACGTGCGCATAGTGACGCTTGGCCGTCTCATACTCGACATGCGCCGTGGCAATTGTGATTCCCCGAGCGCGCTCTTCCGGAGCGTTATCGATCGAATCGAAGGTGCGGACTTCGGTCCCCGGCATCTTCTTGGCGAGCGCCATCGTGATCGCCGCCGTGAGCGTGGTCTTGCCATGATCGACATGGCCAATCGTGCCGACGTTTACGTGCGGCTTATTGCGTTCGAATTTAGCTTTTGCCATGGTATGTAAAGATTAATCGAAAAATCTTTCGGTGGGCGCATGACGGCCCAACGGTTCAAAAAATAAACTTTGACGAAAATTTGCCAGGCGCATTGTCATGCGCCGCTTCGATCATGTATTCGCATACTGTGCGCTCGGAATGGGGCTTTTTGCAGCGAATTTGCCGTTTCGGGCCACCTTCGAACACATATCCACCACAGGCGGACGTTTGTTCTTTGCGCTCTGGTTGCAGAGGCGAATGTCGATGACCTCTCGGTCATCGTTATGATCTGCCTGCAAATGGGATGAAAATGCCGTTTTTATGCGAATTTCCGCCCTTTTTTATTGCAAGCGGGCCTATAACCTGCACGAAGAGTGAAGAGTTTCTGAGAATGGGGGGAATAGAAGCGGATTTCGATTATATTCTAAAAATTATCCCAAACGTTAGTGCAAATTCCCGTAAGCGCTGTGGTGGAAATTGGAAAAATTGATAAGGCTTTAATTCGAATATGTATCAAAGGTCGAAGTATGGGAGATCACCGTACCAGCCGAGGCCAGGGGTCAAAGCATACAAATGTTCTGAAATAGAATTAGTGTATTCAGAAAATGCTGTTCAGGAAGCCGTAAAAAAAATTACGGATGAATACTTCGCGGAATGAACTTTAGTTTATCGAACAGACTATTCGACACTCCATGACTCGCCTTTCCCGAGAATATATTCTCACGCTCGCACTGCTCGCCGCAACGCTTGCCATCACGTTTTTCCCGATAATCTTCCAAGGTCGTAGCGTTCTACCGTCGGACCTGATCGACACGATGACGCTCCCCTTCTCCCATTACTACGGCCCGCCGCATGCCTACAATTCTCTCATTACCGATGGATATCTCCAGTTCTATCCACTGAAGTATTTTACGAAACTGGCCTATGGCCATGGTTACTTTGCCTTTTGGAACCCTTATATCCTGAATGGTTACCCGCAATATCTGGAAGGAATGTGGACGTACAATTTCGTTCTCATCTTGCCCATGACCATTGCGTTCCCACTCCTTCTCTTGCTGCCTTTGATCGTTGCCGGAATGGGGATGTACGTGTTGTTGCGCGAATACGATGTGCGTCCGGGCGTCGCGCGCATATTCGCGACCGCTTACATGCTGAATTCGCTCTTCATGACGCATTTGCTTGCACATTTTATTCCCGCCTCGTTTTCGTTTGCACCATGGGTATTACTGTTCCTTCATCGCTATTCTCGCAAGCCACGCTTTAAGGAACTTGCCATAGCTTCGATTTTTCTGGCCCTTGGATTTGTGGCGGGAAATTTACAAACCATTGGGTTCCTTTCTTTTTTAGTAGTGATCTATGGGGCAACATTATGGTGGACGGCGTCGCAACGTTCCATCGCTTCATTTATTAAACCCCTTGCGATTGTTTTAGCCTTTGGGCTTGGATGTGCCGCCATAATGATTCTGCCGATGCTCGAACTATTTCGTGAGACGATCGCGGGCGGTGCGTTTTTCTCGACCAGCCTTCTCAACTCCTATTCTTTTTTACAACGCCTCGAAAGCATTGGACTGGCTTTCACATTTTTCATTCCACAACTGGCAGGAAGTATTCGTGGCGTTACATTCGATCGAGCTGTCGGAGTGTATACGCAGGATTTTCAAGGCGCGATCGGATTCCTTCCGATGCTGATTGCAGTATGGACTGCTGTTAAATTCTTTCGTAACCCAGAGATCCGGCCGTTTGTCCTTCTGATGTTTTTAGGATTCGTTATTCCGATTGCGACCCCCCTTTCACATTATGTCTACCATCGCTTCTTCGCAATTTTTATCCTCGGTGGCTGCGGAACGGGCGCAATTGGATTCGAAACCCTCCTAAATAATAACGATGATCGCAGCATCCATAGGTGGATCACCATCTCGGGAATTGTAATCGGAGTAATCGCACTTGGCCTTACCGGACTTGAAGTTTATCGATGGACTTCGCCGAATACTTTTTCTTCCTTTATCACTCAGCACATATGGCCTCGATTGCGGACTGCCGTCTTTTCGGAAGGTAATGCGGCGTGGGCGAGCAGCCGGTTACAGGAAGCTATTGACTACTGGCGTATCACTCGCCCGGAAATTGCAACGGGAATTGGAACTTCGCTTTTAGCATGTTTCATCTTCTGGTTCCGGTATAAGATCCCTCAAAGAATCTTCTTTATCACGCTTTGGACTATTACCTGTTTTCAGCTTATTTATTTTGCGCGTTTGTGGTTCCCATTTAACGATCCGGCTCAATATCCATTATATCCAATCACGAGCGAAACCAATCTCCTCCAATCGACAACACAGCATTCCCGCGCCTATTTTTATCGCGAAATAGATCCTTCCCGCCAATTTATTTTCATGGACAATGAAAATGTTATCTACGGAATTCCGACCGCGAGCGGATACGAAAGCCTGATCCCGCGATGCCTGTACAGGTACACGGCCGTCGGACATTGGCGCGATTCAGGATTGGTCACTTCTAACCTGCTGGCAACATTCAATTGCAGCCCCTTGATTCGGGTCAAGCCATTGCCATTCCTTCCGGGAAATTTATTGGATAGCACCGCTAGCGCAACCTTATCTTCATTCTGGCCGTATCGTAACAATGCCGCCCTTCCAAGAGCTTTCCTAGCTCGCAACGAGGAAATACTTCAAAACGACTCTGTCATCCTTCACCGTCTATTGTACGATGCTCCCAATAAAGTAGCTTATTTTACTCCCGAAGAACACGGCGAATCGTTACGTCCACGGCTTCATGTCGAGGATACCCTGCAATCGCTCCATGCGGATGAAAACACACTGGAATTTCGTTCCGTCTCGCCCGATTCCTCCTATCTGGTAGTTACCGACACTTATTATCCTGGCTGGAATTGTTCGGTGGACGGAATCGATACAAAAGTTCTTCGCTCTAATTATGCGATGCGAGCCGTGCTGATTCCACCCGGAATCCACACCGTCCTATGGAGATTTAACCCTGAATCTTTTCGAATTGGCTTGTGGATAAGCGTGGGAACAATGATTCTTATGACACTTCTACTCTTGCGTGGGAAACGATCCCGAGCCTACGGGACACCCGAGATTCTCGAATAAGATTTTGCAGTCGAAGTCCAAGAGGAAGCTGGGAAACGATTTTTCCAGCGCGCATCGAACGCCAAAAAGCAATTTCCGCAAGGTTCGCCGTCCCCAACACCGTTTTGGACTGGAGCTGAAACGCGACCATCATGATGGAAAGGACATAGACCAATCCATCGGCATACATAAGCCCAAAGAAGGAGGACGCAAAATACGCCACCATCATTTGAATCGAAATCTGACCGAAAAAAAAGTCCTCGGCATTTCGCCGGAAGCGAAAGTTCAGGATCGCCGCTTTGCACATAGAACCATACAGCCACAAAAACGCGATGGCGCCGAAGATTCCCATTCGCAGCGGCCAATAGAGGTACGATGTATGGGTCCCCAATGTCGTATAGACCGCCGAAAACGGCATCCGGTAATACGTCGTCCACGGAACGCCAAAGGGAACTCCGAAGATCGGATGACGCCAGATATTTTGCAGCACGTTCGGTAGCTCCAGCAACCGAATATAGGCCGAGCCCTCGCCGGCCGGTTGAATGACGCCCATAAACCGCTCGGCAACCGCAATAGGGTTCGTAATGAGCGCTACCACGATAAATCCGCCGACGACCATTCCGATCAAGCCCCATTGCCGCCGCCGCATGGAGCGTGGCAGCGTAACAAGCATTGCGACAGAGGAAGCGACACTGGCTAAGATCGCCGCGCGCCGGAACCCTAAAATCAAAATCGCTTCGGCAACCGGGAACGCAGCATACAGGAACCACTTAAGCCGTTTTAATTTCACCCCGGAATAATGGACCATTACCATTGCACCGATAATGGCGACGTCCAGAAAATATCCATCGCGCCACGATTGGACGATCCCCCAACTCGTTTCCGCACCCGAAGGAAACAGGAGCGTCCACAAGGACTCAAATGCTTTGGGAAGCATCGTTAGAAAGATGACCGCAAACAATTTCGGACCTTCCTCCGCATCGCGAAATGCATTATTGATCAACAAAAATGCGATGGGCCATTCCGGTAGATCGTGCACCTCGAGCACAATGGCAAAGCGTTGATTGACAATGCAACCTCGCACCCATGAGATGAATACGGCGGCCGCTAAAAACAATAACGGCGAGTTGAAATATGATCGGCGCAGCGAATAATCTTCCGTCAGAGTTCGCTCCATCGCGAGCACGATAAGGAACACGACCGATAGCTCCTCGATCATGTTAATCCCATTAGGCGTCGGAATCCATGTGCTGATCTGGATCGGAGAATGGGCTAAAAACGATCCCTGCCAGATCATCACCCACAGCACGAGCAATAGAAGATTCCGAAACGATAACCCCGCTTTCGGCTTGGAATCGAGTTCGAAAAGCATCAGTAGGAAGTGGAAGCGATCGGTGAAGCAGGGACTCGCTTCCGGAGCACCGTCAGGAAGGAGCCTATGGCGATCGCCAGGATCGAGAAGAAGACGCCGACCGTTCCTCCGAGCAGCAGCATCGGAAGCCGTTGGGGGCTCGCCCGATGATCGGGGACTTTTGCGGTGTCGAGCACGGTGATCACGGAGCGTTGACGAACCGCAAAAATGCTCTGTTGTTCACGCTCCTGGCGGAGGAACGAAACGATCGGTTCAAGGGTCGCTTTTCGCCGAAGAATTGCGGAGTATTCCCGCTCCAGCGTTGGAAGCGTGTCGAGAGCGGGCGCGATCTCGGCCGCCGTTTCGTAGCGCGTCCGCGCCGCGCGAGCCTCATCGACTTCGGCTTCCGCCGCGACCACCGTCGGATCGTTTGCCTGATAATCGGTCCTCAGAACATTCAGCCGGACGAGCGCATCGTCCTCATCGCTTTCAAGGCGTCCGAGTTCTTTGATCGTCTCACTCGTTTGAACGCTCAGTGCGGGCGCCCCATTCTTCGCCTCGAACGCTTCCTGGAGCCGGTCCAGCGAGTCAAGTTCTCGGGATCGCCGGGCATAGTCCGTGTCGGCATACGTTCGTGCCTGTGCCGCATCCGAGCGAAGCACTTCCCCAATGATCGTGTCCATCGTCCGAACGGCAAGGTTCGCCAAATAGGAAGAAAGCTGCTGGGCCGCCTCCTTTTCTCGAGAACTCGAAAACCAGCCGGTCACCACTGTGGCCCGAACATGGACCTCGCTAAAGCTCGGTAACGTCAGGACGGCTTCCTGCACACGGTCCACGTTTTGCTCGTGCGTTTCACCAGGACGAAAATAAAACCGATGAACGGAACTATCCTTATACAGGCGTTCGGCTAACGCGCGCGATTCGAGAATATTCTGGATCAGATCGACCGACGGGTTCTCGACCTCTTTTAAAATCTTGAGCGCTCCGCCGGCGTTCAGCGACGAAAGAAGACCCGAACTCGATAGCCGATCCGGAGGCAGCAACATGACGCTCGCTTCGAACGAATAAGGAACGATATAGGTCAGTCCAAGGGCCGTGGCCGCACAGGAAAGAATAAGAATCACGGCCATCCATTTCCGCTTTGCAACAAGCAGCAGATAGTCCATCAGATGCGGGTCGGGCCGTGCGTTACCAAACGAGGGCCGATCGGAAGTTGGCGGAGTAGTAGAGGATTGCTGTGGTTCAGTCACTGCGAGGATATCCGCAGCCATTCCGGGCGCGGAAAGGTACACAACGCATTCCCCTTCCGCGCGTTTCCGTTTTTTTCGGAAAAATTTCTCCGCCTTTCAAAAATTCGGCGAAATGCTCTCCACGGAAGGTACTTCAGAGCTTAGTTTTCCCGTTGGCGCAAGTCACGCCTTCCGCCGCAAATGAGCCAGACTTCTAAACCAGGATTTCAATATTTATAAAACCCTTCCCCACTTTTTTTGCCGAGTCTTCCTGCGGCGACCATTTTCTTTAGGAGCGGACACGCCCGGTATTTCGTATCGCCAAGCCCTTCATGCAGGACATTCATAATTGCAAGGCAAACGTCCAGCCCGATAAAATCGGCAAGCTGAAGCGGTCCCATCGGGTGCGCCATGCCGAGTTTCATTACCGTATCGATGTCCTCCGCTTTTGCCACGCCTTCCATCAGGGTATAGACTGCTTCGTTGATCATGGGCATGAGGATCCGGTTCGAGACAAAACCGGGGGAATCGTTCACTTCCACAGGCGTTTTGCCCAGATCTTCCGCGAGCTTTTTAACATTCGAGAACACATCGTCCGTCGTTGCAAGACCGCGAATGATCTCGACCAATTTCATGACGGGGACCGGATTGAAGAAATGCATTCCGATCACAAGCTGCGGCCGTTTTGTGATCGCGGCCAGTTCCGTCACCGAAATCGAACTCGTGTTGGTGGCAAGCACCACTCCCTCAGGTGTATTCGCATCCAGGGTCTGAAAAATTTCTTTTTTCAGGTCGAAGCGTTCGGTGGCGGCTTCAATGACAAAATCGGCCTCATGTACAGAAGCTACGAGTTGCGTTTCGGTCCGGATTCGGCCGAGGGTCAATTTTTGGTCATCCTCCGAGAGTGTACCTTTTTTAACCTGTCGCGCCAAATTGCTGTCAATCGTTTTCAATGCCCGCTCGAGAGCGTCTTTTCCGACATCAACGAGTGTCACCTTATACCCAGACTGCGCAAAGACATGGGCGATCCCGTTTCCCATCGTACCTGCGCCAATTACGGTTACATTTTTAATATTCATGCTGGTATTCTTAGCTTCGAGAGTATGCAAAACTACGCACGGAATATCTTCGCCGCAAAAATTTGATCGTTTTCGCCACTCTATACCGTGCTATACCTCGTGAAGCTTACGGGAAGTATAGCTCGCTTGAAGCTTACGCGAAGTATAGCTCGCTTCCTTAATCGTAATAAAAAATTATTTACTTATGCGCGTCTTGTTTGCAGTATGCCTACCAAAGAATACAACACTATTGCAAAATCGCCTTCACCTCCGCATGCCTCCCTGCTGAAGACAACGAAATCATATATATTCCTCGTGGAAGTATATTCCCTTCCGCATCTCTCCCATCCCATAAGGCCGTCCGCGAACTCGTTGAGCTGTTCGACAACGTTCTGACAACGGCTCCCATTATATTATATATCGTGATGGTGGTCGCATCTCCGAATGTGCCATCATACGCAATCGTCATCGGTGCGGCACCGGGGTCGATCGGATTGGGATAGACCTTTACTCCAAACTCGGAAGTGATTTGCCCGGATTGTACGCCGCTTGGAAACGATGTTGCAAACATTGGACGGATCATGGGCACATACGTTCCGGCGCCGGCCCACGGCAGTGACATTGGCATCCCAATCGTGGGCGTTAGTTCACTGCTGGAGCTCAATGCAGGCCACCAGCCCCGCGATGGCATCAGTGGCTGCCACTCGCCGCTGCCCGCCGGTGTTTCCATCGCGAATGAGCAACCGATATCGCCATTATTATCGGCTGCATTGGGACCCCATTGCGCACCATAGGGATCGGAATACATGGAAAGAATTTGCGGCTGGGCGAGATCCGAGATCGTTATCTCACCGCCGCCGCGCGAAATATCGCCGCCTAAATCCATGTTGATCGGGCTGAGCTGGCTTACCGCGATCCAATACGTTCCCTTATCGAGCACGATCGCATGCGGGAAATAATAGGGCCAGAACTCGTTGAAAGATCCCCCGCCTCGCGGTGCGATCATGACACTCTGAATACCTGGCTGGGCGACTGTATCGAGCGGTGTGCAAGTGGTGGGGTCGCCATTGTAAAGCGAGATACGAATATTATCGGTACTCTGATTCGCGCTTCCAAAATAAAGCCTCACTCCCAGCAGCGTGTCCTTTTCGGCAAGCTGAAATTTCATTGCAAGGCTGCCACTCGTGCCCTTAAAGCCGATACCCGAGCCAGCAATACCGCTCAGCGTGGGAATATCATTTCCACCGGCCGGACCCGGCGTTACTCCGGCATCGTCCAAAGCAAACTCCTGGATGGCCGAAGGTCCCGATTCGACATGCACATAAAATTTAGAATAGGTGGAGTCATCGTTCGAATAGTCGTCGAATCCGGGCTGCGCCATCGCACCGGTGACCGTGTATTCGCCATTTGAAATCGGGAGACTTCGTGCATCCCAATTGGGAAATGCAAGGGTGCTATCGTTTCCTTCCACGATGTTATTCAGGTTCTCGAGTTCGGAATAGACCGTCACGCCATTGGGATCGATAATATTTACTCGGAATGGACATCCAGGCCCGTTCGATGCGCCGTAATCGAACACATTCAAACAGACTGGAAAAATCGCCTGCGATTGTGGAACTTTGGGGTACGGATTTACCACGCGCACCCATTCCGTTGCTAACTCCGGGAGCAACGGCGGTTCAACGTCTGGGTTGTCGATGTACCACGTGTCCGCGTCGTCCGGCGGTTGTTGACCGTGCGAATCGTCCGAAGCGTTCAATCGAAAACGAAATCGGAAATCTGCGGTAAAATAATTGGTGGTGTCCGCTTTCGTTGTGGTATTCCCATCGGCTGTAATTTGCCAACCGCCCGCGATCGGAGTTGCAAAAAACGATTTGAATTCGAAGTCATGGCCACCGGGGATCGCGGCTATTTCATTCCATCCATCGGGGGGCGGATTCGTTACAGAAACGGAAGGGTTCCTGAATTCCAGAATGAGCGAATCCCCAGCACGGAGCGTGTTCCCGTTGGCATTCACTACTGCCCCCTCCGGACCGAGCAGCCGCTGCTTATCCCAGTCCAGCGGATACGAGATGCGCCCACCACGCATATATTCAAAATTAAATACCATGCGTGTCTTCCCCTGCATATTGATCGGAAAGCTGGTCAGCGTATCGCCGGCATTATTGCCGGAATAAAGCTTCCCTGTTTCATCTTTTCGATCGAGGCATATCATCGGAGCTTTGAACCCATCGTTACCAGAGCCCTGGTCGTCGCGCGGCGGCGGCGGATCCCAGGTCACACCATCCCCATCGACAACGTTCGAGCCGACCGACACCCAAATCGTTTGATCGGGAATATTCGCAGCCGAGGTGTTGCTATAATTATCAGAAGGATCGCGAAAAGGCGTTGCCGTTCTTCGAATGCCAAATAGCCGCGAGCAGGAAGCGTGAAGCGTGTCCTGGCCGATCACAAGGCAGGCATCGAACGTCCCGAGTTGTGACAGAATGCCAGAATTGCTATAGTAGGCCGGGAACTCAATGTCGAGACTGTCGCCGGGGGCGATACTCAGGACAGTATCGATGCGGTAATAGACATGGATTCCCGTCACAACATTTTTGATATAGAAATTCAGGTCGAATGGCACCGACCCCTGAGTACCATTATTCCAGACCCTCGCGCGAGGGATCACCGAATCGCCGAGCGCAAGTTCGTAATTCCTGGGCGGGAAAAGCGTCCGTGCAACAACGTTTTGTTGTGCCTGCGACTCGCCGCAGGAAATACTTATAAGAAGAAACGCACTAATCAATCTCTTTTTCATAACTCTAAAAACACTGAAAGAGGGTGATGGTTACAGCTTTAATAACAAATATGCTATAAAAACATGCTGAATAATTCCAAAGTAAAGCCAGTCGATATTGGACGGTAGAATTCTGTCACAATCAAAGAAAAACCCCGCCGTTATAGCAGGCGGGGTTCACGCTAACACAAGTTGGGTGTGTGTCGCGTATGTTAGGTTTAGTTGCAAGCTCCGGCCCGAAAAGGAAGACCGGAATGCCCCCTGTAACAGGCCTACGGTCATCGAGTTCCCATCTCTCTTTCTCAGGGAACAATAGGCCTGAAACAATGTTAAATTTGACGTCTTAGTTTGTTGCGAAAAGAATTCCTGCCTGCGAACGGGAATCTCATATCAAAACCTTGGGATGCGAATATGACGATACCTATTGTTCCAAAAGAGATAAAGGACCAGTTTGCCAAAATAAAGTGTCCGGTCAGCGGTCATCATTCTGTGATCAGCACTATCTTTGTGCGCTCCAAATCTGTCAGCATTCCTGCTGCAGATTCGGATCGGGCTACCTTCGATGCGTTCTGCGTCGATTGTCAAAGCCGGAACGGGGCGATCACGATCCTTAAAAGCTACCAGCTTCTTCCGTAAAACCTTCGTACTGCGGAATAGGGGCGCCCCATGGCCATGCTGCCGGATTACCCGGCGACCCTTACCTCTCGTCGTTCGGGAACGGGAACTTCCGTACGGCGCAGGTGAAGGAACGGAATCGAGAGCATATCGCGCAGGACCTTGAATGACTTTATGAAATTATAGGTGATGCGCGAGTCGGGATCGTGCGTCCATTCCACGGGAAATTCCGAGACGGTCAGATTCATTTTCTTCGCCAGCCACAGGACTTCCCCATCAAAGATCACCGAAGAGAGCTTTACCCTGGAGAAGATCGTTCGGGCGGCTTCGCGCGTAAAGAGCTTAAAACCGCACTGCGTGTCGCGCAGCCGCAGGCCAAGATAGTTCCGCTGGATAAATCCAAAGACTTTTGCAATGCGGTTACGAACGAAGGACTGGGCTTCGACGATCTTCGTGTCATGGACCGCGCGGGAACCGATCGCAATATCGAAACCACGGTCGAGGAGCGCTTCTGCGCGCACCAGATCCTCGAGTGGAACGGCATAATCGGCATCCATAAAAAGAATGCGATTGCCACTCGCCTGCCGCATCCCGAACTTCACTGCTTTTCCTTTTCCCGCATTGGGTGCATACCCAAACCATTTCCCGTGTACATTGTCCGGGAGGCTCTGGAATGCCTTCATCGTTTCTTCGACGGTAGCGTCGGTCGATCCATCGCTTACGACAACGATCTCATGTCGGCCCGGTTTTGTGGCAAGAAAAGTGATCGTACGCGCAAGCGTCCGCGGCAGCCGGCCGGCTTCGTTGTAGCATGGGATAACGACGCTGAGGTCGAACTCGCTCTGCGAGTATTGCATATTATGGAAGGCGCTGGTAAACGATCGTCTGTTGCAGGGTGTCGATAGGCCGGTACTGCGTCTGGAGTAGCTGTTCGAGCTCGGGGTAACGCTGCCGGATCGTGGTCCGGCTGTCGTCATTGGTGTTTCCCTGAGACGTATACCGGTCGCCCATCTCAACGAGGAACAGCCTTGGAGGATTACCAAGAAGTGTATGCAATAATTCCTCCCTTTCTTCGTTTGGGACGCGTGCCGGCTTAAAATGAATCGTGTTGAGGAATTTCGTTGCCGGAGCCCGGCCGGACTTCCAATATACGTAAGGTTGAAATCCAAAGATGAATATCCGGTCGTTCGAGTCGGAATGCTCGAGGACGTAATTAGCAATCGTATCTCCTGCAATATATCCATTCGGCGCTTCGCTTCCCGAGGCGATGCGGTATAGTTCTTCCGCACGCTCCTGCAACGGATGCTTCGAAAGCCAGAAATAACTTATGACAACGAGCAGGACTGCGAGAAAAACTGCATTCGCCCACACTGAAATTTTATTCCACCTCCAAAATGCATGGGCGAGTGAGGACAGTCCCCCGCCGATCAAAATATCGGCCCAGGGCAGGAGGACGGCATAATGATATGTATATCCTTTATTCTGTGCCTGCACGATAATGAGCGCAATGAGCGAGGCGACAATCAAAATGGCAAGTGTCGGACCAAATGCGTTCTTTGATACTTCTCGAGACATTCGAGCATTGGCTCTGGATCGGGCGAGGACGATCCATCCGATCGCTCCGAAAATAACGAAGGCCGTTCCCAGGACCTGAACTGCTGTACGCAGATTTTGAATAGCCGTAAAGGACCCAGAATAATTATTCGAAACGTAGGCTTCCGTGCTCGATGTCGTGATGTGCCAAAGCGGAAGAAATTCGTGTGCAAGGGCGAGATACAAGCTTTGGAGCACAACGACCGCGAGAAATCCGGCCGCAAGCCAGACCTGCGCGATTCCCCGCGTTCTTCGCTCGGGGGGAGAATGGAACCATAATGCGAGCGCTGCCGCCACGAGGAACAAGGCATCGGGAAATTTGAAATAAAACGTGACACCAATGGCCGCACCGGCAAGCGCCGCTCGGGAATAAAGTTTAGGGCCCGAACTCGATTCGTGCGTCGGGATCACAAGCAGCATCGCTGCCAGAAGGAATGGAACGCTGTAGGTCTCGACCTGTGCCGTATCCCAATGCCCAAAGATATAATATTGACAACCAAACGCAAGGACGGCCAGGATGGCAGCGGTATGCTTCGATACCGAATCCTTCCATGATCGAATGGAAAGGAGGTATAATAACGCGATCGAAAGCAGGGCATTCAGATAATCGAATATTCGAACCGCCCGAACGCTATTGCCAAAAAGGGAGAACGCCGCTGCATAGGTATAAAAGATATTGGGCGGCTTGATGTCCCAAAAATCGATATAGGGCCGAGCACCGTGAAGGATGGCCCAGCCGCCATAGGCAAACGTTCCCTGGTCGTAATCGAACGGCCAGAAGTTCGTTGGGAACAAAAAGGCGGCTGAAGCAGCAAGCGTCAGCAGAAAGACCGTACGAGGGCGAAGCATCGAGGGCCGTGGGTCGAGCGAGTTCACATCCATCATCTTAACTATTCACTCGCCGCCCTCCATCCCCTATAGTCGTTCTATAATAATACTGGTCGCTTCCCCGCCACCGATGCAGATAGAGGCAAGTCCGACCTGCTTGTTCATTCGTTCCAGTGCATTCAGCAGCGTGATAATAATACGGGCCCCACTTGCACCGATGGGATGGCCCAGTGCGATCGCGCCCCCTAAAACATTCAACTTCTCGAGTGGGATATTCAGCTTTCCCTGCGTGGCCAAAGCGACGACGGCAAAGGCTTCGTTCACTTCGAAGAGATCGATGTCCGACATCTTCATGTTCGCGCGCTTGAGGACGGACTCGATAGAATAGACGGGCGCCGTTGTGAACTTTTCTGGCGCTTGCGCGTAAGAGGAATACGCAATGATCTTTGCCGTTGCTTTCCAGCCGTTCGACTGTGCGACGCCATCGCCTGCCACAACCAATGCGGCTGCGCCATCGTTGATCGAACTCGCATTGGCTGCGGTGACCGTCCCGCCCTGCTTAAATACCGGTTTCAACGTCGGAATCTTATCGTACTTTACTTTGCGTGGGTTCTCGTCTTCGCTCACATCCGCCGTTTCCTTACCTCGCGGAACAGTCACGGAAACGATCTCGGACTTGAACGCTCCATTATCGATCGATTCATTCGCCAGTTTGAAACTCCGGACCGCGAATTCGTCCTGCGCTTCGCGGGGCACATTGCACTCGACAGCACAGAGTTCCGCCGCATTCCCCATATGAAAATCGTTATAGACGTCCCACAGGCCGTCCTTGATCATCTCATCGACGAGTTCCCCATTCCCCATTTTGTAACCGGTCCGAGCACGCTGCAATAGATAAGGTGCGTTCGACATCGATTCCATTCCTCCGGCAACGACGACATGGGCATCGCCCAGCATCACATTCTGTGCGGCCATCATCACAGCTTTCATTCCCGAACCGCAGACCTTGTTCACCGTCGTGCACGGGACCGAATTTGGGACTCCGGCCCCGATCGAAGCCTGCCGGGCTGGGGCCTGCCCAACACCGGCCGTGAGCACGCAGCCCATATACGTTTCATCCACTTCATGTGGACTCACACCGGAGCGTTCCAGTGCTGCTTTAATTGCGATCGAACCAAGCTTGGGCGCCGAAACGTCTGCGAGAGAACCGAGAAAAACGCCAATCGGCGTACGCGCACCACGGAGAATTACAGGGGTCATAAAAAGTGCTGTCTACGATGCTAAAGTGCTAAGTATGGAGTAAATGCGGCAGACAAACATGATCGTGAAGCATTTTGTCCCATTTGGTGTTTAGGGACCGATGCGAAAAATCAGAGTACTCATCGCCAAGGCCGGATTGGACGGCCATGATCGTGGAGCGAAAGTGATTGCCGCCGCACTCCGCGACGCCGGAATGGAAGTCATCTACACCGGCCTGCGCCAAACTCCGGAAATGATCGCGGAAGCGGCACTGCAGGAGGATGTCGATGTGGTCGGTATCTCGATGCTCTCCGGTGCACACATGACGATCTTCCCACGAGTCCTCAAACTTCTTCACGAGCGCGGCCTCGATGATGTCCTCCTGACCGGCGGCGGCATCATGTCGAACGAAGACATAGAAGAGCTGAAAAAGATGGGCATCGGCCAGCTTTTCACTCCCGGTGCGCCCATGTCGGCGATTGTCGATTACATTCGGGGGTGGATTGCGAAGCGTGACGGCGCGAAGGTTTCAGCGTAATATTCGCGTCGCAGCTTGTAATATTCGTATCGCAGCATTGAAAGATATTCTTTACAACAAAAAAGGTCATTCGCCATCGCGAATGACCTTTTTATCGTATGGAATCTCTTTATCGTGTGATCAGGATCTGTTTCGAAACCGCATAGCCGGGCGTTGAAACGAACACCGTATAGAGTCCGCTCGGAAGTCCGGAGGCATCGATCGGAACCAGATAGCCACCTTTGGCATGGGGCTCGTCTTTCATCAGCGTTTGCACGTTCTGTCCGAGCGCGTTGAAGATTTGCATGGTCACCGGCACACCATCTTCTGAGACAATCAGGTTGACGCGTGCCGACTGCGTAATAATCGGATTCGGAACGACTCCGTCGATCGAGAACGCCGGGAGCCCGCCCGTGCGAAGGTAGGTCCGCAACGTATTATCGCCACACACGTTCGTTCCATAGAACGTTCCGGGGATCGTATCCTGCGCAATCCAGCAGACCTGGGACTGCGTGTTGTCGAGGAACATAAGGTCCTGGATCTGGAAGGCCGAGACCGAATCGCGCGCAATCACATATTGCCACGTAACATTCGCGATCGGGTCGAGTGTCGTAATCGGAGTCGTGCTCGCCAGGTGAATAGGCAGCAGTTCATAGTTGTTGTCTGCCGGATCGGCAACCGGCTGCGGATTATTCACGAGCGAAAGCCCACCCTGCGGTTGAATTCCACCTGGCTGGTACAGAAAGGCATCGCGATAATAACGGAGTGTGAACTGCACGCCATAGATCTGTGCAACGGAATCGAGCGGGACCGCCAGCCGAACGGGAACGGTTACCATGCCGTCCGTGACCGCCGTGTATGCCCCGTTGCTGCCGACGACCGGATTCGCGACACTGAGCGTATCGGCTGAAGCATAGCCAATGCCCGTGATCGGCTCGGGAACGAGCACATACTTATTGTCGACACTATCCGTTTCATGCCAATAGAAGTTGACGACCGCACCGACGTTTCCGTTCTTCGAGGGCTGATACAAGATCGGGAACGTGATCGTTTGGCTTTGCGCCGTTTCGTTCAGCACTTTGAGCTGGGAACGATCGTCCGCAAAGACGAACTGGTCGGCACCCGTGCCATTCGGTCCATTCGTAATTTGTACACTATCGAGCACGGCACCATAAATGCCCTGAATCGTCGTCGAAACGAAAGCCGTATCCCCATGGCAGATATAGGTGAGTGGGAACGTATATCCTGTCCCGGAAAGCGTAACAGTACCCGAGTAGGCGCTAAACGTCGCGTTTGTTCCTTCGCAGATCGTGTCGCTCGAAAGGAGCGTAAGGGTGCTCTGCGAGCTCCCGCCGGCTGCCGGCGCCAGATACTGAATAACGAAGGTATCGGTAAGACCCGGAGCAAGGGTGTCCCCAACGTTCGGGCCACTCACGATCGTGAAGTCCGATCCCGGCAGACCGATGGTTGTAAAGTGGAAATTGGTATCGCCGGTATTCGTAACCGTGAAGGCCTGGGTAACCTTCATTCCAGGAAGCTGCGCGCCGAAATTAAATGTTGCCGGTGTCAGCGAAACGATCGCATGACGAACATGTCCAAGACACTTCAGCGTATCGTAATACGGTCCGCCCGGTCCTGTACCAGCTACAACAAACGCAGTATTGCGATCCACATATCCGTTGTTCGGATCGACATGGAACTGGACATCGATATACTGCGAGTCTCCTTTTGAAAGCAGCCAGGGTGGCTGATAGGTGGTGCCATAATCCAGGATCGTGAAATCGTTTGCGTCCGGTCCGATCGCATGAATGTCGGTAACGGTAAGGTCGGCGCCTTCATTACCGATCGAGGTGTTCTGCAGCCATAATCGGACGGTGTCATAGCGAGCGCATTCAACGGTAAAAAGCTGATTATGCCACATCCAATTGAGACCTGCTTTAATACCGGCTCCAAGCAGTGCCGAAGTATCCTTTTCATCATGGGTATAGTTACCGGACAGGTTCGTTCCCCAATCCATGCGCGTATCGCTCTGCCCCTTTTGAGTCGGATGGAAGCAGAAATCGAGCTTTTGCGACGTATGTGGCTTTATGGTGTCCGGAAGTATCGCTGCGGACATAAAGCTGTAGTCCGGATTCAAATGCAAAAGCCAGTTCTTGTCCAAAATGAGCGGTGCATTCCCGACATTTTGGACCGAGATGAGCGCGCACACCGTATCGCCGACAGGAACATTCAGAAAATCGTGGTCGTCCGCAATAATAATGGGTGTCGCAGCATAACCTGAAACCGGAATCGAATCTACGACGCATCCTGCTTGCATCACGAGCTGGTTCTTGTGCTGGTTCGTATCGCTAGACTGGAAGCAGACTGTGAAAATTACCGAATCTCCATTGTGAAGCGAGGCCGGAAGCGTCGGATTGGAGGTGTATGAAAAGACATGGGATTTGTCGAAGGAGGTGTCGAATTGTGCCGGAGAAACGATGACGGAATTTTGATTTCCCGTCGAGCCGACATGGAACACCACGGTCGAACAGACCTGTCCGCTCACTGGCGCGGCGGTAAAAGCAATGCTCGAGTCGGAAAGCGATAATTTCGGCGCCGTATACTGTAACTGGATCACGGTATCGTTGCCGCCCCGGTCCACCACATAGATCGCAGCATAGGCATTCTGTTGCAACTGCCCGACATTGACGCGCAGGTCCATCGAAGTATCGCCGACTTCAAACGGGGGCAACGTTGGATGCTGCGGATCCATCGAAACATTATACCACCCCGGATAGGGCGGATTCGTGTACAGGCTCGAATCGTTTGGATCGATCAATTCAATATCCGCAAGGCCGAGATCGTTGTGCAGATGAATGTTCCATCCGTCGCAATCGGGTGTAATGCTGATCTTTGAAGAGGATATCTCGTGCGATCCATAGGCCTGGCCGGTCGGCGCGGCGTAGCCCCAGACATCTTTCTGCAGTGGTTCCGTACGTCCGTACGAATAACACGCAAACGGTGTGTTCCCATAGATCATATAACTTCCGGGGCTCAGGCGGAAGGTCATTCCGATCAGTTCCGGATGGAGTGGGATCGAATATTGCTTGACCGGGGAATTATTCCCGAGCTGCGTCCCGGCCTGCCCGTTATGAGACAAAAAGATTTTCGTAACGGAGTCCTTGTTGGTGATCACATTGATGAACTGGTACCCGTGATAGGTAACGTTGTTCGGGATCATAAAGACCGTGCTCATAATATACCGGTCGACGGAGATCAGGTTCATCTCGTTCGGCGAACGGTCGCTCTCTTCGTTCTGCGGTACGCCCTGAAAATACTGGTATTGCACCGCATACATTTTCTTGAGAGTGCCTAAGGAATCGACAGATGCCGGGTCGGTCACCAGATCGATGGGGTCTGAAATATTCTCAAAGTCCGCCGGTGGGTCCTGATATAACGCAAGGCCCTTCGGACCGTAAAGCTGCGTTCCATCCCACATGTTGATATTCATGCCTTTGGGATCGTCTGAATACAGTCGGTACAGATCGCCATCGCCACCCTGATCGACATTGGAATTCGAAGCAGGCATCGTGGGAATGGCCGGGAAATCCGTTCCCCAGTCTTCGACCGGAGTCATTTGTTCTACCGCCTCGTCGAGAATATCTTCATCGAAAAATCCGCTGGGATCGCCAATGAGTGCATGTTCCGCACCGCCGAGAACCGCGACCGGCTTATTGGAGACGATTGTTGAGCCGGACAGATCGTCCGACATATCTTCCGGCCGCGAACGGACCCAATAGACCTGTCCGCGAGACATCGAGAGGGTTACGGGATGCGGGGTTTTGCCGTCCGAGCCGGATCCGGTCATAAGACCAACCACTCCGGAGTAGGTCGTTGAATTTGGCACAAAAGTGACCACGGTGTTATCGTACGGCGCAATGATCTCAAATTCGGAACTCGAGGAATCGGGATTGTAGGGATTCGGGGCGTCCTTCAGCGGATTATCGTTCCATGCCGATACGACATATTTTTTACCGAGCCCTGACGTCGGAATGGCCTGGAACATACTCCCGGCACTCGAACCGTCAGAATAATATTGAACGCTGACCGGGTATCTGGACGTAATGTGTGCTGCCCTGAATTCGAGTTGTTCGCCGGGATACGAGGGCGCCATCGTCGAATGGTCGATAAAATACTGCTCACAGATCCCACGTTGCAGGATGAACGTCTTTCCCTGCACTTCATTGCCGTTCGCGTCGAAATAGCTGATCGTCACGGTATTATTGTTAGCCGCGGAGCCGATGAGCAAATACTCGTGACCTTTAATCTGCCACCCCTGATTGGGTGCAATCCCCGGCATCATACCGATAAAGAAATCAGTCCCGTCGGACGGAATTCCATGTTTTGCCTGTGAATACGCCGGCGAAGTCGCAGTGAGCGCGAGCAGGATAACTGCAAAAAAAAGGAGGGAACGATTCTTAGTGGGAACGCACAATTTCATGGCTTTTATATACGAAGATTAACGAAGAAAAAGCAGTTATCAAAGCCAGCCTCGTGCACAAAAGTGCCCTAATGAGCCAAGCCGACATACAAGAACGTGCAAGAGTGCGCCGGTTACAAAAATTTTTAAAAAAGCCGCCGCAACTTTGTGTGCTCCCCACCCGGTTTTCATCTGTTATTGACCTCATTCAGGTTTTGCAATCTGTTCCTTCGCGCTCGTTGATCCTGGCAGTCCCTGCACTGCTCGCGTCCATTTTTTGCGCTTCCTGTCAGCAGAACGTCGCCGATATTGCACCCCTGGACCCTCCCAAAATTTCCATACCGCCAGGGTTTCCCCAGCCCTTTGTTCCGGCCGATGATCCCTGGACTCCGGCAAAAACAGAACTTGGGCGGTACCTTTTTTATAGTCCCGAACTGAGCGGTAACGAGCAATTTTCGTGTGCAAGCTGCCATAAAATGTCGGCCGCATTTTGCGATCCCGGCCAACACTGGAGTTTTGGCTCGACGGGCCAGCACGGCTCCCGCAATACGCTTTCTCTTCTCAATCTTGCTTACGACACCTGTTTTTTTTGGGATGGCCGCGCGAAGTCGCTCGAAGAGCAAGCGTTAGAACCCATTTTTAATCCCATAGAGTTGGACAATGACAGTGCGACGCTGATCCTTCATGTAAAGAGGAATTCGCTCTTTTCTCCTCTCTTTATTCGCGCCTTTGGAAGCGATAGTGTGACGATGACTCGTATCGCACAAGCTCTCGCCAGTTTCGAACGAACGCTCATCAGCGGCACGAGCGCCTACGATGCGTTTCGCCTCGGAGATTCAGAGGCAATATCGGAGTCTGCTAAACGCGGTCTTGCCCTTTTTTCGAGCAAATCCATTAATTGCATTGCCTGCCACAGCGGCATTAACTTTACCGACAATGGTTATCATTCGAACGGTCTCGATCTTCACTACCTCGATGCGGGTTTGGAAAATCTCACGAACGACCCGGACGATAACGGAAAATTTCGAACGCCGACCTTGCGTAATGTCGCTCTGACTGCACCTTACATGCATGACGGCCGTTTTTCAACTTTAGAACAAGTTCTGGACTTCTATAACCGCGGAGGGATGCACAATCCTACCCAAGACTCCTTGATTCATCCTCTCGAACTTTCCGGACAGCAAATGGAAGATATTATTGCGTTCCTCGCGACGCTGACCGATAGCACGTGTATCAGCCGGAACTCTTTTTCGAACCCATTCCAATGATCTCTCTCGCTCGTTTAACGGTCCCACGGTTTGCGCTGGGGCTTGCCGTCGTGCTTTTGACGGTTCCCAAGGATTCCGCACGTGCGCAGGGATATAAGTGGCACCGCGCCTATTTCCCGGGTAATAATTCCGAAGTATGGGAATCGGTCGCATTCAATCCCCATTCGAACGGCCGCGTGATCTTCGCCGGCCCCGGCTTTGTTGGCGGAATTTTTCGTTCCGACGATGGAGGCGTAACATGGATCGAGCATGACTCCTTGCTCGACCCACTCGCCGTGCCCATCAGTGAAATTCACCAAATCTTCTGCCTTCCCACCGATACGAACATTGTACTTGCCGGGAGCACTTCGAATTTTTATCGCTCCACGGACGGCGGTCTGACCTGGAACGATCTTTTCAACGGAGACACGCTTGGCGGCCAATTGCAAAATTTTGGCGGTATGGACGGCGAGGCGATCGGTTATAATGCGAACGAGGATGCGCTCTATTACGGAATGCAGGGAAAAGGCGTCTGGCGCTCGACCGATCATGGCGCCAACTGGACGCTGGTCGGTGTGACCGGTATTAACGATTCGCTCTTGTTCGGTTCTATGGACGTTTCTCAGGGCGAACCGCCTCTTCTCATTCAAGGAAGTGAGAATAGCAAATACACCGGTTCGCTTGTATACTCGAGCGATCTCGGGGACACCTGGAACTTTACGTTTCACGGATGGCAGCCAGACGTCGAATTCCCTAAAATCGTTTTTTCATGGCACGCGACCGATCCCGCGACCGCGAAGCGGACGATTGCGATCGCCCAACGCTGGCCTGCCGCCGATTCGAGTTTTCTTACAACCACGAATGGTGGCCTGACCTGGAGCGCGGTAAAGAATTCACCAGCGAGGACATGGGGAATCGACATCGATCAGAGAGTTTCCATGCTCTCGAAACCCGGAGATGCGGCGTATCCTCTGCCGCTCCATTTTTTTACAGGGATGTTCGATGTCCGTTCCGACACCGTCCATAATGGGTTGGTCCAGGAAACGACCGATGGAGGCATGACGTGGCACTCGACAAATTTTCCGACCGGAGCACAAGGCGATACCAGCAATCCCGTCGTAACGGAAATTTGGGTCCTCAAATACGATACGCTTTCCGGGCGGCTCGCCGTTGCCACCGACTCGGGGATTTACATCGGAGTTCCAACGAACGGTTCCGTCCGTGAACAGCCAGAAGTTCCCGAGATCCAAATTTCGGAATCGAGTAATGGGATATCCATATTCTCACGCGATCCAGTACAATCCATCGTGATCGATGACCTGCTTGGAAGGAGAATTTATAATGTAAACACGGAACAAGATTTCCTCGAAATCCCAGTTTCGAATCTTTTCAAAGGAGTCTTTGCCGTTCACGTTAAAACAGAGGATGGTTCAGAATTGCGAAAACTCGTGTATATTCGATGACTCATTCGGCAATCGTTTTTCAGGATCGAGAGTTAGTATCCTCATGAAATGGCCTCTCTATTTGCTTTTGCTTGTGGCGCTGGGATGCACGCAAGAAGCTCCGATGGTCCGCGCCCAGTCTTCCAAAGGCTGCGCTCTTACGGCGTGGATGATGCAGCAACCGCCGCATTCGATTCGAACCCAGGAAGCACCCCCGCCCGTTTTGCGGGACACCGTGGTTACCGTCAATGGCACCGCGCACCCAATTTCGATCCCGGCCGGATTTACGATGACCGTCTTTGCGAATGGCATTCCGCAATGCCGGGGGCTTGCCTTGTCGCCAGATGGCGTGCTCTATGCGACGTCGTTCAATGGGAAGGTTTACGCGCTCCCGGATCATAACCGCGATGGGGTAGCCGACAGCACGATCGTCGTCTTCAGCGGCCTTGGCGATCCCGACTGTGTCGGATTTTATCACGATACATTGTACGTCTCGAACGATTCGGAATTATACCGGTTGACGACAGCCAGTTCCAGCCGCATCGCCTCCGGAAAAACTCAAATTGCCAGTTTCCCTCACGGCGGCTCTCACTTCACAAGGAATTTCGTCTTCGATACCGTAAGGAATAAGATCTATGTCGAGATCGGTTCGAACGGCAATATGGATACTACCGATTTCGCCCATCGTGCCCGCATCGTCGAAATGAATCCCGATGGGAGCGGCTATCGAAGTTTTGCGAGCGGGCTTCGTAATCCCGAAGGCATGGATTTCGATCCCCGCACGGGTGCGCTGTGGGCAAACTGCAATGGGATGGACGACCTGTTTGGATCCGGAACCCAACTGACCGATAACAATCCTTCCGAAGGAATTTATCTTGTCTGCGATGGTGCAAATTATGGTTGGCCGTATTGCTATGGATTCCAGATGCGGAATCCGCAAAGTCCGTGGCGCACGCTCGATACGAATATCGTAAAAACATTCAGCGGTCCGGTCGCAGAGGTGCTGGCTCATTCGGCCCCGCTCTCACTCCACTTCTATCGTGGAACAAAATTCCCGGCCATGTACCATAATGCCATCTTCCAATGCTATCATGGGTCCTGGGACCGCTCCCCACCCGCCCCACCGCGCATCACCGTCCTTTTTGTCGATACCGACGGAAGGAATGCCCGGGTCACCGATTTTGTCAACGGGTTCGAAGTGCTCGGTCCTAACAACGATTCGAATACGTCTCATTATTTCGGGCGACCCGTCCAACTCGTCGAAGGAGCCGATAGCGCGCTCTACGTTTCAGACGATGCAGAAGGCGTCATCTTTCGGATCGCGTATACGGGAACTCAGAGTGCCGTCCAGCCCATCACAGCCGGACCGAGGTTCGATCTTGGGATTCGTCCGAATCCGGCGACGGGTGCCATCGAGGTCGCTTTTTTCCTTCCCGGGATCGCATGGGTGCAGGCCGATCTTTTCGATATATTGGGAAAGAAGGTCAAGGCGCTTATCGATAAGGAATGTCCCGCCGGAATGACGACGATTTCGATCGATACCGATTCCCTGACGACCGGAACTTATGTCTTGCGCGCCGAAGCCGGAGGCATGGCGATCTCCCGTCGAATCAAAATCGAACGATAAGCCGCCGCGGCTAACAGTATCGTAAGCACGCCCGCGCCAATGATGCTCACCGCTCTTCCTGCCTGCTCTGCGGGCGAAGGCTGTAATTCTAAATGGATCTCCGATTGGCCTGCCGGGAGCACGGCTTGTAAAAAACCATTAGGGTCCGCTTCGAGCACGATCTGAGCAGAGTCTGTGCGGGCCTTCCAGAACGGCCAATAAAAAAGATGGAATCGAACGGAAGTCGGCCTCGAAAGCTTCGACGCAAATCGCCATTCCGTTGCTGTTCTGGACTGTAGGGCCACAGTGTCTCCGGGCATTGTAAGACCGAGCAGTACCGCTGCCGGATCGCTTGCCCGCCGCAAGGCGATTCCGATCACTTCGCCCGGATCGTTCGAGGCCCATTTCGGCGCGTATTCCGGAGCGTCCGTGTGGAACCATGTTACCGCCGGCGAGGCGGGAACGAATAAGTTCCGCGCGATCGTAAGCTCCGAAAGTATCGTCACAAGTGCAAGGCCGATGACCACACACGCCTGAATCGATCCCCTCTCTTTCCCCCATCGGACAAATAGGACCGCGATCGCAAGCAAGAGCACGCCATTCCAGCGCCATGAAAATTGCACGAAGGGCATTCCCGGTATGAGGTGCCATAGCGGCGCGCTGATAAACGGTAATTGAAAAAAAAGTGCCAGCACGGCAACCCATTTCCATCCATCCCTTGTCCACTCGCTTTTCCAGAAAAGGATGAGAACGCCTCCCATCGCGGTCGCGATACTGGAAATTCGCAGCCAGTCGAAGTGGCCCTGAAAAAGATCGAGCAGTGCAAACCCGAACAGGCTGGTGTGCAAATCGAGATCGAATAAATGCCGCTGATGCACAAACCCACGGAGCGCGAAGGCCGGAAAGAGATAGACCGCACTGGCACCGATGGCAATAACGAATGCGAGTCCGTGCATCGCCAGGCGCTTATACGATCGTTCAGCAATGTTAAAGACGAGAATAGAAAATATCCCCAGATACGCGATGGGAAGGTTTGTCAGCAAGAGGCCTGCCCACCCGACCGCATAGGTCGCGATCGACCGGACACGGTCGCGAGACGAAATAAAGACGAGCGGCAAAAACGCCAGCGCGGCATGTTCCGTAAGGGCATCGCGTATAAAAACATCGCAAAAGCGATATGCAAGAAAACTGTAGATTGCCGCTCCAACAAGAGCCATTCGAGAACTGGAAGCGATCTGTCGCAGCACAAGATAAGTACTGACAAAGGAAGCAATCTCAAATATGAGGGCAAGAAAGTTATATAGATAAGAAGGAGAATGAATTCCGATCGAGTATAAAAAAGCCCCAACCCAATAAACAAGCGGCGCATAAAAATAAAACGTCGGTGCGCCAAATCCTCCGAAAGAGTCCGGCAGCCAGCGAGGATACCAAACGCCGTGCAAAAACAGATTCGGGAATTGTTCCAGCCAGTTCAGGTGGACATAGGCATCGTGCCCGATCACCGGGTAATTCAGGGCCGATAACAGCATACTGATCCCGGCAGCCATGGCTACGAGAATCCCTGGGAGCTTTCCGTTGGAAGGAACGATCGTTGTTGTGTCCGTCATCCAAATAGATCCACGAGCGCATAGGCCGCGTTTTCGCACTCTTCCATGGTCACGTCCATGTGTGTCACTGCTCGTAACAAGCCGTGCGAACCGAGCGAAAGTAGCATTCCTTTCTCTTTCAGCATCGAGAGAGCGTGCGGAAGGTCCGGGCCGCCTTCGATTTTGAGCAGCACAATGTTCGTCTCCACTCGATTCCTGTCGATCTCGATATGTTTGGAATCATTGCAAACGACCTCGGCGAAGCGGCGCGCTTTGGCGTGGTCTTCCGCTAACCGTTCCCGATGATGACGCAGCGCATAGAGCGCGCCAGCCGCGATAATTCCCGCCTGCCGCATTCCCCCGCCCCAGATCTTCCGGAACCTGCGGGCCGTTGCGATGAGCTCTTTTGGACCCGCAAGTGCGCTTCCGACCGGTGCGCCAAGGCCTTTCGAAAAGCATACCGAGACCGTATCGAACAGATCCGCATATTCTTTGGGCGAATGACCGGAAAAGACGCAGGCATTCCAAAGCCGCGCACCGTCCAGATGCATCATTATGTCGTTGCCTCTCGCCAGGGCTGCGATCTCACGGATTCGTTCCATAGGATAGACCGTTCCGCCGGCGCGGTTGTGCGTGTTCTCAAGTGCGATCACTCGCGACACCGGCATGTAGTAGGCTTTTTCCCGAATTGCCGGACGAATATCTTCGGCAGAGAGCAGCCCGCGGTCCGCAGCCTTCACGGGGTTAAGCTGCACGCGTGAAAGGACGCTCGCAGCCGTAGTCTCGTAATTGTAGATGTGGGCGTCGGCTTCAAGGATTACTTCATCGCCTGTCGTCGTATGTACCGCAATGGCAAGCTGATTCGCCATGCAGCCGGAGGGGGCGTAAAGCGCCGCTTCTTTTCCTAAAATGGCAGCGACTTCTTCCTGAAGTTCGATTACGGTCGGGTCTTCGGCAAACACATCGTCGCCCACTGGCGCATCGGCCATCGCTTTACGCATCGCCGGACTGGGCTTCGTTACTGTATCGGAACGGAGATCGATAAATTTATTCACAGCGCAAAATTACGTCAGATTTTGCGTAATCAAACTTTCTTCTCGACTTAGTTTCGGACAACTAGTCAGACCGACCCGCAGCGTACCCAACTTATCCACATAATTTAGAAAAGCTATTATTTCGGAAACCTTATTTTATAAGGTACGTTTTAATCTCAACTTTAATTTATTAAGCATAAGTCACTTTGGGCGTGCTTAAAAAGACGTGATGACTTTAGAATCGGCAAAGACGGATTCGAAAAAAGGTGCAAAGATACCGGCACTCGAAACGCTGGGATTCGACAAGACCGACCTGACGCTCATGAAGCGGCTGCAGGACCAGGGCCGCACAAAACGAAATGAGCTCGCGGAAGAAGTTGGACTTTCGCTTCCTGCTGTGAGCGAGCGTATGCGCAAGCTCGAGGAGCGAGGAATTTTGGAGGGCGTTTATGCGAAGCTCGATCCAAAGCTGATTGGGCTCGATGTCGCCGTGTTCATCACCGTTACCGTCGAGTCGAGCAGTAAATATCCCGATTTTTTACGCGCGGCGAATGCGCATCCGGAAATCCTCGAGGTCCATGCGATCACGGGGGAAGGTTCCCACGTCATCAAAGCGCGGACCTGGAATACCTCGACGCTGGAACGGCTGCTCAGCACGATCCAGCAATGGCCGGGCGTAAAGCAAACACGGACGAACGTCGTCCTTAATACGTACAAAGAGACCATGGCGCTGCCCATAGAAGAATTGACAACATAATTTTTTGCATCGATCCTACCACTACCCATCACATTTATCACAGTCATGACCAAATCCGAAGTATTGTCGCTGGCAAAAGAGCAGAAAGTGGAATTCATCAACGTCATGTTCACGGACCTTTTGGGCGTGATGAAGGCGCTGACGATCCCCGTCTCAAAACTGGAAGACGCGATCGAGTCGAACGTATGGTTCGACGGCTCGTCGATCGAAGGGTTCGCGCGCATTTCCGAGTCGGATATGTACCTGAAACTCGATCTCGATACGTTCACGGTGATTCCATGGTCCAAAGGATCCCGCGCCGTAACGGCACTGATCATTGCCGATGTCTTCATGCCAGACGGATCTCCATTCGAAGGCGATCCCCGGGGCATCCTGAAGCGCCAGTTGAAACGCGCGGCAGACATGGGCTATAGCTTTAACACCGGTCCGGAACTCGAATTTTTCCTTTTCAAACGCGGCACCGACGGATCGCTGCAGACCCTCCCGCATGACACCGCCGGATACTTCGACCAGACGACCGACCTCGCGAGCGAAATTCGTAAAGAAATGACCTTCGCACTGCACGAGCTCGGCATCGATGTCGAAGCACTTCACCATGAAGTGGCTATCGGCCAGCACGAGATCGACTTCAAGTACGACAATGCCCTTCGCTGCGCGGACATCGTGATCATGATGAAGTATGCGCTCAAGTCGATCGCAATGAAATACGATCTGCATTGTACGTTCATGCCGAAGCCGATCGCGGGGATCAACGGTTCGGGCATGCACGTGCACCAGTCGCTCTTTTCGCCCGACGGCAAAAAGAACCTGATGCACGATAAGGATGGTGAGTACCAGCTTTCGGCGCTCGCAAAGCATTATATCGCCGGTCAGCTCCTGCATATTCGCGCGATGAACGCGATCCTGAATCCAACGGTGAATTCGTACAAGCGCCTGGTAGTGGGCTACGAAGCGCCGGTGTATGTCGCGTGGGGACAACGGAATCGCTCCGCACTTATTCGTATTCCGCGTATCACGAAAGGTCGTGAAAAAGCAGTTCGTGCCGAGCTCCGCTGTCCGGACCCCAGCGCAAATCCGTACCTCGCCTTTGCGGTCATGCTGGCAGCCGGCTTAGACGGTATAGAAAAGAAACTTGCGGCGCCGGCGCCGGTCGAAGAAAACATCTTCGAATTTACGGACGAGACCGCGGCGGCACGAGGCATTACGACGGTCGCGAAGAACCTGATGGAAGCCTACGACGAACTCAAAAAAGATTCGGTGATCTGCGATGCGTTAGGAAGCTTCTGCGTAGAAAAGCTGACCGAAGCCAAGACCGCCGAATGGGATTCGTTCCGGATGTCCGTCACGCAATGGGAACTTGATCGCTACCTTGAAGTATATTAATCCGGCAACGTATTGAAAGTCTGCAAGCTGGATTCCTGTATCTGCGGACAAGGTCTATCTTTGGGGGCGCTTTGCGCCCAGGATCATGGGTCTTGTCATTCCCGCGGATACGGGAATCCAGGCTCGCTGTGATCAACGTTTTCTCAATCGCAGGAAATCAGCGTAATCCAGGTGTGGGCGCTGAGGGATTCGAACCCCCGACCTTCTCGGTGTAAACGAGACGCTCTAAACCAGCTGAGACTAAGCGCCCTGGAGCACCGCATAACGCGGGTTTTAAGTAGTATGCTCCCAGCGTCTCTCAATTTCTGAGAGATTCCCGTCATGCCCCTAATGATCACCCATTCGTGCTTCGAATACATGAACGCTACCGCGACCTCACCGCTCGTTCGGTTACCGCTTGGGAGGTATTATCGCCATTTTTGCCGTTGAGCACGACGCGATATAAGTAGGTCCCGTTCGCGACATCGTTCCCGCGCTCGTCGCGGCCGTCCCACTCGACCATATTGAGCCCGGCGCGTAACTCGGTTGGAGTCAGAGTACGGATTTTTCTTCCAGCAATGGTATAGACGACGATCTTGACATCTGCCGGAGCATCGGACTTGAGTACGAACGTAAAGTCGGTCTTATCCTTAAAGGGATTGGGATAATTCATGACATGTTCGAGGCCGTTGACGTCACTGACCACAAAACACTGTTCGAGGGTATCGGTATTGCCACTCGCATCGCGAACATAGGCGTGCATCAGCCACTGCCCTGCCGTAAACGGTATCGTTGGAACAATGACCAGTTGCGCCTGCAGCGGGCCCGATGAGAATGTTTTAAATTGGACGTTATATCCGTGCGGGTTATCCGTGGAGACTGGAAAGAATTCGCTCGCATTGTTCTCATTCAGGAAATCGGCTGAAATGGAACTGCGGGCTGTATCTCGCAAAGGGTTCTGACTCACCAGATCGATCGTGATATTCGAACGGCTCGAAACATATCCACAATCGGGAATGTGCTGTTCGACGGGCTGGCCCGGTTCCGTAAACAAGACCTCCGTCAGCGGTGCGATGGTATCACGCGTGACGGTGTACGAGCCCGAGATCGTATTATTAAACAGCAATTGTTCGTTTTGGGCCTCGTATGGATTCAGCACGGCCGTAAGTTGCGCAGGACCAAGTTCCGCGGTGGTCTGGAGCGTGTCGGCAAAGGATTGGGAACCGTGGCCCGGAACGACCGGGATCACATGAACGGCCGGGGTATCGCTCTTTCCCTGGTATTGCCGATAGAGAGCCACGGTTACAGAATCCCCCGGCGTACAGGTCAGGGTTCCGATCGAATAATGTGCAATAATCGGGTTCCCGGATGCGGTCTGCGCGGGAACTGTCTGTACCGAATCGGTCGTAAAAATAAATTCCGGTGCGGGATCGTACTCGAGTTCGATCGCGCCGAGCGCCGGGCTTTGGGACGAATTCGACGAGCGACTGAAATTCATTCGTACCGCAAGTTCGTCGTAGGTACGAACGTCGATCTTCGAAAGATCGAACGAATTGCCCTGGGATGCTTTGAAGGTCGTAACCTGATCGACACCGGCGCCATCGCGGCGCACACCCAGGACCGTAAAGGAAATATCGCTGCCGGGAGGGATAGGATCGCCCGTCCAACGCAGCGCGCCATAGTCACGCGCGACGGCAGTAAACGGCGTCTGAGCGAGCCCTGCGGTCCCGAAGGAAACGGTTGTGTCGAACGCGTGGGCGCCGTTCGAGCCATTAGCTGCGAAGTTCTCGCGGGCACTGCCTGGAGCGCTGCCTTTCGTTCCGACGATCGCGTAACTGCCATCGTAGGACATCGGCCCCATCCCCTGTGCGGAGCCGATAGATTCCATTTCCGCTTTCGTCGAATCGAAGAAATATTGGAAATCGGTAGAACCGATCGTGAGCACGGTCACCCGCTCGCCTTGCGGAACGGCCGCAAGCAACGAGTCAAAAATGTGCGCGGCAGAATCTTCGAATGCAGGATTGCCGATCTCGGTCCAGGGCATATTGAACTCGTTCGCGGTGGGGATCTGGCTTCCGTCGGCCGACCAGAGGAGAAGGACAAATCCGTTAAAAAGGTTACCTCCGGCTTCATAGAGAGAATAACCATTTAAAAGGACCTGTGCGTACGGAGAAAAACTTCCTCCCAGCGTGGAGTCGTTGAGGCCGTGTGAAATAGCTTCGATCCGCATCGTGTCCTGTTGTGGCAGGTATAACCTGCCGCGGATGTCGAGTGAAAGGCCGCTGACGATCGTGGAAGCAAGCTGCTCGGGCGCTGCATAACTGAATTCCGGGCGGGCTGCCGGAGCAATGCTGAAGGTCGCGTATTGCCAGCCCGTCGTATCGCCATTGCCCCGTACGATGCGGGTGCGCCACCAATAGACCGAAAAAAATGGAACGGGCGCGGGCGGCAACGGAACGTCGAACGTCACGTCATAGGAAGTGCCGACGGCTGTTTTGCGATCGAGGAGAATATTCGAAAATCGTTCGGTCGTGTCCAGTTCGAGTTCGACCTGATCGGATGGATTCGTTCCAGCCGGCGTGAGTACAATGAAGTGTGTTGACCCAGGCGAAACATCGCAAAATTGCCTGGCGCCTTCGTAGGGATAAAATGCGGTCGTCGAAAGACCATTGACAAGGATCTGAATGCTCGCCGAATCGTCCAACCGGTAACTTTCTGCGAATCGACGGTCTGGATCGACAATGACTCGTATGGTATGCGGCCCGATCGCTTGCGCGGTCAGCGGGAACTGCGCAGAAACGAAGGCACTGTCGTCCAGGCGCGGAAGCGTATCATCACGAGAAAAGGGCAGCCCGTTCGGTCCGGCATCGACGATCCGCACGACGACGGGGCGTTCGGCAGAATACCCGTAATTATGGACAATGGCCCGTATTGTAAGAAGACTGTCACTCACGCTAAAGGTAGGGCGAGCGACTGTGTCGTTTCGGGCATAGGCATGCAGTTCGGACGAGAACGTCGCAAATTCCGGCTGTGGCCGCAATACAAAACCCGTTACAGCATCTCCCAGCATAGAATTTTGTAAAAGACCGTTGAGTCCTACGTCCTGAAATCCAAATGCAAAGGGATACGCATAGATTTTCGATGCCGTAAGCAGTTGTAACATGTTAATGGTATGCGGCTGCGTAGTATCGTGCGTACTATCATAGGAATGCATGAGTTGGAAAAGCTCCGATGTGAGCGCATCGTCGAATCCGGTCTCGCCGAATCCGGTAGTTCCATACGCCTGAACGGAACCCGCGTCCCTTGCCTGAATATAGGACTGGTTTACACCGATCATATCGGGTTCGGCAAAAGCACCGGTACGGCAGCTTAGCGTCATGAGCAGTGGATATAATCCCTTATTGTGCAGCACGGTCGCGTCCGGGAAAAGAACATCCGCGGTGAACGTTGCTCCATGTCCCGCGAAGTACATCAGGGACTGGCCCCTGAGGAGCGCATCTTCGATATCGCCGACATGAGTTGCGTCCACCCCGCTCGTGTAATCGGTCCGGTCGATGATCGTGGGAGAGATGTTCATCGGCGGCCGAGCGATGCCTTTCGACGTATCTGAAAGCCAGCCCTGGATCTCCTGATCGAATTGCTCGTGTTGTCCTCCGGCCTGGCCGCCAGCAATAAAAAGAAAGCGGCGGTCCCACTCGGCCGGCGTCTCGTCTTCGTATTCGACCAGTTTCGAAAGATAGTTATCCGCATTCGATTCCGTATCGACCGGAATGCGAGCAATCATCATAAGCGGCGGCTGCGTGAGATTGCTATCCCCTTCGCCCGGAAGGGTGAAATAATAATCGCTCACCGGATTGCCATACGTCGGAACGTAAGATCGGACGCTGCTCGTCGAAAGATTTTTTTTGGGGTCCCAGGACGCGTTCCCAAGCAGGCTGACAAAGGACACAGGAGTTCCCGAATAATCATAATACGCATAATTCAGGAACCGGCGTATCGCGACCGGCTCATTGCTTCCAAAATCGAAGGTGTTAAAAATCTCATCGGTCGTTGCGACCATGGTCTGAAAGCCAGCGGAAGTCCGCCGGGCCGCCAAGCGCGAAGCGGCCTGCGCGAAATTCGGATGCGTAATAATGATATAATCGACCTGCCTCGGACTCAGGATACTCCAACCTTTAGATCCCGTTACATTCCATGGCTGAATGTTATCGCAATGTAGGAACGACGTCGGGGTAGCAGCGACATACGCCGGTGTCGTTTCTTTCGCAGCGTCCGCGAACATTCCCGACTGGGAAAGCACACGCGTCGTATCCGAACGATTATACAGATGCGCCGAGGGGTCCGAAAGCCCGATTTGGACCGTCCCGCTCGAAGGCAAGAGCGAGAACCGCCACTGCCCTTTTGCGATCGCTGTGTCGGTACTGGGAACGAGCGCGCTTGGGAACGTTACTTCGTAATAATCGAGATAAAACTGATCGACCGTCGCTCCCTGGGTAAGGGCATCGACATGCAGGATATTCGCCCCGACATGGAGATCCGAAAGCGGCACTGAAAACGTCAGCGAGTCATACGAATAATCGGCAAAATGGGTCGGAAAATTTGAAGAGCCATTATTGACATGCGCCGTAACCAAATGATACACGATCGATCCTGCCTGAACGCCGGAAGTCATCCCACGCAACAGGCATTTGACATTTGCTACGAGTCCTGCGGTATCGGCTGGCAGTTGCGAAATATAGAATGTATCGACAAAATGCGATCGCGTCGAATCGTCGAGCGTCCCATGTAATTCGTACCATTCGAATCGCTCACCGCCAACATATTCGGTCCGTTGGGAAGTCTCTGTCTCATCGCTTCCGGCATCGCCGAGGTAATAATTCAAATCGCGCTCATGATGATACAGGACCGTTCCGATGGAAATCACGGGCGCTCCGGCAGGATTGGGAGCACTTAGCTTGAAGCGGAGCGGAGTGCCTCCGGTGCGGTCGGAAGTCGTCAGCCAATAGACATTGGTATCGGTCGCGACGTTGTAATATTCTGCACGTCGAGGTTCGGGAAACGTCGGATCGAAGATCGTGGGCAACGGGAAGCCGCGCAAGTGCTCGCCATAAAATTCGATCGAAGCGATGTTGCCATTCGCATCGGTATCGACCCAGATCGGTATTTCCTTTCCGCGATTGATACAGCGGATCGTATGAGGCGTCCAGCCGGCCGAACCGATCGAAAAATTCGAGAACGATAGATCGCTCGCCGCCACGCGGTATAATCCATCGCGTGTGATCGCAAGCCGAATATATGGCACGGAAGGATCGATCCATCCATAGACCGTCGTATCGGTCGCCGATTGTGCGGAGAACGATCGTTTCGCGGGACTTTTCGGCGGTCTGAGCGAAGCGCCGAATGGCGCGAGGTCCCACGTATTAACCACGAGCAGCGAATCGAGGCTCGCAAAAAAAGGATCGCGTACGACCGTGCCACGAGCGGAGCCCGAGGTTTTAAACCGGATCCCAATCGTGCATTTTTCTACGGCCTGTTCCCCATTTGCCGTTCGCCTGACCAGCGGAATGCTTAACGTTACACTCCTCAGGGAACGAAACGTGATCGGGTTTCCGGCTGATACATTCAGCGGTCTGCCATAGAGCACCGGGTCGAATATTTGCCGCAGCACACCGTTTCGATACGAGAGGGACGGTGCAAAATGAATATTTCCGATCGGGATTGTTTGTTCGCCGGAGACGACCGGTACAATATCGGTCGCATCGGCCGGGACCGCAAAGGTAACGGTAAGAACGGGAATTTCCTCGGTGCCGCCGGTTGCGTGATTCAATAAAAATCCTGGCGGTAGTCCATTTGCGAGGCCTTGCCACCGAACGCTCGAAAATTGCATCCCCGGCGGCGCATCGATTACGGTTCCATCCGATGTCGAGACGATCGGTCGGCCAAGATCGAGCATAACTGAAATAGATCCTGACTCCGCACCGATCGACTCGCGATGCGAGCGGACGATCGAATTTTTTTGGCGCGCAAATGAAAATCGCCTGATAAGCGGAGCGTGAACATTGGAGGTTCTTGGGTACCGAATGTGCGAAGACGCCGGCGTTCTGCTCGCGCTCGACTTTATAGAAACCGGAGCATGAGCCTGGGAAGGTGTTGCAATCTTAACGGCACTTTTTTGAAGTTGAAACCCCAATACGAGGGATGGGCACAGGAGCATCGCAACGCCGATCGAAACAAGATCGCGCTTAAAAAATCGACCCAATATCTCCTGCAGGTTCAAGCCCAATGACAACGCTGAACGATGAGGCATTTATCCCTTCGGCACTCATTTTTGACCATGCCAACTACTTTTCGACGAATGCAATAGAGGAATTCCATGGCCACCCGTTTTGCACTTTACTCCAAACAAAAAAGACGATCACCCCGGCACCAATGACACCAAGGGCACCCAGTATGAACGGAAGTCCGGTAAAATAAAAAACGAAAAGCCAGATCGCGATAGAAAGGACGGCGGGAATTGGGAACCATGGCATTCGGAACGGAAGCGAAGCCAGATTATTTTTTTCACGGCGCCAGAGTATTAGCCCAACGGTCTGACCGATGAATTGTATGAGAATGCGAATTGCAAGAATGGCATCGATCACGTCACCCATCCGCTTAAAGAAGACACTGAAAATAAATCCGAGCGCCCCGAGTACCAGAAGAGAAACATAAGGAAAATGTTTTGTAGGATGGACGCGTCCAAAAATGGAAAAGAATGCCCGGTCTTTTGCTGCCGCGTATGGAATACGTGAATATCCAAGCATTGCAGAAAAAAGCGACGCCGACGCAATGATAAGGATCAACACGGTGCCGACCGTTGCAGCGGTGCGACCATACAAGTGCTCGAAGAACAAGCTGAATACAAAATCGGAGTGCCGTGCCGTTTGCCATGGGAGCGTTCCCAGAATCGCAAGCTGCATCGAAATATACACAACGGCGATGCCCGCAATGGAAAGCAGCATACTGCGAGGGATGTTCTTTTCGGGCGAGCGAATTTCCGCGCCCAAATGGCAGACGTTATAATATCCCAGAAAACTATAGACCGATTTCCCCATCGCCTGTCCCAGGAGCACGAAAAAGATCGGACTCAGTGTCCAGCCATTCGCGGGATAGTGAAATGCCAGGGATGGATCGAAATGGGTCGCTCCTCCAACGACGATCCACGCGATCGTAAGAAGAAGCACGGACCATAAGCCGATGGCGATTTTTCCGGTCGATTCGATTTTGCGATACAGGAGAAATGTCAGAATCAACACAAGCGCCCCGGAAATGGCCTTGCGGCCATCCAAAGAAATAGGAGTTAAATATGCGACATGCTCCGAAAACCCAATGGCTCCGGAGGCGACGACCAGCGGCGCCTGAAAGATCGTTTGCCAGATAAAAAGGAACGAAAATAGCTGGCCCCAACTCGTTTCTCCGTATATCTTTCTAAGGAACACGAAGCTTCCCCCGGCTTCCGGCCAGCGCGCACCAAGCTCCGACCAGACAAGCCCGTCCAGGATCGAAAGCAATGCACCGGCAATCCACGCGATAATACATTGCGGGCCATTCATAATGTCGATCGTCATGGCCATCGTAATGAACGGACCAATGCCGACCATATCGATCATATTCAGAGCCGTCGCTTCACGCAGGCCAAGGGCTCGATGAAGGGCAGTGCCGGACTTCCCATCTCGGCGATCGCCGACCTCAGGGACTAATATTTTGTTTTCCTTCACTTAATGCCGGTGAAATGCAGCGATATATCACTTAATGCCGGGATAGGTCACTTCCGGATAGTAATTAATGGCAAGGGCATCGAAGAGCGCTTTTGTTTTGGCCCGACCTTCGGGCGGATTGATATCGAAGTAGTAATATTCTTCGAGATCTCCCTCATTCATTCCTAACTGCTCGGTCCCCTGAGATTTATGCTCGGCAATCTCCCAATTCACAATGATCTTATAATTAAGCACATGATGGAAGCCGAAGCTTTGGGTGCGATCGAAGGAGTATGCCGGCATGCCGTCGCTAACGCGCGTGATCGGGAACCCTGCAAGGACCGTGAAGGGACGCGGCGTTTTTCCTTTCTCGGTGGTGCTTCCGGCCAGGACGATCGGATGAGGAATATTGGCGGGAAGAGCGGCGACGGCCGTCAGCGCCAATATTGTTGCGGCTTTGTGATGCCCATGCGTCGAATCGCTCGGAAGCAAGGTAAAGACGAAATCATAGTGACCCCGTTCGAGAATTTTTTCCAAACTCGATTTCACGAAAGGAATATTCCAGTTGCTGTCGAGCACCTCGTGCGGATCGAGCGTGTAACGATTATCGCGCTGGTTTAAAAAATAAATATGATGCAGCCCAATAATCCTTCCGGCGCGAACGAGTTCATCGTGTCGGATGCCGGGAAGGTATTTCCGGCCAACTTTCTCATCAGTGAGTTTCAAATGGTAATATGGCTCGGCCAGTGTCGAATATTTATAACCGGCCTCTCCGTTGGTGATGACAACAAGATCGATCGTACCGTGCAGGTCATGTTGAATCTTATAGACCGTACCGGCATACGCGGCCTCATCGTCCGGGTGGGCATCGACAATGAGCACGCGAGGTCCTGCCGCAGTTTTGGCATTGACCTGAAGTGCAAAAACAACCGAAAAAATAATCGAAATCAGAGCGTGGCGGCGAAATATCATGCTCGTTCGAACAGGGAAATTCATAGTATTGTTTAATATTCCGCATCCATTCATATTGTGATAAAAAAGCCCGACACCCTTTTCAGTCGTGAAGAGACAATAGCGCTCGTAGTCCTAAGCGTTATTGTGCTCCTGTCTCGCAGCGCATTCGTGTTTTTAAACGACCATCTGCTTGTTGGGACTGTTTTCGTAGACGATGCCTTTTATTCCCTCACCGTCGCGAGGCATTTGGCGCTTGGTCAGGGAATTACCATAGACGGAGTTCATCCGACAAACGGGTTTCAACCGCT